>SVGJ01000033.1 GCA_015056415.1 Clostridiales bacterium
AAGGTGCAGCACCTGGTGTATGTTGACCATGCCACCAAGGAGAGCACCGTTCAGAAGTCCCTGGACGAGGTCGGCTTCTACAAGCAGCAGAAGCGTCTGGCCCTGCGTAACTGCGGCGTCATCGACCCCGAGAACATCGACGAGTACATCGCCTTCGACGGCTACAAGGCCCTGGCTAAGGCTCTGACCGAGATGACCCCCGAAGAGGTCACCAAGGTCGTGCTGGATTCCGGCCTGCGCGGCCGCGGCGGCGCTGGCTTTCCCACCGGCCGTAAGTGGCAGTTTGCCGCTGCCAGCAAGGCTGACCAGAAGTATATCATCTGCAACGCTGACGAGGGCGACCCCGGCGCGTTCATGGATCGTTCCATCCTGGAAGGCGATCCCCACTCCGTGATCGAGGCCATGGCCATCGGCGGCTACGCCATCGGCGCCACCGAGGGCTATGTGTACGTCCGTGCTGAGTATCCCATCGCCGTTGGCCGTCTGCAGACCGCCATCGACCAGGCCCGTGAGTACGGCCTGCTGGGCAAGAACATCTTCGGCAGCGGCTTCGACTTCGATATGCACATCCGTCTGGGCGCCGGCGCCTTCGTGTGCGGCGAGGAAACCGCTCTGATGCACTCCATCGAGGGCATGCGCGGCGAGCCCACCCCCAAGCCTCCGTTCCCCGCTGTGCGCGGCCTGTTTGACAAGCCCTCCAACATCAACAACGTTGAGACCTATGCCAACATCCCGCTGATCATCAACAACGGCGCTGACTGGTTCAAGAGCATCGGCACCGCCGGCAACAGCGGCACCAAGGTGTTCGCCCTGGGCGGCAAGATCAACAACACCGGCCTGGTGGAGATCCCCATGGGTACCTCCCTGCGCACCGTGATCTATGACATCGGCGGCGGCATCCCCAACGGCAAGAAGTTCAAGGCCGTGCAGACCGGCGGCCCCTCCGGCGGCTGCATCCCCGCTGAGCACCTGGACATCGCCATCGACTATGACTCCCTGACCTCCATCGGCTCCATGATGGGCTCCGGCGGCATGATCGTTATGGACGAAGACAACTGCATGGTTGACATCGCCCGCTTCTTCCTGGACTTCACCGTGGACGAGAGCTGCGGCAAGTGCACTCCCTGCCGCGTCGGCACCCGCCGCATGCTGGAGATCCTGGAGCGCATCACCGAGGGCAAGGGCGAGGAAGGCGACATCGAGAAGCTGGAAGCCCTGGCTGAGAACATCAAGGCCACCGCTCTGTGCGGCCTGGGCCAGACCGCTCCCAACCCCGTGCTCTCCACCCTGAAGTACTTCCGCGAGGAGTACGAGGCTCACATCAAGGAGAAGCGCTGCCCCGCTCACCACTGCCAGAAGCTGCTGAACTACGTCATCACCGACAAGTGCCGCGGCTGCACCCTGTGCTCCAAGGTCTGCCCCGCCGGCGCCATCACCGGCTCGGTGAAGGAACAGCACGTGATCGACACCACCAAGTGCCTCAAGTGTGGCGCTTGCATCGAGAAGTGCCGCTTCGGCGCGATCATCAAGAACTAATCGTGCAAAGGAGGACATAACAATGGAACAGCTGATTCAACTGACGATTGACGGCGTGAGTGTTGAAGTTCCCGCTGGCACGACGGTTCTGGAAGCCGCGAAGAAGGCTGGTATCAACATTCCCACCCTCTGCTATCTGAAGGACATCAACCAGATCGGCGCCTGCCGTCTGTGCGTGGTGGATACCGGCGCCCGCGCCCTGCAGGCTGCCTGCGTCCTGCCCGTGACCCCCAACATGGTCGTGAAGACCAACACCCCCGCGATCCGTCAGGCTCGCAAGACCAACCTGGAGCTGCTGCTCTCCAACCACGACAAGCGCTGCCTGACCTGCCCCCGTAACCAGAAGTGCGAGCTGCAGACCCTGTGCAACGAGCTGGGCGTGGAGGACGGCGACCGCTTTGCCGGCGCCATGAACAAGCACGAGATCGACGACCTGTCCCCCTCCATCGTGCGCGACAACAACAAGTGCGTGCTGTGCCGCCGCTGCATCGCTGCCTGCAACAACACCCAGGCTGTGGGCGTCATCGGCCCCGTGAACCGTGGCTTCATGACCTCCGTTGAGTCTCCCTGGAACATGAAGCTGGCTGAGATGAGCTGCATCAACTGCGGCCAGTGCATCGCTGCCTGCCCCGTTGGCGCTCTGTATGAGAAGGATGGCACCAAGCAGGTGTGGGATCTGCTGGCCGACCCCAAGAAGCATGTGGTCGTGCAGCCCGCTCCCGCCGTCCGCGCCGCCCTGGGCGAGGAGTTCGGCATGGAGATCGGCTCCCTGGTCACCGGCAAGATGGCTGCTGCTCTGCGCCGTCTGGGCTTCGACAAGGTGTTCGATACCGACTGGGCCGCTGACCTGACCATCATGGAGGAAGGCACTGAGCTGCTGGGCCGCCTGAACAACGGTGGCGTGCTGCCCATGATCACCTCCTGCTCTCCCGGCTGGATCAAGTTCTGCGAGCACTACTATCCCGAGTTCATCCCCAACCTGTCTTCCTGCAAGTCTCCCCACGAGATGGAAGGCGCCATGATCAAGAGCTACTATGCCGAGAAGGCTGGCATCGATCCCAAGGACATCGCTGTTGTTTCCGTGATGCCCTGCACCGCCAAGAAGTACGAGGCTGCCCGTCCTGAGCTGAGCGTCAACGGTCTGGCTGACGTGGATTGCGTCATCACCACCCGTGAGCTGGCCAAGATGATCAAGGAAGCCGGCATCGACTTCGTGAACCTGCCCGACGAGGACTTCGACGACATGCTGGGCGAGTCCACCGGCGCTTCCGTCATCTTCGGCACCACCGGCGGCGTTATGGAAGCTGCCCTGCGTACCGCTTATGAGCTGGTCACCGGCGAGACCCTGGAAAAGGTCGAGTTCGATGCCGTGCGCGGCGTGGAAGGTGTGAAGGAAGCCTCTGTGAAGGTTGGCGACGTGACCCTGAACGTGGCCGTGGCTCATGGCACCGCGAATGCTGCCAAGCTGCTGGACGCCATCAAGGCTGGCGAGAAGACCTATCACTTCATCGAGGTCATGGGCTGCCCCGGCGGCTGCGTGACCGGCGGCGGCCAGCCCATCGTTTCCGCTGCCAAGCGCATGGAGTGCGATCCCAAGGCCCTGCGTGCCGCTGCCCTGTATCGTGAAGATGCCGGCAAGGCCCTGCGCAAGAGCCACGAGAATCCCTCCATCAAGAAGCTCTATGACGAGTATCTGGGCAAGCCCAACAGCCACAAGGCTCACGAGCTGCTCCACACCACCTATACCGCTCGTCCCAAGTACTCCAAGTAAATCAGGAATGCTGCCCCGGTAGGGTGGCGTACCTGTATGAGAAGGCAGCCTGAGTGATCAGGCTGCTTTTTCTTGTGCATTGGGGCGTTTGTATGGTAGAATATTGGCAAAAGAAGAAAAGGAGGCGATCGCCATGCGGCGTTATTGTTTGAAAATGTGTTACGGGAGGAGACACGTGAAATAAATCCTCCGATAATGAAGTGGAGGAATTACATGAATATTGTTGATTTTGATCTCTGCCATGTGGCAGAGGCGGTTTGCATTGCAAAAAAACAATTCGGTTCAGCCTCTGCTGCGAAGGGGCTTCCGGCAGTGGATGTGCCGGACATGACCGAGCTCGCCAACGGATTGGGCGTAGCCGCGGTGGATGAGGGCCGACTGGTGGGCTATTTGTGCGCTTATGGCCCATTCAGAGGAATGTTCGGCACATGGGGAACACGGGATGAAAGCAGGTTTGTCGGCGTGTTCTCGCCGGTGGAGGCTCATGGTGTGGATAGCGGCGACTCTGTGCGCGTCTGGCAGCGAATGTACCAGGCAGCGGCGGAAAAGTGGGTGCGGGCAGGCGCGGCATACCATGCCATTGCTCTGTATGAGCATGACGCGTCAGCGAAAGAAGCATTCTTCCGCTATGGCTTCGGGCAACGGTGCGCTGATGCGATCCGAAAGGTAGAGCCGCTGAATGCAAGGCCAGTCCCGGGTGTGGCGTACCGTGAGCTTCCGCCGGGAAGCGCGGAAATGGTGCGCGAGCTTCGTCGGGGGTTGGATATCCATCTGTGCCAGAGCCCGTGCTTCATGGCAAGGACGGACGAAGGCCGTCAAAGCTGGCTGGAGCAAGTGAAGCATCGTGACTCAAGGCTGTTCGCGGCGATGAGCGGGGATGCACCTATCGCGTTTATTGAGGTAATGGATGAAGGCGAGAATTTCATCACATCCTACCCGGCCATGCTGAGCATATGCGGCGCATACTGCTTGCCGGCGTGGCGCGGGACGGGTGTGAGCAAGGCTTTGCTGGACCATGTGCTGTGCGCGCTGCAGGCGGAGGGCGTGGAGCTCCTCGGTGTGGATTACGAAACGATGAATCCTACAGCGGCAGGCTTCTGGGGCAAGTATTTCATGCCTTATACCGCCAGCCTGGTGCGCAGGGTGGATTGCGTGGAATAAAAAACGGCGCGGCTCGTGCGAGTCGCGCTTCTTTTTATGCGTTGATGGATTCATCGGTGCGGACGAATCCGTTGAGCTGCTTTTCCAGGTCAAGAATGATATCGTGCATCATGTTGGCCTCGCGGGTCATCTCCTGTTCGGAAAGGCCCTCGGGCGGGGGCGTCATGGCGACAGGTTCGCCAACGATGTAACGGAAGCGTTTGCCGAAAATATAGTTATATTCGCCGTTGACATAGATGGGAACGACCTTCGCGCCTGTGGAGGCGGCCAGCGTCACAAAGCCGGATTTGAAGGGACGGATCACCTTGGCACGGTTCACATCGCCCTCGGGGCAGATGTAGATGTGGTAGCCTTCACGCAGACGCTTGCGGCTTTCCCGCAGCCAGGAAAGGCTCACGTTCTTCCGATCCACCGGGATCGTGCGCAGGTGGCTGAGGAACCAGTGATACAGCCGTGTGCGTTCCACAAGATCCTTGGCGGTGATGCTGTAAACACGGCTGAAGGGCATCAGCGACTGGATGATGGCGCCGTCCATGCCATGCACATGATTGCTGATCATGATCATTGGTTCCTTGAAGGCTTCACGCTTCGCCTTTTCAGAAACGAAGGTGCGCTTGGGCCGGAAAAGCACAAGCGCCATAAGCTTCAGCAAGGGACGGAAGATCCAGGTGCCAAACCACTCGTGCAGGGTCGAACGAAGTTTACTCATGGCAGCCTCCTTACGTCCGGAATGCTTTCTCCCAGCGCGATGGCGCGGATAGCAGCGGCCACGCCGCATTCGTGATTGGGTAGGGTGAGATAATCCGAGGCGGCAATGGCATGGGGAGAAGCGTTGCCCATGGCGACGGCCACGCCGGCTGCTTCAAGCATGGGCAGGTCGTTATCATTATCGCCGATGGCCATGACTTGACTCATGGGAATGCCGAGCCGGCGGGCGAGCGCGGTGAGCGCCACACCCTTGCTGGCGCCGGATGGGTTGATCTCCAGATTGTTGAACCAGCTGGAGCATACGTCCACACCGGGGATTTCCGCTTCGATGCGGCTGCGCACCTGGAGCAGGGGTTCAGGATCATTATCGGTGAACACCATGAACTTGCTCACACCCTGCCGAATCAGCGCGTCGGCTTCCTCAATGCGGTAGGTGATGCGGGTACGGCCGCCTTCCCGCAGAACGTTGGCGCCAAAGATGACCTTCAGCTGCTCATCGGACAGATGGATGCTGATGAGCAGATCGTGATCGCAAAAGATACCGTATGCCACGGGGTATTCCTGAAGCATATGGAGGATGTCCCGGGCGGCCTGGACCGGAATGTGGGCGCTGTTTGTGATGACACCCAGGGGCGTGTCCAACGTGCAGGTGCCGTTGAGGGCAAGAATGTGCATGGGTACGCCGGTGTCAAGGGCGTAGAAGCCCATATCGTCCGGGATACGGCCGGAGCAAAGCACCAGCTGTATGCCTGCTGCATGGGCGGCATGGAGTGCCTCCACATTCCCGGGCGGGATGCCCTTGCCGCCGTCCAGCAGCAGCGTGCCATCCATATCCATGGCGATAAGCTTGATGGTTTCCATAAATACCTCGAATTAAAAAGGGCAGTCGATGGTGAAGGTCTTCCCGTCCAGCCGGGGGAGCTCGCCACCGGTATCCAGGGTGAGGGAGGCAGCGCAGAGCATGAGCCTCCGGGCATGATTGGCCCGGTTGAAGGCCCGGTCGCCATAAACGTCGTCCCCCAGGAGGGGATGGCCCAGCGCGGCGAGGTGAGCGCGGATCTGATGGGTGCGTCCGGTGAGCAGGTGCACCCGCAGCCGGCTGATGGGGCCTGCCTCCAGCGTTTCATAGGCGGTGACGATGGAACGCGCGCCGGGAGCGGGATGATCCAGAATGGTGACGCGGGCAGCCTCGGCGTCCTTGAGCAGGAAGGCCTTGCAGGTGGCGGCGGGCGGTTTCATCATGCCCCGGACAAGACAGATGTAACGCTTGTCCATGGTGCGATCCCGGAAGGCGCGGAGAAGGATCTCCTCGGCGTGATCATTTTTTGCAAAGAGGATCAGTCCGCAGGTCTGGTTATCCAGCCGGTGGCAGGGGCGGGGCTGCTGCGCGCCGGGGGAGCGTGCCAATATATATTTATGCGCCAGCTCCGTCAATGATGCGCCGCCTTTTTCATCGGGCTCCACGCTGACGCCGGCTCGCTTGTTGATGAGCAGCACGTCCTCATCTTCATAAACGACCTCCACGGGGGCTGCGGCAGGTTCCATGCAGTAGACCTGCACCAGCTGGCCTTCCGTGACACGGGCGTCAGGCTTGACTCGTTTGCCGTCCAGCTTGACGTCGCGCCGCTGGAAGCTCGCGCGCAGCACATGAGGAGGGATCTCAGGCAAAAAGCGGCGGATAGAGGCATCGATCCGCTGCCCCTCCGCCGCTTGAGTTACTTTCCATTCGTAGCAAGCCATGTTATTGCACCATTCCTGACCGCATGGTACCCCAGCGCGGCGTCATCATATATAGCTGTTCCACACCGCCAAGCATGGCTTGCGTGGGTTGCACAGTCAACAGGGTTCCAAGTACGTCTTTCATCTCGTGCAGGCTGACGCCCTGTTTGGCCAGCATTCGCAGATCCTCTACCGCTTCCTCGGCGGAGATCTCGGGCCGGACGGAGCCGACAAGCAGTCCGTACATCATTTCAAACAGGGGACGCTCTTCGGGCAGCAGGCCGCTCATGGCCCCAAGCATGGTATGCTCATCCAGCTCCAGGCGGATGTCAGGCCGGATCTTCAGCTTGCGCAGCATATGCTCCGGCTCCGCAAGACCGGGATGTAAAAGGAGCATCTGACCTATATGATCATAGGTATAGTCGTAGGAGGTGCGGATGTAGCGCATGGCCAGCGTCTGGCTGGCGGCGTAGGTGCCCTCCAGTACGTCCACCATCAGGTGGCGAAGGGGTTCGGATATGTGGAGCAGACCGCCGATGTACATCAGGCCGCGGATGGTCGCGTCGTAACGGTAGAGCTTTTCACGGATGTCCTCGTGGGCCGTGGACGAGGTGATCAGCTGCAGCGGAACGATCAGCTCCGGCGGGAGATGGACGAAAATGCGGTCGTCCTGCCGCTTGACCGTGCACCACAGGCGGCGGGCAAGGCTTTCAGCAGCGCTGGTCTCCTCCCAGTCCAGAAGCTCCGCATCGCCGCCCAGGGCCAGCAGACGATCCAGCAGGTGGTGCTCCTCCATGGAGAGGAGCGCCGCCTCGGCCGGCAGGGTGGCAAGGACACTGGCCTGAAGCTTGCGCGGGTCGTGCAAAGCGCTGGGGACGGGCTGCTCCTGGGCCTCAAAGCTGCACGCCCAAAGCGTTTCCACGTTGCTGGCGTCACAGCCGTTGAACAGCCCAAAGTCCGGCAGGGAAGCCAGTCTGCTTTCGCAGGCCTCCAGCTGCCGCGCTTTGAGCACGCTCATGGTTTTATCAGCCCAGTGCAGGGTCTGCACATTGGTTTCCCGTAGCATGAAACCTCCTCACCCGCTCAGGGTAAGCGGGTCATCACAGTTTTACGATCCAGTTGTTTTCATCAGCCAGCTTGCCCGTCTGGATACCGGTCAGGGTATCATAGAGCTTCTGGGCCACAGGGCCGATGTTGCCGTCGCCCACGGTGAGCTTCTCGTCCTTCCAGCAGAGCTCGCCCACGGGGGAGATGACGGCGGCAGTGCCGGTGCCGAAGGCCTCGGTGCACTTGCCGGACTTGATATCAGCGAAGACCTCGTCGATGGCGAGCTTCTTCTCCTCGACCTCGTAGCCCAGCTGAGTGGCCAGGGTCAGCACGCTGTTGCGGGTGATGCCGGGCAGGATGGAGCCATTGAGGGCAGGGGTGACGATCTTCTTGCCGTAGGCGAACATCATGTTCATGGCGCCCACTTCCTCGATGTAGCGCTGCTCCACACCGTCCAGCCACAGTACCTGGGCATACCCCTTGGTAGCGGCGACCTCACCCGCCAGGATGGAGGCGGCATAGTTACCGGCGCACTTGGTGAAGCCCACGCCGCCGCGCACCGCGCGGACATAGCTGTCCTCAACGTAGATGCCCACAGGCTTCAGGCCTTCCTTGTAGTAGGCGCCCACGGGGGAGAGGATGATGTAGAACAGGTAGGTGTTGGATGCGTGCACGCCAAGCTGCACATCCAGGGAAATCATGGTGGGGCGGATGTACAGGCTGGTGCCTGCCTGATGGGGAACCCAGTCCTTCTCCACCTCGATCAGCTTCTTCAGGCCTTCAAGCGCCATTTCCTCGTCCAGGGCGGGCATGCACATACGCTGCGCGCTGGAGGACATACGGGCCATGTTGGCCTGGGGACGGAACAGCTGGATCTCGCCATCGGCACGGCGATAAGCCTTGGTGCCTTCGAAGATGGCCTGACCATAGTGCAGCACCATGCTGGCGGGATCCATGGAGAAATCGCCATAGGGCACGATGCGCGGGTCATACCAGCCCTTGCCCTTCTCATAATTCATCAGGAACATATGGTCCGTAAAGATGCGGCCAAAGCCCAGCTGGGACTCGTCCTGGGGCTTCTGCTTGAGGGCAGTGGAAAGAGTAACTTTGATCTCCTGCATTCGTAAACGCCTCCGCTTCTTGCCTGCCGACCTTTCGACAGGGAACACGTTTTTTTCTCGTGTATTCTTCTATTATACTGTTGAAAAAGGGGATGTCAAGCCTTGCACCACCTTGCTTCCAGGGGTATTTCTTGTACTTATACTGTTTTTTGACACGGTAAGCGATTTGTGGTATCATGTGACAATCAATTGCCGGAGGTGGAGTGTGAATACGCTTGAGTGTCTGACAAATTTCTACAGCCACTATGACGAGGACAGCCGTCTGCGTTCCCGTCACGGCATGGTGGAATACCTGACCACCATGCGGTATATCGAGAAGTACCTTCGCCCCGGTGCGCGTATCATCGAGATCGGCGCGGGTACGGGCCGTTACAGCCATAGCCTGGCCCAGCGGGGGTATCAGGTGGACGCGGTGGAGCTGATCCAGCATAACATCGATGTGTTCAGCCGGAACACGCAGCCGGGGGAATGCGTCACCATCCGGCAGGGAACCGCCCTTGACCTGAGCGCCTTTGCGGATGAAACCTACGATATGACGCTGCTGCTGGGGCCCATGTATCACCTCTTCACGGTGGAGGAGCAGAAGCAGGCGTTAAGTGAAGCCATCCGCGTAACGAAGCGGGGCGGCGTTGTGTGCGTTGCTTATTGCAACAACGATGCAACGGTGGTGCAGTTCTGCTTCTGCAAGGGTATGCTGAAGCTTGACCGCTACAAGGCGCTCACCGACCCGGAAACCTTCAAGCTGACCTCCACCCCGGAGGAGCTGTTTCAGCTCTACCGCAGGGAGGATATCGACAGCCTGATGGCCGGCTTCGACGTGGAGAGGCTGCACTATGTGGGAACAGACATGGCGACAGAGTTTATCCAAGAAACGGTTGACGCCATGGACGATGAACTTTTCGAGCAGTACCTGAAATACCATTTCGCGATCTGTGAGCGCCCGGATATGGTGGGCGTGACGCACCATATGCTGGATGTGTTCACAAAGAAATAAGGGGGAGCGGGCGCTCCTCCTTTTTCTATGCGTCAGATCTCGTCCAGCAGCTCCTCCAGTGTAAAGGGGAAGTACAGCACGCCTTCGGTAACAGGCGCTACGGTGCCCTCCTGCAGGAAGAAGATCAGGTTGCCATCGGCATCCAGGTAGAAATCCTCCTCGGGATAGAAATTCCCCTCGAGGATCTCATAGGTCAGGTCGTCATAATAGCCCACGGAGCCATCGGACAGCTGATCCTGAATGACATCCCACACCAGGGTACGCACCATGTTGTCAGCCTTGGCGGTCTGCCTGTCCAGCAGCCAGGAGTCGGTTTCATCAGCATCCAGGATGCCCAGCAGATAGGGCAGGCTGACTACGGTTCCGGCCTTATCGCCGGTGCGGGCAAAGACGTGCCCGCGAACCACGCTGGACGCTGCCGCTCCCAGGAAGGACTCGCTGACCACCTTCACGGCAAAGAAGTCATCGCTGTTGCAGGTGATCTCGCTGGTGATGGTGGTATAGGCCTGAATGCCGCTGCCATAGATCTCCTCGGCGGCCATGGGTGCGGCGAAGCCAAGGGCGTCCTCCACCATGTAGGCATAGAACTCGTTGATCATCTGACTGACTTCATCCCCGCCGTCGATGGTGGGATAAGCATACCGATAAACATACTCCGCGGTGGATTCATCGCAGCCCTCGGGATAGCAGACCATGCCTGCCAGGTCGGCTCCCAGGATAAGGGGATCGGCCATAGCGGCCGTGGTAAACATCAGGCATATAAGGATTACAAGAAGCTTTTTCATTCAAGACCTCCTGAGCAAATACATAATGCGGAAGAAAACAGCGCAACAAGCGGCTGTCCTGCGTCGCGGCGCGACCGTATTCGCGCCGTGCCCCCATCTGAAACGCCGTCCCCATGCTCTCCCAAACGGGATTCTTAAGGGTCGAAGACCCTTAAGCGGAGTCCAGAGGAAGCGCCTCTGGTCACCGAAGGTCCTCGGCGGCGGAGATGGCGGCGATGTTGCCTTCGCCTACGGCTTTGGCAATCTGAAGAGGCTGACCGGTGCAGTCGCCCGCGGCGTAGACACGGGGCAGGTTGGTGGCCATGCGGCGGTCGACGGGAATGAACGCGCCCTCCAGCGCAAGGCCGGGCAGGAGCGTTGCGGGGGAGACTGCGGGGCGGAAGATGAACACGCCGTCGTACGCATCGGCGGAGGCTTCGGTCTTGACGAGGATCTTGCCGTCCTGGCGGATCAGTTCGCCGGGCTTGCCCGCGTGAAGGGTGAAGGGCGGATTCTCAGGAAGGTCATGGCTTGCCATGGAATAGTAGTCCACCTTGGCGCACAGCCGGGAGAGGAACTCGCCCTCCTCTACGCCGCCGTGCCAGGCGGAGAGCACGGCCACATCCTTGCCACGGTAGAACATACCGTCGCAGGTGCCGCACCAGCTGACGCCCTGGCCGATGAGCCCCTCCTCGCCGGGGAGCAGCTTGGGCCGGGCGGCGCCCATGGCAAGCACGACAGCACGGGACTCGATGATGTCGTTGCCGCAAAGGGTCATGTAGATATCGCCCAGAGGCTGGATCTGCCGGGCCAGGCTGCCGATCACCTGCGTGCCGGCGTCCTCTGCCTGCTGGCGGAAAACACGCAGCAGCTCCTTGCCGGAAACAGCGGGCATGCCCGGGTAGTTATCGATGCGCTCGGCCTTCTGCAGCCAGCCGGTGGCGGACTCGGCAGCCGCCACGGTGACGGACAGATCGCGCTGGCGGGCGGTGAGGGCGCAGCTCCAGGCGGCAGGGCCGGAGCCGATGATGAGCAGGTCACAATGTGCCATAAGGGCCTCCTTACCAATAGGTGTAGCGGGCGGAAAGGCGCGGCATGCTGGAATAGGTGCCGTTGGCGTCGCCATAGATGCGGTAGTATTCGCCGAGCTTCCAGGTGGTTTTGGTGAAGTTCTCCAGCAGGACGGGCTGGCTCTTGCCATCCTCGCTGGTATACATGATGGCCATCTGGGGCTTTTCGCTGACGATCTCGGCAATGGTGCCCACAGCGACGTAGATCTGGTTCTTTTCGGTTCGGGCCACATTGTTGGCCAGGAGCTCAGAATAGCCCGAGGCGTTCAGCGGCCAGGCCTTGGGGGTGTATTCATCCTGGTTGGGGATGTAATAGATGTTGTATTCCACGGTGGAGGTCTTTTTGCCGGGGTAGGACGCGGTGATGGTGACGGTGTTGTCGCCGTAGTGATCGAAGACGGCATAGAAGCTGAACGCGCCGGTGACGTCCAGCTCGGTGACGTTCAGGTCGCTATGGGGGGAGAGTACCTCCACGGTGGCGCCGGGCAGGGTGGTGGCGCGGATCTCGATGGCCTTGCTGTTGGTTGTGGAGTAGGTATCGGCAGAAAGATCCAGCGGGATCTCCTGGGGCTCACGGTAGAGGGTGATGGTCATGGAATTCTCGCGGCAGTACTGGCTGCGGACGCGAACCACGAAGTCGTTATCGCCAATGGGCTGAACGGTAGCGTTGTAGGTGAAATCACCGTCCTCGGAGTCCACGGTGTCGGATACGTCCTCATCGTTGATGTACACGGTGGAGCCGGGGCGAACGGTGAAATTCATGCTGTACATGGCGGTGGCGACTTCCGTGCGCAGACCATCGGGGGAATTCATGGTGATGGGGCTCAGCGGGATGGAGATCTGATAGGTGATCAGATCCATGGGCTTTTGCTGGCCGCCGGATGTCTTCACAAAGGGCGTGAGGGTCACATCCATGGTCTCGCCCACGTAATCGGTGATCTCGTCGTACCAGATGTGGTCTGCAACCTCCACCGTAGCGAAGCCGCCGGTGACAATGTAGGAGGTGTGCAGCTCGCGGATGTAGATCTGCTGGCCGTCTTCCCCGGGGATAAGGATGGTGTGGGCCGCAAGATCATCCTTGATGGAAGCGGTGACGGAGGGCTTGTTCAGCTCCTTTGCGGCTTCGTAGCGATCCTTGAAGTAATTGTTGCCGAAGAATACAGTCAGTCCCAGCAGACACACCATGATGATGATCGTGAGGATGCGCACGATGTGCCGCAGCCCCCGGGAACGGCTGGGAAGCTTGCCGGTAAACTGGGTGTTCTGGGGCAGCTGCCATGTGCCGTACATCTCCTGCTCCTCCCAGAGGGGGGCGTAGGAGCGGGAGTCCTGCCATGCAGTATTGACATGATGGGTGCGGCTGGTATCTTCATCGTTCTTCTGTCCGGCACGCTTGATGCGCACGGTGGAGCGGGGATTGTCCTCCACGCTCCAGAAGGTGTCCACGCTGGCATGGGTACGGATCGTCATGGAGGAGGGCGCGGAGCCACGCTCGGCACTTTCGCGGCGCATTTCACGCTGCACACGGCTGCCCTGGGACTTGCGGTGCTTCAGCTCCGCCATTTCCCTGGCCAGGGCGTCGCGGCTGTCGGGGGTGGGGCTGGCATCGCCATCCTCATCGACGCGGATGTATTCCTTGCCCTTCTGGTCGTCACGCAGGGTGGTCTTCCAGGAAGGGAGCTGTGCCTCGCTCTGGTCGAGGGGCGCTCCGCACTTCTGGCAGTGAGGCAGGGAGGCGCGGTTCCATTGGCCGCACTGTGGACACTTCATAGGTCTGCTCCTTTGTTACTCTTCATCCATGACCAGCCAGCTGCTGGTGAGATATTCTTCAAAATCCTCGCGGCACATGGCCCAGTCCACCTCCTGAGCGGACATGTTGGCATAGTTGATGGGGTGAACGGCGTCATCCTGGGGGAGGCGCAGCTCCTCGATGGTGCAGTCCCGCAGGCTGTAGGCCTGATCCATGGCGGCTACGAGCTTCTCGGGATTCATGTTGGTGAGGAGCGTGTTTTCGGTGATGGCGTCCAGCAGGGTCTCAGCCTGCTCATAGGTGATGTCGCGGCACTGGTCGGCCAGGGTGGAAAGCACTGTGCGGACGCGCTGGGTGCGCATAAAGTCTCCACCGCCGCCGGCCTTGCGGATGCGCATATAGATCACCGCCGCACGGCCATAGAATTTGTAGGTGCCGGCACGGCCCATGGCGGGGCTGGTCTGGTGGCTTTCCAGCGGATAGCGGCGCAGGTAGCTGGCCTCAGAGGAATCGACCTCGATATCCACACCGCCCAGATGGTCGATAATGCGGGCGATCTGACCGAAATCGAAGAGGATGTAGTCCTCCAGCTTCACGTTCAGGTGCTGGCTGATCACCTTGCACAGGGCCTCGGGGCCGTAATTCTTGGCAATGTAGTTGATGCGGCCGATGACGCCATCGGGACGTACCACCAGTGCGTCGCGGATGATGGAGGTCAGCATCACGCGGTGGGCGCGGGTATCCAGCGTAACGATGACGATGCCATCGGTATTGCCCAGGTTGTTGGGATTCGCCTTCCAGCTGTCGGTACACAGGAGCAGATAATGGTACTGGCCGTCCCAGCTGGCAGGGATCTCTTCATAAGGGATGGTTTCGATGGGCTTGGGAGTGTCTGCCATGGCGGGCACGGCGGTCACCAGGAGCATCAGCGCCAGCAGAAGAGCGGAAAATCGTTTCATCATGGGTAGGGCTCCCTTCAGGGTTTATTGATATACAAGATAAACGATCGGCATAGCCAAAAGCGTCCATAATAAGACAAATACATTATACCATATCCACCGTACTGTTGGAAAGAGGCAGATTGGCGCAAAAGTACCGCCAGGACAATTTGTGGGGATCGGAGAGCAAGCATGGGCGTGACAGCCGGGGACAAACGTGATATGATATGAAAAAACGATACGAGGTGCTTCGTATGATGAAAAAGATCCTGACCTTCGCGATGGCCCTGTGCATGGCGCCCCTGTGCGCCTTGGCTGAGGACGCCCCTGCCTACGACAGCTTTCAGCCCCTGAAGGAACTGACGCAGCAGCACAGCTTCCTGCTGGGCGCGCCGCTTTCCTTTAATCAGATGAACGATACAAAGTATCTCGATCTGGTGAAGTATCACTTCGGCAGCGTGACCACGACCAACGAGATGAAGGCCTATTCTCTGCTGAGCCAGATGATGTGCAAGATCTCCAGGGATGGTATGCCGCAGATGAACTATTACTATGCGGATAAAATGGTCCAGTGGGCGCAGGATAATGGCCTGAAGGTCCGCGGCCATGTGCTGGTGTGGGATGCTTATATGAACGACTGGTTCTTCCGCGAGGGCTACCAGAACAATACTCCTTATGTGGATCAGGAGACCATGCGCCTGCGCCTGGAAAGCTATATCACCCAGGTGGTGACTCACTTTGAAACAAAATTCCCCGGCGTGGTCTATTGCTGGGACGTGGTCAACGAAGCCGTGGGCGATAACGCCGGCGAGTACGTTGCCGGTGATCCCCGTCATCTGCGCACCATCCGCAGCGGAGTGAGCAACCTCTTCCGCGACCATGTGGGCGAGGATTATGTGGAGCTGTCCTTCCTGTATGCCCGCAACGCCGCGGAGGCACTGGGCGCCGATATCAAGCTGTATTACAATGATTACAATGCCTTCTTCGAGGAAAAGAGCAACGCCATCTGCGCGCTGGTGGAATCCATCAACAGCTATGCCACAAACGAAGACGGCAGCCCCCGCAAGCTGATCGACGGCGTGGGCATGCAGGGCTACATTGGCGGTTATGGCGTGCAGGAGGGCTGCCTGCGTGAGAGCGACCTGGAGCGCATCCGTACCGCCATCGGGAAATACGCCGCCCTGGACTGTGATGTGCAGATCACCGAAATGGCGCTGCGCAATTTCGACCTGACCCAGGCCGATAAGCACGCGGAGCTCTACGGCAAGCTGTTCAAGGTGTTTATGGAGGTGAACGCGGGCGAAGAGAAGCCTTTGACCGGCGTGGCCATCTGGGGCCTGACGGATCACCCCAACATCCCCAGGGACAATTACACCTACCGGATGAACAGCCCCTATGCCGGCCTGATCACCGAGACCTATGCCATCAAGCCCTCTTTTGAAAGTGTGTACAAGGCGCTGACGGAATGATCCCGGGCGCAGAAAAGCCATGAGCGATCGCTCATGGCTTTTTGTATATGGGGAAATCAGAAGGCCTTTTCGACCATCTGCTCCAGCTCCGCCTTGGGCATATAGCCGATGCGCTTGTCCACGGGCTGACCATCCTTGAAGAGAATCAGGGTGGGAATGGACATCACGCCGAATTTCTGTGCCAGGTCGGGGCAGTTGTCCACGTCTACCTTACCAACGATGAGCTTGTCCTGCTTTTCGTTGGCCAGCTCCTCCACAACGGGAGCAAGCATACGGCACGGGCCGCACCAGGTGGCCCAGAAGTCCACCAGAACGGGCTTGTCAGCTTCGCGGATAAAGGAATCAAAGTTTTCCTGCTTGATCTCAGTTGCCATAATAGAACCTCCTTATGCTTCCTGTACTTTGGGTATGATCTCGATCAGCCGGGGTTTCCAGCGGGGGTCATTGCGGCGTTTGCCTTCCGTCAGCCGGACGATGAGGATCATCAGACCCAGACCGGCGACGCCACACCCCACGCCTGCCACATCGGCATTGGCGGGGAAGAGAATCGTGCCTGCCACCAGACCCAGCAACAGGCCGGCCAGGGGCAGACCGTAGGCCAGGGTGGAGGCCTTGAAGACGGTGCCGGTGGACATTTCCACCACCGCGAGATCCCCCACGTTGGCTTTGCCACGGATGTTCAGCCTGGTGACCTTCTCGCCGCCGTGGCAGGCTTTGCACTTCTCACAATCGGCGGGGCGGCAGAAGGTGATCTCCAGCATTTCGCCGCGAACGGCGGTGACTTCACCGGTACGTTGCATATCTCATCGCTCCAGTTCGTTTGATAGATGAAGTATACCACAACTCCCGGTAAAGTGAAACCCCTCGTATAGATTATACCCGTTTTTGGAAATGTGAAACATTATTTTGCATTTTCTGCCGTCATGACCCGCACGCCGGAGGGCTCCACGCCCGCGTGGGCCTTGGCCAGCGTCATGACCAGCGCGCTTTCTCCATCGGAAAGGGTGGCTTTGTCTGTTATGATCGTCACGCTGCCCTCGGTGATGACAGCCACGCAGGGGTACACGCCGCTCTGTGTCAGCGCGCCCTCCAGGGCCAGCTGTGCCTGACGGGTATCCACCATGCGCTGGAGTTGAGCGGCGGCGTCCCGTCGGGTCTGATCGGTAAGATTTTCCTGATCGCAGATGGATTGCAGGGCGGCCATGTCCGTCAGGGCAGTCTCATCCCGGCGGGTGCGGAATTCCTCCAGCCGACTGGTGGGCGCCGCGGTGACCTGCTCCACGGGCAGAGCGACAGTAGCGGCGGCCTCCGTGAGGCGGCGGTCGGTCAGGTACCAACTGACCGCCAGCGTAATGAGCATACAGGCCAGCAGAAGCGGATTGCGGTGTTTGCGGATGAACTGCATCATGGATCGATACCTCCTGATTTGAATACGTTTACCTGCGAGGTTTCCAGCCCCAGCAGGGTGCATACGGCACGGGTGATTTGTAAGCGCACGCCCACGTCATCGGCGCCCTGGGCCACGATCACCGCGCCGCAGGGTATGGCGGATTCCTCCTGATAGAACACGGCGACCTCCACCTCGCCCGCGCCGGCCATGCAGGAAAGCACCCGGGCAAGCCGGGCTTCCTCGGCCGTCTGCGTGGTGGAAGGCGCTTCCAGAAGGCTCAGCATCAGGCACAGCAGGATGCATCCGGCCAGTGCCAGCAGCAGCCATCCGTCCTTGCGCAGGCGTTCCTTCAGGCGCAGCCAGGGCATTTCATTCACCTCCGCCAGCCAGGGTGGCAGCGTATTCAGCCTGGGCCCGGTCGGCGTCAAAGCCGGTGAGGGTCAGGGCTGTCTGGGGCGGCTGCGGCAGGCTTGGCCATTGGATCAGCCCCGCGAGTCCCTCCGCCCAGCAGAGCGTCAGCACAAGGCCCAGCACCAGCGCGGCTGTGCGGCGCAGCGAACCCTCCGGCAGAAGGGACAGAACAACGCCGCAGCTTAGCGTGAGGGCGATGAAGGGGTGGAGCCATTCCATAGGCGTACCTCCGGATTATCGCAGCATCATGGTCATGCCCGAAACGGCGATGAGCTGCGCGATGAGCAGCAGAAACATGGCGGCGGTGCAAAGCTGGATGATGAACAGCAGCATCAGTACCCGGGAAAAATCATGAATGCAGCGGGCCAGCCAGCCATCGGCAACGGGCTGCATGAGGGCGGCGGCCAGCTTGTACAAAAGCGCGGCGGCCAGGGTCTGGCACAGGGGCGCCATGGCCCAGGCGACGATCAGGATCAATCCTGTTACGCCCAGGGCGCTCTGCACCAGCATGCTGGATCCCACCAGCGTGTCCACCGTATCGGCAAAAAGGCCGCCTACTACGGGGATCAGGTTATCCATGGCGTACTTGGCGGTGCGGATGGTCACGCCATCCACGGCGGCAGCGGTAACGCCCCGGGTGGCCAACACGCCGATGAAGGCGGTGAAGCACAGCCCCAGCGTCCAGGTGGCGGCCTGGTGAAATAGATCGGCCAGGCGGGTGAGACGGATGCCCTCGCCCAGGTGGCACAGCATGGTGATCACAGCCGTCATGGTAGCCAGGGGCAGGGTCACATGGCGGATGAAGGCGGTCATGGAGCCTGCAGCGGCGACCACCGCAGGCTGCATCAGCGTGGAGCCAGCGCTGCCGCCCACGGCTGCCATCAACGTCAGCAGAAGAGGGAAAAGCCCCTGCATGCCGGAGGAGATCTTCTCCATGGAGGCGGTGCAAAGGGCGGTGTGCTCTGTCAGATCCTGGGTGAGAAACACGCAGACGATCAGATAGCACACGGTCTTGCCGGCGTCGCTGTCCTTGCCGGTGAGGCGGCGCAGAAGGCTCCATAGCAGGGTCGGGGCCATCAGCCGGGTCAGACGCCACAAGCTCGCCTTCGCGGCGGCGAAGAACTGATTGGACACAAGGGACATGACCTGATCAAAGGAAAGGGTCAATTCACCCCGGGCAATGGCAGCCACGGTGGCGGAGAAGCCCCCGGTGGCTGCCAACGGATCCTCCTGCTGCAGGACGCTTTCCAGGGCGGCAACGTCAAGACCATCCACAACCTGGGCGATGGACTCGGTGAGGGACTCGCCGCAGGCCGGCAGGGGGAGAAGCAGAATAAGCACAAGCAGCAGCTTCATGGCGCGAGGGAGAGAATGCCGGTGAGCAGCGTGTGCATGGCGGGCAGCGCCAGTGTCAGCAGCATGACGCGTCCGGCCAGCTCGGTCTTCATGGCCAGGCCATCCTCGCCGGCGTCGCGGCAGGTCTGGGCGGCAAAGTCCATCAGCAGGCTGACGCCGGCGACCTTCAGCAGCTGAGTCAGGTACTGATCTTTCACGCCGCCGGCCCTGGCAACGTTTGTGATGCCGTTGACCACCTGCGCTACCATGGGCACCGCCATGGTCAGCAGCAGGATCCCGGCGGCCAGCGCGGCGGTAAGGCCCATCTCCGGGCGCATACGGCGCAGCAGGATCACCGCCACCGCCGAGGCCATCGAGAACCCGGCCATGCGCATCACATCCATGCCTTTTCTCCTCAATACAATTGAAAAATGGTGCGTACACTGGTGAACAGCTCGGATAACAGGCTGATGACCATCAGCAGCACGATGGCCAGGCCAGCCACGGTGGAAAGGGTGGCAAGCTCATCTCTGCCGGCACGCTGGAGGATGGCGGCTACCACGGTGGTCAGCACGCCAACGCCGGCGATCTGGAACAGCAATTCGATCTGCATAGGCACTCCTTACAGCAGCATCAATGTCAGGCAGGCGCCGCAGGTCCAGCCCAGCTTGGCCCACATGGCGGCGTCCTGGCGGGCCTTGTCCCGGGCCTCGCCGGACAGCAGAGCGATCTCCTCCGCGGCATACCGGACGGCCTGTACCCTGCTTTCCAGACTGCCGCCGGCCAGGGCAGTGAACATACGCGCCAGGGCGGGGCCTTCCTTGCCCTGGGGAAGATAGAGCCCGGACAGGGGCGCAAGGGGATCGCTGCGCATGGCAGAGGCGAGGCGGCGCAGCTGGGCATCGGCCGGGGAATCCTCCGGCGCTGCCTGCTCAAGGGCTTCGTGCAGGGGGAGCGCCCCTTCCCGCAGGATCAGGCACAGCTGCTGCAGGATGCCCTCCCACCGGCGCAGCGTATGGCTTTCTTCTCTGATGCGCTGGGATTGACGCATCCCCATCAGGCCGCACAGAAGCCCGGCCATGATCGCCAGCAGCGGGCGGATCATAGCGTTATGGGGCTGCCGGAACGGTCGTAGAGAGCAGCGACTCTTCCGCCACCTTCGGGGTGCAGCAGAGCATAGTGATGAAATGCTCTGCGCGCCATCAGCCCGGCCATGGCAGGACGGTTGGCTACTTCGCTCAGGTTTGTGCCGTGACAGCTGGCGATCACTGAGGCGCCGCAGGCCATGGCGTCCAGCAGGGCAGCGGCGTCCTCGGCACCGGAAAGCTCGTCGGTGATGATGGCCTGCGGCGACATGGAGCGGATCAGCCAGCGTACGGCATCGGGCTTTGAGCAGCCGTCCAGCACGTCGCAGCTTTCACCCACGTCCAGCTGGGGCACACCGTGGACGCAGGCGGCCAGCTCGCCGCGTTCGTCGATCATGGCGACCTGCCGTCCTTGCCGGCCAGAGGAAAGCAGCCGGGCCAGATCACGCAGCAGGGTGGTCTTGCCGGAGGCCGGCGGGCCGATGATGAGCAGGTTCTCCGCGTGAGGCAGCAGCCCTTCGGCGCAGCCAGGCCATTGCCCGGCAATACGGACGCAGATGGAGCCGATGTCTTTCAGCCCCTGATGGGTCACCCGGCCGCACAACCCCATGCGATGACCTCCGCGCAGGGTGACATAGCCCTGGCTGGTTTCCTGGGCGCGGGCGTATAGGCTGTGGTCGGAGAGCGCCTCTGCCAAAGCTTCCACCTGGCGCTGATCGGGCTGCCAATCCAGCGCCACAACGCGGGTAGCTGTGCAAAACACCGTTGACCGACCGGCACGGACGCGGATCTCCCGCAGTTCGCCGGGGAGGAGCAGCTCCATTTCCTCGCGGATGGGCTGCGGAAAGCAGGGCGAAAGAAATGCCTTGGTCTCTTCCCAGTTCATGTGGTCCTCCCTTATTCAAATAGCGTTAAGCCAATTGCCTGATAAAAGGCCCAGTCTACCTCGCCCGGGGGAAGCCCCAGGGCTTTGCGGGCGGCGGAAACCGCCTGCTCTGTGCCTGCGCCGTAGATGCCATCGGGCCAACCGAAGTAATAGCCCAGGGCCTTCAGCTTGCACTGAACGGCGCGGACCATACTGCTGCGATCGCCGCTGTGCAGGGGACGCAGGCTGTAGCCCAGACCGCCGTAGGGGCCGCACTCGATGACGACCTTGGTTCCGTTGGGAACCAGGGCATAAAGCTCCTCCGCGTCCTTTACATACATCCGGATGCAGCCGTGGCTGGCGTTACTGCCGATGCTTCCCGGCTTGTTGGTGCCGTGGATGCCATAATTCCCCCAGGGTACGTTCAGCCCGAGAAAGCAGGTGCCAAAGCCGCCCATCTGCCCGCTGAAGCGGCTGTTGATGGTGAATACCCCCAGGGGAGTGGGTGTGTCCCAGGCGCCGGTGGCGACGGTATATTGCTTCACAAGGGCATTGCCCTGAAAGAGCGTGAGCGTCTTGGCGTCCACATCCACATGGATGGCGTAGGCGGGGGCCGCGGAAGCGGGGAAAGCCAGCGAAAGCAACAAAAGCACGATGATCGTTCCGCGCATCCGCTCGCCTCCCTCCCGTTGGTGTGAATGTATGCGCCTTAAGGTGGCGTCATGACGGGAAATTCTTTCGCGGAGACGGCGAAAATGTTGAAAACAAGGTTACATATGGTATAATCAAAGCAGGAATCCGCACAAAAATTGAACAAGGAGGTATCTGACATGAAGAAGTTTCTTGGCCTGATCCTTGCGTTGGCGATGCTGCTTGGCTGCGTCGCGTACGCAGAAGACGCTGACGTCCCCGCGCTGACAAAGGACGTTGTGGTTCTGTTCACAAGCGATGTGCACTGTGGCATTGACCAGGGCTGGGGCTATGCCGGTCTGTCGGCTGTACGGGATGCCCTGGCGAAGAAAAACCACGTTGTGCTGGTGGACAACGGCGACTCCATTCAGGGCGAAGCCGTCGGCACCCTGACCAGAGGCGAGGCACTGATCGAGCTGATGAACGCAGTGGGGTACGATATCGCGATCCCCGGCAACCATGAGTTCGATTATGGCATGGATCGCTTCCTTGAACTGACCGGAAAGGCCGACTTTCCCTACATCAGCTCGAACTTCAACAAGGAAGGAGAGCTGGTCTTCAAGCCCTATGTCATCAAGGAGTTTGACGGTGTGAAGATCGCCTTTGTAGGCATCTCCACCCCCAAGACGCTGACCTCCTCCACGCCTGCTTACTTCATGGATGACGCAGGCAACTTCATCTATGACTTCATGCAGGATGAGACCGGCGAGAAGCTTTATAATGCCGTGCAGACGGCTGTGGACGCCGCCATCGCGGAGGGCGCTGCTTACGTGGTGGCCATGGGGCATACCGGCAACGAGGCCGAGTGCCAGCCCTGGACCTATGCCGACATCATCGGCAACACCAATGGCATCGACGCCTACCTGGATGGCCACAGCCATGACAAGCAACAGCTCATTATGAAAAACAAGGACGGCGAGGACGTTCTGCGTTCCGCCTGCGGCACCAAGATGGAGAACATCGGCTATCTGCGCATCTCTGCCGCAGATGGCTCCATGACCTGCGGTCTGTACAAATGGAACTATGATTTTGCCGGGCCAGAAGTGATCAGGAATGATATCACCGACGCCGTGGAAGCCGCCACCGCGACCCTGAACGAAAAGCTGCAGGAGGTCGTTGCCAGGACGGCGGTCGATCTCTACGTCTATGATCCCGTGGCGACCGATGTTCGCCTGATCCGTACTGTGGAAACCAACATCGGCGACCTGGTGGCGGACGCCTACCGTGATCAGTCCGGCGCAGATATCGCCGTTGTGAACGGCGGCGGCATCCGTGTGAACATCCCGGCGGGCGACATCACCTATGACCAGCTCCTGAAGCTGCACCCCTACGGCAACTATCTGTGCGTTGTGGAA
The DNA here is from genome assembly GCA_015056415.1 of Clostridiales bacterium. Classification (GTDB taxonomy): domain Bacteria; phylum Bacillota; class Clostridia; order Christensenellales; family Aristaeellaceae; genus UBA11524. The sequence goes on from SVGJ01000033.1 coordinate 23,180, forward strand.
GTGACTGGCCAGCAGGTGTTGGAAGCGCTCGAATATGCCGTGAAGGACGTCCCCGGCGAGTTTGGCGGCTTCCTGCAGGTGTCCGGCCTGACCTTTGAGATTCACACCTATATTCCGTCCTCTGTCAAGATGGACGTGAACAAGATGTATGTGTCCGTTGATGGTGAATACCGCGTGAAGAACGTGATGGTCGGCGGTGAACCCCTTGATCTGGAGAAAACCTACACCCTGGCCTCTCACGACTATAAGCTGAAGGGCAACGGAGACGGCAACACTGTCTTTGATGACTGCAAGATCCTGCAGGACGAGGTGAAGATCGATAATCAGGTCGTGATCGATTACATCGTCGGTACGCTGGGCGGCGAGGTTGGCGAAGCGTATGCCGATCCCTACGGCCAGGGTCGCATTGTGGCGGTGAGCGAGGCTCCGGCCGCTGAGTAAATGGCGATCCCTTCCGGGCGACCGTAACAGGTCGCCCTTTTTGTTGCTTGCAATTCATGTGATGCGGAGATATAATGGTGGCAAGCAAAAAGCGCATTTGATGCGAAAGGATGATAAGTTATGTACAAGAAGAATGCCTGGGAACAGTATGACGAGGCCGAGCTGGCCAGGGTAGAGGCCTTTGCCGCCAAGTACAAGGCTTACCTGGACGCCGGCAAGACCGAGCGCGAGTGCGTGACCGAGGCCGTTCGTCTGGCCGAGGCCGCCGGCTTTGCCGATCTGGACAAGGTGATCCGCGAGGGCGGCAAGCTCAAGGCCGGCGACCGTGTGTACCGCAACTGGATGGGCAAGGATATCATGCTGTTTGTGGTGGGCGAGAAGCATATGCAGGAGGGTATGAATATCCTCGGCGCGCATATCGATTCTCCCCGCATCGACGTGAAGCAGAATCCCCTCTACGAGGACGAGGGCATCGCTTATCTTGATACCCATTACTACGGCGGCATCAAGAAGTATCAGTGGGTGGCCATCCCGCTGGCGCTGCATGGCGTGATCTGCAAGAAGGATGGCTCCACTGTGACCATCGCCATCGGTGAGGACGAGAGCGATCCTGTGTTCTACATCTCCGACCTGCTGATCCACCTGGCAGCCGACCAGATGGGCGCACCGGCCTCCAAGGTCATCGAGGGCGAGGCCCTGAACCTGATCATCGGCAGCCAGCCCTTGAAGGGCGAAGAGAAGGAAGCGGTGAAGGCCAATGTGCTCAAGCTGCTGAAGGATAAGTACGATGTGGAGGAGGAGGACTTCCTCTCCGCCGAGCTGGAGATCGTGCCCGCTGGCAAGAGCCGTGATGTGGGCTTCGACCGCGCGATGATCGCAGGCTATGGTCATGACGACCGTGTGTGCGCCTATCCCTCCATGGCCGCTGTGCTGGATTATGAAGGCACTCCCGCCTATACCCTGTGCGCCGTGCTCACCGATAAAGAGGAGATCGGCTCCGTGGGCGCCACCGGCATGAGCGCCAGGTATTTCGAAAATACCGTGGCTGAGCTGTACAACTGCGTGCACGGTTACTGCGCCCTGGGCGTGACCCGTACCCTGCAAAACAGCCGTATGCTCTCCAGCGACGTCAGTGCGGGATATGACCCCAACTTTGCCGGCGTGTTTGAGAAGAAGAACGCCGCCATCGTGGGCAAGGGCGTTTGCTTCAACAAGTTTACCGGCGCCCGCGGCAAGAGCGGCTCCAACGACGCCAATGCCGAGTTCATCGCCCAGATCCGAACGATCATGGACGAGGCCAATGTGGATTGGCAGACTGCCGAGCTGGGCAGGGTGGACGTGGGCGGCGGCGGCACCATCGCCTACATCTGCGCCAACTACGGCATGAACTGCATCGACAGCGGCATCGCCGTGCTGAGCATGCACGCCCCCTGGGAGATGATCAGCAAGGCTGACCTCTATGAGGGCTACAAGTGCTACTGCGCGTTCCTGAAGGGCGCCAAGGCCTTCTGATAAAATCGCAAAAAAATCACCCCCGGAGAGCGGCTGCTTTCCGGGGGTGTGTGCTTTATCTGGCTCGTTTTTTGAAGATGAAGCTGCGGAAGAGAAGAATGTTCATGGCAATGAAGAACAGCACCAGGATGATCAGCGTCAGGATGGGCTGCTGAGGCGCCAGGGTGGCCAGCAGCATCATGGGGAAGCCGAACACGATGGCGGGGAAGTTCTGGTAGACCATGTTGTCGGCGGCGGGGGATTTGAAATCACCGTCGATCTCGCGCAGCAGGATGACGCCCGTGCTGGCGGTGCCGGTGAGCATGCCGTACATCATCAGGAACTGCTCCTCAACGTAATGGGGGAAGAGCTTCACCGCCACGAAGCGGTTGTAGGCATAGGTGATCACCAGTCCAACCACGCCCAGGATCAGCATGATGCCCCAGTAGCGCTCCAGCACATCCAGGCGGATGGCGGCAATACCGGCCACCACCATGATGTCGAAGAAGAAATTGCTGGCGCGGGTCATGAGAAAATTGTTGATGTACTGGCGGTGCACAAGGCCCTTCTGCTGCAGCTTGCCGATGACCAGCTTCACCAGCGTGGCCGTGAGAACGCCCAGCAGGAAGTTGAAGCCGAAGATCACCGAGCGCATACCTGGGAGCAGCCCGCCCAGAACGTTCATCAGCAGATAGGACAAGGAATAGGCGGCCGCGATCAGGGCGACCTGCACGGTCATCTTATCCATGCTGCCCTGCATGGGGATCTCGTTGCTGCCTTGTACCTGCTCGGAGCTGAGAGCGCCCTCGCCCTCGGTACGGATGATGACCTTGCCGCGCTTCTTCAGCAGGAAGAGGTGCGCCACGCCGCCAAAGCTGGCGCTGAGGAAGCCCAGCGCGGCGATGGTCAGGCCAAAGCTCTTGCCGCCCGCGAAGCCATACTGCGTTTCATAAATGGTGCCGTAGTTCAGCGCCTGGCCGGTGCCCTGGCCGAAGCCGAAGGGCAGCAGAATGCCCGCGGCGGGGAAGAAATCGGCGATGATCAGCGCGGCGATGATGGTGATGCCAAAGCCCACCACGGCCTGAAGCAGATAGGTGGAAACGGTGGTCACGCCGGTATTGAAGATCTCGACCGTGCGCTGCTTGGTCAGCTTATCGTTGGAGGTCTTGAAGGAGGAGGCGATGAAGCCCAGCGCCAGGGTGTGATAGGTGATGATCTCCATATTGGCGATGCCGTTACCGCCGAAGAAATCGATCTCCAGCAGGTCGTTGCCGGTAAAGCCCTTGAAGATGGCCGAAGCGATCAGCAGCAGGATGCCGCCCAGCACGGAGGTGGGGATCAGCGAATTGCGCAGAAAGGAAACGGATCGCTTGATCATGTTGGCGAACAACAGGCTCAAAAGCAGGATCGTGAACAGGTTCAGGCCGCCCCAGACCTTAAAGTCCCAAAAATTTTCCATGTTCGTCTCCTTTGATGATATTTTGATGACGGTGGAAAAGATTTACGTATTTCAGCGAATTGAAGTGCTTGTCTCCCTTGAACTGATAGACCCTGTCACCGTGGTAGATATTCAGCTTGTTGGGACCGAGACATACCGCGGCGGAAACATCGTCAAAGGGGAGAATCAGCTCGTCAGGCTTGTCTTCGTCCACCACGACACGGTCGCCATACAGGGTGAGACCGGCGGTCTCCCGCAGGAGCTCCTTGCGTTTGAAGACGATCACATTGGAGACCTGCGCCTGGTCGCGGAAGAGCGGCGAGGCGGTGTGCTCGCGGGTATCAGTTTCATTGACGAAGGCGTTTTGATGGTCGTACCAATCGGCCACGAAGCGGAAGGGACACTCCCAGTCAATGCCCTGCAGCTCCTTGGTGGGGAGATAGCGCACCTGCCGTCCGCAGGTGGAGCAGGTCATCACATCGCCGGCGCTGTGGAAGGCGGAGAAGCCGCATTCGGGACAGACGTAGATGGCCCGGTCCAGGTATTCGGCACTGGCCTTGCTCTCAAAGCTGCCGGAGAGGCAATTCTCATTCACGGCAAGACCTTCGGTGATGCGGGCGTAAAGCTCATCATTGGAAAGGTCGGCGTAATCCTCAGGCTCGATCACCTGGGAAACATAGGCCTTCATCTTTCCCTTGCGCACCTTGCCGGCCCATCGGGGCTGGACGCCGTAGCCGCCCTCGATACGGAACAGGGCCACGGGCAGCTTCAGGATGCGGATCAGCGAAACGATGGAGGGGTTGATGTACTCGGTGCGGCCGCTGTAGGTGCGGTTGCCCTCCGGGGCCAGAGCGATGGTTCCGCCCTCCTTGGCTACGCGGATGCAGGTGCGGATGGCGCTTACATCGGAGGTCTGCTTGCGGATCGGGATGGGGGCAACCACATAACGCAGCAGGTCGGAGACCCAGCCCAGGGAGAAAATATCCTCAGTGGCGACGTAATAAACCGGACGGGGCATGGCCATTCCGACGAAGAACTGGTCGAAGGACGTCTGGTGATTGAACAGGACAAGGAACTGCCTGTCGCGCTGCTGACGGAAGACATCCACCTTGACGCCGTAGGACATGCGGACATAAGGGGAGAGGAAGGGCCTTACCAGCCGGGTAACGACCCGGTGGCGGAATCTGATCCATGGCTTTTGCTTTTGCTGCTTCATAAGCACATCCATCTGATGCTTGCATCGTTTATTTGCATTTGCGCATACATTATAAACATTCGACGGCATTTGCGGTTTTCCTACCGGAAATACGTGATACTCATGTGAAGATTGCAGAAAAACCGGGTGGATCACCCGGCGGACAGATCGGAGCGAAGCAGCCCGTAGATGTGATAATCGCAGTAGGTGGAGACCATCTTGCCCTGGCGCACGGTGCCCTCACGCAGGAAGCCGCATTTCTCCAGCACGCGATTGGAGCCGATGTTGCGTACGTCGGCGGAGGCGTTGAGGCGCTGGAGGGTGGTTTCCTCAAAGGCATAGCGGATGGCGCGCCGCAGGGCCTCGGTGGTGATGCCCTGCCCCCAGAGGGCCGGATGGACGCGGTAACCCACATCGGCCATGCGACCGTTCTCCACGTTGAAGATCTCCAGCTGGCCGATGACCTTGCCGGTGTCCTTCAGTACGAGCATCCAGTTGTAGTCCGGGTTGGGTTTGCGCTTGACATGGGGGCGGGGATCGATGAAGAGGGCTTCCGGGTTTTTTTCACCGCCGGAAGCTTTGCGGCCCCAGTAGGTGTAAATCTCATCAAGGCCAAGCCATTCGGAAAGGTCAGCGGCGTCGGCTGGGACAGGCGGACGCAGCAGGAGACGGGGTGTTTCAAGAATGGGTGTGTTTTCGCAGTGAAGATAATCAGACATAATGGTTCCTTTACAACGTTAGTTTACGCCAAACCTGCACCTCGATGTAGTGGCATGTGGCGCTGATTTCCTGCATGAATTCATCCAGCGTGCCCTGATAATCGCTGACTTTGCGCAATAGATCCGGCTTGGTGAGGACATGAATTTGTCCGTCAGGCCGTGGGGCGGACATACTGTCGCCCAGGGTGAAGCTGACGACCTCATCCGGGATGTCGGCCAGTGGCTGCGTGATGATCGTGCCTTGGTCAAACCAACGGTACAGATAGTCGCTGCCTTGCAGCACGAAGGAGAGTGGATGCTCCACTTCCGGTTGGCCGCCCTTTGAAAGAAAGTCCTCATAGAGCAGGTGGTCGGTCTCCATGCGGCGGGGATAATAATTCTCGAAATCCGCAAAACGCCCGAAGGCAGTGGCGTCGGGGTTTTCGGCGGCAAGTCGGGCGGCGGTGCGGAAGGCTTCCTCCCTGGGCAGCCAGAGGATATTCCGCAAGGGAATGCAGTTGGGGTGACAGTAGTTGACGATACGCAGGTCTTTGGTGTCGATCATCTGAACCATCCTCAATGAAAACGCCGGGCCGGAATTGCTCCGACCCGGCTTGGCTTTGAAATTACATCACAACGGTGATCTGAGCGCCGTCGGTCAGCACGTCGTCGGTGAGGACGCCGGTGACTTCCACGCCATTGACCAGGGTCTTCTGCACGCCGCC
>SVGJ01000068.1 GCA_015056415.1 Clostridiales bacterium
GCAACGAAGATCAGCAGAATAGCCACGACCAGGGCGTAGATACCGGTGGTCTCGGCGATGGCGCAGCCCATGATCATGGTAGAGGTCACAGAGCTCTTGCACTCAGGCTGACGGCCGATGGCTTCGCAAGCCTTGGCAACGGCGTTACCTTCGCCGATACCAGGGCCGATACCAGCGATCATGGCGCAGCCAGCGCCCAGAGCACAGCAGCCGAGAATGATACCGATAGCCAGTTCCAACATGTTAGATTACCTCCAAATGTATTTTGTGTTGTGTTAATGTTGCTGGGCCAGCCGCGCTTTGCGGGCTTCCAGCTCATCACCCGGATAGGCACCGGAGATGTAGAGCATCGTCAGCATAGAGAAGATAAATGCCTGAATGCAGCCGCTGAATACGTCGAAATACGCGCTCAGCACGGCAGGGAGACCAATGCGCAGGAGCGGGAATTCTCCCAGGATGCCGGGCAGTCTGCCCAGCAGGGCAGAGGATGCGCCAGCCAGCGCCCACGCCACCAGAGCGGAAATAACCGATCCGGAAAGCACGTTGCCAAAGTGACGGAACGCCATGGAAACAGGCGTTGCTACCTCGCTGATGATGTTCATGGGCAGCATCACCGGGATGGGTTCCAGGTAACCCTTGGCGTAATAGCCAATGCCCGCCTTGAGCTTGTTCTTGGTGATGAGGATGAACACCAGGATCGCCCAGCCACCCACCACGTTCAGGTCGGACGTGGGAGGATAAACACCGAAGAGGGACATCAGGCTGGAGAACACCGAAAGAGCCATCACCGCGCCCACAAAAGGAGCGTAGCTCGCATGGAAAACAGGATCCATGTTCTCGCCAACCAGACCGTCCATCTTTTCCACCAGCCACTCAGCGCCCATCTGGCGCCAGTCGCCGCGATTCTCGTGGAGCCCATTGGTCAGGAACAGGCACACACCCAGAATGGTGATCATGATCAGCCAGGAATTGATCTGCGCTTCCGTGATCATCATCGGCATCAGAGGCATGGGGATCTCAAGGAAGATCCGTGCGCCGGTGATGCTGATGCCCTCTGTAGCCGGCGTGGTGACGATCTTGATGATCATGGCGATCACCAGCGGAATGATCATCATCGCGATGTACAGGCCATCTTTGGCACGAAGCTTGGTTCGTTTTTCATTCATTACATCTCTCACCTCCTTTCAGCATTGATGAAAAAGGTTCAGTTTTTTTCTTTGCGGATGACGCCATGCAGCATCACACCGATCCGCGGGAAAAGCAAAGGCAGCAGCGCCGCCAGCAGGTTGAACGCAGCAGGGATCGCAGCGGCGAGCGCCACAAAGGCCAGCTGCATCACCAAACGGCCGGACTGGGAAACCTTCATCAGCTGTTTTGCGTCCTTTTCGTCCTTTTCAACGGCCTTCTGCACCGTCAGGCCCATAAGGAAGAAGTTCATCGCAGCTACAAAGGCGCCCAGCAATCCGCCCCAAAGCACCGTCATATCCCATCGGCCGAGAACGAGGAACACGGCTTCCATCAGCGCGGTGAGGATCATCACAACCGCGGCGATGTACAGCGATTCCTTTTTGACCGTAGGATCGATCTTCTTGATGAAGTCCATGAGATCCACCTTACTTGGTGCCGAACAGGCGGTCGCCGGCGTCGCCCAGGCCGGGCACGATGTAGGCGTGCTCGTTCAGCTTCTCGTCCAGGCCGGCCACGTAGATGTCAACATCGGGATGATCCTTCTGCACCTTGGCGATGCCCTCAGGGGCGGCGATCAGGTTCACCAGGCGGATATGGTGGCAGCCACGCTTCTTGATCATGGTAATGGCGTCGCTGGCGGAGCCGCCAGTGGCCAGCATGGGATCAAGCACCAGCAGCTCGCGGTTCTCGCTGTCGGCGGGAAGCTTGCAGTAGTATTCCACGGGCTCATGGGTCTCAGGATCGCGATACAGGCCAATGTGGCCCACACGCGCAGCGGGGATCAGGCGGGTCACACCCTCCACCATGCCCAGACCGGCGCGCAGGATCGGCACGATGCCCAGCTTCTTGCCAGCCAGCATCTTGGTGGTGCACTTGCAGATGGGCGTTTCGACCTCAACGTCCTGGGTGGGAAGATCGCGGGTCACTTCATAAACCATCAGCATAGAGATCTCTTCCAGCAGTTCGCGGAATTCCTTGGTGCCGGTATCCTTGCTGCGCATAATGCTCAGCTTGTGCTGGATCAACGGATGATCGAAAACGTGTACCTTACTCATGGAACGTTTCCTCCTTATTATATATGAACAAGCTCGGCAAAAGCCTCCGCGTCCATATTCTTTCCTATTATATATGAAAACCCTTCCATATGCAATGCCTTTTCGCTCAAATTTGCGTAAATCGGGAAAAAAAGTGTCACCATCGTACAAATTCGTTAATTCTGTCACAATAAAGTGCTGCCCACACGTATGCTTGACAGCTTTTCTGGAAAACCATATAATGAAGGAAATTCAGGAGGATAAAGTATGTTTGCCACACCCTCAAGCCGCCTTATTTTCGGTCTTTTGCCATGGTACAGCGTGCTGATCGTCACGGGGATCTGTCTGGCCCTGTTGATCGCCAGCCGCGAAGAAAAGCGCCTCTCCCTACCCAAGGATACAGTCGTCGATATGGCGCTGTGGATCATTCCTTTCGGCGTGATCGGCGCGCGGCTTTATTATGTAGCCTTCAGCTGGGAGACCTTCGCCGGCGATCCTCTCAGCATTCTGTATGTCTGGGAGGGCGGCCTGGCCATTTACGGCGGCGTTCTGGGCGGGCTGTTGGCAGCGTTCCTCTTTGCCCGCAGGCGCAAGATCCCCCTGGGCACCCTGACGGATATCATTACCCCCGGTCTTGCGCTGGCGCAGGCCGTCGGCCGCTGGGGCAACTATTTCAACATGGAAGCCTATGGCGCGCAGATCATCGACCCAGCGTGGCAGTTCTTCCCCGCCGCTGTGTTCATCCCAAACGGAAATGGCGGTGCCTGGCATATGGCCACCTTTTTCTATGAATCCATGTGGAATCTTGGCGTGTTCGCCACGCTGATGCTGATCCGCAGGCGTATGCGCCGCCCCGGTGATACGACCCTGTGGTATTTCCTGCTTTACGGCGCCGGCCGCCTTGTCATCGAGGGGCTCCGAACCGACAGCCTCTACGCCGGCTCCGGCACGATCCGCATCAGTCAGGTCCTGGCGATCGTCATGGGGCTTGGCGTAGCAGGCATATTTTTCTGGCGCACGCTGCGCAGCCAGGGCTTACGTCGTCTGATGCGCCCCAGTTCCCTGCCCATGCTGGGCTGCGTCGCGCTGTGCATCGGCCTCGCCGTTTACCTGAATGCATCGGGCTTTGGCGGTATCGAGGCCTCGACGCTGCAATGCGCCGCCCTTTCCCTGATGCTCATCGTTTCCGGCGCGACCCTCTATGCTGCCCATCAAAGCTGAACCAAAGGAGCCGCTATGCCAACGACAAACCTCCGCAATTTGCTCTACCGCGCCGCGCTGCCTCTGCTGGCGCCCCCGACCCGGGGCAAGATGACCCACGAAGCCCACGGCCATACCATCGACCTGAAGGGCTACGAAGATATCCTGCGCAAATATCATGTGCTGGGTTCTTCACTGCTACTCACCGATCAATCCAACTTCGCATCCGTGCACACATCTCTCAGCGAACCTCCCCATCCCGCAGGTGAAAATACGCTGTACCGTGTGGCTTCCATCACCAAAATGGCCACCGCTCTGGTCACGCTGATGCTGGCCGAGGAGGGCGCCTTTGCCCTGGATGATCCCATTGCACCGCTTCTGCCCGACGCTTCCGGCGAAGCTGCCCTGCAGGGCGTGACTATTCGTCAGTTGCTCTGCCACACCTCGGGGCTGCGGGATACGTCCGCCTATGATCAGGCCCTGCGCAGCGGCGATTCCTTCCATGCCGTGCTGCATGCCAACGGTGTTCGAGGCAGCAATGTTATGTCCTACAGCAATTTCGGCTTCGGCCTCCTGGGCTGCCTGATGGAAAGCGTCACCGGACGCTCGCTGGAAGAGGTATTCCGCACCCGTCTGTTCATACCCCTCGGCATGACTGCCTCCCTGGACGCATCCTCTCTGGAGGAAAGCCGCATTATGCCCATATCACGGGTTTTGCCCTATCACAAGGGACAGGATGTGACCATCACCGCGCTGGGCCGCAGGAGCATCGCGCAGCCTGACCCGCTCCGTCACTTTGGCCACACCGCCGGCGCCATGTATACAGACTGTAGCTCCCTCTCCCTTATGCTCGGGCTGATCGCATCCGAGGGTGCCCATGAAGGACGTCAGTTGCTTTCCCCCAAATCCATTCAGCAAATGACCGCGCAGCATAGCTTTACCGGCCCTGCCACCTCTCCCACACGCCGCTACGGCCTGGGATTAGTCATCCTGGATCGCCCCGACATTTCGCCCAATAAGCTCTATGGTCATCAGGGCTTCGCCTATGGCTGCGTGGATTGTGCCTTCTTCGAGACAGGCACAGGCCGCCAGGTCGTCTTCCTCAACGGCGGCTGCAGCGAGGCCCGCGAAGGCCTCCTGGGACTGTGCAACAAACAGCTGCTCACGTGGGCGTTGCAAAAGGAGATTCCCGCATGGAAGTGATCACCGGCATCAAAAAAGAACACGGCAAGATGCGCGTGACCATCAGCGAGAGCGATGAGATCCTCGTGCCCATCAGCCTTTTCCGCGAGCGTCCCCTGCAGGAGGGCGAACCCATCGATATCGAGGAGTACGACAACTGGCTGATGATACGTCAATACCGCCATGCCCTGGACCGCGCTGTCGCCTTTCTGGCCAGCCGGGCACGCAGCCGCAAGGAGATCGAGGATAAGCTGCTCCATTGTGGCTACCGTCCCTGCACAGTGGAGATGGTCATCTACAAGCTTGAGAAAGAGAATCTCCTGGATGACGCGGACTTTGCCCAACAGTGGGTGGAAGCCCGCTCCGCCCGAAAACTGGGCCGCAACCGCATCGCCCAGGAGCTGCGTCGCAAGGGCGTTTCCGCCGACGAGGCCGAGGCTGCCCTGGAGACCATCGACGATGATGACCAGCTGGCCGGAGCCGTCGCGTTGGTAGAAAAGGCTATGGCACGCGCCAAGCCCGGCGAGGATCCCCGCAAAACAGCTCAGCGAATCACCGCCATGCTGGCCCGCCGCGGCTTCGGCTGGGATGTAGCTCGGAAAGCCATCAGCCAGGTCATGCAGGATATGGAGGAGTAATATGGATCGAATCACCTGCGTACAGCTCTATGTGAACCGCCTGCTGGACACCATCACAGACGCCGCGGAGCATCGCGTTGCCGCCGTGCATCTCTATGGCGTTGCGGGCAACGCAGCCCTGTTGGCCATCCGCCGTGGGCTTGATCCTGAGTTGGCCACCATATCAGGCTTGCTCCATGACATTTCCACCTATGCTACCGGTGAAAGTAAAAACCACGCCGGCCGCAGCGCCGCCATGGCGCGCACCTGCATGAAAAGCGCCGGTCAGTTCACCCAGGAGGAAATGGACGCCGTGTGTTCCGCCATCGCCCACCACAGCGACAAGGACAAGGAGCAAGCTCCCCTGGACGAAGTGCTGAAGGACGCCGATGTGCTCCACCACTGCCTGCACAACCCGACCTTGCCGCCCAATGAAAAAGAAGCCCAGCGATATGCCAGGCTTCTGGAAGAAATTCATATTTGACGCTTCGCTTTTGCGGAGCTTTTTATGCTTTCCGTGTATCGAGCCAAATAATATGCCGATCTTCCGTCACCTTTTCCAAAGTTCCGTCACAGCTCATTGCCACCCGGATGGACGCTTTGTTATCATTATGGATAGTCACAAGCGCCTGTTCAATTCCCTTACCCGCCGCCTCGCGCAGCAAAAGTTTCAGCAGCAGCTTACCATAACCGCGGTTTCTTTCAGTCGGCGAAATAGCATATCCAATGTGGCCACCAGCTACCCGCAGGCTATCCGTCAGCGCATGGCGCAGCTTTCCCATACCAACAGGCTTCCCCTCTGCATAAAGCCAATAGGTTGTCTGTGGCACCTTCCAGCCATCCTCAATCTCCGTTTTCTCTGCACTTTCAGCGCACCTGGCGCACCAATGCTTAAACTCCTCAAACGTCACCCCGGCCGCGCTATTGATGAATCCATTCTCATCCTTTGGCAGCGTTTGCAGGAAATCATACACATCGCGCCCATCATAAGCTGTCAGCTTTTTCAGCTCAACGTTCATACAGCATTTCTCCCTCTGTTTTTTCTCATTATACATAGGTGAAAATAAAATGGCAACCCCTATTCCCGAAGGAACAAGGGTTGCCGTTGTTTGTTAGTTTCTAAGAAATCAGCTTACGCGAAAATCTTAGCCCTTGATAGCAGCCTGCGCCGCTACAATCCTCGCTTGGGGAAATTTCCCCAGCAATCATAACCTTTGCA
>SVGJ01000069.1 GCA_015056415.1 Clostridiales bacterium
ACGACCGCCGCATGGAGGTCTACCTCTACTTCGACCTGCCCGAGGACGCCTTCGTGATGCACTTCATGGGCGAGGGCAATGAGACCCGCCACATCATCATGCGCAATGAAGAGGCCGTCATCAGCCCCAGCTGGTCCATCCACTCCGGCGCCGGCAGCCAGAACTACACCTTCATCTGGGGCATGTGCGGCGAAAATCAGGACTTTGACGATATGGACGGCATCGCCACCAAGGATCTCAAGTAATCCACCCACCGAAAGGAGATCATCAGCATGAACGTTATGGAATCCTTCTCCCTGAAGGGCAAGATCGCCCTGATCACCGGCGCCAGCTATGGCATCGGCTTCGCCATTGCCTGCGCCCTGCACGAGGCCGGCGCCACCATCGTTTTCAACGATATCCGGCAGGAGCTGGTGGATAAGGGCCTGGCCGCCTACGAAGAAAAGGGCATCAAGGCCCATGGCTACGTCTGCGACGTGACCGATGAGGCCGCCGTGAACGCCCTGGTGGCCAAGGTCGAAGAGGAGGTCGGCGTGATCGATATCCTGGTGAACAACGCCGGCATCATCAAGCGCATCCCCATGCACGAGATGACCGCCGATCAGTTCCGCCAGGTCATCGATGTAGACCTGAACGCTCCCTTCATCTGCGCCAAGGCCGTGATCCCCTCCATGATCAGGAAGGGCCACGGCAAGATCATCAACATCTGCTCCATGATGTCCGAGCTGGGCCGCGAGACCGTTTCCGCCTATGCTGCGGCCAAGGGCGGCCTGAAGATGCTCACCAAGAACATCGCCTCCGAGTACGGCGCGCTGAACATCCAGTGCAACGGCATCGGCCCGGGCTACATCGCCACCCCTCAGACTGCCCCCCTGCGCGAGCTCCAGCCCGACGGCAGCCGTCACCCCTTCGACCAGTTCATCCTGGCCAAGACCCCTGCCAACCGCTGGGGCGATCCCGAGGATCTGGCCGCTCCCGCCGTCTTCCTGGCCTCTGACGCCTCCAACTTCGTCAACGGCCACATCCTCTATGTGGATGGCGGCATCCTCGCCTACATCGGCAAACAACCCTGACCAAAGGAGGCTTCGCCTCCTCTGGACTCCTCCACCAAAGGGACTTTGCCCCTTTGGAAACCCCAGTCAGGGCTCTGCCCTGACGACCCGCGAAGGGCCCTTCGGCCCTTTCGAAACCCACTTTCCGGTTTGGAAGTGGGTTTTTCCTTTGCGACGAACGCCAGACAGAGAGAGGGCAGCTTTTTTTGAAGGAATTCCCGATTTATGCACGAAATGTAACATCAGATACGTTTGATTGGCAGCGAGGTGATTTGATGTTGACCAAATGGCTTTCCCTGGCTTTGTGTTTGATTCTGCTGGTTCCTTCCGCACAGGCAGCTCAGCTGCTGGAGGATGATACGGTCAGCGTGGCGGGAGCTGTTGCGCCCTCTTACGCGTATTCCTTCACCGGTGCCTCTCCCGAGCTGCTGCTGGATGACGAGTCTTCCACCTTCTGGTCGCGTCCGGCCGGGTCCGCGGGTACATCCGCTGATATTACCCTTTACACCGGGCAAACTACGCTGAGCGCGATCTGGCTGCGCAACGGCAATCAGACCTCCGAGTGGGATTACAACGCCTATGCCCGGCCGGGGATCATCAAGGTCGAGGTTACCTACCTGACCCATGATGTGCTGTACGCCAATTCTTACCGCTATGCCATGACCGATCTCTATCAGCCCAATGTGTACTCCCAATCCTGGCAGGGCGGCTACCAGTGCCTGCAGCTGCCTCAGCCCATCACCGGGGTGCAGAGCGTATCCCTCACGGTGGAGAGCATCGTAGAGGGTGTACATTGGGATCGGGTATGCATTTCCGATGTGCTGCTTGCCGGCACGGGCACGCAGAGCGGCTCCTCCGGCGTGATCCAGGAGACGACCTTCATGCCCATCGAAACCACGCTGCTCATGCGTCTGGCGACCCGTTCCGGCCCCAGCACCCGCTATGAGGAGCTCGGCTCGTATTTCAAGGAGGGCTATGACGTCACGGTGCTCTCCCTGTGCTATGACGATGGCGGCGTTCCCTGGGTGCAGGTGGAGTTCACCTACCTCAACCGCCTGCGCCGCGCCTATACGGGACTGAAGCGCGTGGACGTGGACGAGGCGCTCCTGCCCCGGGAGGAATGGCTGGCCGACGCCACCCTCGCCCGGAAGGTCACGCCCCGCTACGGCCCCGGCACCGACTACGCCGCCCGCAATCTCGAGCTTTCCGCCGGCCTTTCCGGCTCCGTCTACGCTTACGAGAACGGCTGGGCGCAATTTGAATACTACGATACCGCCAAGGCGCTTTACCGGCGTGTGTGGGTTCAGACCGGTGATCTGAACATCCGCTGATCCGCCCTGTGCAAATGATCCCCCCGGAAGCATTCTTCCAGGGGGATCATTTTATTCCAGGCCGAAGAATTCCTTCAGGGCCTGCTGATTCTTTTTCAGGTTAGGCCGCAGCACAGCCATGCCATCGATGGTGGTGCTGGTATACGCGCCGGACACGGGAATGGTCAGCGTTTCAAAGGTAGCGTTCTTGCAGCGCAGCGCCAGGGGGATCAGGTCGATGGCGTCGGTCAGGGACAGGTCGGTCTGCACGGCGTCCATATTTTGCAGGATCAGCAGGCTGATCTCCGCCATGCTCAGCTGCGTGACCTTCTGGAAGGCCGCCTCCAGCACCTTACGCTGGCGGCCGGTACGCTGGTGGTCGCTGTCGATCTTGCGGATGCGGCTGTAGCACAGCGCCTGCTTGCCCGTCAGGTTTACCAGGCCGCTTTCCTGCAGCAGCTGATCCTCCACCCGGTCGCCGATCTTCTCGTTGTAGAACTTCAGGATGCTGTTCACCTGCTGGCGTTCCGCCTCGCTGACCTCCACCTCCACGCCGCCGATGGCGTCGATCACCTTCACCAGCCGTTCAAAATTGACCTCCACATAGGCGTCGGCCGTCACGCCGAAGTTGGTCTCCAGCGTTTTGCGCAAAAGCTCATGTCCGCCCCAGATGTAGCTGGCGTTGATCCTGTTGCTGCCCTTGCCGGGGATCTTCACATACATATCCCGCAGGAAGCTGGCCATGCGCACCGTTTTGCTCTCGCCGTCCACCTGCACCAGAATGGTGGTATCGCTGCGTCCCCGGTTGTCATCGTCATAGGCGTCGCTGCCCACCAGCAGGATGGTGTAGGTATTGTCCGGGGGCATGGGGATGTCCTCCGGCAGCACAAGGAAGGCTGAGTTGTCCTTCTCCCCTTCTTCAGGGATCACCGCCATCATGTCCAGCAGCTCATCATTGGTATAGCCGGTGGTTCCGTCCTCCGCGGCGGCGAAGGGCAGCGCCGCGAGCAGCACCAGCATAAGGCAAAGCAAGCGTTTCAGCATGGGTACTCCTTCCATGAATCATCCATTGGCGCGGTGATAGAAATCCATATCAAAGTGGATCACGCACACATGGCGGGGATCCAGTTCCTTCGCGGCCTCCGAGATGCGGCAGCACAGGCCCTCGGTATCCTTATAGTCCACGGGCAGCGCCACATCGAACACCAGGTTGATCTGCTCCTTGCCCGGCACGCGGCGCAGGTCATGGAGCATCAGCCCCTCCTTCTCCAGGAAGGCGCTCAGATGGGCATGGGCGCGGTCGGTCTCCTCATCGCCGGTGACGATGGGATCCATATGGATGCACACGATGATATTCAGCTTCTCGGCGATCTCCTGCTCGGCACGGTCGATGATCTCATGCAGCTCGATCAGGTTGCCGTCCGCCGGAACCTCCGCGTGGAGCGAGGCCATGCAGCGGCCCGGACCGTAATCATGCACCATCAGGTCATGCACGCCCAGCACATGCTCGTAGGCCAGCACCATATCGCAGATCTTGCGGCCCAGCTCCTTGTCCGGCTCGCCGCCCAGCAGCTGATCGATGGTGCCCTTGCACACGTCAAAACCGGCCTTGAAGATCAACAGCGCCACCACCAGGCCCATCCAGCCGTCCACCGGCCAGCCGAAGAAATGCCCCGCCAGCATACTCACCGCCACCGCGGAGGTGGCGATCACATCGGACAGGGAATCCTTGCTGGCCGCCAGCAGCGCGGCGGAATCGATCTGCTTGCCCACGTCCCTGTAAAAGAGGTAGAGCCAGATCTTCATCAGGATACTCACCACCAGGATGATGAAGGGTACCCACGAGAAGGCCAGCAGCGCAGGGTGCAGAATGCTGCTCACCGAATCCTTCAGCAGTTCAAAGCCCATCAGCAGGATCAGCGCGCCCACGCCCAGCGCGCCGATGTATTCCATGCGTCCGTGGCCGAAGGGATGCTCTTTGTCCACAGGCTTCTGCGCCATGCGCATCGTCACCAGCGAGACCACGCTGCCGCCCGCGTCGGAAAGGTTATTCACCGCGTCGGCCGCCACAGCCACCGATCCGGTGAGGCTGCCCACGATGAACTTCATCACCGCCAGCAGCGCGTTCACCACGATGCCTACGGCAGAGCCCGCCTGGCCGATCCTTCCCCGATCTTCGCTGTCACCGATCAAACGTTTCAACAACCATCGATTCATCCCTGTTCCTCCATTTTCCAGCGCAAAGCGGCCTCCAGCAGCGCCTCCCGCCGGTTCTCCAGCCGCTCGGCCATGACTTCATGCAGCAGATAGTCCAGGCAAGCGCCAATGGCCTTGCCCTTGCCCACCCCCGCCTGGATCAGATCGCCGCCGCGCAGGGCCAGATCCTTCAGCGTGACGCAGGGTCGGCTGGCGATAAGCTCCGCCAGGGCCTGCCGCAGCGCGCCGATGCGTTCGTCGATCTCCGTTTCCGTGGCGGTACCCTTGCCCATGGCGTCGGCCCGCTGCACGTCGATGAGCTGCCACAGGGCCTCCTCGCCGAACTTGTGCAGGCGGCGCTTGAGCAGCGTGCGCTCGGTATTCATCCTGATATCATGGTACTTGACCAGCAGCAGCACCCGATCGTGGGTGGCATTGTCCACCCGCAGGAAGCTCAATACTTCCTCCGCGATCTCCGCCGAGATCTTCTGGTGCCCATAGGCATGCCCCACACCGTTTTCATCCATGGTGAAGGCGGCGGGCTTGCCGCTGTCGTGCAGGAGCATGGTGAGCCGCAGCACCTCCGTGGCAGGCACAGCTTCCACGGCGCGGATGGTATGCTCCCACACATCGTAGCGGTGGTGGGGTGTGTGCTGCTCAAAGCCCACCATGGGCTTGATCTGCGGGATCACCTGGCCGATCACATCATGATAGCTGCGCAGGATGTCCCCAGCGCCCTTGCCACAGAGCAGCTTCGCCACTTCCACCCGGATGCGCTCCGCCGCCACACCCTGCAGGGTCGCTTTCAGGTTATGCACGGCGGCCGCCGTTTTTTCCTCAATGGCAAAGCAATAAGTCGAGGCGAACCGCAGCGCCCGCAGAATGCGCAGCGCGTCCTCATCAAAGCGACGCTCCGCCTCGCCCACGCAGCGGATGACGCCCGCCGCCAGATCCTCCTGACCGCCAAACGCGTCCACCAGCCCTTCCTGCGGATGATACGCCATGGCGTTCACGGTGAAATCACGCCGGGCCAGATCCTCCCGGACGTCCTGCACAAAGCGTACTTCGTCCGGATGACGGTGGTCGGTGTACTCGCCATCCACCCGGAAGGTGGTCACCTCATAGGGAACATGATCCAGCACCAACGTCAGCGTGCCATGCTTCAGCCCGGTCTCCACCACGTGCTGGCCACGGAAGATCCGCTGCATTTCCTCCGGCAGGGCGGAGGTGCAGATATCCCAGTCCTTTGGCTCAAGGCCCAGCAGGGAATCCCGTACGCAGCCGCCCACCACATAGGCCCGATGCCCATGATCGTTCAGCTGACTGATGATAAATGCCGCGCCGGCAGGCAGATCAAACATAAAATGCTCACTCCTTAACCGCTTTATTATAATAGAAGAAAACCACCCGCGCAACCCCGGCAAAGATCGCAAAAAAAGTTTGTGAAAATCATAAAAAAAGATTTACAAGTTGCGTGAACTATGATATTATGAGATGGTTAGCAAGTAGGCTCCATTGGTGGGCGGCTGCATGTGCATCCCCGCACGTGTTCCATCATACAGCCTGCGGATAACACCAAAGCGCATCCCTCCGCACCTTCCATAGCGGATGGAGGCGTTGTTCTGCGCTTGCTTTCACCAGGCGCGGAGCGACCTCAGGCGGCTGACTCCTAAGGTCGTCTGATGGAGGAAAGCCATTCTCCCCAACGGTTTCGGCTTTCCTTAACAAGGTTGCAGGCCGGGACAAATCCCCACGGAGTGGGTTGCTCCCGCGGGATTGTGAAAAGCCTGCGTCTTCCGTTTCCCGGCTCATAGAGCCAAAGCACAATTTGGAGGTGTATTCAATCCA
>SVGJ01000034.1 GCA_015056415.1 Clostridiales bacterium
ATCGTTGATGGCAATGACGGGAACCAGACCGGCCAGGGAAAGTTTCTCCAGGAATTCCATGATCTCTCGTCCTTTCTATATGTCGATCCAATGGGTGACTGGGGTTACAGGGCGCGCAGCACACGCTCGATGCGGCGCTTGGCCCGCCGGAGCAGGGCGGCACAGTTTTCGCGGCGCTCCTCCGTCATGCGGAAGGAGGGCGCGGAGATGCTCAGCGCATAGGCTGGGCGACCGTCGCGGCCCAGAATGGCCACGCCCACGCAGCTCACGTTCTCGGCGTTTTCCTGATCCTCCATGGCCCAGCCGCGCTCGCGGATGATGGAAAGCTGAGCGATCAGCTCCTCCACATCGGCGATGGTACGCCCGGTAAGGGGCGGAAGAACGCCTTCGGGGTAGAGGGCGCGAATCTCGGCGTCGGTCATTTCGGCCAGGAAGGCCTTGCCCATGGCCGTCGCGTACAGGGGCATGCGGATGCCCACGTGGCTGGCCATGCGGATGGACTGGGTACTCTCGATCTTATCGATGTAAAGCACCTCTTTGCCGGAGAGAACGCCGCAGTGCATGGTTTCGTTGCAGTCGGCGAAGGCCTGCTGCATATACTGGCGCAGTACCTGTGTCACGTCCGTGGTCTGTACCACTGCCGCGCCGACCTCGAAGGTCTTCAGGGTCATCTGATAGCGGCTGGCGGGGGTCAGGCGAACGTAGCGCAGGGTCAGCAGGGTCTGCATCAGGTTGTGAGCGCTGGACTTGGGGAGCGCCAGTTCCCTGGCGATCTCGTGCAGCTCAAGCCCTTCGGGATGCTCGCTGAGCAGCTCAAGAATGGTCAGCCCGCGCTGCAGCGTTCTGTTGGCCGCTTCCGTCATAGTACCCCTCCGTTCATAATGATGAACGCCGTTCAAAACCATACATATTTTATCACAGAACAGCAGGTGCGTCAAGGTGAAAATCGTATTTTCCTTCCCAAAGCTGACATGAAATGCAAAATGCGTCCTGCTGCGCTTGACCGGAGGTGGGGTCAGGATGTAAAATGATAAAAAACTTCCTGTGGGGAAGGATGACGGATATGGATCTTTTTGACCTGATCGGGCCGGTGATGATCGGTCCCAGCAGCTCTCATACAGCCGGTGCGGCCCGTATTGGCCTGACAGCCCGGCTTCTGCTGAATGAGGATGTGTCCCACGCGGAGATCGGCTTCCACGGTTCCTTTGCCAAGACGTATCACGGTCACGGCACAGACAGGGCCATCACCGGCGGTTTGATGGGCATGGCGGTGGATGATCCCCGTCTGCGCGAGTCACTGATACTGGCCCGGCAGCAGGGAATCGCGGTGACCTTTGATACAGTGAACATCCGCGGCGCCCATCCCAATACGGTGCGGCTGATGCTGACCGGCGTCTCCGGGAAAGAACTGACCATGGAGGCGGCCTCTGTTGGAGGCGGCAATATCGAGATCCATAAGCTCAATGGTCTGAATGTGGATTTCACAGGCAAGGAGCACACGCTGATCATCCATCAGAAGGATGCGCCGGGCGTCATCGCCGCGGTAACCGGCGCGCTGGCGGGGCAGGAGATCAACATCGCCAATATGCAGGTGTATCGCCGCAAGGCAGGCGCTGACGCGATGATGGTGCTGGAGCTGGACGGCGCGCCCGAGCAATATGTGCTGGAGAGCCTGCGCCACCTGAAGGCTGTGCGGAATGTGACGTTCCTGAAAAGGAGGTCTTGCTGATGGATTTTACGCTGAATGAATGGGTGCAGCTGGCGGGTGATGGTAGCATTGCTGACGCGGCTGTGAAGCAGCAGGCAGAGGAGACCGGCATGACGGAGGATGAGGTGCGTGATATCATGCGCAGCCATCTTGCGTGCATGAAGGAAGCCGTGCATACCGGCCTGGACGAGAAGCTGCGCTCTGTATCGGGGCTCAGCGGCGGACAGGCGGCGTTGTTTTTCAAACGCCTGGAGGAAGGTAATCTGCTTTGCGGCCGTCTGCTGGGCAAGGCGGAGGTCTATGCTATGGCCACGGCTGAGTGCAACGCTTGCATGGGCAAGATTGTGGCGGCACCCACGGCGGGAGCCTGCGGTATCCTGCCGGGCTCTATCCTGGCTATGATGGAAGAAAACGGCGCGACCGCGGAGCAGGCCGTGGAGGCGTTGTTCGTCGCGGCGGCGGTGGGACAGTCCATTGCAACACAGGCAAGCATTTCCGGCGCGGAGGGCGGCTGCCAGGCGGAATGCGGTTCTGCGGCGGCTATGGCTGCTGCAGCGCTGGTGTATCTACAGGGCGGCGATCCCCGGCAGTGTGTGGATGCGGCGGCTTTTGCCATCATGAATCTGCTGGGCCTTGTGTGCGACCCTGTGGGAGGCCTGGTAGAGGTGCCCTGCGTGTACCGCAATGTGGGCTCCTGCGGCGTGGCCTTCACGGCGGCGGACATGGTACTTTCCGGCATCCGGTGTCCCATCGCCCCTGACGAGGTGCTCCTGGCCATGAAGGAAGTGGGCGACGCGCTGCCTTCCTCCCTGCGGGAAACGGGCGACGGCGGCTGTGCGGCCTGCCCCAGCGTGAGAGCGAGACTTCATTTGAATACTCTGTAACAGGCTTAAGACCGGTCTTCGGACCGGCTTTTTTGTACACGAAGAAAACAACCATAACCATTGTTAATATGGTATGATAATTTGCGGTATCCAACAAATATGTGTTAAGCGCGCGAAAACTGCGCGCATGGAGTTATGATGGACAAGATCTTTATGCCCGCGAAGCTGGCGGGTGTCATGGCTGCCCCGGCCAGCAAATCAGAGGCGCATCGCAGGATGATCTGCGCCGGACTGACCACGGAGGAAACCCGCCTGGACGGCTTTATGTCCTCGGCGGATATGAAGGCGACGATCCGCTGTCTCAAGGGGCTGGGCGCCTCCATCAAGGAGGAGAACGACGCGCTGGTCATTTGCGGCGGCAAGCCCCGTAAGGGTAAGCTCCCCGTGCTGGATTGCGGCGAAAGTGGCTCCACGCTGCGCTTCTTTGTGCCCATCGCCCTGTGCCTCGCGGGCGGAGCGACCTTCCGTATGCATGGCTTGCTGGGCCAGCGGCCCATGGAGGTGTACCGCGACCTGTTCGTTCCCAGGGGCGTAATGTGGCGTATGGGCGTCGGTGCCGACTGCGCGGCGGAGCTGACCGTATCCGGCAAGATGGCGGCGGGCAAATATGTGCTGCCGGGCAATGTCTCCAGCCAGTTCGTCTCCGGCCTGCTGTTCGCCCTGCCCCTGCTGGAGGGCGATTCTACCCTGACGGTGTTGCCGCCGGTGGAATCCGTGGGCTATATCAACATGACTATGGAAGCTCTGCTGGACAGCGGTATCGAAGTGAAGGAAAACGGCCCCTTCAGCTGGACGATCCCCGGCAGGCAGATGTATCGTGCCAGAAGCGGACGGCTCAGCGGGGATTATTCCCAAGCGGCGGTAATGCTCTGCGCAGGGGCTCTGGGCCATGAGGTGACTGTTTCCGGACTGCAGGCAAAGACCACCCAGGGCGACCGGGCGGTGCTCGGGCATCTGGCCGCGCTTGGCGCCGCTGTGCGGGAATGCGGGGAAGGTGTGATCGTTTCCGGCGGCAACCTGCAGGGCGCTGTACTGGATATGCACGATTGCCCGGACATCGCGCCCATTCTTGCGCTGACCTGTCAGCTGGCCAAGGGTGAGAGTCGTCTGACCGGCTGCGGTCGGCTGCGGCTGAAGGAGTGCGACAGGCTTGCGGCCACGGTGACGATCCTCAATCAGCTGGGCGGTTGCGCCGAGATGCAGGGGGACGATATGGTCATCCGTGGCGTGGAAACGTTGCGGGGCGGCGTGGAGATCGAGGACTTTAACGATCATCGCATGGTGATGCTCGCGGCGCTGGCGGCTACCGTGTGCAAAGAGCCTGTGACCGTGAAGGGCGTGGAGGCCCTGGATAAATCCTGGCCGGAATTCCTGAATGTTTATCAGTCCCTGGGAGGCATCGTGAAATGAGCAGCTTTTTCGGTCAGCACCTGCGGATCTCGCTGTTCGGGCAAAGCCACGGCGAAGCCATCGGCATAACCATGGATGGCTTTCCCGCGGGCATGACCATCGATATGGATCGGATTGCCGGCGAGATGCGCCGCCGCGCGCCGGGACAAAGCCTTCTCACGACACCCCGCAAGGAAGCGGACGTGCCGGAGATCCTTTCCGGCGTGCTGAAGGGCCGGACTACCGGTCAGCCTATCTGCGCCATCATCCGCAATACCAATACACGGTCACAGGATTACGGCGACGGGGTGGATCTACTCCGCCCCGGCCATGCGGATTATACCGGGCATGTGCGTTACTTCGGCTTTGAGGACTGGCGCGGCGGTGGGCATTTCAGCGGTCGTCTGACGGCCCCGGTCGTGTTCGCCGGAGCCCTGTGCAGCCAGTGGCTGGAGCAGCAGGGCGTTGAGATCGTCAGTCATATCCAGCGCCTTGGCGGCGTGGAGGATGACAGCCTGATGAACGTCCGTGATGTGGATGCCGCCGGGCTGAAGTCCATGCACCTGCCCGTACTGCGAAAAGGACTGGACGAAGCCATGCAGGCTGAAGTTATGCAGGCCCTTGAGGATCGGGATTCCATTGGCGGCGTGATCGAATGCAGGATCTCCGGCCTGCCTGCGGGTCTTGGCGCACCCTTTTTTGACAGTGTGGAAAGTGTGCTGAGCCATTTGCTGTTCTCCGTCCCCGCTGTGAAGGGTGTGGAGTTTGGCGAGGGTTTCGGGTTCGCAGCGCTCCGTGGCAGCCAGGCCAACGATCCCTTCCGCATGGAGGCGGGGAAGATCGTTACGGACAGCAACCACTCCGGCGGTGTGCAGGGGGGCATCACCAACGGTATGCCGGTGATCTTCCGTTGTGCCGTGAGAGCGACGCCCTCCATCGGCCAGCCGCAGCAAACGGTGTCCCTGGTGAAGGGCGAGAATGCGGAGATGAGCATCCACGGTCGGCATGACCCGTGCATTCTGCCCAGGGCGGTGCCTGTGATCGAGGCCATGACCGCCCTTGGCGTGATGGAACTGTGGAAGGAGCGACAGGCGTGCGTCAGGTGATCGCTTATCCGGGTACCCGCGGCAGCTTTTCTGAAGCCGCGGCGCAGGAAGCCTTTCCGGCGGGGGAGTGCGTAGGGTACGCCACTTTTCCCGAGGCAGCCGGCGCGGTGATCGACGGCGCGGCGGATTATGCCCTGCTGCCGGTGGAAAATTCTTTTGCCGGTGCGGTGCTGCCCACCTATTCCATCCTTGAGAAGCTGCCCCTGCACATCGTGGGGGAAACCATGAAGGCCGTGCGGCATCAGCTGCTGGGCGTGCCCGGCGCGTCCATGGAGGGCATCCGGCAAATCTCCTCACACCCGCAGGCGATCGCGCAATGCGATGAGTTCCTGGCCACACTGAAGAATGTTCAGCTGATCCCCTCGGCCAACACGGCCATCAGCGCCTGTGAGGTGGCGCGGAAGGGTGATCCCGCGCTTGCCGCCATTGCCAGCGAGGAGGCCGCCCGTGCCTTCGGGCTGCGGATCCTCAAAAGGAACATACAGACCTCTGATCTGAACACCACCAGGTTTTTCATCCTTTCGCGGGAGGAAACGCCTTTGGCGGAACCGGAAAAGGCCACGGTGATCTTCACCGTCAAAAATGAGGTTGGTGCGCTGGTGCGTGTGCTGGAATCCTTTGCCCGGAGCGGACTGAATATGTCTCGGATCGAGAGCCGACCGCTGCCGGATACCACCTTCGCCTATTTCTTCTCGGCCGATTTTGAGGGCATGATGGATCAGGCGCACCTGCAGCAGGCTATGGCTGCGGCCAAGCCCTTCACAAGGGAGATCCGGCTGCTGGGTGTTTACCCCAAGGCGCAAAAACCGATATGAATCAAAAAATATTCTGAGAAATTTAAAAAAACCTGTTGACAGATCTGTTGAGATGTGGTATTCTATCAAAGCTGTCAGGAACACACGAGGTTCCCAAAGCACATGGGCTCGTAGCTCAGCTGGATAGAGTGTTTGACTACGAATCAAAAGGTCGCAGGTTCGAGTCCTGCCGGGCTCACGTAAAAGACGCTGAAATCGTAAGGGTTTCAGCGTTTTTTCATGCGCAAAAAGCAAGGTGATAGCAAGCGCCGACATCACCTGCGTATGCCTGGAGCTTGTTTTGCCTCCGCACCGGTGCCGCCCATGCCTGACAGGTGTGCCTGAGATGAGAGGCAGAGGCAGGTTGCGCTGAAAATATAACATATTGGAGCACGATTTGCAGTTGAAATCAGCCTGCCTCTCGTGTATACTTAATAATATAGAAGCCGTAATTACACGGAAAAAGGAGATGGATGCAATGAAGAAGCTGATCGCATTCCTGTTGGCGACCGTTCTGCTGATGAGTGGCTTCGCCTGCGCGGAGGGAAACGGACGCAAGACAGACTTCCCGGATAACACCTTCGTGGAGATGGATCCCAACTATATCACCGGCGTCACTCAGCGCGGCAAGACTGTTATGTTCCGCTACGACGCCCAGACCGAGGAGGGCGAACCCTACACTAAGAACGCCCTGGTCTACGTGCCCTATGGCTATGACGAGGCTGATACCACCACGCGCTATAACGTGCTTTACCTGATGCACGGCCATGGTGGCGGCTACACCACCTTCTTCAGGGGAGCTGGTTCCATCTCCAACATGCAGTTTGTGCTGGACGCGATGATCGAAAAAGGTCACATCGAGCCGCTGCTCGTGGTTACGCCTACTTATGCTGTACCCGGCAAGGAAGAAGGATGGTGCGCGGCTAATTACTGGTACGAGCTGAACAACTACCTCATTCCCGCCTTCGAGAGCACCTACCACACCTATGCCGAGGATGTGACCCCCGAGGGCATCCATGCCTCCCGTACGCACCGTGCCTACAGCGGATTTTCCATGGGCTCTGTTTCCTGCTGGGCGACGTTTGAGCACAGCTTGGATCAGATCGCCTACTACATGCCCTGCTGCGGCGGCGCAAGCTTTGGCGATGACGCGGCGGCTGCTGCCCAGAAGCTGGCAGACAGCGTTTCCAAGGCCGGATATACCAAGGATGATTTCTTCATCTATGCCGGCTGCGGCGGCGAGGGCGACGTTGGCTATAAGGGCATGACTGCACAGATCGATGCCATGAGCCTTATGACGGATACCTTCGTGTACTGCGAGAACTTCCGTGACGGCAACCTGTATTACACCCAGTGCAGCGGCGGCCATAGCACCAGAAGCGTGGAGCTGATCATGTACTGCGCCCTGCCCACCTTCTTCGGCGACTGATCCTCAAGTATACCCTGTGAGCCTGCTGCATCCTGCGGCAGGCCTTTTGCATGGCGGGGAAAACCATTGCCTCTGTTGACAGAATAACAGTGGCTATGTAAAATAGGAGCAGATGAATTCCGTTATCGGGAGGTTTTTTGATATGAATATCGCGATTCTTGGCGCCGGCAATATCGCTGCCGCCATGGCTAAGACGCTTCGGGGCATGAAGGCCCGCGGACAGGATGTGGAGCTCTATGCCGTTGCGTCCCGTGACCTGGCGAAGGCGCAGACCTTCGCGGCAAAGGAGGGCTTCCTGCGCGCTTACGGCTCCTATGAGGAGATGCTGGCGGATGACAGTGTGGAGCTGGTGTATATTGCCACACCTCATTCCCACCACGCGGAGCACATGAAGCTGTGCCTGAAGTATGGCCGCGGGATCCTGTGCGAGAAGTCCTTTACCGGCAACGCGCGCCAGGCGGAGGAGGTCATCGCTCTGGCGGCGGAAAAGGGCGTTTTCATGACCGAGGCCATCTGGACCCGGTATATGCCCTCCAGGCAGATTATCAACGATCTGCTCAGCAGCGGCGCGATCGGCACGCCCAGGGTGCTGATGGCCAACCTGGGCTATGCTATCGAGGGCAGCGAGCGCATCTGCAAGCCTGAGCTTGCCGGCGGCGCGCTGCTGGACCTGGGTGTGTATACGCTGAACTTTGCCTCCATGGCCTTTGGTGACGACGTTGTTCGGATGGAGAGCAGCGTTGGCATGATGGACACGGGCGTGGATCACACCGAGAATATCACTTTGTACTACCGCGATGGCAAAACGGCGCATCTGGTGTCCACTACCATGGCCCAGACAGACAGGCGCGGCGTTATCTGCGGCGACAAGGGATATCTGACAGTGGATAACATCAATAATCCGTTGCTGATCCAGGTCTTCGACAACTCTCACAGCGGCGTGCCGGTGCAGGAGATCCATGTTCCGGAGCAGATCACGGGCTATGAGTATCAGGTCGAGGCTTGCATGCGGGCCATGGCAGCGGGGAAAAAGCAATGCCCTGAAATGCCTCACAGCGAAACGCTGCACATCATGCGAGTGATGGATGAGCTGCGTGCCCAGTGGAACATGGTTTATCCTTTTGACTGACGCAAAAACGCCCCGGAACATTCGCTCCGGGGCGTTGCCTTATTCGATCCAGTAAACGTAATTATCCTTGCGGGGCTTGGCTTCGGGTTCGGGGCCGTCTGCGTAGCCGAGAATACAGTGGCCGATTCCCTCGAAATCGCCTTCGATGCCGAGATCCTGCAGGATGGCCTTGCCTTCTTCAGTTTCGAATTCCTGCTTGGCGCGATGGATCCAGCAGCTGGCGATACCCTGCTCGTGAGCGGCCAGCATCAGGTTACCCATCACAAGGCTTCCGTCGTAAAGGTAAGTGCCGGCCAGGTTCTTGTCCGCCAGGACGATCAACACCACGGGTGCGCCGTAGAAGGGATCGTTCTCGCTGCCCATCACGGCGGCGTTCATGCGGGAGAGCTTGTCGCGCATGGCCTTGTTGGTCACGGCAATGATGATGGGGGCCTGCTTGTTCATGCCGGTGGGGGCGTAGGTGCCGGCTTCAACGATCTTTTCCAGCACGTCGCGGGGGACCATGTCGGGCTTGAACTTGCGCACGCTGCGCCGGGTGAGCATATTTTGCATAGCATCCATATCAGATACCTCCTTTGAAAATATCATACGATATTTTTTCAAAATATGCAATATGCCGGAAGGAATACAGCCGGTCGGACACGAATCATTCATCAACAACAATAGTTGCGGAGGAAACTTAATATGAAACCCTATGAGAACTTTGGCCTGGCGGCCTATGTTTATGCGTATTATCTTGAGGGCAAGACCGAGGAGCAGATTCAGGCGGATATCGATGCTTTCCGCGCGGTTGCACCGCTGCACAAGGCCTATCTGGAGACCCACCGCGCTCTGGTGGATATTCCCGACGACCAGATGCTGATGGCCAAGCGTGTTTTTGAGCGCAACGGTATCGAGGTCAGCGGCGGCATCACCACCACCGGTCTGGTGGGCGAGCGTAAGCCTGCCATCTTCGATTGCTACTGCTATTCCGATGACGCCCATCGCGAGGCGCTGCTGGACATCGTGCGTCGCACGGCCCGGCTGTTTGACGAGCTGATCCTGGACGACTATTACTTCAATTCCTGCCGGTGTGGAAAGTGCATCGAGCAGAAGGGCGAGCGCAGCTGGGCAGAGTTCAAGCTGGATCAGATGGAGGAGTACTCCCGCCTGATGGTGGCTGCCGCCAAGGAAGCCAACCCCAAGTGCAAGTGCATCGTCAAGTTCCCCAACTGGTATGAAGCCTTCCAGGAGTGCGGCTATAATCCCGGCAAGGAAAAGGACATCTTCGACGCCATTTACACCGGCACGGAGACCCGCATGGGCAGCTATGACGGCCAGCACCTGCAGCGCTATCTCAGCTACGGCATCATCCGACTGATGGAAAATACCGCGCCTGGCCGTAACGGCGGCGGCTGGATCGATCCCCACGGCTCCCAGACCAACATCAGCCGCTTTGTGCAGCAGGGTACCTATACTGTGTTTGCCAAGGCACGCGAGCTGATGCTGTTCAACTTTGAATTGATGATCAATTCGCCCATGCTGGGCGCCCTGGCGGCTGAGCTGCGCCGTGTTGATAAGGTGCTGAGCCAGCTGGGCAAGCCCAATGGTGTGAGCACCTATGAGCCCTAT
Source organism: Clostridiales bacterium (assembly GCA_015056415.1). Taxonomy (GTDB): domain Bacteria; phylum Bacillota; class Clostridia; order Christensenellales; family Aristaeellaceae; genus UBA11524. The sequence goes on from SVGJ01000034.1 coordinate 10,051, forward strand.
GATTCCGACGGCGAGGATCAGCTGCCCGGTTATCTGGGTCTGTGCGGCATTCCGATGGAGCTCACGCCCGAATTCGACGAGAAGGCGCCTGTGCTCTTCCTAACGGAGAACTCCACCTATGATCAGGATGTGATGTCCAAGCTGGAGAAGTACGTCCGCAATGGCGGCGTGGCCATTGTTACCAGCGGCTTCGCGAAGGCCATGGCTGACCGCGGAATCCGCCAGATGACCAGTGTGAAGGTCACCGATCGCAAGGTCAGCGGCACCCGCTATCAGCTGACGAACCTGAACGTCAGCACGCACAACGTGCATGTGGCGGACGAGCCTGTGCTCTTCACCGTGATGCAGCACAAGAATAACGCCACCTGGTACGATGTGCTGCTGCACGTGAATGAATTCAGCACTCCCGTGATGACCGAGGATCAGTACGGCAAGGGCTTCCTGTACATCCTGAACATTCCCGACAACTATGGCGACCTGTACCGCCTGCCCCGTGAGGTCATCGGCGCCATTACCAAGAATTTTGCCCGCAAGGGTCAGCTGTATCTGACGGTGAACCCCAAGTTCAGCCTGTTCACCTACGATAACGACACCTTCTGCGTGTATAACCTTAATGAGTTCAAGACTCAGGCAGAGGTCACGCTGCTGGGCGAGGAGTACATCGGCATCGAGGATCTGGAGACCGGCGTACAGTACACCACGCCTGTTCGTGTGAATCCGCAGCCCCGCCGCATGGGCGACAGCGCCAGCTGCCGTCCCGAGCCCCTGGAAAAGGTGTTCGAGCTGCCTGTTGGCACCGGCGATTGGAAGTGCTACAAGCTGCTGAGAAAATAAGCAATGAAAAACCCGGAAGCAAATGCTTCCGGGTTTTTTGTGTGATTACTTCATCAGTTCATCGGCCAGCTGCTCCAGGGCAGGCAGGTCGCTTTCCTTCAACGCGCTGCGGATGGTCACGGCGGGCTCCAGAACCGTCGCATCCTTGAAAGTGGCAAGCACTTCCTTCATGGTCTTGGCGGCGGAAGGCGCCCAGGTGCCGTTTTCCACCAGGCCAATGGTACGTTTCTGATAGTTCTTGGCCTTGAGGTGATGGAGGAAATCCTCCATGAAGGGCATCACGCCGCCATTATAGGAGGAAGCGGCCAGCACGACCTTGCCATAGCGGAAGGCGTCCTCCAGAGCCTCGGCCATGTCCTCACGGGCCAGGTCGGTAATGGCGACCTTGGGGCAGCCCTTGGCTTCAAGGATCTCCTTCAGCCGGTAAGCGGCCTTCCGGGTGTTGCCGTGAAGGGAAGCGTAGGCGATGAACACGCCCTCGCTCTCCACGCCGTAGCCGCTCCAGATGTTGTACAGCTCCAGGACATGGGGAATGGTATCGGTCAGGATGGGGCCGTGCAGAGGGCAGACGGTGCTGATCTCCAGCCCGGCGGCCTTTTTCAGCACGGATTGCACCTGTACGCCGAACTTGCCAACAATGTTGAAGTAGTACCGGCGGGCTTCGCAATCCCACTCTTCTTCTACATCCAGCGCGCCAAACTTGCCAAAGGCATCAGCGCTGAAGAGGACCTTCTCGGTGCTTTCGTAGGTCATCATGACCTCGGGCCAGTGCACCATGGGGGCAAAGACGAAGGTCAGGTTGTGCTGGCCGAGAGTCAGGGTATCGCCATCCTTGACGATGATCTGCTCTGTGCCGGAAAGGTCGAAATAATTGGCAAGGAATTGGAAGGTCTTGGCGTTGCCGACGATCTTGGCGGTGGGATACTTCTCGGTGAAAAGCTTCACAGAGGAGGCGTGGTCGGGCTCCACGTGGGAAACGACGAGATAATCCGGCGTGCGGCCCTCCAGAGCGGCGGCCAGGTTGGCAAAGTAATCCTCAGCCTTGCGCTGATCCACGGTGTCCATCACAGCCACCTTTTCATCCATGATCAGATAAGCGTTGTAGGACATACCATTGGGTACGATGTACTGCCCTTCGAACAGGTCGATATCATGATCGTTGACGCCGATGTAGCGAATGTTGTCAGTCACGGTGTTTTCCTCCATCTGTAAAAATATCCGGCGACACATGCCGCCGGACGCTGTATTACGGAATGATCATACGGCCGCAGGTCTCGCACTCGATGAGCTCGGTTCCGCTCTTGATCTTGCTCAGGAGGGAAGAGGGCTGGGCGGTATTGCAGCCGCTGCACTGGTTGCCCACCAGGCGGGCCATGGGGGGCATGATGCGTTTCTTGATGGTGTTGTATTCCTCCATCAGCTTGGCTTCAATGCCCACAGCCTTGGCATTGGCCACGGCGCGCTGAGCATCCAGCGCGGCTTTCTTTTCGCTGATCTCCTTATCGTAGGTGATCTTGAGCTGGTCAAACTCGACCTTCACCTTGGCAGCCTCGTGGCGGCAGGAGCGCTGCTTCTGATCATAATCGGAGGAATCCTTCACGATGCGGCGCATCTCCTGCTCATAGGATGCGATGCTGTCGCGATACTTGGAGGCCTCCGTCAGCATGGCGCGGGCGGATTCCTCGTCCTCGGGGGGATTCTGCTCAAATTTCTGGGTAATAGCAGCGATTTGTTCCTCGCAGCGGGCGATGGCGTCGCGGATGGCGTCCTTGCGGTCGGCCATGATGGCGACCTGTTCCTCGATCTGCTTGTACTGCTTCTGCTGCTCTATGATGAAGTCGCGGCTCTTTTCCAGCTTCTGACGGGTGGGGGAGCGCTTGATCTCATTGGCGATGCGATCTGCCTTGATGTCCTCCTGCTGGTACTGCCACATAAGCTCCAACTGCTGCTGATCCATAGGGTTCCTCCTTCTGACGGGAATACGGGCCTCCGTCAGGGCCTCCCGGGCATGGCATAGGCGCCTGCCTGAGACTTAGATACGTGCACATTACATTGTACCGCATTCAGCTCGTTTTGTAAAGCGTCGGCCAGAGCAAAAATGCCGGGTTCCTCGGTGGCGTGGTGGCCGGCCTCCAGGCAGAAAAGGCCAGCATCCACGGCGGCAAGGGCATCGTGATGCTTGATTTCGCCGGAAACGAATGCCTGCGCGCCCCAGCCGTGGGCCACGGGCCATTCGCTACCGCCTGCGCCGGAACATACGGCCACCCGGGTGATATTTTCACCGATTCCCATGGGACGAACCACGGTGTTCAGCGCGCGACTGACGTGAACGGTGAGCTCTTCGGCGCTCATGGGGTGGGGCAGGTCACCGATGCGGACGTAGTCTTCGCCGGTAATGTTGCTCAGACCAATGCGCTCTGCCAGCACGTCATCGATGCCGCCGTCAGCCTTGTCCAGGTTGGTGTGGGCGGAGATCATGGCAATGCCGTTGCGAACCAGCTGCATGATGAGACGGCTTTCATAATCAGTGGCAAGGAGGCGCTTGATGGGCGAGAACATAATGGGATGATGAGTGACGATCAGGTCAGCCCCGGCGGCAATGGCCTCATCCACGACACGCTGGGTGAGATCCATGGCGAAATGCACACCGTGAACATCAGCGGCGGGGTCGCCCACCAGCAGACCGGAGTTATCGTAGGGATCCTGCATCTCATAGGGTGCGCGGGTATTGATGAAATCAAATACTTGCTGAACGGTCATGGTCATTCCTCCAGTTTGGCTTGGTAGAAAGCAATGTCACGCCTGATGGCACGGATAGCGGATACATCCAGCTCCCGGGCAGCGAGAAGACCGCGCTGCCGCTCACCCAGCACCGCGATACGCCAGGTGATATACTCCTTCAGCATCGGGGTCATGTTCTTCATGAGCAGGGGGCCGAAGCGGATCTCCGCATCGGTAAGGGCGGCGGCTCCCGGTTCTGCGCGCCAGACAACATAGAACCTTCCGGCGGCGCGGCAGAGCTCCTCGCGCACGATGTGGTAGCCGATGTCCCGCACTGCCTGACGCACTAAGTGCAGATCGGTGTGGGCGGAAAGCACCAGCACAGCGCCTTGCAGCTTGGTGTGTCCACGGGTGAGGATGCTGGCGATGGTCTCGCCGCCCATGCCCATGACGGACACACAACCGCACTTTTCCACCAGAGCATCCAGCCCATCAGCGCAGATGAGCCGGGCGCGACCGGCAAGATCCTGCCGACCTACCTGCTCCTCCGCATGGCGCAGAGCCTTGGGGCTCACATCGGCGAAGATCATCCGGCGACAGATGTTCTCCTTCAACACATGGCAGGGGAGCAGGCCGTGATCGGTGCCGATGTCCGCGCCTGTGTCGCAGGGCTCATACAGGCTTGCGGCCAGGGAAAGTCTTTCATCAAGCATGGTTTATCCTCACAGAATATGGCCGGTTTGCAGGAATCGGCGCAGGGTATCGGGCAGACCGTTGGGGGCGGGGGCGTGGGACAATGCCACAGCAGCGCTTACCATGGCATTGCGCAGGGGTAAATCGATGGCATGCAGAAAGCCCATGGTATCGCCCGGGATATATCGCTCCAGGATCCCGGGAATAGCATTGAGACCGGCAAGATACACATCAAACGCTTGCCATGGACGATGAGCCAGCCGCAGAGCCAGGGAACCCGCAAACCGCCGTGCCTGCTGAGAAAGAAGTGCCCTGTCTGAAGCAGACAGGGCGTAGTTTGTTTGGTTAGTCAAGATAATCACGCAGCTTCTTGGAGCGACTGGGATGGCGGAGCTTACGCAGGGCCTTGGCTTCGATCTGGCGGATGCGCTCGCGGGTCACGTTGAACTCGCGGCCGACCTCTTCCAGGGTGCGCTGGTGACCGTCATCCAGGCCGAAGCGCAGGCGCAGCACCTTCTCCTCACGGGGCGTGAGGGTATCCAGCACATCCAGCAGCTGCTCCTTCATCAGGGCGAAGGAAGCGGCCTCGGCGGGGGCGGGAGCGTCGTCATCGGGGATGAAGTCGCCCAGGTGGCTGTCCTCCTCCTCGCCGATGGGGGTCTCCAGGCTCACGGGCTCCTGGGCGATCTTGATGATCTCACGGACCTTGCTCTCGGAGATGCCCATTTCCTTGGCGATCTCCTCGGGGCTGGGCTCACGGCCGTATTCCTGCAGCAGCTGGCGGCTGACACGGATCAGTTTGTTGATGGTCTCCACCATGTGCACGGGAATGCGGATGGTGCGGGCCTGGTCGGCGATGGCGCGGGTGATGGCCTGCCGGATCCACCAGGTGGCGTAGGTGGAGAACTTGAAGCCCTTGCGGTAGTCGAACTTCTCAACGGCCTTGATCAGGCCCAGGTTGCCCTCCTGGATCAGGTCGAGGAAGAGCATACCGCGGCCCACATAGCGCTTGGCGATGGATACCACCAGGCGGAGGTTTGCCTCGGACAGTTTGCGCTTGGCGTCTTCCTTCTCCTCGTCGGTGCCGCTCTCCAGCTTCTTGGCGATCTCGACCTCCTCATCGGCGGTCAGCAGGGGAACCTTGCCGATCTCCTTGAGGTACATACGCACCGGATCGTCGATGGAGATACCTTCGGGCACAGAGAGATCCAAGTGCTCGTCGTGTTCCTCCACGGGTTCGGGGGCGGACTGCACGGCGGGGTCATTCTCGTTGATGACCTCCACACCCAGGGCTTCCAGCGTTTCCAGAACCTTGTCGAGCTGGTCGGGGTCCATGTCCATTTCCATCAGGCGGTCCATGATCTCTTTGTAGGTCAGGTTGCCCTTGGATTTGCCAAATTCGTACAGCTCATTCAGCTTGGCCTGGCGTACATCGGGTGAAAGCGTCAAACGGGATCCTCTCCTTTTCCTTGCGCCGCCAGGATTATCTGGCGGACTTGAAACGGTTCAGCTTGGCCGTGAGGGCCTGAACCTCGGTCATAGCGGCTATTTTGTCATTACCCGTAAGGGTGTTGATGGAACGCATGATGGTTTGTATCCGTTCCTCCACACGCCGGCGGCGCATGGAATTGAGGCAGTCCTGCGCCATGCGGATGAGCTGGTCGGTATTCTCCGAGGGCGGGGTGAGCAACAGATGGCTCACACGGGCACGGAGGTTCTCGTCCTGCTGTTCTTCCACAAGGCTTGCGGCGGATCGGCCCCGGGTCAGGTCGACGTAGAGATTCTTCAACAAAGGATCGGTGAAATCCTCCTCGTTGGCGATATCGCCGGGTAAACGGCCTGTGCCGATGAGGGAGATCAGCAGCTCCTCGGCGCGGACGTCCTCGCCATTGAGGGCGGCGGAGCGCTTGAAGGACTCGCGCTTGGGTGGGGCCTGCGGCACAGCCTTGGGCAGAGTCGCGCCGATCTGGGCCAGCAGTACATCCCGCGTGAAGCCCGTCTGCACCATAAGCTCCTGCAGGTGATTTTCCAGCTCCACGGGCTCAAGGTTTTTGAGTATCGCGGCGCAGGCCTTGGCATACTCGGTGCGGCCCTCCTGGGTGGAAAGATCGTGCTGCTCCTTCAAACGGCGCATGCGGTAGGTCTCGGGGGAAATGGCGGGGAGGCTGTTGAAGCCCTCGATGCCATCGCGGCGGATGAATTCATCCGGATCCAGCTTGTCGGGGAAATCCAGTACCCGGGCGGGAATGCCCTCTGCCTGCAGGATATCCAGGCCGCGCAGGATCGCGTTCTGACCGGCGCTGTCGCCATCGTAGCCCAGGTAGACCTTGGGGGCGAAACGCTTGAGCAACCGGGCCTGCTCAGCGGTGAGGGCTGTGCCCAGGGTGGCGCATACGCCGGGGACGCCGAACTGCGTCAGCGAGACCACATCCATGTAGCCCTCCACCAGCACGACGCGCTCCAGGTGCCGTTCCTTGCGCAGCAGGTTGGCCGCGTAAACGCCCAAACGTTTGTTGAACACCGGCGTGTCGGAGGTGTTGAGGTACTTGGGCTGGCCGTCGCCCAGGATACGCCCGCCAAAGGCAAGCACGTTGCCGTACTGGTCGATGATGGGGAAGATCGCGCGGTTACGGAACATATCATAAGCGCGCTGGGGCTTGGCAGGGGAGCTTTCTGTGGCGGGCTCGGCAGCCTTGACTACCGTAAGCCCGCACAGGCGGAGCTCCTCAAGGGAGTAGCCCTTGCCCTGCAGGTGCCTGGTCAGTGTGTCCCAGCCGGCGGGGGAAGCGCCCAGGCCAAACTTGCGGATGACGTTATCCGTCAGGCCGCGGCGCTTGAAGTAATCCAGCATGGGCTTGCCGGCCTCGGTAAACAGGGTGCTGTGGAAGAACTGCGCAGCCTCGCGGTTGGCGGCCAGGAGCCTGTCCCGCTGGTCGCGGCGGCGCTGGTAATCGGGGTCTTCCTCCAGCTGGGGGAGTGGCATGTGAAGCTGATCGGCCAGGAAGCGCACGGCCTCCTGAAAGTCCAGCCGCTCGATGTCCATGATGAACTGGATCACGCTGCCGCCGGCCTTGCAGCCGAAGCAGTAGTAGAGCTGCCGCTCCGGATCCACCGAGAAAGAGGCTGTTTTTTCACCGTGAAACGGGCACAGACCCCAATATCTATGCCCGTTCCTCTTCAGCGTCACATAACCTGAGATGATTTGTACAATATCGGCCCGCTGGCGGAGCTCGTCCAGCCAGGCGGAGGGAAAGCGTGGTGCCATATAACCTTCACCTGTCCTATTCTTTCGCCACGTTTCGCGCATTTCCTTCTTTCAAATGACGGAAAAAGCATCAATTTGCAGGAAAGGATGCGGGGATAAAGAGCTGCTGATACAGCCGGACGGCGTAGCGGTCGGTCATGCAGGAAAGAAAGTCGCACACGCTGCGCTCGGAACCATCGCGGTAGCCGATCATGAAGAACTCCTCAGGCATCTCGGCAGGGTGGGCAATGTAGTAGCTCCACAGCTCCTTCATGATGTGGTCGCAGCGGTTTTCCTCGGCGGCGCGCCAGCTGTCGCGGTAGACCTTCTCGAACATGAACTCACGCAGGCCGTCCATGGCGGATTGCACAAGGGGACTCATGGTGAGCTCGGGCTTGTCCATGCTGTTATCCACGATGTCGAGGATCATGGTGTTGATGCGCTCGGAGTGTGTTTTGCCCAGGATCTTGAGGCAATCGGCAGGGAGCTCGAAGGGCTGCAGGATACCGCCGCGAAGGGCGTCGTCCAGGTCATGATTGAGGTAAGCGATGCGGTCGGCCCGGCGTACGCACTGGCCTTCCAGGGTGGCGGGGAACTGCTTGCCGCTGTGGCAGAGGATGCCGTCGCGGACCTCCCAGGTCAGGTTCAAACCATTGCCGTCATTTTCAAGCACATCCACCATGCGCAGTGATTGCTCGTTGTGGCGGAAGCCTTCGGGCACAAGCTCGTCCAGGGAGCGTTCGCCAATATGGCCGAAGGGGGTGTGGCCCAGGTCATGCCCCAGGGCAATGGCCTCGGTGAGGTCTTCATTCAGGCGCAGGCAGCGTGCCAGCGTGCGGGCAACCTGCGCCACCTCCAGCGTGTGGGTGAGGCGGGTGCGGTAGTGGTCGCCCTCGGGGGAAAGGAACACCTGGGTTTTGAACTTCAGCCGGCGGAAGGATTTGCTGTGGATGATCCTGTCGCGGTCACGCTGGAAATCGGTGCGTACAGCGCAAGGCTCCTGGGGACGTTCACGTCCCTTGCTTTCGCAGGATCTGACAGCAAGGCGCGAAAGCCGCTGGGCTTCTTCCTGCTCGTAACGTTCCCGGATGGTCACAGTATTTCCCTCCTTGGGCTTGATAATGAGTATATACAACGTGGAATGTTGAAAATCCTTTGTGGAAAAGGGATTTCTGGCAAAATGTGCGACATATGAAACGTTACACACGCCGTGGGGCAGTCCATGTCGCGGCGCGGCTGTTGAGCGCCGCGCGCACCGCAAAGGAAAAAACCCACTTCCATAACTGAAAGTGGGTTTCGAAGGGGCCGATAGTCCTTCGTGGGAGTCCGGAACGCAGCGCCCTTTGGCAGGGCGCCCGAGGGGATAACGTTCCCTTAGAGGCCCAGCATGGCCGCGCCGATGATGCCGGCGTCGGGGCCGAGCTCGGCCAGCTCGATGCGGGAGATGGGCATGGCCTTGAAGATGCAGTACTTGGGGGCTTCCTCACGGACAGCGTCCAGCAGGAAGCTGCCGGCCTTGCTCACACCGCCACCCAGGACGATGACTTCGGGATCGAAGAAGTTGATGATGGTGGCAATGGCCTGGCCCAGATAGCGGGTATAGCGGCGGAAGACCTTCTTGCCCTGCTCGTCGCCTTCGCGGGCGGCGTCGAAGACCATCTTGGCGTTGATCTTGCTGGGGTCGCCGCCGCACAGGGACATGATCAGGCTTTCGGGATGCTTATCCACTGCTTCGCGGGCCATGCGGATGATGGCGGTGGCGGAGGTGTAGCGCTCCAGGCAGCCACGGTTGCCGCAGGAGCAGGGCTCGCCGTCGATCTCCATGATCATGTGGCCCACCTCGCTGCCGATGCCGTGGAAGCCGCTCCACACCTTGCCGCGGATCACGATGCCTGCGCCCACGCCGGTGCCCAGGGTGAGGAACACGCTGGAATCCGTGCCGGCGCTGACACCGGCGACGCTTTCGGCCAGGCCGGCCACGGTGGCGTCGTTATCGATGAGGATGGGCTTGTCGATATACTTGCGGAAGGTCTCACGCAGGGGGACGTTCACCCAGCCCAGATTGGTGCAGAAGGGCACCACGCCGGTGTGGGGGTCGGCAATGCCGGGGATGCCGATGCCGATGGAGGCCAGCTCGATCAGGGTGTGACCGCTCTTTTCAAGGGTTTCCAGGGCGCAGTCGGCCATGGCCTTGACCTGCTCCTCAAAGGGGATATCCGTGCGGGTGACGATGCCGCCCTTGGCGATGATCTGGCCCTTCTCGTCCACAACGCCCATCTGGATACCGGTGCCGCCTACGTCGATGCCAATGTAAACCATAGTAGTTACCTCCTAAATATATGAAATGATAGTGCTTACTCAGTCCAGCTGGCCGGTCTTTTTCATGATCATCTCATTCAGCCGGCGGTCAAGCTCGTGGGCCGCGGAATAGCCCATGCGCCTCAGGGAGAGGTTGCGTGCGGCGACCTCGATGATGATGGCCAGGTTGCGGCCGGGACGGACGGGCAGGATCTGATAGGGGACCTTCACGCCCAGAATGGTGATGGTATCCTCATCCAGGCCCAGACGGTCGTACTCCTTGCCCTGTACCCAGTGCTCCATGTGCATCACCATGTCGATGGATTTGCTCATGGCCACGGCGCTGACGCCGTACATGGCCTTGATGTCGATGATGCCAATGCCGCGGATCTCCATGAAGTGGCGAACCATTTCGGGGCACTCGCCGGTGAGACGGTTATCGGAAACACGGCAGATGTCCACCACGTCGTCAGCCACCAGCTGATGGCCGCGCTTGACCAGCTCGAGGGCGGCCTCGCTCTTGCCCACGCCGCTTTCGCCGGTGAGCAGCACGCCTACGCCGTATACGTCTACCAGCACGCCGTGGCGGGTGACCCGGGGCGCCAGACAACGGTTCATGTAGTTGATGGCGTTGAAGGTGAATTTGGTGGTGAGCATGCTCGTCTGATAAACGGCGATATCGCGGCTGCGGGCGGCTTCCAGCAGCTCGGGGGGAGCTGTCATGCCGCGGCAGATGATCACGCAGGGGAGATCATAGGAAAAATATTTTTGCAGGCGTTCACGGCGGACGGCAGGCTCGAGAGATTCCAGGTAGGTCATCTCCACCTTGCCGATGACCTGGGGACGCTCGAAGGCAAAGTACTCATAAAAGCCGGTGAACTGCACGCCGGGGCGGTTCAGGTCGGCGGAACGGATATCCCACTCTGTTTTGGTGGAGGGGGAGAGCTCCGTCAGCTGCAGGGCTTTGGCAAAACCGGCTGCCTGGATCATGGGCGTTCCTCCTTAAAGAACGTTGTTTTCGATGTAATGGGCCACGCCGTCCTCTTCATTGGAGCGGCAGGTCACGTCAGCGCGGGCTTTGACGTCCTCGCGGGCGTTGGCCATGGCGACGCCTGTGCCGGCGGCTGCGAGCATGCTCGTGTCGTTGAGACTGTCGCCAAATGCTATGAAGTCCGTCATGGGGAAGCCGTGACGCTGGGCGATCCACTTCAGGGCGTTTCCCTTGGTGGCGCGCAGGGGATTGATCTCGAGAAAATATGGCTTGGAGCAGGTGAGGGACAGGGAGCCCTCCCATATGGTCTGCGCTTCATGTAGCAGCTCCGCGATGCGGACGGGTTCGTCCATGAGGAGAATCTTGGTGGTGGGCTGGGTGATGAAGGCTTCCAGATCGCCCACATATTCGCCCTCCAGGGAGGAGGAGAGCTTGTAATCCTCGGCATACTTGCCATACTTGTTGAAATAGAAGCGGTACTCATCGTAGGTCTGGGCATAGACGTCGTGCTTTGCGGCCCATGCGGCGACCTGACGGGCGATGTCCACAGGGAGAAGCTCCTGCATGATGATCGTGTGGTCGGGCGCGCGGACCTCCGCGCCATTGCAGCAGACGTAGCAGCTGGCGCAGCCGATCTGATCCACCAGCCTGCGCATACTGCTGCTGGTGCGGCCGCTGGCAGGCACGATGTGAATGCCCATCCCGGCGGCGCGGCGCAGAACGGAGATCGTATAAGGGGAGATGCTGCGGTCATCCCGCAGGAGGGTATCGTCGAGATCAAAAGCGATGGCCTGAACGCTCATGGTTGGCTCCTTCTGGCTTGTTCCAGACCATTATAGCAAAAAATCGCAACGTTTGCCACTATAAACCGCAACTTTTTGGCAAAGATCAGGGAGGAATTATGATGTCGGGAAGGGAATTGAAATATAAGTTGCTTGCTTACTATCAGTAAAGGAGCGTATACATATGATGGATCGTAATGAAGCCCGGGCGAAAGCCAAAGCGCTGGTTGCCCAGATGACGCTGGAGGAAAAGGCCTCCCAGCTCCGCTATGACGCCCCCGCTATCCCGCGCCTTGGCGTTCCCGCCTATAACTGGTGGAACGAAGCCCTTCACGGCGTGGCCCGCGCCGGCACTGCCACGGTGTTCCCCCAGGCCATTGGTCTGGCCGCCATCTTCGATGAGGATTTCCATCAGCAGGTGGCTGAGGTGATCTCCACCGAGGGCCGCGCCAAGTACAACGGCCAGGCTGCCCATGGTGACCGCGACATCTACAAGGGCCTGACCATGTGGAGCCCCAACATCAACATCTTCCGCGATCCCCGCTGGGGCCGCGGCCATGAGACCTATGGCGAGGACCCCTACCTGACCACCCGCCTGGGCGTGCGCTTCATCAAGGGCCTGCAGGGCGAAGGCAAGTATATGAAGATCGCCGCCTGCGCCAAGCACTTTGCCGTGCACTCCGGTCCCGAAGAGATCCGCCACGAGTTCGATGCCATCGCCAACCAGAAGGATATGTTCGAGACCTATCTGCCCGCCTTCGAGGCTGCCGTGAAGGAAGCCAAGGTTGAATCCGTGATGGGCGCTTACAACCGTACCAATGGCGAGCCCTGCTGCGGCTCCAAGACCCTGCTGGTGGACATTCTGAAGAAGAAGTGGGGCTTCGAGGGCCATATCGTCAGCGACTGCTGGGCTATCCGCGATTTCCATACCCGTCATATGGTGACCTCCACCGCGCCTGAATCCGCCGCCATGGCTCTTAAGAACGGCTGCGACATCAACTGCGGCAATACCTATCTGCATATGCTGCAGGCCTATCAGGAGGGCCTGGTGACCGAAGAGGACATCACCCTCGCCTGCGAGAACGCCTTCACCAGCCGTTATCTGCTGGGCATGTTCGCCGATGATTGCGAATATGACAAGATCTCCTACCTGGAGAACGACACCGACGAGCACGACGCCGTGGCCCTGGCCGCTGCCGAAAAGTGCATGGTGCTGCTGAAGAACGACGGTATCCTGCCCCTGGACGAAAGCAAGATCAAGACCATCGCTGTCATCGGCCCCAACTCCGACAGCCAGGCCGCGCTGTACGCCAACTACTACGGCCTGTCCAGCCGCTATGTGACCTTCCTGGAGGGCATCCGCAAGTATTGCCGTGAAAAGGGCATCCGCGTGCTGTTCAGCCAGGGCAGCGCCATGGCCCGTGACCGCGTGCAGGGCCTGGGCCAGGCCAACGACCGCATTGCCGAGGCTCTCATGTGCGCCGAGGAAGCCGACGTGGTCATCGCCTGTGTGGGCCTGGACGAGACCCTTGAGGGCGAAGAGGGCGATACCGGCAACGAGTACACCTCCGGCGACAAGTTTGACCTGCAGCTGCCCGCTACCCAGCGCGTGCTGATGGACGCCCTGGAGAAGAGCGGCAAGCCTCTGGTGACCGTGGTGGCTGTTGGCTCCGCGCTGAACGTGCCCCAGGGTAACGCCCAGCTGCTGACCTGGTATCCCGGTCAGGCTGGCGGCACCGCGCTGACCGAGATCCTCTTCGGCAAGGTGAGCCCCTCCGGCAAGCTGCCCCTGACCTTCTATCATGACGTGAACGACCTGCCTGAGTTCACCGATTATAACATGACCAATCGCACCTATCGCTATTACACCGGCAAGCCCCTGTATCCCTTCGGCTACGGTCTGAGCTACGCCAAGTTTGACGTGGCCGACCTGAAGGCTGATCAGGAAAAGGTGACCGTGAAGGTGACCAACGTTTCCGATGTGGACGCCGAGACCGTGGTGCAGGTGTACGTGAAGGATCAGACCTCCAAGTGGGAGGTTGTGAACACCAAGCTGGCCGGCTTCGTCCGCGTGGCCCTGAAGGCCGGCGAGAGCAAGGAAGTGGCCGTGAAGCTGGATCCGCTGGCTTTCACCGTTGTGAACGACGCCGGCGAGCGCATCCGCGATGGCAAGACCTTCGATGTCTATGCCGGCCTGAGCCAGCCTGACGAACGCAGCGTGGAGCTGATGGGCCAGGCGCCCCTGCACACTGTGCTGGAAGTCAAGTAATCCTGCCAAGCAAAAGGATGTACCGGAAATGGTACATCCTTTTTTATGCGTTGCTATCGTCATACTGCATTTGCAGGATCTGCAGATTCCACTCCAGCAGCTCATCCGTGTACTGGCTGAATTCCACTTCCTCCGCTTTGTTGCGGGCGGTGTGGTCGATGGCGGCGTCCAGACCAACGAGCGCGGCAAAAGGGCTGAACTGCGCGGCCCGGTCGGGGCGGTTCATGGGGCGGTGGCGGGGCGATACGGGATGGGCGAGGGCGAGCATATCGTCGTAGCGATGGGTATCTGGGTACATGGGGGGATGCTCCTTTCGTCAGGCCTTGTGGCCGCCGATCTGCATATTGCGCTCCATGGCGGTGGCGCCCTCCTGCAAATTGGTGCCCTTGATCAGCGCGTTTTTGCCAAAGCGCTGCCTGATGCGCAGCGTGGCCTGCTGCAGCTGACGCTCCCGCAGGTCGGGAGGCGCATCGCTGCTGAGATCAGAGAAAAAATCCAGCTGGTGGATGGTCTCGCCGGTGGCCAGGGTAGGCTCCGGCAGGATGCGGGCGGCGACGATGTTCAACCGGCGCACCAGCAGGATGGGGTTGACGATGCGGTCATAGAGGGCCAGCACGGCTTCAGTGATGAGCCGGGTAGAGCTGGTCGGTCTGCCCAGGTTAACACTGCCGTGAGCTGGTCGGGGGATCTGGCGGCCGTAGTGGTCGCAGCCGATCTCGCCATGATATCGGCCGCGTATGGCTGGGTCGCGCAGACTGTCGATATCGTAGCCCACGGCAAGAACCATCTGGTCGGTGACCAATCCCTTCGATACCATGTCCAGCACCAGGGCGTCGGTCATTTCCTGAACGATGATACGGGCCTTGTCGGCAGTGTAGGCGCAGGAGAGCACCTGACCGCTGCCCAGGGAGTGGCTCTGTGGACGATAGGCCTTGATGTCCGCCATGGTGCAGCTTTCCCAGCCCCAGGCGTGGTCGATGAGCAGCTCTGCGTTCACGCCGAACATTTTGTAGAGCAGGTCTTCGTTGTGGAAATCATGCCTCTGGCCGATGGAGCAGCGGGCAATATCGCCCATGGTGTACAGACCGGCGCGCTCCAGCTTGCGGGCGTAGCCGCGGCCCACCCGCCAGAAATCCGTCAGGGGCGTATGCGTCCACAGCTGACGACGGTAGCTCAGCTCGTCCAGTTGAGCGATGCGAACGCCGTTTTCATCCGCCGGGACGTGCTTGGCCACGATGTCCATGGCCACCTTGGCCAGGTACAGATTGGTACCGATGCCCGCCGCAGCGGTAATGCCTGTGGTGTCCAGCACCTCCCGCACGATGGCGGATACCAGCTCCCGGGCATCCATGCGATAGAGGGACAGGTAAGGCGTCACGTCGATGAAAACCTCGTCAACGGAATAGACGTGGATATCCTCCGGGGCGATATACTTCAGGTACACCTGATAGATACGGGTGCTGTAATCCATGTATTTGGCCATGTGAGGCGGAGCGGTGATGTAGCCCAGCTCCAGCGAGGGATCGGCGGCGATGGAGGGGCCGTGGCAGGAGGAACCGGCAAAGCCCCAGCGGCCGTCAGGCTGGCGCACGGCCCTGCGGACACGGATCGCCTCGGCCAGGCGTCGGGCGTTGATCTGCTGCACGGCCTGAACCACCTCAAACAAGCGGGGACGGCCGGGGATGCCGTGGGCCTTCAGCGAGGGGGACACAGCCAGGCAGATGGTCTTTTCCGTGCGGGCGGCGTCAGCCACGACCAGATTGGTGGTCAGTGGATCAAGACCGCGCTCCATGCACTCCACGGAGGCATAGAAGCTTTTCAGGTCGATGGCGGCATAAATGCGGTCTTTGGGCAAAGCGGCGTGCCTCCTTTCCGGGAGTACTGACACCATTATAAGATAAAAACACGAATAAGTCAAACATATGTTCGCATATTACCATAAAAAAGAATGCCGCAGCAGCGGCATCAGGGAAGGAGCAATTCAGCTTCCGCCCGGGTTTCCTCCATGCCGGTGAACACATCGGCTTTGGAGCAGATCTGTTCCCAGTGTCCTTCTATGGCGTGGGTGAAGTTCAGCTCCGTCAGGGCCCGGCGGAGACTTTCGTACCGGGATTGATGGAGGCAGCGCGGGTCGTGGTGGAGGTCGTCGCAGGTGATATCACCGAGAAATACGAGCTTTTCCTCCGGGATGAGGATAATGGAGCAGTCATCGGCATGACTGTTCTCCAGGTGGAGCAGTTCGGCATGGATGCCACCCAGGTCGAGGGTCAGACGGTCATGGTACACAACATCGCCAGGCACGACGCGGATGGCGCTCAGGTCAGGGTATTCCTTCAGGATGCATTCGTGGCAGAACAGAATATCCTCCCGGGTGCGCAGGCGTTCCTCCATGGCGGGAAGGTTCCAGGCCCAGCCGCTCATCCGCAGGAGATGCTCCTGCGTTCTGTGATTCACCAGCGTGGGACAGGCCGCAGCGCACATGGCGTAGGTATGATCCCAGTGCGAATGGGTAATGGCGATGAAATCAGGGGCGGGAAGACCCGCGGCGGTCAGTTCACCAAGGAACAGACGATGATGCTCGGGACTGTTGCCCGCGTCGATCATCAGGCTGTAGTGGTCGCCACGCACATAGCCCAGGCAGGGACGGTCGGTCTCGTGATCGTTGGGCATGAAGAAACAGCGGGGAGTGATCCGGCATAGCATGGGCAGCGCCTCCTTTGGTGGCAACAGTATAGAAGAGATCCAGGAGAAATGTCAAGATTCGCTGGCTTTTTATGGTTGAAAAACAGGCGGAAAACAGGTATAATGGATACGTTAAAGTAGGAGGTGCGTCATGTTTACCGGTTTTCCGGAGGAAACACTGCAGTTTTTCATTGATCTTCGCTTCAACAACAACAAAACCTATTTCGAAGAGAACCGTGCCCGGTACGAGGAAGTGGTGAAGGAGCCCTTCCGCGCCTTTATCGAGGAGCTGGCGCCCCATATGCTCAAGATCGACCCGCAGATGGAGGTGCGGCCCTACAAGTGCCTGGCCCGCATCCACCGGGACACCCGCTTCACCAAGGACAAGAGCCCCTACCGCGATCACCTGTGGCTGTGCTTCCGCAGGGCGGCAGAACCCCGGGAGGGCAGTGTGAATTTCTTCTTTGAGCTTACGCCCAGAGATGTAAGCTGGGGCTTTGGTACCTGGGGCGAAAACAAGCCCATGAACGAGGTGCTTCGTCGCCGCATCGAGGCTGACCCCAAAGGCATGGAGGGGATCATCCGCAGTGTGGATTTTGCCGGGCATGACCTGGCCTTCTACGGCAGCACCTACAAGCGCATGGCCCTGCCTGCCAATGTGCCGGAGACCATGCG
>SVGJ01000070.1 GCA_015056415.1 Clostridiales bacterium
CGGACGGACTTACTTCTAAACCGCACCATGCTCAGCGCCGCTTTGGGCGCCTTACGTGGACCGCTTTGCCTGCGACTAGCATCGGCTTGCAACCACAGACCCGAAGGATTCAACCGCGCTCATTATAGACCTGTTTTCAAAAAATAGCAAGCAAATTTTTCTATTCAAATACAAAATCCAGCTTACGCCGCTCTTTTATTCACCAATTCGTTGCAGGCGAGCATCACGCCGGTGGTCGTTATCATGAAGTCCCGATTATCCCAGTATAAGATCACACAGTTGACAAGAAAGTTATTTCCCAGCATAATGGAACAAAACAGTTACTTCAATCGTCTAACTGTCAGGTAAACCCTGAAAGCGAGGTATGCCCATGGATGAACTCATCCTTCGCCGCGCCCAGAAGGGCGACACAGCCGCCTTTGAGCAGCTCATCACCCCATATGAGCAGCTGGTATGGCGGGTGTGCTGGCACTATATCCACCACACCGAGGACGCCCGCGACTGTGCCCAGGAAGCCATGGTCAAGGCCTGGCGCGCCCTGCCCCGTTACCGCCAGGAATGCTCGCTGGAGACCTGGCTGTACCGCATCGCCGCCTCCTGCTGCCTGGATTTCCTTCGCCGGCAAAAGCGCCGCGCAGCCGAGTCCACCGACGCGCTGGCGGAATCCGGCTTCGATCCTGCCGATCCCGCTCCCCAGCCTGAGGAGACCATCCTGCGCAGGGACGAGAAGCAACAGCTCCGCAACGCCATGGATCAGTTGCCCGAGGATATGCGTACCGCGCTGATCCTCAGCGCCGTGGAGGGCCGCAAATACGAGGAGATCGCCCAGATCACCGGCGTGGCCGCAGGCACGGTGAAGAGCCGTATCAACCGCGCACGGCAAAAGCTGACAGAAATCCTGCACCGGTGGGAACAAACGCCGCAGCCCATCGTCCAACACATTGAAAGGAGGAGTACCTGATGAATATCCACGAAACCGACGCCCTTGATCAGGAACTCCGCAGCCTGGCCGAGGATGTGCCTCCCATGCCCGAGGGCTTCCACGCCGGCTGGATGAAACAAGTGGAGGAAGAAGCCATGCAAAAGAAAAGCACAAGAACCCAATGGACCCGTATTCTCTCTGTTGCGGCAGCGCTGATATTCGTCGTGGGCGGCACGATGCTGTCCAGGGACAACTTCAGCGCGGAAACAAGCGCCTCGAAGGACGCTGGTTATTACACCAGCGCAAGCCCTACCAGCGCCTATGGAACCACCGTTGGCTACAGCATGCGCGGCTCCGCCTCCTACGAAGAGGCTTCCTACGATTCCGCTGCCGAAAGCACGGTGATGATGTCCAAGGTCGCCAATAATGATGCGGCTGCCGTCGCGGAGACCTCTCCCGAGAAGAAGATCATCCGCACCGCCAGCCTGAACATCGCCACCCAGGCCTTTGACGAAAGCCTGGCTGCGCTGAAGCAGCTGTGCGAGGAGAAGGGCGGCTGGATCGCCAATGTCTACGAAAACGCCGACAGCGCCCGCCGCACCGCCAGCCTGACCATGCGCATCCCCTCCACCGAGCTGGACGCCTTCCTGGATGGCGTTGGCGACACGGGCCGCATCACCTGGCGCTCCGAATCCGCTGACGACGTCACCGAATCCTATTACGATACCATGGCCCGGCTGGAGACCCAGCAGGCCCTGAAGGACCGTCTGCTGGCCCTGGTCACCGAGGCCGCCGACCTGCGCGACCTGCTGGAGCTGGAAAGCGAGATCGCTGACACCCAGTACCAGATCGACCGTCTGCAGGCCCAGCTGAACAGCACCGACCGCCAGGTGGACTACGCCACGGTGGACGTATCCCTGCGTGAGGAGATCCCCTCCGACAGCCTGATCACCAAGGAGCGCACCTTCGGCGAGCGGCTGATGGACGCCATCGAGACCGGCTGGGAGGCCTTTACGGAATTCCTGGGCGACATGGTGGTATTCCTGGCTGCTTCGTTCCCCTTCGTGCTTGTGATCGCCGTTGTGGTGATCGTGGTGAAGGTCATCCGCAAGCGCCGCAGGAAGTAAACATGCAAAAAAAGCGATGCTGTATCCAACAGCATCGCTTTTTTGTTACAGCGTTTTTACCGCCACGATCTCCCCGCCGCACATTTCGCCGTTCTCGCGGAAGCCGGCGGATGTATACAATGCTTTCGCCACGGTGTTTTCCGGCTCGTAGGACAGCCAGACCTTCTGCGCCGGGCCACAGGGAAACGTCCGCAGATACGCCAGACAGCTTTCCAGCGCGGCTTTGCCCAGCCCCCTGCCCTGATAATGCTGGTCAATCATGAACCGTACAAGCACATAATTCCCCTTGGCGACCTCCGGATCACCTTCCATGTAGTCATATCCGAACATCACGAAGCCTACCGCTTCATCCTGCATATACAGGCCGAAGAGCAATGCCGCATAGCCCGATTCGCGGGTGGCAAAGGCTTCAATCATGCTGTATCCATTGCCGGCCACGAAGCTTTGCTGGTCCTCCCGCACGCTGAGCGAGGTGATCTGCCATACGTTGCTCAAATCAATCTTCCGAAGCTCGATCACCGCATTACCTCAAAACAGCAAAGTACTCCCGGGCCTCGTCGGCGTCCCGGTCGATCTGGGTCTTCAGGGCCTCCACGCTGTCGAATTTCTTTTCAGGGCGCAGGAAGTCCAGGAACAAAAGCCGCACCTTCTTCCCATAAAGCGAGAGGCACTCGTCCAGGGCGTAAGCCTCCACGGTAACGCTGCCTTCGGGCAGGGTGGGGTGACGGCCCACATTCACCACGGCAGGATAGATCCGCTGCTCCGCCTGCATCCAGCAGGCATACACGCCAAAGGCAGGCAGCGCCTTACGCTCCGGAATGGCCACATTGGCCGTGGGATAGCCCATGGTACGGCCGATATGCTTTCCGTCCATCACCCGGCCGGAAAGCGTGTAGCTGTGGCCCAGCAGGCGGGTAGCCTCGCGGATGCTGCCCTGCCGCAAAAGGCCACGGATGCGGGTGGAGCTGACGGTCTCGCCGCCCAGCACCACCTCCGGTACGATGGTCACGTCAAAGCCGTGCGCCGCGCCATAAGCCCGCAGGGTCTCGCCGTTGCCGGCGCCCCGGTGACCAAAGGAATAATTGAAGCCGCACACCACGTGCCGGGGCTGGAATTCCCGCGTCAGCGCCGCCATGAAATCCTCAGGAGACTGGGCGGCAGTCGCCTTGTCAAAGTTGAGGATGCACAGGTTATCCACGCCGAAATCCGCCATGAGCTGCGCCCGCTCGGTGAGGGTCGTCAGCAGCAGCGGAGCCATCTCCGGCCGCAGCACCCGCAGGGGATGGGGCTCGAAGGTACAGACGTTCAGCGACAGGCCGGTTTTTTCAGCCAGCTCCACGCCTGCCATCAACAGCGCCTGATGACCCCGGTGCACACCATCGAACATCCCCAGCACCAGCACGCAAGGCTGCATTCCGGTGGGGTTACGCAGGATTCGCATGAGCATTCTCCTTTCAAATAGCGTCAGATAACGGAAAAGGCTTCGCCGGCAGTACCGCTGGATCAATCATCCGTTGCTCAATCCCTCAGGGGCGATCAGCGCGCGCCAGACGAGCACATCGCCCTCCCGCGCCGCCATGCCCCAGAATTCATCGTTCAGATATACCCGCGTGACCTGACCCTCGGCCAGTTCCTCGCCATCCACCCGGTTCAGGGGGAGTTTCACGCCGTTGATCACCTGCTTGCGGATGCTGGGCCGCGCGTCCACCCGGGGCAGATGCTGCAGGGGCATGTCCAGCGCCAGCAGGTTGGAGGCCAGTTCGCCCGACTCCTTCAGCGCGGCGGCTTCCTCCAGGGTCATGGCGGTATCCAGCCGGAACACGCCGCTCTGGCTGCGCAAAAGGAACCGCATATGCGCCGGACAGCCCACCAATTCGCCCAGATCGTTGCAAATGGAGCGGATGTAGGTGCCGCGGCCGCAGCGGATGGTCATCAGCACGCCGTGATCGGCCATTTCACCATGAAGATCGATGGATTCCACGTGCACCTGGCGTAGGGGAACCTCCACCGTCTCGCCCCGGCGGGCGCGCTCGTACATAGCCACACCATCCTGCTTGATGGCGCTGTACATACTCGGCCGCTGCCAGATATCACCGATGAGCCGGCGGGAGGCCTGCCGCACCACCTCATAGCCGGGATAATTCGCACCGGTGGCGATCACCTTGCCGGTGGCGTCCTGGGTATCGGTGGCTACGCCAAAGGCGCACTCGGCCACATATTCTTTTTCCTTGTCTACCAGATAATCAAAAAGCCGCGCGGCCTTGCCGATCATCACAGGCAGCACGCCGGCGGCTTCGGGATCCAGCGTACCGGCATGGCCGACCCGCTTCTCCCCCGTCAGGCGGCGAACCTGCGCCACCACGGCGGCGGAGGTCATGCCCGGCGGCTTGAGGATATTCAGAAATCCGTTCATTCGCACACCCTCAGCTGAGTGTATTTTGCATGGCGTTCAGCACCTCTTCCACAGCCTGAGCCATGGGCAGTTCCACCGTGCAGCCCGAGGCCTGGGCGTGTCCACCGCCGCCAAAGCCGCGGGCGATCTCATCCACCCGGGCAGGCGCCACGGCACGCAAGGCCATCTTGATACTGCCGTCATCATTCTCGCGGGCCAGCAGCGCCATCCGCACCCCAGGAATGTCCACGCCATAGTTCACAATGGCGTCGGCATGCTCGGGCAGCGCCTGGCAATCCAGAAAATCCTGGTGGGTCAGCTGCATGGTGGTGATGCTGTCATCACTGTGGAACCGCATACTGCTCAGGGCTCGTGCCAGCAGGCACACATGGGGCTTCTGGCGCTGCCGGAACAGCACGCGGTTCATTTCATCCAGGGGAAGACCGCAGTCCATCAGCTGACTCATCACGCTGAAGGCCTCGGCATTGGTGCTCTTGAAGGCAAAATTGCCCGTGTCGGTAGAAATGGCCGCATACAGGCACATGGCGATCTCCCGGTCGATGGTCACGTCCAGCGCGTCCAGCTGCTCCTTGATGAGCAACCCGGTGGCAGGCGCGTCCTCGTCCACGCTGTTCACCTGCATATAGCAGGGGTTGGTGCCATGATGATCGATCTGCGCGGTGCGCTCAGCCTGCATGAGAAGCTGCTGGCAATCGCCCATCCGGCTCTTGTCGGACACATCCACGCACAGGAGCAGATCAAAGCGCTGATCGCTCTCCCGCCGGAACTCACCTGCCCCGGGCAGCATCCCCAGCGTTCCGGGGATCTTGTCCTGGCAGAAGACGCTCACCTGCTTGCCCAGCCTTTCCAGGCCCAGCTTCAGCGCCAGGACACTGCCCACCGTGTCCCCATCGGGATTCACATGGCTGCACAGGGCGATGGTCTGCGCCTCACGGATCAATCTGGCGATCTCTTCAGGCCTCCGGATCAGTTCCATGATCGTTCATCCCTTCCGTCTTCTGTACGTCAGCCAGCACCTTGGCGATATGCACGCCATAGGCGATGTTCTCGTCCTTCACGAAGGTCAGCTCCGGGCTCTGACGGATCACGATGCCCCGGGCCAGCTCGCGGCGGATGTACCCCGCAGCGCTCTTGAGCGCCTTGAGCAGGTCGTCCCGCTTGTCATCCTCCAGCACGGAAACAAAAATCTTGGCAAACCGCAGGTCGCGGGTCACCTCGGCCCGGGTCACGGAAAACGTTCCGGAAATACGGGGATCGTTCAGCTCCTCGCGGATGATCCGGTCCACCTCGCGCCGGACCTCTTCGGAGATCCGGTCAATACGCTGATAACTATTGTTCATGTTGCTCCTTTTTCAGAGGCGCTGCCTCCGGGCTCCGCTCAAGGGGTTCCATTTCTTGAGCATCCCTTTTGGCGATGTGCTTGTCCAATGCACCAAACAAGCCGCGCCTGTTACAGTTCATTATACCCGCAACGCCCTGAAGCAACCTGCCCCAGGGCGTTACAATATTCCATATCCCAGCAGCTCCATCCCCTGCGTCGCGGCGCTCCCGTCGAGCGCCGTGACCCCTGCTGATATCTCACCAGCCACACTCACGCCGTGCGGGAGTCCAGAGGGCCGAACGGCCCTTTGGTCAGGGAGTCCAGAGGGGCTGAAAGCCCCTCTGGTGGGGTTGTAAAGGGCAAGGCCCCTTACCGCGGGATTTCTTCCATGATGAAGCACTCGACGATATCGCCTTCCTTGATGTCGTTGTGACCCTCAAGGGACAT
>SVGJ01000071.1 GCA_015056415.1 Clostridiales bacterium
GTGCCGTGGCTGGAGCGCCGGGAGCATGTGCGCCGCCTGGGCGCGGTGTTCGGCCAGCGCACCCAGCTGTGGTGGGACGTTCCCATCCACGATTCCTTCCTGCTGCTGCGCGATGTGTACAGCCTGGACAAAACCGCCTGGCAGCGCCGGCTGGACGAATTGGTGGACGCCCTTGACCTTTCCGGCTTCCTGCACACGCCCCTGCGTCAATTGAGCCTTGGCCAGCGTATGCGCGCGGAACTGTGCGGATCGCTGCTTCACGAGCCCAAACTGCTCTTCCTGGACGAACCGACCATCGGCCTGGACGCCGTGAGCAAGCTGAAGCTCCGTGCCTTCCTGAAGGAGGAGAACCGTCAGCGGGGTACCACCATTCTCCTCACCACCCACGATATGGAGGATATGCTGGCCCTGTGCCAGCGGGTGATGGTGCTGGGCCGCGGTCGTCTGCTCTACGATGGCCAGCTGGACGCCCTGCTGCGCCAGTATGACACCGTACACACCCTGCGCTGCACCTTCGAGGGCGAGGCTGATCTTTCCCGGCTGCCTGATGCCATCCGCCGTGAGCGGGACGGCGACGCCCATGTGCTGACCTTCGCCCCGGGCGAGATTCCCACCGGCGAGATGCTCAGCCACGTGCTGGCCTGCGGCGCTGTGCGCGAGATGACCCTGAAGGAGCAGAACATCGACCACCTGATCGCCCGGATGTACGAGGAGATGCAGCTATGAAGAATAAGCTTCGTCCCTACCTCACAGCATTCCGGGTCCGTGCCCTGCTGGAGACGCAATACCGCGGAGCGGCCCTGGGGGGTCTGGTCACCCAGATGTTTTTCGCGCTGGTTTACATTTGCCTGTATACCGCCCTCTATGCCGGCGGCGACCCCACCGGGCTGCGGGCCACGGTGAGCTATGTATGGCTGCAGCAGATGTTCTTCAGGGCAATGTTCATGTCCGATGGAGAAATGCAGCAACAGATCCTCTCCGGCTCCCTGTGCTACACCCTGTGCCGGCCGGTGGATCAGCACCTGTACTGGATCAGCCGCAACCTGGCCGCGCAGGTGGTGGGCGTTGCCATGCGCGCTATCCCGATGCTGCTTTTGCAATGCCTGCTTCCCCAGGCGTATCGCATAGCCCTTCCCGCCAGTCCCCTGGCGCTGGGGCAGTTCGTCATCAGCCTTATGCTGGGCGTATTCTGTGTTTCCCAGCTCCACGCCATCTCCCTGGCCTGTACCATGAAGACCCTGGATCACCGTGGCCTGAGCGCCATGCTCAGCCTGCTGCTGATGACCTTTTCCGGCAACGTGGTGCCCCTGACGCTCTTTCCCGAGGGGTTTCAGCAGCTGATCCGCTATCAGCCCTTCGCTCAGGTCCTGGACGCGCCCATCCGGATGTATCTGGAAGGCCAGCCCATGGGTGAATGGCTTTTCAACCTGGCGGTGCAGCTGATGTGGATCGCCGCGCTGATGGCCCTGGGCCGCTGGATGTGGCGCCGCCAGCTCCGCAATGTGACCGTGCAGGGAGGCTGATGATATGCGATATCTTTACCATGCCATGCGCATGAACCTCAAGAGCATCGCCCAATACCGCGCCTCCTTCCTGATGCAGAACATCGCGCAGTTCGTCATGGTGGGCGGCGAGTTCCTGGCCGTGGTGGTGCTGATGACCCGCTTTACCTCCGCGGGACAATGGCGCGCCGAGGAGATCATGCTCTTCTGGGGCGTGATGCAGCTCACCTTCGCCCTGTGCGAATGCCTGGGACGCGGCATCTCCACCTTTGCGTATTACGTGGGCAGCGGCGATTTCGACACCATCCTCCTGCGACCCCGGCCGCTGATGCAGCAGGTCATCGGCCACCGGCTGGATCCCCGCCGCCTGGGTGGGATGATCGTGGGCGGCGGCGCCATCGCGCTGGCCTGCGCCCGGCTGCACATCGTATGGACGCTGGAAAAGCTGGGCCTGACGCTGCTGGCTGCCCTGGGCGGGTTCTTCCTGATCCTGGGCCTGTTCCTCATTGAAGCGACGGTAAGCTTCTTCTCGGTGCGTTCCATCGAAGCGGTGAACATCTTCACCTACGGCGGCCGCTCCACCTGCCAATATCCGGTGGACGTGTATCCCCGCCCCCTGCGGATCCTGTTCACCTGGGTGGCGCCCTTTGCTCTGAGTATGCACCTGCCCATCAGCCATGTGCTGGGCAAGCCCCTCTTCAACGTACCCATGGCGCTGGTGTGGCTGGCGCCGCTGGCAGGGCCGGTGTTCTTTCTGCTGATGACCCGGGTGTGGTATATCGGCGTGAAGCACTACCGTTCAACAGGCACATGATCCCCCTACCGAAAGGAGCTGCCAACATGATCATCGAAACTGAGCGTCTTCTTCTCCGCGATATGACGCAGGAGGACTACGATAGTCTTCATGCCATCCTGACCGACGCGGAAACCATGCGGCATTATCCCAATCCCTATGACGACGCCGGTGTGCAGCGCTGGATGGACTGGACGCTGAACAATTACCGCAAGCACGGCTTCGGCCTGTGGGCCGTGACGCTGAAGGAAACCGGCGAGTTCATCGGTGATTGCGGCATCACCATGCAGCCCATCCACGGCGAATGGCTGCCGGAGATCGGCTACCATTTCAACAAGAAGCACTGGCGGCAGGGCTATGCCTCCGAGGCCGCGGCAGCCTGCATCCGGGTGGCCTTCAGGCAGTTCGGCTTTCCGGCCGTATACTCCTACATGACCAGCGGCAACGAGGCCTCCTGGCGCACGGCCATGAAATGCGGCATGACCTTTGTGGAGGAATATCAGGACGATGACGAAACCCTCCGCGTGTACCGCATCGACACAGAATCCTGGGAAAAGCGGCACAGCGGCACCTGAGCGCAAAAGGAAGGCTCCCTCGCCAGTGGGGGTGGTGGAAAGGAAGGAGTTATCCTTCACTTTGCACCAAAGAAATACCGAAACAGCAAGCCCGCCAAGGCTTGCTGTTTCTTGTTCTGCGTGATAGAATGAAAGCGACAAACTTGAATTTGTGGGGATAATTGAGATGATTGTTTTAATTACCGGAGCATCGCATACAGGCAAAACTGCACTTGCCCAAAAACTGCTTGAAAAATATAAATACCCATATCTTTCAATAGACCACCTAAAAATGGGTTTAATTCGTAGTGGAAATACAGAACTTACTCCTATGAGTGATGATAATGATTTGACCGCATACTTATGGCCCATCGTCCGTGAAATGATAAAAACCGCTATTGAAAACAAGCAGAACTTAATTGTCGAAGGTTGCTATATTCCATTCGATTGGCAGAAGGACTTTGACTCCAAATATCTTGAAAGCATCAAATATTACTGTCTGGTAATGAGTGAGGAGTATATCAAAAATCACTTTGCTGACATAAAGAAATATGCAACTGTCATTGAAAACCGTTTGGATGATGAATGGTGCACAATGGAGAGTATGTTGGCAGATAATGCAGAAATATTAGCCCTCGCGCAGAAGCATGATGTGAACTATATACTCATTGGAGATAAGTACGAAATCAATATTGAGTTATAACGATAGATTCCAATTTGTTGAGCAAACCAAAGCAGATTTTCTCCCTCTTAGGAGGGCGCAATTATACGCACCATTCCGGTGCATTGCGTTTGGGGACCACATAAGCAAACGGGCATCCGAATGTCGGATGCCCGTTTGTTTGTTGCCAGATAAATGGTTCCTTAAGAACCCTCCCCCCCATGAGGGAGCCTTCCTTTTGCACATTCTTTGTCACGCCTTGGGCAGCATGGCAGCCGCCCGGATCGGTTTATCCACCCGGGATTCCACAAAGCTCCGCAGCAGCGTGAAGGGAGCGTAACGTTCCGGCTCGTTCACCCAGGCGGAAGCGCCGGTCTCCAGGGCGTGGCGCATCCAGCGGGCCTGAGCCGCCGCCACAGCGGTCTGCCCCTGGGTATGACACTCATGGCAGCAAAGGCCGCCTTCCTCCTGGTCAAAGTAAACCTGCTCCGTATCCGTCAGTCGTCTGGCGCAGTGTACGCAATGGTTCAGCCGGGGCTTTGTTCCCTGGCAGGTCGCGTAATGCAGCAGGAACCCCGCCAGCAGCGGCTTCCATTCCTGGTCGGAAAAGGTCAGCCGGCTCAGCGTATGCAAAAGCAGCATGAACAGCTCCTGATCCGGCTCGCCCGGCTGTACGGCTGCCTCCGCCAGGTTCAACAGATACGTACCGCAAGCAAGACGGTCAAAATCAGACCGCAGGGGGTAGAAGGTCTCGATCAGCGTAGCGGCGGTAACGGTCATGCGGCCACCCCGCTCATAGCACTCGTAATCCCCCAGGGCAAACAACTCGCTGGCGTTCAGCAGGGGGGATTTGGGCCGCCTGCAGCCCCGGGCCAGCGCCTCGATGCGCCCGCGGGTGGGGCTGAACAGGGTCAGCATACGGTCGTTATCCCGATAATTGGCGTAGCGCAGCACAATGGCTGTGTGTTCCGTCTGCCGCATGGGCGCACCTCCTTTTCTTCTGTACTTCATTCGCTCCGCAGGGGGGTGTTTCCTGCTTAATCCAGCTCGATCACGCCGGGGTACTGGCTCATGACCTCAGCAGCATCGTTGAGGAACGTGGCGGCGGTTTCCGGTGCTGGCGTATAGGGCTGGCCATCCACCAGGATCTCCACCTTTTTCACTCCGGGGAACTGGCTGGCCGTGAACAGCACCGCCCGGATGGCCTGCTGCCCGCCGTCATCCTGCTGGGTAACATTGATGAACTCCTGGGTAAAGTCGATCGTCGCCGTGCCATCCTTCACCTTTACAGATTTAATACCGCAGCCCTCCGGCAGGGGACGTTCCAGGCCGCTGTCGGTCTTGGGACCTTTGGCCAGCTCCAGAATGGCGGTGGAGATATCCGCCGGGGAAAACACCGTACGGGTCACAGGCACCAGCAGCCGCCCGCTACCCGAGGGGAAATACAGCTGCACCTGATCCGCATAGCCTGAGGCCATGGTAGCCACGCTCTCCAGATTGACCACCTCGGCGGTGAACGTTCCGCTCACATCGGTGCCGTGGGTGAGCTTGCTGCGCTTCTGCCCATCGAAGAGGAAGCTGACCTCCTCAACGGTATCAAAGCCGCACAGGGCCGCCGCCGCGCCATGTACCATGAGCAGCTCCTCCTCAGCCGAGGAGCAGTTCAGCGCTTCCTTGCTCATGTCCAGCCGCGCCTGACCATTGGCGATGTCCAGGTCGAAGGTCACACCCTCGGGGATCACATTGGTCAGGCCCATGCGCGCCGCGGCCAGATCATTCTCGCTGGACTTGACCATCAGCGCCAGGGTAGCCTTGGCCACGCCATCCTGCCTGGGCACCTGGCGGGTCACGGGCACCAGATAGCCATCCCCGTCCTCATACCAGCAGACGGTGGACTGCATCTCCACGTCCGCCGCCCCGGCCGATGTCTCCGTCACCGTCAGGGGAGATTCTTCATAGATCATTTCCACCTGGGTCTCCCCGCCGCCCCGCAGGGCCAACGCCACCACCAGCGCTGCCGCGCCCACAATCAGGATCCGTTCCAGATCCGCTCGTTTCAACTTCAGTTTCACCGTTCTGCCTCCTCGCATTTTGGTTGAGACAACCTATGTGGCGCAGCGCGGGAATATGCGTCTGAGGAGGCGCTGCCTCCTGTGGCAGGGGTTTTGCTCCTGCACCCCACGAAGGGTCTTCGCCCCTTTCGAAACCCTTTGAGGATGGCGTAGCTATGTGATCTCCGGGCAGGGGGCACGGTGCGAATACGGTCGCGACGCGACGCGGGAATTTGGCACAGCATATTCCGTGGGATGTATCGGAGGGGCCGCAGCCCCTCTGATTTAATTCGTATCCGCCGGGTTTCCCGGCGGGACGGGGCGTTTTTCGCTTGCGAAAAACATTCCTTACGCGAAGGAGCGACCGTGAGCGAAGCGAACAGCGACGCAGCGCCAAAACTCAAAAAAGTGGCTCAAAGAGCCACTTTTTTGATAGCGCAGCGTATCAACCACGACGCGCCGCAAAGCACTCGCTGCAGTACACAGGACGGTCTTCACGGGGAAGGAAAGGAACCTGAGTGGGCTTCCCGCACTCGGCGCACACAGCGTCGTGCATCTCGCGGGGAGCGCCAGCAGCGGGGCGGCTGGCCTTGCGGGCCTGACGGCAGGCACGGCAGCGGGTGGGCTCGTTCTGGAATCCCTTTTCGGCGTAGAATTCCTGC
>SVGJ01000035.1 GCA_015056415.1 Clostridiales bacterium
CATTTATGAAATGTCGGGGAACAATCGGAACGCTGTCGCGCACCCCAGGAGCTTCTGGGAACATTATATGCCGGAAGTTCCCTGCTGTCAAGAACCATTTCGTGGTTCAGCGCAGGTCATAATGAACGAACCACGTGGGTTGCCATGCCGTGCAGCCGTGGTTCCCGATCATGTCAAACGGCTCCTTCGCACATCTGACACGCCGTCATTCTATGCAAAGGAGCCGCGAAATAATCCTGGAAAATCTTCCGTCAGAACCGACGGCCCACACCACCGCCATGGGAGCGTCCGCTGGAGGAGCGATGCACGCTGCTGCCCCTGCCGCTGCTGATGCCGCCGCCTCCGCTGTGTCCACCGTTACTGGTGGAATGGCGGATCACAGAAACGCTCTCCCGCAGGAAGGTCTCGTCATTCTGCGTTAGATCGCAGGAAGAGTTGTTCGCCCGGTCATAGCGGTAGGTGCTGCCCTTGAGGTTATACCTGCCGCTGACGGTTGCGTACATGATGCCCGCCACCGCCAGCCCCGCCACCACGGCGATCAGCATCTCCGTGCCGGTCAGCGCGTTGTACAGCCCGGAGAGGCGTGTGCCAGTCTCCGCGTCATAACGGAAGGAACCCTCCAGACGGCCTTGTGCAAGGAAACGCTCCAGGTAGTTTAGCAGCGCCACGGCCGCTTTACCATAATCCCCCACCGCCAGATGCGGATTGCTGACATTAAGCAGCGTATCCAGACGGTCATCCGTGATGAAATCGATCATTACACCATCGGTTGAGATACAGGGGCTGCGGTTGGTCATGTCAATCATGTACAACAAGCCCGCCTTATCATCTCCAAGGCCGTAGCCATGCTGTTCATAATAGATATCCGCATAATCCTGAATAAATCGGTCGTTGTAAGTCGCAGGCACATCATAGGTGGTCAGCACCACGATATCCATCTGATATTCGGCCTCGATGCGCTGGATGATCTGCTCCATGTCAGCGATCTCGAAAACGGTGAACAGGTCGGCGTCGTCCACCACCATCGCATTGGCCAGGGCCGCGCAAGGCAACAGCAGCGCAAGGAGCAGCACGCAAAGGATGCGCTTTACCATATCACTGCACCTCCCACACAAAGCACGGCGCAAACCGCCGCGCCCAGCAGCAGACTCCACAGCAGCAGCTTGCTCTTCTTCAGCGGCAGCTTGCCGCACACAACGCCGGTCTGACCATTCATCATATAGTAATATGGCTCGGCGTTATTGCCACCCTTATAGGTCAGCACCCAGGCAGGCAGCAGCATATACTTCATGCTGGTTTTTGTGGCCCGGAAATCCGTGTTGCCGTTCAGACTGTTAAAGCTGCCCTTGCTGCTCATCATGCTCTGGGCATAGGCCTGGGCTTCCTGCAGCATTTCAGGCTTGACTGTCTCGGCCTCCACGTCACGCTTCTCTGCCAGGAAGCCGCTCAAATAGCCCATGGCAAAGGGCTTTACCTGGTCCAGGTCATACGGATGGATGCCGTCGGAAAGCTTCCGGTCAGCCTTGCTCAGCGCCTTGCGCACCATGCTTCGGAAGCTCAGCCTGCCCTTTCGCCTCACGGCGAAATAGCGCGTGGTAGTCACAGTCTTCTTGGGTGTGGTCGCCACGCTGACACGGGTGCCCTGGCCCTCAAAACTGGCTTCGCCCTCCACATCGGCAAACCAGTAGGGATAATACACGCCGCTGAAATCCTCCATCTGCTGAGGAGTGAAGAAAGCCTTATCGATGAACTTTTTGCTGTTCACAAAGGCGCTGAACCGCTCCTCGGCCTGCTTGCGGTCCAGCTGGAAGGGAATCACGCCATCGGGCTTGAACTCCTCCGTCAGGCGGTCCGTCATCATCACAGGATTGTGGCAATAGTAGCAACGCGAAGCGGCGGTGGTGTCGTCCGTCACGATCTCTGCGCCGCACATCTGGCAATGATAGCTGCGCAGGCCGCCGGAAGGCTGTTCAGCCTGTTCGGCCGCTTCCTCCTTTGCCTCGGATTGCTGATGGATCTCATTGTCATTGAAGGACGCGCCGCAATAAGAGCACAGGAACCGCTGTCCTTCCGGGTCAAATTCCAGATATCCGCCGCACGCCGGACATTTGAACGTTACCGTCTGGCTCATCGCCGACCCTCCCTTTCACACATACTTATAAGCATTTTACCATATCCCCATCCCATGTGCAAGCATACGTTCTCAGCCGCAAAATCCGCACTGATTTTTTCATTTTCCCTCTTGACAATCATCATTCGCCTGTGTATAATAAACAACGTTGCGGATGACCGACGTAACATCATGGAGAGTTGGCTGAGTGGTCTAAGGCGCACGACTGGAAATCGTGTGTGGGCTTATACCCCACCTAGGGTTCAAATCCCTAACTCTCCGCCATAACCGATAGGCCTACACAGCACTTTGCGAGGGTGGATGTGTGGGCCTTTTCCTTTTGCCTCACTTTTTAGATTATTCTCATGTTGGGCATTTGTCAAGAGTTATTTTCTCAGGTTGGGATTTCCGGGCAGCGCCCGGGCGTGGATCCGGTCGAGGGCTGCAAGCTGGCACAGCTTGCATGGCTTGCCCGTCAGCATCTGAACACGGATTGTCAGTTCCGGCGGAACCTTCGACATGTAGCGGTAGGCCGTAGCCCGGCAGACACCGTAGCGGGACATGATGCGCCGATAGTCCAGGTATTCCCGGCGCAGCTGGTTGTATTCGATGGGGTTATTCACATGGATCAATCTCATTTTTTCTCCTTTCCGGGAACATCTGTTCCCATAAACCACAGGTTAACGCCTCCACCGGGTGGAGGATCGCTGCGCGGGAGAGGAGGCGGGGGTTACGCCCCCCGCCGACGAACCCGCAACCGCGGGCCGCAGCCCGCGGGACTCCTTGCCCCGCTTCCCGCCCCGCCCAACAGGGCACGCGGGCTGGGTGGGCCCACAACGAGAGCGAGCCGAGCGCGGAACCGTGCAGGCGGCCGAGGCGTGGCCCACGGTCGGGGGCACGCCGAGGGGAACGCTTTGCAAAACTGCGGTTTTGCGAAGTGTTGCTTGAGGCCGTAAGGCCGTCAACACTTTCCGTAAAACCGTCAGTTTTGCGAAGCGGTTCCTTTACCGCCGAAACGGGGGCGCGCCGGCGAGCGGCAGCCATCAGAGCGCTGGCGGGTGGGCCTCCCCCGATTATCCTCAGATAATCGGTGTATCCCCGATCCGGCCTCCTTACCTCTCCCATGGAAGGGGCTTTTCTCTTGCCAGCCTCGTCAGGATCGCGCACGTATAACGCCATGACGGCCTGGGCGCCGCTGCCGTTTCCTCGAAGGCATACTGCACGTCGATCGCAGAGACGGCGCCGGAGATCAGGCGGGATAGAAGATCTGTTTCGATGAATCGCGGCATCTCTCGACCAATGGCGTCACGATACATTTCCCGGAATTCTGACATTTCCTCTCTGAATAGAGTAGTAGTAGTACTAGTAGTAGTAGTACTTGGTGTAGTGGTTGTTTTCTCATTTTCTCTCATGGTATACTACCTCCAAAGATGTGATTGGAGGCGTAAAGGAATGTTGTTGGGACAATGGCTGAGGACATGGCTGGAATTATACATCGACCCATCAGGGCTTGCACCGAACACCAAAGCGTGTTATCATAGGAGTGCCAGAGCAGTCCCAACCGCTTTGCAGAGCCGCGACATGGCAAGCCTTACACCGCTTGATCTCATGCCGTGGCTCGTTTCTGTTGCGAAGGTACATCCCCGCGCCGCACAGCTTCACCGCGTTATGCTCTCAAAGGCCCTTAAATTGGCTTTTAAGCTAGGTCTGTGTCCTCGGTGTATCATTGATCGAGAAACACTACCAAAGACGCCACACAAGCCAAAACAGGCCCAAATACTGACCATTGCGCAGGCGAGGCAGTACATAGCAGCTGCAAAGGCGTCACCTTGTTACCCGCTTCTCGCCTTTTGCCTGTGTGGGCTGCGCCGTGGTGAGGCGCTGGGCGTCAGATGGGAAGATCTGAACGAAGGGGCGCTGCACGTGCAGCGGCAGCGGATGCGGATTGACCATGTTTATTGCGCTGCACCACTAAAGACCGGGCACAGTGACCGGGTCTTACTGCTGCCACAATGGCTGCTTGATGATCTGGCCGCCTGGCCGATCAGCATCACGGGTTGGATCTGCGACGCCACGCCGGAACGGCTGCACGATGAACACCGGGCCGTGCTGGTTGCGGCACAGCTGCCGGACGTAACTTTGCATGGACTTCGTCATACTTTCGCAACAGCTGCAGCAGCTGGCGGCACAACCATGAAACTCCTTCAAATGGCCCTTGGCCATGCAAAAATGCAGTTGACGTCAGATCTGTACGCCGATCACCTTTCCCCCCTTTCCTCATTGCCGGCGTCAGTCTGGGCGGCCATGTAGTCACACGACTGGAAATCGTGTGTGGGCTTATACCCCACCTAGGGTTCAAATCCCTAACTCTCCGCCACATCATCACCTGGTTTTTGATATAAACTGGGTGATGTTTTTTTATACTTCAAAGGCACAGAAATCTTGTAAACGTAGGGCTTATGATCCCTTTGCTACTTCAGAGATGGAGCGCTCCCCTGACGATGAGGTTTTTTTGTCTTTTTTCGCTCAGAATCTTAGAATCCCCGTTTTCGCTTTACCCCGATGTTTGATATAATCAACCTGTACGAATAAGAGGGGGTGTTCCACTTGCCCAGACACTATGAATGTGAGTGCATGAGCTGCGGCGTGCAGCGAACAATCGCTTTTCAGGAAGAACCCTATCCAAAGCCTAAGGATACGTTCTTGTTTCAGTGTCCAACCTGCGGTGACAAAACCAACCACACCCGGGTAATGACCAGGAAAACGCTTGCAGAATTGCATAGAGAACAGAAAGAAGCGGAACTTCATAACTCAATCGTTCAGAAATGCGAAGAACAAGGATTCAAATGCCGCTTCCTTTACCAATCTGTCATAGTTACTACGCAGCTGGCCGATTGGTGCTTTGATTATCACCAGAGCAGGATTACGCTTTACCACGAAAGCACCATAAAAACCAATTTCGAGACTGGAAACTATGCCAAGTCTCATCTTCAATTTGCTAATAGAAAAATGAAGCCACTTGAAGTGATAGACTATATCGCTGCTCACGATGCCTGGCGCTCAAACCAATTGCCAGGTCAACAAGAAAAAACAACAACAGGCAAAGAGGCTGAATAAGCCCTGTGCCTATTTTGATACTTCTTGTTTCTGTTTATTTCCGTTCTTATACCCTATGAGAAAGGTTACCACCTGATCACGCAGTATCTGATATGATCTGCGTGATCTTTCTTTTTGCAGAAAAGCAGCCCGGAAGTCTTGGCGATACAAGGCTTCCGGGCTGCTTTCTTGTGCTATCGGGGCTGGTTACTGCAACTCTTCGATCATTTCCCACATGGCGGAAACGGAATTGAAATACTGAGGCTGGATGTATTCCATCGTTACGGAAACGTCGAACGCATCTTCGATCTCAGCAATGATACCGAGCACTGCAACGGAATCCAGCAGGCCGTCGTCCACCAGATTCTCTTCTGCGGCGAAATCGATCTGAGGGAATTTGTCCTGCAGCAGCTTCAACAGTTGTTCCATGGGTCTACCTCCTTAATATCTTCCATATATGAATGCCGTAGCATCATAGCCGGGACCATACATACCAAAGATCAGAATGATCAGCACCGCAAGAATGGATACACACCAGCGGAAGGGCAGCATCTGCTTGGCCAATTCATCACGGATCTTCATCTTTTCCTGCATGAGATCAATACCCCACAGCAGCACGATCGCCAGCAGAACCACCGTCATATTATATCGATTCAGGCCAAACTTGAACAGGTCGCCATTAAAGAACAGATCCAGCGATACATTCTGGAACGTACGCTTGTAGATCTCAAAGGCGGCGCGCATCCCCGGCGCACGGGGCATCACACGGCCAATGCCGCAGATAATGAAAGTACGCACCATCTGGAACAGACGCCAGCTGAAGGTGTCTGTTTTCCAGCCGAGTTTAACGGGCAGCTTAGCATTGATCCCGGCGAACACATTGCCCAGCACCATCACCATCGCAAAATACATGCCCCAGAGGAAATAATTCCAGGATGCATTATGCCACAGGCCGGTAACACACCATACGACCAGCACCGGGAAACAGGTGGTAAACAGATCCTCTGCCTTTTTCCAGCCCTTTCCCTTGAGCCACTTCTTGGTCTTCTTCATGTAGCGGGAGGTGGACAGCGGATAGAAAATGTAGTCCTTAAACCATTCACCCATGGTCATGTGCCAGCGACGCCAGAACTCGGGGATCGTCTTGGAGAAGAAGGGATGATTGAAGTTCTTCTCCAGCGTAATGCCCATCATTTCAGCAACACCGCCCACGATATCCATGCAGCCCGAGAAATCGCAATAGATCTGGATCGCATAGAAGACGGTAGCCACCACGAAGATCAGGCCAGTGTACTGATCATATCCATCATAGACCTTGCTGACGAAAATGCCCAGCCGGTCTGCGATGATCAATTTCTTGAACAGGCCCAGCAGCATCAGCTGACAGCCGTAGACGATGTTTTTGCCGGAATAGTCCACGCCGTTTTCGATCTGAGGCTTAAAGCGGGAATACCGCTGGATGGGGCCCTGCGTAATATGCGGGAAGAATGAGAGGAACGCAGCATAGAACACGAAGTTCTTTTCTGCCTCGGTACGCTTCCAGTATACATCCAGCACATAGCTGACAGACATGAAGGTATAATACGAGATGCCCAGCGGCACGATAAACTTGAACAGCGTGACGGGCTTCAGGCCAATGACGGCCAGCAGGCGGTTCACATTGGAAAGGACGAACCCCGTGTACTTATCTACGATCAGAATCGCCAGCGGGATCAGGATACCGATCATCATGCAGGCACGCGCCCTCTTCTTGGAGGCGGCGCGCACCTGTTTCTTTTCCGCAGCATCAACGCATTGCTTCAGCTGTTCATCAGCCCTGTTGTAGATGCGGGAAATGATACGTGCGCAAAAGAAAGACACAAGCAGCGTCGCTGCAAGAAAAGGCATGTATTCCAGGCCCGCAATGACGTAAAACACAATGTTCGCCGCCAGGATGACCCACTTCTGCACCCGTTTGCCAAAGATCTTGGCCAGCAGATAGTACAGCAATACCGTGACAAAAGTAAACACCAGGAATTCAAACGATTGATAACCCATGCAAGCGTCACTTCCTTTGGCGAGGATGTACGATCGGTCACACCGTCAGGCCGTAAAACAAGGGTACCAGCGTGACGATAAGCAGATAGTAGATGATATCCAGCATAATACCGTATTTGAAGTAATCTTTGAACTGATAGCCAACGGCCATGGACATGCCCAGCGTGGAGCTGGCCAGCGGACAGCAGATACAGGCGCCGGAAGCCAGTGTAATGCCCAGGGCAAACGTATAGGTGTTCAGGCCCATGTCAGGGGCAATGGACAACGCGATGGGTAGCACGATGAGAATCGCCGTGGAATTGGAAATAAACTCGCTGGTGAACTGCACCAGAAAAACAAGTATGCAGAACAGCAGATAGGGATTGATATTGCTGCCAACCAGCCGGCTGAAGGTATCGCTGATCAGCTGGGTACCACCAGCGGCTTCCAGTGCCTTGGCAATGCCCAGGCAAGCGCCCAGACGACCCACGATATTCCAGTTCACTTGGGAAACGGCCTTCTTCTGCGTGATGCAGCCCGTAGCGATGCACAACAACGCACCGCTGGTACTGACGATCGCCAAAGGCAGCCATTCAGTGATATAAAAAACGATGGTCAGGCCGAAGATCACCGCCATGATGATCATCTTGCTGCGGGAGCCCTGGATGACCGCCTGCTCTACCTCGATATCTTCATCCGGCCTGGATCCCCAGATCCTCTCCCCCAGCCTGCGGCCGATCAGCAGGATATAGACCAGGCCCACAAGCAACAGGATAACGCCGACCAACGAAAAATCGAAGGTCCTGAACTGACGGACGCCAGCTCCCTCCAGCAGGCCCTGCGCGGTCATCTGCTGAGTGGATCCCACCAGCGTGGAAGCGCCGCCGATCACGCAGCCGATGGCGATGGGCATGATGAAATTCTTAGCCTTGAAATCAGCGCGCTGCTTGGAAAGGCTCATCACAATGGGGATGAAGATCGCCAGCACCGCAGAGTTCGTCAGGAATGCCGATAACGCAGCCGAGATCAGATAGGTGCCAATCAGCAGCGTCACCTCTGACCCCTGAGATACCCTTGTGATCCAGTTGCCGATGGCATTGGCCAAACCGGATTCAGAGATCGCGGCGCCGATGATCATCACGCCGATGGTAAGGATCACCGTGCTGGAGGCGAACTGTCCAAAGGCTGTGTTGAAACTACACACGCCTGCGATGACCATGATCGTGCAGCCGATGATGGACGCTGTAGCCATGGGCAGTCGATCCCATACCAGCAGGGCAACAATGCCTACAAAAAGGATCAAGGCGAGCAAATCATTTCCCATATGTTGTTCTCCTCAATCGTGTATTCAGGTCTTGCTCAGCGCCTCGTCATATTCGATGAGCGCCTTGCGGTTGATCTTGTTCGTACCGGAGGTCTTCGGGATCTCGTCGATCCGGGCGATCAGATTGGGAACCTTGAACTGCTCCAGCTTACCCTGAAGATGCAGGATAATGCGCTTGGGATCAAGCTCGCAGCCATCCTTCAGCACCACATAGAGCTTGGGCGCCGCGCCCAGCAACGCGTCCTGCACCGGGATGCAGGCGCATTCCACCACCTCAGGCAGTTCCATAACGATGTCTTCGATCTCGAAAGGCGCGATCTTGTTGCCGCCGGAAATAATCACGTCGTCGGCACGGCCATAGATGTAGATGAAACCTTCTTCATCGATATAGCCCAGGTCGTGGGTAACCAGACGACCGTTCTTGATCACAGAGGCGGTCAGTTCCGGCTCATTCCAGTAGCCGGGCACAACCGTCGGGCCATCATGGGCAATAAAGCCGGGGTTCTGGGGCGAAGCGTCCGGCTTTTCCACACCGTTCTCATCGGTGATGAGGATCCGTGTATTGATGTTGGCCAGGCCGATGCAGCGGGGCTTATCGCGGTATTTGCTGAACTCAAAGCTGCAGGCGCTGCTGGATTCGGTAGCGCCATAGGTGATGTAGAGCTTGACGTCCGGCAGCACAGTGATCAGTCGCTGGCGGGTCGCTTCGTCCAGATAGGAGGAGCCGATGGTCATCATACGCAGCTTGTTGTTGTAGGTGCGCAGGTGATCCTCGGAGCGGTTGAGCAGGATGCTCAGGTGCGCCGGTGCCAGGAACATGATAGTGACCCCGTACTTGTCCATCAGGGAATAGAACGTATGCACAAACACAACGCCGTCCGTGGGGATCATCAGCGCCTTGGACAGCAGGCAGGCATACAGCCGACCGATTCCGCCGGAATGGTTCAGCGGGAAGGGCACCAGCGCCACTTCATTCTCGTTCAGGGAGCCGTAATGCGCAACGCTCTCGCCGCAGGCGAGCTCGTTCAGGTGGGTACGGATCACGCCCTTGGACTTGCCGGTGGTGCCAGTAGTGAAAAGGATGTCGCACAGGTCGTCCTTCTCGGGGAAAGTATAGGTGTACCCCTCATCCAATGTGAAGGCAGCCAGGTCGTCACGGGTGACCTGGGGCAGATCGACGTCCAGCCTGCGAGGGGTGACGATCAGCTTTGCGTCCACCTGCTCGGCGATCTCGGCGATACGGGAGACAGCGATCTTCTTCTCCACCGGCACCGCCACAGCGCCCGTCAGGTGGATGCCCAGCAGCGCCGCTGCATGCCAGATGGTCTGGGAGGAATGCAGCAGCACTCTGTCTCCCTTCTGCACGCCCTGTCCATGAAGGCAGGCAGCATTGCGGATAACTTGCGCCCACATTTCGCCATAGGTGCAGGTCTTATTCATTTCAGCCATGCAAGGCTGATCAGGATTTGCGTGAGCATGAGCTGCTACCGTTTCAACGATACTGCTGTACAACATATTTTTCCTCTTTTCGTTATTCTGCGGATTCGACCGGCCTGCGCTCTGCAGTGGTATACGTGTCGAAGCTGGCCACGCTGACTATTTCCTTTTCAACATAGTTGTAGACGAAAATATTCAGGCCACGCTGTGTCGTATAGGTCTTTCCGCCGATCACGACCTCATTGATCGCAACATCGGGATAGTCCTTCGATTTGTTTACGATCGCACTGTTGCTGGCGCTGCTGGCTTTTACCTTCACGCCGCCAAGGTTCTTTTCAAAAAACAGGGCTTTATTTTCGTCCATTTGGAAGTAAGTCTTTTTTCCATCCACATTGACAAGCAGATAAGCGTAGCGGAATTTGCCCCGCAAGGTTTTATTCGCTCCCAGCTGAGCAAGCAGTGCGTCGTCCGCTTTGGTCACCTTCCTGCTGCCATCGTTGTAAACCGTGGCAAGGATCACAACGCCATCCTTGGGAATATCGCAAAGCGCCTGCAGATAGCTGCTCAGATCCGTGGGGACCTTCAGCGCCTCCTGGGAAAGATACAGGTTTTCCAGGCGGTAATAGGGCTCCGTCTTTTCATTCCACAAGGCATAGGCAGGGTCATCACGCCGGTCAACGACCATGTTGTTTTCCATAAGATAATCGCCGATCGCGCGGGTTATTTTGGTAGCGCCGCGCCAGTTGGGATGTCCGCTGCTGTTGCTGTGATCGTATTTGATTTCATATTCGTTAGCTGCCACCCATTCCTCAGTGCATAGATCAAGAACGGGAACTTTCTCCTCCGCCGCAATACGTTTGACTTCCTGGAAGCGTTTGAGCGCAGCGTTATTCATCGAGGAGGGGGTGCGGTATAGCACCAGCTTCACATTGCTGGCCTTGCAGGCTGCAATAATATCTCGCAGCGCCTGTTCGGCATTGGTATTAAGCTTTTCAGTCTCCTGAACGCTGTCAGTAATGGTCACCTTGAACGTTTTATCGTAATTGCCAAAGAACGGGCTGTAGCCCATATAAGGATCCGTCTTGGTTCCTTCCCAGTTGGTAAAGTCCACTTCACCCGAGCTATGATATTTGATCAGCGGAAGCAGATGGGAAAGCCACTCTTCCCTGGGGGTGTATCTGAAAATGGCGTCGATCTTGTTCAGCGAAAGCGGTACCCAGTTCAGCGCCGTATAGTTACGGGCTGCGGGGGCAAAGTCTTCATCATGACGCATACCGCCTATATCCACCATGATCACGTCCGGATGCTGCCGATCAATGGCTTCTTTCACATACAGCTGGCTCAGCTGGACGCGCTGACCGGCGGTCGCGAAAGAATAGCTGGGAACACCATACTCGCGCCACAGGATGCTGGGATTGACGCCCATGAAGGTCGTGGACGCGCCGACAAATACCACGTCCAGCGTGTCTCTGGGCTCCGCATAAAAGCCCTCGACCTTCGTTGTGTTGTTATATGGCAGTGACTCGCTTCTGACGATGAATGCGTTGGACACAGCGTACACGATCAGAACCAATATCACCAGATACAAAACCACACAAAGTGCTTTTTTCATCTTTCCAACTTCCTTGCTTTTGAAAGCATTCAAACGCAATCCCGAACGGGCTTGCAAAATAGTTCACAGTCTTTTCAAAATAGTAGTTTACCATTATCTTCATTTTACGTCAAGTTTTTACCTCATGGTATTTCATATGCTACGGCACCCTTATTTTGTGCCAGCAAAATCGCGTCTTTTTTCGAATCAAAATTCCTGACAATATTTCGTCTTCAGAAAACGCAAAAAAGCGCACCTGAATTGGTACGCTCAAAACGCATTATGCGCCGTCTGTTTCTTTATTCCCCGATGGTCACATTCACGCCGTTCACCGCCACATCACCGTCGGCCAGCACAAG
Organism: Clostridiales bacterium; assembly: GCA_015056415.1. Classification (GTDB taxonomy): domain Bacteria; phylum Bacillota; class Clostridia; order Christensenellales; family Aristaeellaceae; genus UBA11524. The sequence continues at coordinate 11,934 of SVGJ01000035.1, forward strand.
GATGTACCGCCGTCCGTCGATGACGCGGGTCTCGATCAGGTCGCTGTGAGCCGGATCCACATTGATGGTCACGCTGGGGGTGTTTACCTTGAAGCTCCGGGGAGTAACCATGTTCACCGCGGGCAGTTCGGCATAGGCGCCGAAGGCCTGGGTGTACTGCTGGTCAAAGGCGTCCATCTTCTCCTGCGAAACGCCGGAGCTCTCAAGAACCTCCTTCACATCCTGCCGGGTCAGGCGCAGGGGCTCGGCGTGCTTATCCGCCTTGCGTTCTTCGATCATCGTGCTGACGGTCTCATGCACGGCCTGCAGCACGTCCAGACTGCACTCCTCCTGCAGGGACTCCTGCAGCACCGCCTGGAAGGTCTCCTTCTGGGTACTGGCGGGCATCTGGGGCTCCGCGCCGAAGACACTCTTCATGAAATCATCATGCAGGTTGGCACTGTCGCGGGTGTAGAACATGGCCGTGTAGATATTGGCGCTGCGCTCCTCAAACGCCGGAAACAGGAAGCCCAACTCCGGCATGGCCACCATCCAGTCGGAGGGCTTGTTGTGGAACTCCCCTTCCGCCGCGAAATAACCCAGCGCGGGCTTGGTAGGCTTTACGGGACACACCGCGCAGAGAATGTAGCTGAACACGTCCGTGGAGCGCTCGGCGTCTGCTTCGTCGTTGCCGTCCTTGTAGGGCACGTCATAGCCGTCACAGGTCAGCAGGATCAGATAGTTGCAGGCAGTCTGCGCCGCCTCCACCGATTGTACCTCCCGCTCCTTGATGGCCTTGATGTACTCAATGACCTTCCCGTAGAACTCATTCACGGCCATGTCATCCTTCAGGGAGGAGGCACGCAGATCCATCAGCAGCTTATGCTCCTCGCCCTCCATGGTCTGTCTGGCGGTAAACTCCACAGGCAGCAGATTCTGGCTGGCCGTCCCGCTGAGCGTCCGTTTGAAGATGGCCATATACTTCTCTACTTCCTCCTGCGCCATGCCATAAAGGGGCTGGACGAAGGTGGAGATCACCTGTCCTTCGTGGCTCACATAGCAGCCCCGGATCACGCTCTGGTTGCGCTTGTCCGGGTTGAGACGGCGGCGGATCTCAGAAAAATCGCGTTGATTCATAGGCTCACACCTCTGTTTCGTATCATTGCCGCAATATTGTAACACATTCTTGATATTTCCGCAAGAAAACAGGCTCCTGAATCTTCAGAAGCCTGTTCAACTTATTCCACATTGTCCCGGGTGATATTTCTGATCCATTTCCGCTTCTTATAATGGATCAGATTCACGGGGATCTTGATGAACTCATCCAGGCACAGGATGAAGTACACCCACATTTCCGGCAGCTTCAGCACAAAAGCGCAAAGCAGGCCAATGGGCACCGAAACGCACCACATGGAGATGATATCGCACACGAAGCCATACTTCACATCGCCGCCGGAGCGGAACAGGCCGCAGATGAACATCGTGTTCAGCGACATACCCAGAATGTAGTAGGAATTGATATACAGCATCGTACTCAGCTCGGAGCGAACCACGTCCGTCACGGTCACATACAGATGCATGAAGTCCAACACCAGCGGCCGCATCAGCAGGATCGCCACGCCGCCGAGCAACGCGGTATAGATGCTCATCCATACAAAGCGCCGTGCATAGACCTTGGCTTCCTCCATCTGGTTGTCGCCCATGGCCTTGCCCAGAATGATCGCTGCCGCAGAGGAAGTGCCAAAGCAAACCACCGTGCCAAGATTGCGCACCACCGAGGCCACCGAGTTTGCCGCCACGATGTCGCTGCTCAGATGGCCCAGGATCACGGAATACACGCTGAACGCGACGCCCCATATGACGTCATTGCCGGCCGCAGGTACTGCGAGCTTCAGGAAATCTTTCATCAGCACGCCTGCGCGGCGAAGCATATTGGCAAGCCTGAGCCGGATCACCCGGCAGCGGGCGTTATCCGCCAGGCACACCAGCACCTCCACCCCGCGGGTAATGGAGGTAGCCAGCGCCACGCCCATGATACCCAGCTGCGGGAAGGGCCCCCAGCCAAAGATGAAGCAGGCGTTCAGCGCCACATTCATTGCCACGGCCGAGCAATGTACGATGGCGCTCATCTTCACACGCTCCACGCTTCGCATCACGCTCAGGTAGATCTGCGCGAAGGCTCCCAGCACATAGGAGACGCTCACCGTTCGCAGGTAGATGGCGCCCTCCCGGATCAGCTCCTGATCATTGGTAAAAATGGTCATGATGGCCTCCGGCCAGATGACCGAAGCAAGGCTGAACAGCGCGCCGACGATCAGCGCGATCTTCATAGCGATGCCAAGCACCTTCTCCACGGCCTTCTTATCGCCCTTGCCCCAGTACTGCGCGGTCATCACAGCGGCGGCGGAGCAAACGCCGTACAGCAGATTGCTCAGGTTGAAGGAGACCTGTCCCGCCAGCGAAGAGGCGCTCAGCGCCGCCTGACTGACAAAGGAAAGCATCAGGATATCCGCGGAGCTCACCGCGGCATCCATCAGATTCTGAAGCGCAATGGGCAGGGTGATGCGCAGCGCCTGCTTATAGAAGCTGCGCTTCTCCTCCCGCGATCCAAGCGCAAAAGACATCTCGCTCATATCAGGCGGAGACCTCCCGGTTCTTCTGGCCAATACGGCTCCAGTATCTGAACGTCATCGGCCACAGGATGCCACCGGCCACCGTCATCAGGAAATAACGGATGCCGTGGGTGAACATCCCCTCGCCAAAGATGGCCGAGAGCACAGGCTTCATGCCCAGGCGCACCGCCAGCACCAGCGCAAGGCCGAGCGCCACCTTGCAGATCTGCGCCCACCAGACAGCCTTTGTCTCGAAGTGCAGGTATTTCTCGTCAGTCCACCATGCCAGCATCATGCCGGCCATGGCGCCCACCAGCTGCCATGCCGCCTTCATGCCATGGGCGTCGAATTCCGCCACGTTGGCCTCCCGAGCCGGCGCCAGATGCACATAAGCCAGCAGCGCCAGGGTCATCGCTATGCCCACACTACAGGCTGCCAGCCGGGCTTTGGGGCTATCCTTCTGCAAAAGCCAGGTCATCAGCCACACGGTCAGGACGCCCGTCACCAGCGACACGCCCACGTCCAGGGGCGTATGCACCCCCAGATACATTCTTGAGAACGCCACGATGAGGATCAGCGCGGCGCACAGCACCTTCACGCTCCTGCGCCCAAGCCATACCGCCAGCGTACCAAAGCAGCTCACTGCCGACTGGGTGTGCCCGCTGGGGAAAGAATAGCCGGTAGCGCCTTCCCGCGCGGATTCCACAATGGTGAGCGTCGGATCGATCAACCAGGGGCGCTTCACCAGGAAAATGGCCTTCAGCAGCTGATTCATGGCTGTTCCCGTCAGGCCGATGAGCATGAAGCGGAAGCCCCACACCTTGTGAAAGCACCACAGGACGGTCATGCCCAGGATCATGAATAACGTTTCATCGCCAAGCTGGGTCAGGATGGACATCACCCCGTCCATCCACGGGGTACGGATGGTTTCAAGCCATTTCAATACAGCCATGGATCTCACTCCTTCATGTTTGCCAGGCAGGCCGCCAGACATTGTGCCTCTGGCTCATGGGCTATCTCCCACAGGCGGATGGTGCAATGCAGCACACCGTTCTTCCTGTAGATCACGCCCATACGCTCGCAGCGCTCCACATTATCGATCATTTCCGCCGCCATATCCGCAGGCTCGGGCAGCACCTCGCAGTGGGCGTGCCGCAGCAGGCGGTACCACGGCGGCGTGGTGTATTCATCCGCCGGGAAGCCCTTCAGTGCCGGATGCGTCGGGTCAATGCACAGGCCCATGGTGCCCACTGGCACCGGCCTGCCCATGGATTCGGAAATAGAGCGGAACATGGGATAGCACCAGAAATCCGTGCAGTACTCCGCCGGTCGCTTGCCCCCGGCTTCGGGGATCACAACATCCCCCGGCCGCGCGTCCTCCAGACGGGATACAAAGCGAATGCTGCGGCCGTTTGCCTCGATGCCCTCCCGGGTGATCTTCGCCATGTTTTTCGGGAAGACCCACACCGGATATTCATTCCACGTGCCATCCTCCAGCTCCAGGCGGATGTTCAGCCTGCGGGGCGCGATGGCCTCCACACGGCCAAAGCTCACCCTGCCGCAATCCGTCAGCCGGCCCTGAGCGGCAGGTACGTTCACCGTCACGCTCCGCAGAGCACGGTCGGCTTCCATCAGCGAGCACGTCACACGGCTGTGGTTTCGCTCGTTATTGGTTTCAGAAACCATCACACCCAGGCTGATCTCATCGCCATCCGCCAGTACGAAGCGTTCCATGCGGCCCAGCACCACGCAGGGCGCGCAGAAGCTCCGCCATTTTTCCGGCGTGACCAGACCCTTGCTCTCCATAAAGGCATTCAACACGCCCACCAGCGCCGTGCCCTGGCCGGGGAAATCCTGCAGATCCAGCATCTGGAAGCCGCTCAGTTCCCTGGAACGCAGCGCGGTCTCCAGCTCCCGGCGGTAGCACTCCACCGCCAGGGCGCCCGCCGCGCGGAAGTAGGCTTCATGCCTGTCAAACAGGCCCTTTTCCCGAAGTCGCCGGGCAAAGGCCTGGAAGTTTCTCGCCTTCACCGGTCCGGTATATCTGTCGATCTCGCTGAAATCCGGGTAGAAGGTGTACTGCCCGATCTCATGCGAGACCACCGGCACCCCGGGCAGCAGCACATCAGCCGTCCGGGCTTCCACTTCCTTCACGCCGGTGCCAAACTGGATCAGCGTTTTACCTGCGGCCTGCTGCTTTCCCACCGCCTGTGCGGGAGCGATGATCTCATCATAATCGCGCACCGATTCCGGCTCCGTGGTCTGCACATGGCCCAGCGGAGCGTCGCACATGGCATAGGAACCGCGGAAGAGCCGTTCTCTGTCCAGTCGCACGCCGCAGAAGACGTCCTCCTCCGCCAGCACCTGGGGGACAAACTGGAAGTTGTTCGAGCCGGAGGTATACAGCTTGTCCTCCTGGAATGCCCTGAAGCCCTTCAGCATCTCGTTAAGACGTGCCGGACTACCCCACAATTCGTTGCCCAGACTCATCATCATAAAGGAGGGATGATGACCAAAGCTGCGCAGGATGCCAAAGCCCTCGCGGATGAGGTATGCCTGCTCCGCTTCGTTATAGCCTTCCTCGCCCGGGGCGGCCACCGTGCCCCAGAACGGAAGCTCCGGCTCCATGTAGATACCCAGCTGATCCGCCGCGACAAAGGCAGCCTCCGGCGGGCAGCAGGTGTGGAAGCGGTAATGGTTGATACCATACTCCTTCGCCGTACCCATGACCTTCAGCCAGCCCTCCACATCAGTGGGCGCGTAGCCCGTCAGCGGGAAGACCATGCCGTCATGCTTGCCCCGCAGGAAGATCTCCCTGCCGTTGAGCAGCAGCTTGCGGCCCTGGGCGCCAAAGCGCCGCATGCCGAAGCTGACTGTCTCCTGCGCCCCGTTGACCCGCAGGCGCAGAGTCAGGAGGTTGGGGTGGAACTCATCCCACAGGGGCGGCTGTTCCGTGAAGGTGAATATCACATCCACCCGGCCATCCGCAACAGGGACCTCCATCTCCCCCCAGCCATCCACCGTGATAAGAGCCAAGCTCCGCTCGCCGCCGATCACCTCAGCGGTCACGCGGGCCGATCGCAGGTCCTGCCGGGGCGTGATGTTCACATTCCGCAGGATGGTTTCGCCCAGGGTCAGGCTGATCTCGCCGGTCACGCCATTCCAGTTGGTCTGCGTGTCCTTGGAGGTCATATGACCGCCCTTGGTGGGATAATCCACGTTGCTTACGCGGATCACCAGCTCGTGCTCGCCTGCTTCCGGGCCCTCGAAGCTGTACTCATGAGCAGAGCACAGGCTGTCGCGGCTGCCCAGGCACACGCCGTCCAGCCACACGGTGGTCATACGGGTGCGCTCCAAGCGCAAAAGGGCATGGGGCTGTTTTTCCGGCACCACAAAGGAACGCCTGAACCAGGCATAACCCTCGAATTCATGCTCATCCGTCAGGTAGCCCTCCGGGCATTCCCGATTCACCGGCCCCAATCCCGCCGCAGAGGTGGTACCGGGCAAATGGATCACATCAGCATAAGCCAAAGGCACCGTCTCGGCTTTGCAGGCGTCCAACGCAGCCTGCCATACGCCGCTCAAATCGATCTTCATGGGTCAATCCCCTTTTCATTCATTGATGAAATATGTATAGTTTAACATAATACTCAAGCCCCCGCAAGCCGCACGATAAATGAAACTTTCATGAGAAATCACCCGGGCTGCTGTTCTTTTTTGCTCCTGCGTGGTATAATAAACCAAGCTGATAAACGGAGCTGCGCCATGCCGCGCAACGGCGGCCATATCCACCACTCCGGCAGCAAGAATCACTTCGTCCGCATGAAAGCATGACCAAAGGGATATCCTGTTTCGCAAAGGAAGGAATGCCATGAAGCTTGAACGCAAAACCCTGCTGGAGATCGGCATCGCGGGCCTGCTGCTGTATCTGGTTATCCACTACTGGGATGAAGGCATCGGCGTCATCGGATTGATCATCAGCGCCGCCTCGCCGCTGGTATTCGGCGCGGTGCTTGCCTTCGTTGTCAACATCCTGATGAGCTTTTTCGAGCGCAATCTTGTCAAGCTCTTCCGTATGAAAAAGAAGGGTAAATGGGTCCGCCCGTTGTGTATGCTGCTGGCCTTCATCACGGTGCTGCTGGTGCTGATCCTCATCGTCCGCATGATCGTGCCCGAACTTAGCGAGTGTATCGAGGTGCTCATCGGCGCCATCCCCAACGCCGTGCGCGCCGCCGCCCGCTGGGCCGAGGACACGCTGAACATCTCCGGCCTGGTCAATCATGTGATGACTGACTTCCAGGCAAATCAGCAAAAGATGCAGGAGACCATCACCAAGGGCGTCAATGTGGTGCTCTACGGCGCCGGCAGCGTGATGAGCGTGGCCGTTTCCGCCGCCTCCACGGTGGTTTCCAGCGTGATAACGCTGTTCCTGGGCGTGGTGTTTGCCGTTCATCTGCTCACCGGCAAGGAGCGTCTTGGCTCCCAGTTCAAGCGGCTGATAAACCACTTCCTGCCCCAGCGGATCAACGACCGCATCCGCCATGTGCTGCGTGTGCTCAACGAGAGCTTCCGCAGCTACATCGTCTGCCAGGTGACAGAGGCCTGCATCCTGGGCGGCCTGTGCACCCTGGGCATGATGATCCTCCGGCTGGACTATCCCCTGATGATCGGCAGCCTGATCGGCGTCACCGCGCTGATCCCCATCGCCGGCGCCTATATCGGCGGTGGTGTTGGCGCCATCATGCTCTTCTCGGTGGATCCCTCCAAGGCGCTGATCTTCATCATCTTCCTGGTCGTCCTCCAGCAGATCGAGGGCAACGTGATCTATCCCCGCGTGGCCGGCTCCTCGCTGGGGCTGCCGGGTATCTGGGTGCTGGCGGCCATCACCATTGGCGGCGGATTGCTGGGCATCACAGGCATGCTGATCAGCGTACCTCTGACCACTGCCTTCTATCGCCTGCTGAGCGAACATATCAGCAAAAAGGAAGCTGCGCTTTCCTCAAAGACATAACAGATGATCCCCGCGGAGTGCTTCCGCGGGGATCATTCTTATTCAAAGCAAATCTTCATCATCAGGCATGGCGCGCCCTCTTCATCGATGAACTCGCCGCAATTCACAAACCCGGCCTTCGCATAGCAGCGCACCGCCCGGAGGTTCGCTGTTTCCGGATCGATAAACAGCGTCCTGACCCGCGGATGTTTGAGGTGAATGATCTCCACCATCTGCCGCAGCGCCTCGCTGCCATACCCCCGGCCGCGCTCCTGAACCGTGCCGATCCACATATCCAGCCCAATGGTCTCCGGATCCTGAATGTAATACTGGATGAACCCCATGGGCAAGCCGTCCCGCAGGATGAAATACGGGAACACGTCTTTGGGATGCTTCACCCGCTGGCCGTACTTCTCAATGACGCGCTCCAGCGAAACCGGCGGCTCGCCCTTCTCATCGCACCAGACCCATTCCTGCAGCTCCGGCTCGTGGAACCAGCTCTGCAGGGCCCGGTAGTCTTCCATGGTATCTTCCATCAAGCGAAGTGTGATCATGGAGCTCCTCCATCCAGGGGAAACTCCACAACCCTGCACCCAAGCCGCTCCGCCTGGGAGCGGTCATGCGTCACCAGGATCAGCAGCCTGTTGCCCACGCTTTGGGCGATGAGCTCAAGCATCTTGTCGGCAGTGGCTTCGTCCAGTTCGCGCACGGGCTCATCCAGCACCAGCACATCGCTGGGGTGTGCCAGCGCCCTGGCCAGCGACACACGTCTGCGCATACCGCCTGAAAGCTCGTCGGGATACAATCCGGCAGCATCCGGCAGAAGCACCTTGTTCAGCCATGCTTCTGCATCGATGCCCTCGCCCGTCAGGCGCAGGTTTTCCTCCGCAGTATACCAGGGCAGCAGACGGTCCTCCTGGAAATGGCAGGAGAACCTCGTCCCCTGGGGAATATGCACCTTTCCCGCGTCCGGCTTGTCCAGGCCGCAGATCAGCCGCAGCAGCGTAGTCTTTCCACAGCCGGAGGGGCCGAAGAAACACACCGCGCCCTTATCCGGCAGCGTCAGATTCACGTCATGCAGCACCTTACGTCCGTCAAAGGAGCGGCTGACGTTTTCAAGCGTGATGGACACGTCGCATCCCCCTTTCAAACGCAGCCCTCAAAAGCCTTTCGATCACCATGCTCAGCAGGATCACCACCAGCGTCCAGGCCAGGAGCGCATCGGTCTCAAGGTAGGTCTTCGCGTTGCGCAACTGGGTACCGATGGCGTTCTTCGGCACACCGATGACCTCAGCGGCGATGGTCGCCTTAAAGCACAGACCCACGCAGGCCTGGCAGGCCGCCACAAAGGTGGGCGTCACCGTGGGGATCACGATGCGCCGCCATGTCTTCCACCGGCTCCAGCCAAAGAGCCGGGCCATCTCCAGCAGCTGCTTATCGGTGGAGCTGATGCCCTCGCGTACGTTGGCGAAAACCACCGGCACCACCATCAGGATGCCCGCCAGGATCGGCACATTGGTGGCGGAAAGCCATACCAGCGCCAGAATGATGAAGGAGGCCACCGGGGTGGCGCGCACAACCAGCAGCGCAGGGCTGATGACCTCGTCCAACAGGCGTGAGGCATGGCAGGCCACCGCCAGCACGCAGGCGATCACGATGCCCAGGCCGTAGGCAGCTGCCGTGCGCCATAAAGACATACCGACACAGCGCCAAAAGGACGCTTCCGTTACAAATGCGAAGCGCCGCGCCACCTGCAGCGGCGAGGCCAGGAGCAGATCCTGGCCCACCGCCCGGTAGCAGGCTGCCCATACCAGCAGCCAGAATACGATCGGGAACGCCTTGCGGAGCACCCTTTTGACATTTGCGTTCATAAACCTCTTACTTGGCGATGTAGTAGAAGTCCTCGCCGGGCAGTTCGCCGCCCACGGACTTGGGATTAGCGTTGTACAGCACCTGGAAGAAGGGCGCGATCTGGCTCTTCATCTCCTCGCCGGTGATGAACACGATATGGCAGTTGGGAATGGCCTTCCTGGCCACGGCAGCCTTGGGGATGATCCCCTGGGCCTCCACCATCTGGCTGGCCTCGTCCACATTGGTGTTGACGAACTCAACACTGGCGGCATAGGCTTCCATGAAGGCAGCCAGCTTATCGGCGTTGTTGGCGGCCCATTCCTTGTTCACGATCACGCAGCCCATGCTCAGCACAGCGTTCTCGCCCTTATCGGCAGCGGCCTGGTTGAACAGCTCAGTCACGTCCAGAGCAATGCGGAAATCGGCATTCTGGGTCAGCACGCTGGTGACGTTGGGTTCGGGCAGCATAGCGATGTCCACCATGCCGGAGGCGGCCTGAGTAGCCAGTTCGGCGTGCTCGGCCAGGTATTCCACGGTCACCTTGTCGGTCAGGCCATTGGCCTCCAGGATGTAGCTGAGCACATACTCGGGGGTGGAGCCCTGTCCGGTGGCCCAGATGGTCTTGCCCTCCAGGTCGGCAAGGGTCTGGATCTCAGGATCGCTGGTCAGGATATGCAGCACGCCCAGGGTATTCAGGGCCACCAGCTGAACCTTGCCCGCAGTCTTTACATTCAGGGTAGCGGCCAGGTTGGTGGGCACAGCGGCGATGTCCGCGCTGCCGCTGGCCACAGCGGCCACCACCTCTTCAGGCGCGCCGGCCAGGGTGAAATTGTAGGCGCCGTCGTTATCGTTCATCACCTTCACCAGACCGATGCCCGTGGGGCCCTTCAGGGCGTAGACATTGACGGCGTCCTCCGCCGCGGCAAAGGAAGTGAGGCTCATGGCCATGCACAGAACCATCAGGATAGCGATAAACTTCTTCATCAATCAATCGTCCTTTCTGATCTTTTTTGCTGTGAGCGCGCTCTTCACCGTTACGCCGGAGAGATTCCCCAGCTTGCCGGTCATGGCGCCCACCTGCTCGTTGGTGCCTTCCACGATCAGGCCAATGACCGCAAGGCCCGTTTCCTGATCCGGAATACCGATGCGTCCCCGGATGATCCCGCCATAGTTGGAAAGGATCCGGTTCACATCCTCGGCGCGGGAGCGTTCTTCCACCACCACGCCCACAAAACCCAATCGTACGTCGTTCATGACTCTTCCTCCGGAACAAAAAATCAGGCAGACCCACGCAAACAAGCCTATGGATCGCCTGATGATGCCAACATATTCATATCCCCCTTTCCCATCTCCCGCCAGGGCTCACCCGGGCAGTCAATCAGGAGCTGTCGTACCGCACCTCGCCCGCACGTTTCCGCTAAGGTCTGGTTTAACGGCCAATGATATTATACCCAGCTTTTTCACTTTTGAAAAGCTTTTTGCCAAAAAAGTGACAAAAAATCGGAGAGGCCCGCTTGCCTCTCCGAAATCAGTTTTATTTCGCCAGCTTTTCCTGCATGACCTCCAGTGCGCGGTTGAGCTGCACGTCATTCAGGTCGCCGAACTCATACATGCCGTTATCGCCCTCGGGCAGCGCGATCTCCACATCCGGGGTGATGCCGATCTTATGCACCTTGTTGCCGTTGGGGGTGTAATACTGGGCCGTGGTGATCTGCATGCCGGAGCCATCATTGCCGATGGGCAGCACATTCTGCACAATGCCCTTGCCGTAGCTCTGCACACCCACGATGGTCGCGTCGGCACGGTCCTTCAGCGCGCCGGCCAGGATCTCGGAGGAGGAAGCGCTGTGCTCGTTGAGCAGCAGCACCAGCTCCACATCAGCCCTGCCGTTCTTGGTCTTGTAATACTGGCGTTTGCCATCGCGATCCTCCAGGTAACACAGCGTACCCGCATCCAGGAACAGATCGCCAATGGACTCGGCGTCATTCACCCAGCCGCCGGGGTTATCGCGCAGGTCGATGATGACGCCCCTGGCGCCCTGCGACACCACGCTGTTCAGCGCTTCCTCAAACTTCGCGGCGCAATCGCCGGCAAACTCATACAGGCAGATGTAGCCAATGCCATCCGCCAGCATCATGGCCTCCACACGGTTCACGGTGATCTGCGCGCGGGTAAGCACAAAGCTGATCTCCTCGCCGTTGCGCAGGAAGGTCACGTTGACGTCGGTACCGGGGGTACCGCGCATGATGTCCACAGCATCCTGCAGGTTATAGGCGTCGACGTAAAGATCCTCAACCTTATAGAGGATATCTCCCTTATGCACGCCAGCCTCCTTGGCAGGGCCGTTGTCAAACACGCGGCTGATGGTGCACAGACCAGTAGCATAGTTGCCGGAGATCTGGATGCCCACGCCGGCGTACTCGCCCTCGTCGTCCTCCCACAGCTCGGCGTAATCCTCGGGGGAATAATAGAAGGAGTAGGGGTCGTCCAGGCCGGTCAGCAGGCCCAGCGCAGCGCCCTCGATCAGCGCGTTGGTATCCACTTCCTCATAGAAGTAGTACTCAGCGATCTCCTGCATCTCGATCAGCTTGTCATACTGCTGATACTTTTCGTAGAGCTCCCGGCTGATCGTCACCGTATCGCCGTTGTCCTTCACGCCGTTGTCGCTGCCCAACTCCATCTCCAGCATATTGGTCAGCCCGTAAAAGGGCAGATAAGCGCAACCGCTCAAAAGGCAGGCCGTCAGCACCAGCGAGAGAAACAGCACGATTCTTTTTTTCATATTCCAACACCTTCTGTTATCATTTACGGCCAAGCTTCTCGCCGCCGCATTTTTTCAGCTCCATCAGGATCTTGAACGTTACCGCGTCATCAAAGGAGCGCAGATCCAGCCCGATCTGCCGCTGCACCTTATCCAGCCGGTACACCAGCGTGTTGCGGTGGATATACAGCTGCCTTGCCGTATCGGAAAGGTTCAGATCCTTCTTGAAAAACATATCGATGGTATAGAGCATTTCCTCGTTGAAGAGGCGGGCCGTCTTGCGGTTGAACAGCATGGCATGATACGCCGCGCTGATATCCTGGGGCAGTTCCATCAGGAAGCGCTCCAGGATCAGCCTGCTGTAGATAAACACGCTCTCCTCCGGCTGGAAGATGCGTCCCACCTCGATGGAACGCTTGGCCTCGGAATAGCTTTCCCTGAGTTCGTCAATGGTATGACAGCTGCGGCCAATGCCAACCGTCATCTGGTGCGCGGTTTCGCCCATCAGCGTTTCCTGCAGTGCCTGCGCGTACTGCGCCAGCTCCTCCACGGTTTCCGTCTCGCTCATATCCTTGATCAGCGCGACGGTGTGCCGGTCCATATCGATCAGCACATCCTTATCCTGCATGGGGGTGATCTCCCGCAGCAGGTCGAAGGCGCGGCCCTTGCCTGTCTGCACCATGTGGAAGACCATCACGCAGCGATCCATCTCCCTGGGGAGCTGATGCTCCGTGCTCAGCGCCTCCAGCTCGGCGCCCAGCAGTTCGCCCTGCAGCGCACGACGGTAAACGTCGAAACACGTTTCACTATGCTGTGCTCCGCTGCCCAGGCTGGCCACCAGCGCCCCGCCCAGGATCAGCACATCCTTCGCACCCGGCAACTTTTCCGGGCAGGACAGGATCACCGAGGGCTGCTTCACAGGCATATAGAGCATTCCGCCCATGGCCTGGGGAACGCCGTCGGTCATCTCCCTCAGCGCCGCGCGGATCTCCTGGGGCAGGTTGGCTCCGCCATCCCGGTCGATCACGCCAACAGGAATCGACAGCTGCGATAAAACCGCTTCCATCCGATCCAGCAAATACTTATCCACCACAAAAACGCTCCTTCCGCAGCGATCCTTGCTTTTCCAACAAAAAATATTATACCACAGCATCCCCTTCGTGCAAAGCGAAAACTTTCCGAAAATTGCAAACTTTTTGTGACCTTTCACCAAAGAGGGCTCCGCCCTCTCTGGGCTCTCCCGCCCAAGGGACTTTGCCCCTTGGGAATCCCCACGAAGGGCCGTTCGGCCCTTTCGAAACCCTTTGGGGGAGGATTGGAGGTTGAGTCTTTTGGGCGAGGGGGCTAGTGAAGCAAATAAAAAAGGCCCTCCGAAGAGGGCCTTGTTCGTTTTGATTAGCGGTTCATGATGGTCTTCTCGGTTTCCTTGCAGAAGAAGTGCAGGCGGTTCACGTCGAAGGCAACCTTGATCTTGTCGCCGGCGCGGCTGGCGGTACGGGGATCAACGCGAGCGATGATGTTGCCGTCCTTGCCGGTTGTGGTCAGGTACAGGTAGGTCTCGGAGCCCATCTGCTCGGTCACTTCAACAGACACGTTGATAGCGGCGGTAGCATTGGCAGCCACATACTCTTCGCTGTCGTTGATGTTCTCGGGACGGATGCCCATAACGACTTCCTGGCCGATGTAGCTCTCGTCGACGAACTTGGCAACCTTGCTGCCGGGCACAACGATCTTGTTATCGCCGAACAGAGCAACCACGTCCTGGCCTTCCTTCTCCAGCTTCGCGTTGAAGAAGTTCATCTGGGGGCTGCCGATGAAGCCGGCAACGAACTCGTTGGCGGGGAAATCGTACAGGTTCTGGGGAGTATCCACCTGCTGCACGACGCCGTCCTTCATAACCACGATACGGGAAGCCATGGTCATAGCTTCGGTCTGGTCATGGGTAACGTAGATGAAGGTGGTCTGCAGGCGCTGATGCAGCTT
>SVGJ01000005.1 GCA_015056415.1 Clostridiales bacterium
GTGATGGCCTCCAACCACGTGGGCGGCCTGAGCGGCGCCTTCATCCCCGTCAGCGAGGACATCGGCATGATCGAGGCGGCCGCATGCGGCGCACTCACCCTGGAGAAGCTTGAAGCGATGACCTGCGTGTGCTCCGTCGGCCTGGACATGATCGCCATCCCCGGCGACACCTCCGCTGCCGCCATTTCCGGCATCATCGCCGACGAGGCCGCCATCGGCATGGTGAACAACAAGACTACCGCCGTGCGCGTCATTCCCGCCGCCGGCAAGAAGGCCGGCGACACCGTGGAGTTCGGCGGTCTGCTGGGCTTCGCCCCCGTCATGCCCGTGAACACCTACCATAACGATGATTTCATCGCCCGCGGCGGCCGCATCCCCGCCCCGCTGCACTCTCTGCGCAACTGATACCCGGAGGTAACCATGTCAAACTTTGTTGACCACGTAAAGATCACCGCCAAGGCCGGCAACGGCGGCAACGGCAGCATGTCCTTCCACCGCGAGAAGTACGTTCTCAACGGCGGCCCCGATGGCGGCGACGGCGGTAACGGCGGCGACGTGCTGCTCTATGCCGACCCCAATATGCACACCCTGCTGGATTTCCGTTTCAAGAGCAAATACACCGCCGAGAACGGTCAGGACGGCGCGGCAGGCCGCTGCACCGGCCGCCGCGGCGAAAGCCTGACCATCAAGGTACCGGTGGGCACCGTTGTCCGTGACGAGGAGTCCGGCCGCGTTGTAGCCGATATGGACAAGCCCGGCGAGACCCGCCGTCTCCTGCGCGGCGGCAAGGGCGGCTGGGGCAATGTCCACTTCGCCACTCCTACCCGCCAGGCGCCCAACTTCGCCAAGCCCGGCGTGAAGACGGAGATCCACACCTTCCGCCTGGAGCTGAAGACCATCGCCGACGTAGGCCTTGTAGGCTACCCCAACGTGGGCAAGAGCAGCATCCTGTCCGTGGTCACCAGCGCCAAGCCCAAGATCGGCAACTATCACTTCACCACCCTGACGCCCAACCTGGGCATCTTCCGCCGCCACGGCAAGGACATCGTCCTCGCCGACATTCCCGGCCTGGTGGAGGGCGCGGCCGACGGCGTGGGCCTTGGCCATGATTTCCTGCGCCATGTGGAGCGCACCCGCTTGCTGCTGCACGTAGTGGACATCGCCGGCTCCGAGGGCCGTGATCCCATGGAGGATTTCGACCAGATCAACCACGAGCTGCGCAACTACGGCGAGCTGGCCGACCGCCCGCAGATCATCGTCTGCAACAAGATGGATCTGACTGACGCCGACGAGTATCTGGAGATGTTTCGCGACCACGTCAGTGAAACCGGCTATCCCATCTTCCCCGTCAGCGCCGCCACCCGCCAGGGCTTTGACGCCCTGCTGGACGCCGTGGCCGACACTCTCGAGACCCTGCCCCCCATCGTTCACTTTGAAGAGGAATTCGAGCTTGACGAAAGCATCAAGCCCGGCACCTTCGAGATCCTTAAGGACGGCAAGGTTTACGAGGTCGTGGGCTCCGCCATGGAGCGCCTCATCGACAGCGTAAACTTTGATGATGAGGAATCCATGAACTGGTTCCACCGCACCCTGCGCCGCTGGGGCGTCATCGACGCCCTCCGTGCTGAGGGTGCCAAGGAAGGCGACACCGTCCGCCTCATCGACATGGAGTTCGATTTCGTCGAGTAAGGGACTTTGCCCCTTGCAACCCCACCAGAAGGGCTTTCAGCCCCTCTGGACTCCCTGACCAAAGGGTCTTCGACCCTCTGGACTCCCTTTTTTGAGCAGCAGCTTGGCTGTGTAAATTCATCATTCAACATTCCTAATTCCTACTTTTCAAGGAGAAGACCATGACCAGCAAACAGCGCGCCTATCTTCGTTCCATGGCCAACACCATGGAGACCATTCTCTACGTCGGCAAGGACGGCATCGTCCCCGGCACCATTAAGCAGGCCAGCGACGCCCTGGAGGCCCGCGAGCTCATTAAGTGCGCGGTGCAGCAGGGCTGCCCCATCAGCGCCAAGGAGGCTCTGGCGGAGCTCTGCCGGCAGCTGGAGGCGGAACCTGTGCAGTGCATCGGCCGCCGCTTCGTGATGTATCGCCCCAGCACCGAAAATCCCCGCATCGTGCTGGAATAATGTACACAGCAAACCAGCCGGATATTGCCATCCGGCTGGTTTTGTGTTATGATGGAGCATCTTTTTTCTGAAAGGTGTGATCTCCGTGCATCAGTACATCCTGGAAACCGAACGGCTCATTCTTCGTCCCCTCACCGTAAACGACGCGGCTGCGGAATTTGTCTGGCTGTCCGACCCGGAGGTCAACCGCTTCATGCCCTACGATCTCTACACCAGCGTGGAACAGGCCAGGGAATGGCTGCGCCATGTGGAGCAAAGCGAAGAAACATACCACTTCGGCTTTGTCCGTAAGGAGGATGGCCTGCTCATCGGCGCGGGATCCATCAGTCCCCATGCGGATCAGCACGAATCCCTGCCCGGCGCATGGGGCTTTGGCTACAACCTCCGCCGCGACTGCTGGAACAAGGGTTACGCCACCGAGGCCACCCGGGCGATGATCGATTTTGTGCACCACACCTTCGGCGTGAAGGATTTCTGCGCCAGCCACGCTGTCGATAACCCCGCCTCCGGCCGCGTAATGGAGAAGGTCGGCTGCACGTTCCACCACTTCAGCGAATACTCCACCTTCGATGGGACACAGACCTTCCCTTCCAGGGTTTGGTCGCTTCACCTGGAGGATTGACCATGCAGCAGCTTGGGCATCCCTTTCCTCCGGTAGCGGATGAGCAATGCCGCATCCTGATCCTGGGCAGCTTTCCATCCGTTGTCTCCCGTGAGGAAGGCTTCTTCTACGGGCATCCCCGCAACCGCTTCTGGCCCATGCTGGCCGGCATTTTTTACGAGGAAACACCCCTCACCGTACCCGACAGGAAAGCTCTTCTGCTTCGCCACCACCTGGCCCTGTGGGATGTGATCGCCTCCTGCCGCATCGAGGGCTCCGCTGACGCCTCCGTCCGCGATGCGACCCCCGTGGATATCCGCCGTGTGCTGAAGGTTGCGCCCGTTGAACGCATCCTTTGTAACGGCGCACTGGCCGGACGGCTCTATCGCCGGCATTTACAGCCCATCACCGGCATGGAAGCCATTGTACTCCCCTCCACCAGCCCCGCCAACGCGGCGTGGAACCTGCCGCGGCTGGTAGCCGCATGGAAGCCTCACCTGAATACATAAAAGCCGGACGTAATCGTCCGGCTTTTCCTATGCCTCCCGTTCCGCCTTAACAGTGAATCGCCACGTAAGCGCAGGATAGGTCTCCGGCCAGTTCAGCCTCTTCCAGTCTTCCATGGTCATTCTTCCAAGCATGGCCTTCCGGCCCACGCCCAGCGCGTCGCAGCCCGCTTTTCCCAGCTTGCCGGTCAGGCTTTGCAGGCTGCTGATCAACGCCGCCTGCGCACCCTCCTCCGTCATATCAGACGCGCTGTACCGCACACGCAGGCTGCATTGCACCTCCTGCCCCTCCAGCGTAATACTGCATTTGGCGTCCAGTAGCGTCAGCGTACCCTCCGGCAGGGAGAGTACGCCCTGGCGTGTTTTCCCCTTCAGCAGCGAAAGCAGCTGCATTTCCATGGCAGTCAGTTCTCCCTTTACCGCGCCGGTATGGCTCGCCATCCACCCGCCGGAAAACTGCACCTTGCCCGCTCCCTTCGCCGCCTGCTCCCCGGCCGTTGCGTCCATGCCCGGAACGGTGTTCGCCGCGGCGGATTCCATGGCCGCGTTCATCAGCACAACCTGCTGGCGCTGGCCCATCCTCTGCCATTCTTCCAGCGTGACCAGCTCGGCCACGCCAGCCTTTTCCCGCGCCTTCATCAACGATTCCAGCGATTTGCTCAGTCGGCTTCCCGTGGCCGGCTCCAGGGCATCCATCACGTCCGGAACGTTATCCGGCGTTACCGCGATGACCGCCTGTGGCCTGACCTCCCCCCGCGCCGCCAATGCCCGTAGGATCTCCTGGAAACGATCTGATTCCGCCAGCGTTTCCGCAAAGAGCAGCAGCCGCAGCTGACCATAATGCAGCTCCATGGGCGCCGAGGCATTCAGCAACGCCATGGCCTCGCCCAGGGAATTGCCCCGGGCGGTGAGCGTCATGTATCCGCCCCCTGTCTGATAAGTGGGCAACCGGACGCTGACCTCCCACACGCCCCCTGTTTCACTGACGCCCATCGCCACCGCGAAGGCTCGATCCTCCCCAGGCAGCACGCTGCATCCGCCCAGCAGAAGCATCGCCGCCACCAGCGCAGGCAACCAACGTTTCATACGCGCTTCCCCCTGAAAGAAAGAATGGTACTCAGGCCCAGCGCCGCCAGCAGCCACGGTTCCACGGCGCCCAGCGTTTGCCACAGCGAGCGCAGGGGAAGCGCCTGCGTCGCTGCCAAACCCACGGCAAAAACGCCCGGCAGCCACACGCAGCTTCGCCCCGTGGGCGCAAGGATATAGGCCGCGCTCAGGCTACAGGCGCTGCCCAGCGCGAGAAACAGCGTACCCATCCACAGGCAGACACACACGAGTCTCAGCATCGGTCCCAGATGCGCCACCGTCTGCACGATGGTATCCCCCAGGGTGGCGCCCAGCGTCAGCTGCTCATGAGGGATGACCAGGTTCAGGCAGAGCAGCGCCCCGACGCACAGCAGCGCCGGCGGCCATGTCTCCGAGATTCTGCGCGCCGCCACGGGCTGCTCCAGCAGCGGCAGCAGAAAAACCCAGCCCATGCCCACGCCGGCCCGCAAGGCTGCCCATACGCCCGGCACGCCGCTACCCAGCACCGGGAAAAGATGATCAAGCTCAGCTTTGACCAGATATCCCCCTGCCACCAGCGCCAGCAAAGCCAGCAGCGGCAGCCGCAGAAAATACACACCCCGGGCCAGACCCTCCCGGCGCAGGCTGAAGAGCAGCATCCCCGCTGCCACCGCCGCCAGCGTCAATTGCGTGCCCTGCGTTCCCACCCCTTCGGTAAACAGCGTGATCAGCGCCGTCATGCTGCTGACGCCATCGATCAGCAGCGCTGCGGACGCAAAGAAACACACTGTACCGCCGGAAAGCATCGCCCGTCCGCTTCGCTTCAACCCCCAGCAAGCCATGCTGTACAGAATAGCGCCCGGAAGCAGGCACACCATTGTGACCCACCAGCCAGCCGATCCCGCCAGCGGCAGTACCCGCGTCACCGCCGTACGCAGGATGCTCACGCAGGCCAGCAGCCGCCATTGGCTGCGCATTGCCCGGCGTTCACCCAACTGGCGCATCGCTGCCCTTTCCTGCGGCGAATGAACTCTGCTTTTTGTTCTCATGCTACTTCCTGTCCCAGCCACGCATTTTTCCACTGGCTCGATCCATGTTGAAAGGATTCCCCAGCCACGTCCGCAGCCGCTGCCTCCATATGGGATACCGGATCAACCCGTCCGGGTTATGGGTGCGCAGAGGCGCAACAGGCGCGGCAAAGGGCGAGCCCAGACTCGTCATGCCGCACATCCGCACCGTCATCACGATCATCAGCAGCACCATGCCATACAGACCAAAGACACAGCCCGCCGCCAGAAAGACCAGCTGCCCGATGCGGAAGGCCATGCCCAGCGAGTAATCGGGGATCGCGTAGCTTCCCAGGCTGGCTACCGCCACCACGATGATCAGCAGCGGGTGGATCAGCCGTGCCTCCACCGCAGCCTGCCCCAGGATCAGTCCGCTCACCGTGCCCAGCGAGTTTCCCACCACCCCCGGCACACGGGTGCCCGCCTCGTTGATCAGGTTGAACATGATCAGCATCAGGAATGTCTCCGCCGGGATGGACAGGGGCACCTGCGCCTGGCTTTCCAGGATGGCAGTGAGCAGCGTTACCGGCAGCGCCTCGGGGTGGAAGGTGACTGCCGCCACAAACAGCCCCGGCAGCAGCAGCGTACACAGCGCTCCCACCAGCCGGATCAGCCGCAGGAACGTGCCATACTGCCAGCGCATAGAGGTGTCATCCGGGGTGTGAAACAGGTGCAGAAAGCTGACAGGCACCGCCAGCACCTGGGGCGCTCCGTCCATCACGATGACGATCTGTCCCTCCAGCAGGAAGGAGGCCGCCCTGTCCGGCCGCTCCGTCAGGCAGCATTGGGGAAGAAGCGCAAAGGGGCTGTCCTCCACAAGCTGTTCCAGCGCGCCGATGGACAGCACCTGATCCACCCGTATGCCCTTCAGACGGTTCTTGATACGCTGGAGCAGGTGCTCATCCACGGCGTTTTTCAGATACATAACGCACAGGTTTGTGGGCGAAGCCTCCCCGATGGTTGTCATCTCTCCGATCAGCTCCGGGGTGTGCAGGATGCGGCGCAGCAGGGTGATGTTGTCCCGCAGGGCCTCATTGAAGCCCTGGTGCGGGCCGTTGACAACGCTTTCCGTCAGCGGTGGCGAGATACCCCTGCGCACAAAGAAACGGATATCGAAGCACAGCGCCTCGGGCATGCCGTCCGCCAGCAGCACCGCCTTGCCGTTCACGATGGCGTCAACAGCCTCGGCGTAGGTTGCCACGGCTTTCGCGTCGCCCACGCGTACCGTCCGCAGCAGCGCGTCCGAAAGGTCTGTCGTCAGTTCATTCATAGCCTGATCCTGGCAGGGTGTGATGATGTAATGCTGCAGAAAATCCGAGGATGCCAATCCGTCCATGAAGTAGACCGCCGCCTCCCGCCGGAAAACCCGCAGATCCCTGCGGATCATATCGGAATTGATATCGCGGAAAAGCCGTTTCTCCATTACCTTCAGGCTGCGCTCCAGAGAAGCGGAAATCTGATCCACCAGGGCTCACCACCTTTCACGCAAAGTTCGTCAGGCGCGGCAGAGGGTCTTAGCCTGCCGATTGCGATCATACCGTAAATTCCCCGAAATGGCGTTGCCATTTCGGGGAACCCTTTCAGAGAGTCACTTTAGTGGCGGCACTTGTAGCTGTTGCACATGCTTTCGTCAGCCTTGCCATCGCAGCAGTTCGCCTTGGGCGCCACCTGAATGTCGGTCAGGGCGCACTTGTTGTCCACCTCGTGATGCTGGCAGCTTTCCACGCTGCAATGGATGCACTGGTTCTTCATATGAGCCATGTCCAATCCCCTCCTGAAAGAATCGTCGCCACAAGCGGGCGCAAAAGCATCATGCCCTGAATTGCCCCTTGTGATGCTGGCAAAAATGTGGTAAATTGAACCTGCCGCCTGCGACTGTATTCGCTCCGCGGCAGAAGAAAGGAGGATCTCTATGTTCAGGAGATTTGCCAACACCCGTTTTCTTTGTTTGAGCGCCATCATCGCCGCGCTGTACGCCGCGCTGACGCTCATGCTCCCCGTGCTGAGCTACGGCGCGTGGCAATGCCGCCTTTCCGAGGCGCTGACGCTTTTGCCGCTGGTGCTGCCCCAATCCGTACCGGGCCTGTTCGTAGGCTGCCTCATCGCCAACATTCTCAGCCCGATGGGCATCTGGGATGTTGTGTTCGGCTCGCTGGCCACGCTGATCGCCGCCATCGGCACCTATGCGCTGCGCAAGCGTCCGCCGCTGGCCGCCGCCTGCCCTGTGCTCTCCAACGGCGTCATCGTTGGCCTGATGCTCTCGGTGGTATACAGCCTTCCCGCCGCCCTGACGATGCTCCAGGTCGCCGCCGGAGAGGCGCTGGCCGTGGCTGTTGGGTATGTGCTGATCAGGGCGCTCAAGGGCAAGATCGACTGGAAAAGACTGCAATAATTTACATTCAAGAGACGGGTTTTCCCCGTCTTTTTCGTTTAATTGATGAATTCATGAATTTTTACAGAAATGTTTCCATTCAGGGGCATCATGTGGTATAATACAGGGTGGAATGTCCTGTTGATTCGGAGGCAGACCTGTATGGATGAAATTCGACTGATCCTTGCGTCCCAATCCCCGCGCCGCAGGGAGTTATTGAGCCTGACGGGCCTTTCCTTCGCGGTGGACGCCCCTGAGGTGGACGAGACCTGTTCCCTTGGCGCCCGTGACGCCGTGCTGGAGCTGAGCCGCCGCAAGGCCCTTGCCGCTGCGGACAAGCACCCCGGCAAAGTGATCCTGGCCAGCGATACGCTGGTAGCCGTGGATGACGTGCCCCTGGGCAAGCCTGTTGATACAGCCGACGCCTTCCGCATGCTGCGCAGCCTCGCCGACCGCTGGCATCAGGTGCACACCGGTGTGTGCGTCGTTGATGAAAACGGCGGGCTCCACGCCGGGGTGGACGCTACTGACGTGCGCTTCGGCCCCATGAGCGATGAGGAGATCCGCGCCTACATCGCCACCTCTGAGCCCATGGACAAGGCAGGCGCTTACGCCCTGCAGGGTATTGCCGGCCTGTGGATCGAGGAGATCCGTGGCTCCCATACCAACGTCATCGGTCTCCCCATGACGCTGACCCGCAAGCTGCTGGAGGAATGCGGCCTGCGCCCCCTGAACATCTGACCGCTGCCCCGCAGCGTTGACCATAAACGAACGGAGTGAATTCATGGCTTTCTTCGCACCCGATATCGGCATTGATCTTGGCACCTCCAATACGGTCGTCTACGTCCGCGGCCGCGGCATCGTCATCAGCGAGCCCACCATGGTGGTGGTGGATTCCAATAACAAGCGCAACGTACGCGCTGTGGGCGACGAGGCAAAGTTCCTCCTGGGTCGCACCAGCGACGCGCTCACCGTTGTCCGGCCCCTGAAGAGCGGCTCCATCTCCGATTTCGACATGACCGAGATGCTCATCCGCTATTTTATCCGCAAAGCCATTGGCGTGAGCCATGTGATCAAGCCCAAGGTGGTGGTGTCCATCCCCGTGGGCCTGCCCGCCGTGTCCCGCAAGGCCGTGACAGAGGCAGCCGAGGTCGCCGGCGCGAAAACGGTCTTCCTGGTGGAAAAGCCCTTTGCCGCAGCCATCGGCTCCGGCCTGCCGGTGTATGAGCCGGTGGGCAACATGGTCGTCGATATCGGTGGCGGCACCACCGACGTAGCCGTGGTCTCCCTGGGTGGCCTGGTGGTGGCGCAGTCCATCCAGGTGGGCGGCGTCAAGATGGACGAAGCCATCATCAACTACATCAAGCGCGAGTTCAATATGCTCATCGGCGACCGCACCGCCGAGGATGTCAAGCTGGACCTGGCCGCGGCCATGCCCCTTTCCGAGGGTCGTCAGGTTCGCATCCGTGGCCGGGATCTGCTCTCCCCTCAGGCCATGGACATTGAGTTTACCTCCGCCCAGGCCCACGAGGCCATCAAAGAGCCCTGCCGCGCCATTCTGGCGGCGATCAAGTGGGTGCTGGAGCGTACCCCGCCGGAGCTGGCCGCGGACATCATGCGCGGCGGCGTTCACCTGACCGGCGGCGGCGCGCAGCTCTTTGCCATGGATCAGTTCATCGCCACGGAGCTGGGCATCCCTGTTCTCATCGCCAAGGAGCCCGAGGACTGCACCATTATGGGCCTTGGCTATCTGGTGGAGAACATTCAGCTGCTCACCGGTACGGGCAAGCAGGGTTATAACGATTAACCGCTTAAACAAAGCGAGGTGATTCCCCTTATGGCAAGAAAGGACCGCCGTGCGCAGCAGGATGAGCAACAGCCGCTGCTGCCCACTTATGATGATTTCAAATTCGACGACCTGGACAGCATCACCCGTGATCTGCCCACCGCCGCCGAAAAGGAAGCCGCCGAAATCCCCGAAGAGGATACGTCCGACACCCCCGAAAATGCCCTGCGCAAGCTGCAGATCGAGCGCGACGCCATCGAGGAGGAGCAGGAAAACGCCACCTTTGTGGGCCGCATGAAAAAAAAGCGGCGCACCTCCTCCCGTGTTCAGGCCGAGGAGAAGCGCCAGCGCAATGAGCTCCCCGGCGGACTGCGTAAGGTGCTGCTGGTCGTCGTCACCGTGGTGATCGTCGGCTTTCTGGGCATCATGCTGCTTTTCCGCGTCATGCCCGACGCGCCCGCCGTCCTGGGCAAGCCCGAAGGCTTCCTCGCCTCCATCGTCACCCCTGTGCAGAGCGTTTTCTCCTCCATTACCGACAGCTTCGTGGGTTATATGCGCACGCTGAAGCTCCGCGCCAACCTGGAGGCAGAATACAACAAGCTCCGCGCCGAAAACGAGCAGCTGGTCTATCAGGCCATGCTGGCGGATGAATACGTCAAGCAGCTTTCCCAGTTTGAGAATATGTATGACGAGATCTCCGTCAACGAGAACATGAACCCCATCGCCTGCACCGTTATTGGCAAGGGCGACGGCAACTACTTCTCCACCTTCACCATCAACCGCGGCAGCCGCGACGGCATCGAGGAATACATGGCCGTCACCATCTCCGGCGCGCTGGTGGGCTATACCGAAAACGTCACCGAGACCAAGTCCCAGGTGCGTACCATCATCGACAGCGAGGCGTCCATCGCCGGTCTGATCCAGTCCAGCCGCGACCAGGGGACCGTGCGCGGTACGCTGGGCGTCGACGGCGAGCCCATGTGCCGTATGTACTACCTGCCCGATGATCACCTGCCCCGCCCCGGTGACATCGTGGTCACCTCCGGCGTGGGTATGTCCTTCCCCAAGGGCATACCGATCGGCACGGTGCGCGAATCCACCCGTGGCATGGACGCCAACAAGCAGTACATCGTGGTGGAACCCTCGGCTGACTTTGAGCACATCGAATACGTGATCGTTCTGCGCTATAAGCCCGCCGCCGAGGCTGTGCAGGGCCGTGAATCCTCGGATTACTCCGAGTTCGTCCCTCTTGCCACCGCCCGGCCCATGCCCACGCTGCGTATCGGCAACACCAGCGTGTGGGGCACCACGCCTACTCCCGACCCCGTCACGACCCCCGTACCCACGCCCACGCCCACGCCTTCGCCCACGCCTGAACCCACCCCCACGCCCGAGCCCACCATCGCCGGACCGGTGTATGAGTATCAGGTCTTCAGCGACGAGCCCACGCCTACCCCTTCTCCCACGCCCACTCCTTCGCCTACGCCCTTCATCACCCTCGCTCCCCAAGACATGACCTACGAGGAGGATTAACCCGTGCGTTTTCTCAAATCCGTATGGCAGGCGGGCGCTTCGCAGTTCAAGTTTTTCCTTGTGGTGCTGCTGGGCTATCTGTTCCAGGTATG
Organism: Clostridiales bacterium; assembly: GCA_015056415.1. GTDB lineage: Bacteria > Bacillota > Clostridia > Christensenellales > Aristaeellaceae > UBA11524. The sequence goes on from SVGJ01000005.1 coordinate 11,160, forward strand.
CGTGATGCCCTACCTGCGCATCGGCGATGTAACGCCCAGCATCCTGTTTGCCATCACGGCCATCGTGACCATTGGCTATGGCAGGCTGCGCGCTGTGTGGGCAGGCTGTATTTACGGCATTCTGATGGAAACCATGTGCCCTACCATCCGTATGCTGAATCTGCTGCTCTATCCCCTTACCGCCGGCTTCATGAGCATGTTCTTTTCCGATAAATCCGAGAAAAGGCTTGAATACGAACGTTCGCTGGGCAAGGCCGGCCGCAACGTGAATCCCTACCTGCGCACCATTGGCTGCGCAGCGGGCAGCATCCTCATTTATGAGATCGTCAACCTGCTGTATATCTACCTTGGCGGCGCAGTGCTTTCCGGCTCGATCATCGGCCGCGCGCTGTCCAGCATTCTGTGGACCACGGTGTTTACCGCCATCATCATGATCCCTGTGCGCCGCTTCCTGGGCTTCAAGAAGCTCAAGAAGGACAAGCCGCCGGAAAAGCCCCATTTCCAGATCGGACGAGCCTGATCACCCCAACCGCAAGCGGGCGGCCGCGCGCTTATGCCAGCCGCCGGAAAGGAGGTCATCCCCGTGAACAAGCTGCCTCAGGGCATGAAGTGGCGATATGTCGCCTTCGTCGCGATCCTGCTGGTCATGTTTGCTTATCTGGCCTCGGGCCTTGTACGCCTGCAGCTGCAGAATTCCGAGGATTACGCCCTGGACGCCGAGGATACCCGCACCAAGACCATCTCTCTGCGCGGCAAGCGCGGCAACATCACCGACGCTGATTCCGTCATCCTTGCCGAGGATGAGCTGGTCTACAACGTCACCTTCTATAAAGACGTTTCCAGCACCAGCCGCGCCAGCTACCTCTCCTTCACCCAGTCCATTATCGATACCATCGACATCATCGAGAAGAACGGCGGCGAGCTCGCCATCGATTTCGTGATCGAGCGCAATGAGGAGACCGGTGAATGGCAGTTCAACTTCGGCTCCGGCGTCAGCGAAAGCGTGCTTGAAAAGCGTGAGCAGCAGTGGCGCAGCAATAACTACGTAAGCGTTGGCTCTTACCCCACCCCCGCTGACTGTATCAAGCGCCTGCGCGAAAAGTTCCGCATGGCGACCACCCAGGAGGAGCGTCAGGCGCTCCTGGATTACGACGCCGGCAGGGAATATGCCTACGTCGATGTGGTCCTGGTGGACGAGGCGACCATGCTCAAGGTCATGGCTGTCTTCTCCGAGATGCAGATGAACGTGTTCAACTCTCAGCCCATCGTTATCGCCAAGGACGTGAAATACGAAACGGTCATCGAAGTAGAGACCAAGTCCATGTCCCTGGCCGGCATGGAGATCTCCGTGGGTACCAAGCGCGTTTATCCCCGCTCCACCCTGGCCAGCCAGATCATCGGCTATACGGGCGCCATCCCCAGTCAGGGCAAGTGGGCCGAGCTCCAGACCAAGGGCTATTCCTACAACGATACCATCGGCCGCGACGGCATCGAATCCTCCATGGAGGATTGGCTCACCCAGAACTCCTCCCTGCGCAAAGGCAACCGCCTGGTGGAACGCGATAACTATTCCAAGGTCGTCCGTGAGCTCTCCTATACCGAGCCTCAGGACGGCAACAATGTGAAGCTCACTCTCATCGCCAGCTACCAGCAGGTGGCCGAGCGCGCCATTGCCGATAACGTGAACACCGTGCGTGATGAGCAGGAATCCCTGATGGTCAGTGATTCCTGGCTCGAAGCCAATAAAGAGGACATCGCCAACCGCGATTGGCAGAAGTACCCCATGGCGCTGGCCGAGCATGGCTGCATGATCGTCCTTGATATGCAGGACCGCGTGCTGGCCATGGCCAACTTCCCCACCTACGACCTGAACGCCCTGGTCGCCGGCGGTGACGACGCCATTGCCATCCTGGCGGACGAGCGGAACCTGCTGCTGAATTACGGCATCCACGCCCGCGGAACGCCCGGCTCCATTTTCAAAATGGTCACCGGCTATGGTGCTCTGGCCGAAGGCGAACTGGAGGTCAATGAGCGCATCTCTGACATGGGCTACTACACCACCTACAACAACGATACCAACACCGCCCCCCGTTGCTGGATCCCCCTGAGCAGCGTGGGCAAGCAGCACATGAATCAAACCATCGTCGAAGGCCTGACCAACTCCTGTAACTATTTCTTCTACGAGATGGGCAGCCGCCTGGGCGAAGAACGCCTCTACCGCTACGCCTCCCTATTCGGCCTCACCTCCCGTACCGGCATTGACCTTCCCGGCGAGGTGCGCAGCGTAGTCGGCTCCCAGAACACCCTGTACGATACCACCAAGGCCATGAACGAGGCCAGCCAGGATACCTCCCTGCCCATCATCGTTTTCAACTCCATCAAGAAGCATCTGCGTGCCTGCGGCGCCTCACGCAACCTGGAATACGATGACGAGCGACTGTCCGTATGCGCCAAGCGCCTGATGGACATGGCCGTCAATTATCCCGAATCCGCATGGCTGGACAATATGCGCACCATCCTGATGGAAGAACTGAACATGACCAAGGAAATGGTGTACCTGCAGGCCGTCATCGGTGATACCTACAACTACATGAACGATATCAAGTGGGGCGGCGCCCAGACGATCCTGACAGGCATCGGCCAATCCGTTACGGTGATCACCCCCATCGCCGCCGCGCGCTATGTGTGCGCCATCGCCAACAACGGCTATGTGTACAACGTCTCCATCATCGATTCCATCATTTCCCCCGAGGGCGAGATCCTCACCCAGCGCGAGCCGGAGCTGATCAACAAACTGGAATATGCCGATACTTACCTGCCCCTGATCCGGCGCGGCATGAAGGGCGTGGTTGACGATACTGGTACCGCCAAGCGATTCTTCCAGGGATTCCAATACCAGGATCACATCGCCGCTAAAACGGGTACTGCCCAGGTTACCAGTATCGACCTTGAGAACAACGCATGGTTCGTGACCTTTGCCCCCTACGACAAGCCGGAGATCGCCATCGCAGTGTTCATTCCCAACGGATATTCCGGCGGTTACGCTTCCCCCGCAGCCCGCGACTTTATCCAGTGGTACATGGATCAGAAGACGCTCCGCACCACCGATTATGTCCTCCCCTCCGGCAACAGCCTCGCTCCCTAAGGGGACTTTGTCCCCTTAGGAATCCCCTGCCCCAAGGGTACCGCCCTTGGGAATCCCGCCAAAGGGGCTTTCAGCCCCTCTGGACTCCCTGACCCAAGGGCGCCGCCCTTGGGAATCCCGCCAAAGGGCTTTCAGCCCTCTGGACTCCCTGACCCAAGGGCTCCGCCCTTAGGAATCCCGCCAAAGGGCTTTCAGCCCTCTGGACTCCCTCTTTGGGGAAGTGTTGGTTGGTGGTTTCTTTGCAGGGGTCACGGCGCGCAAAGGGCGCGCCGCGACGCGGGCATCTGACCTTATTCCTGATTATTTGAGGTGATTTCATGGGCCAGATTTGGATGATCGCTTCCGGCAAGGGTGGCGTAGGCAAGTCCACCATTGCTTCTGCGCTGGGTGTGGCATTGGCCAGGCGCGGCCTGAAGGTCTGCATTGTTGACGCAGACATCGGCCTGCGGGATCAGGACGCTATTCTGGGCGTGGCTGACCGCATCGTTTATGATCTGGTGGACGTGGCCAACAAGGATTGCCGGCTGCCTCAGGCGCTGGTCAGCCCTGCTGATATACCTGGCCTGACCCTGTTGCCCGCGGCACAATTCCGCCGCGCCAAGGAGCTGGATCGCAAAGCCTTCCGCCGTATTCTTCTTCTGCTGAAGGAGACCAATGATCACGTCATCATCGATTGTCCCGCAGGGATCGAGCGTGGACTGCGCGGGCTGATGAACGAGCTGATCGACAAGGCCATCGTCGTCTGCACCCCGGATGACGTGTGCATCCGCAACGCGGAGCGGGTGGTGACTCTCCTGCAGGAGAAGGAGCTGCCCCGTCCCCAGCTGATCGTCAACCGTCTGGATGCCCAGCTCGTCCAGCATGGCGAGATGTATTCCGCCCGCACCGTGGCTCAGACCCTGGATCTGGATCTCCTGGGCGAAATCCCCGAGGAGCCCATGGTCTATCGCGCACTGCTCAGGCACATGAGCATCATGGATGTGGAATGCGAAGGCTGCGAGGCGCTGGACCGCATCGCCCGCCGCATGGCCGGCTTTGAGCTGGATCTTCCCGCCTATGGCGCGGCCAAGCCCGGCATCCTCCGCCGTTTGTTCGGCCCCAAGCTCAAGGAGGTCAAACGTCTTGATTGCTGAAAACAGGCGCTCACGTGCCCATATTGATAAAACGCTGCTTTTCCTGGTTTTCGGCATGGCTGTTTTCGGCGTGCTGGCGGTGTGTGTCGCCACCTATTCCACCGATTCCAGCGCCGAGGCCTCGCTGCTCAACCACATCGTCAATTCCTCCTATGCCGTCAACCAGTGCATTTTCCTGGCTGTGGCGCCCTTCATCGTGCTGATCGTCTGCAACATCCCCTACGACTTTATGCGGCGCCATACCGATCTGCTCTACTACGGCATCACCATCCTGGTTTTCCTGGTATGGATCTTCAACCGTGCCGAGGGTGTTAAGGCGTGGCTGGACGTTTTGTGGGGCTTCACCATACAGCCCTCGGAGTTCGCCAAGCTATCGATGATCCTCATGCTGGCCAAGACCCTCTCACGCTACGAGCAGCCCATGAGCACCGTGAAGGATTTCATGCGCGTGATGGCCCTGCTGGGCATTCCCAGCGGCATCATCCTTCTTTCGGGCGAAACCGGCTCCGTTCTGGTGATCTTCTTCCTGTTCGCGGTGATGCTCTTCTTCTCCAACGTCAACCTGAAGCTGCTGCTTTCCATGGCTGCCGTAGCCATTCTGGCCGTGCTGGCGTTGTATGGCCTCATGGTGGCCACCGGCTCTGATGACTACCGTCTGGCCCGTATCATGGCCTTTATCAACCCCGAGCTTTCCCCCGCAGACGACGCCTATCAGCAGCTGCAAAGCATGATGACCATCGGCTCGGGCGGTCTCAAGGGCATTGGTATGTTTGTGGATGGCTCCATGTCCCAGCTGAACTACGTTCCTGCCGACTGGACCGACTTCATCTATGCCACCATCGGCGAAGCCTTCGGCTTTGTGGGCTGCATCAGCGTGCTGATCGTCTATCTGCTGATCATCCTGCGTATGCTCTACCTGGCCCGCTACACCCGCGATAAATTCGGTATGCTGATCATTGTAGGCGTGATGGGTATGCTGATCTTCCACGTGTTCGAAAACATCGGCATGACCCTCGGCCTGATGCCCATTACAGGTATTCCCCTGCCCTTCCTTTCCTACGGCGGATCCAACATGGTGACCAACATGGGCGGCGTTGCCCTGGTGCTGAACGTCACCAAGAACCGCAGTCTGTCCGCCACGGTGCTCACGCCGCAGACACAGGCAAACGCTTACCGCGAAAAACTCAGACGGAAGCAAAAGCTGTTCCGCTAAATCAGCTTTGCCCCCAAGGCAGCCTTTGGGCTTCTTTTCAGGGAACGCGGGATGGTCATTGCCCTATAGCTTCCCGCTCCATAAACAACGCCCCGATACATAACGTATCGGGGCGTTGCTTCGTATTATATCAGGTGCACTCCTCATGGATCTCCTGCAGATACTGAATGATCGGCAGGTGTTGGGGGCAGGCAGCCTCACACTGGCCGCACTGCACACAGCGGGAGGCGTCGTGCTCATCAGCGATGACCTTGGCATAGCCATCCTTGTAGCTTGCCTCAGCGCGGAGCATACTGGTATCGTAATTCTGGAAGATATGAGGGATCGCCACGCCCATGGGGCAGGGCTGGCAGTAGCGGCAGCCGGTGCAGCGGGTCTTGGTGCGGGCGATGTAGGTCTCCTTCACCTTGACGTAAAGTGCCTTCTCCTCCTCCGAGAGCGTGGGCTGCTCCGGCAGGTCGAAGATGTTCAGGTTATCCACCAGCTGCTCCCAGGTGCTCATGCCGGAAAGGATGCACTTCACCTCGGGCATGGTGTACAGGTAACGGAACGCCCATTCCACCGGCGAACGCTGATCCTGATACTGGGCATAGGCAGCCTTCACGTCCTCGGGCGGGTTGGCCAGCAGGCCGCCGCGCAGGGGCTCCATGATCACCACGCCAATGCCGCGCTTGCCCGCCTCGCGGATGCCCTCCAGCGTGCACTGATTCTCATCGTCGAGGATGTTCATCTGCACCTGGCACATCTTCCAGTCGTAATCGTTGAGAATGCGCATGAAGGCGTCGTAGCCATCGTGGAAGGAGAAAGCAGGATAGCGGATCTTTCCCTGGGCCAGGGCTTCATCCAGGAAGCTCTTGTAGTCATACTTCTGCATTTCCTCCAGGCGCTCGCCGTTCATGGCGTGCATCAGATAGAAATCGATATGATCCGTCTGCAGCTTGGTCAGCTGCTCATCCAGCAGGGCCATCATATCCTCATGCTTATGCACGTTCCAGCAGGGCAGCTTGGTGGCCAGGATGACCTTTTCGCGGTAGCCGTCCTGCAGGGCCTTGCCCACGATGATCTCGCTCTCGCCGCCGTGATAGGGATAGGCGGTGTCGATATAGTTTACGCCGCTGTCGATGGCATGACGGATCATGCGGATGGCCTCTGCCTCATCGATCTTGCCGTCCTTCACAGGCAGGCGCATGCAGCCAAAGCCCAGCATGCTGGAGGTCAGGTCCGTATTGGGGAACTTCGTGTAAAACATTGTTTCGCACCTCTCTTTACAAATAAGGGATCATATCGCTAAGCCTGCCAAAGATCAGGTCAGGCTTCACATCGGAAACAGCCACATCCTCCATGGTCGCCTCGCCGGAGAGCACAAGAATGCCTGTCATGCCGTGATTTACGCCGGTGGCCACATCAGTATACAGCCGGTCGCCCACCATAGCCATCTCTTCAAGCGCAAAGCCGGTGCGTCGCAACGCCTCCAGCACAATACCCTTGTGTGGCTTACCCAGAATGATGTCCGCCTTACGCCCGGTGCTGGCCTCAATAAACGCCATGATCGCGCCCATATCCGGGATGAAACCAGTCTCCGTGGGACAGTTGAAGTCTGGATGTGTGGCAATATAAGGCTTGCCTGCGCGGATGTAATCGCAGACCTTGCACATCTTGGCATAATCCAGCGTCGTATCGAAAGCCACCAGCACATAATCCGGCTCTTCCTCCACCAGCTGCAGGCCCATGGCCGTCAACTCTTCGGCCAGCATGGGATTCCCCAGCAGATAGCACCTTCCGCCGGGATACTTTTCCAGGCAGTAATGGGCCGCCGCGTGGCCGGAGGTGATCACATCACGGTATTTTTCATCCACGCCCATACGCTGAAGCTTATCGGCATACACCCGTGCGGATTTGGAGGAGTTGTTGGTCAAAAACCGTGCCGTGCGCCCGGTTCTTTCCAGCGCCGCGAGAAACTCCAGCGAACCCTCGATCAGCCGGTCGCCCAAATAGAACGTACCATCCATATCCAGCAAAAAACAGCGCACACCGGAAAGCCTGTCACGAATCTCCGCGTCCGTCATACCATGCCTCCTTCGTTGCGTTTGCAACATTATACCACACCCCTCGCCAAATGGGAAGCACCCTCCTGACGCTAATATAGTATAACTTTTTTCAAAAAAGTGCTTGACAGCACCCCCTGCTCATGCTATAATCATATTCGTTCGCTGGACAGGCGATCGAAAAGAATATCTGGGTGTGGCGCAGTTTGGTAGCGTGCTTGAATGGGGTTCAAGAGGCCGGAGGTTCGAATCCTCTCACCCAGACGCAACGGTTCCCATCCGAACTTTCTCCCCTTGCGAAAAGGCCGAGTAATGTGTGTGACCGTGGAACCTTAAAAAAGAACCGGGACGATTGTCCCGGTTCTTTTTTGCTCTCAGAAGACCTTCTTCACGTTGGCTCCTCCCCTCTTATGCCCCCACATCGGGCGGCTCGTCATGTTTCTGCTTCAGCTGTTCCAGCGCATTCAGCACAACACGCGGGAACGGCACGCCGGCCAGCGAAAGATTCTCCAGGATGGAAAGTCCCTCATTGGCCACATAAAACCAAATCATCGCCGTACGGAAGATAGCCGCCTCGCCACCCAAGGCTCTGTCCAGCAGCGCAGCCATCAGCACAACGAGGATCATCAGAGCCTTTTTGCCGATGCCTACAAAGCCCACCTTGCTGTCCAGGTGGCCGGATTCGGTTTTCTGGCTCTTGCCCATCCATGCAACAATCAGGCCCGTAGCATAGTCGATCACCATGCAGGCCACCAGCACCATCATCATCGTATCGAAGCCTCCGAACAGGCCAGCGATCGCGCCGCCAATCGCCGCCAGCACCTTCATGATCTTGTCCCAGGTCGCAATCATTCCCTTCTCCTCCTTTCCCGCATCAATCCGGCAACATGATCTTCTGCTTGTCGATCTTCTCGTACACATCCAGATAGATCTCGCCCTTGTCGCCGTTGAGCGTAACTTCAAAGAGGAGCTTGTCCCGCAGGGGCGTGGCCAGAATCACCTTCTGATTCTGGAGCGTCTTGCATTGCCACACCACAAAAACATCCTGCCACCCTTCCGGGGGCTTGCGATTGTGGTTGGCATACCAGCCCCACACCGCTTTCTTCGCCGTCACCATGAAATCATAGGTACTCATCTTCCATTCCTCCTACATCAATTCAGCCCAGGTAAGCGGGCCTACAACGCCATCGACTTCCAGGCCATGCGTCGCCTGGTAGGTCTTCACACACTCTTCGGTCATCGGGCCGAATACGCCGTCCAAATCCAGCGTATAACCGATAGCCACCAGGATCCGCTGCAGCTTCACCACCGCGTCGCCCCTGCTGCCGCGACGAACGGTCTCCGGGATCTCAAACGCCGCGCTGTTCTTCGGCTCATCCTCCACAGCAACCGGCTGATCTTCATCCCCGCCGTCGAGGATCGCCTGAACTTTCTCGCCATAATCCAGCAGCTTACACAGCCCCACCTGATTCCACCCGCCATTCCGGATGGTTTTTCCTTCAAAGGTGCTGTCAGCGACCTTCCCACGGCTGGCGGATGCGTGTACCGCGCCCAGGGTTTCCCCGGTATATACGCCAACGTGCTCCGCGTTGCCCAGGCCATCCCGGTAGCCGCGTGCCACCTCACCGCCGTTATCCGATACGATGTAGAGCCATGCGCCCACCGGGATGCAGCCGAATTTCTTCTTACACTCCTCAGGCGTACCCTTCCACGCCATATCGCGCCACATATGGTTGCTGCCTCTCCAGTTCGCCCTGATGCCGATCTGGCGTAGGCAGTATTCCATCATCCCTTGGCAATCCATGCCGCCCAGCGTATCACCGCCGCGCGTGTAGGGGATGTGCTTGTCAGGCAGCCTCACCGCCTCCTGCGCAAACATTTCGCTGGTGTTCATGCCCTGCTCACCTCCTTTGCGCTCATGGTAAAGGAAAAGCGCGCGGGTGTAGACCCACGCGCCCTGTATTATTTTTTGAACCAACTGTCAATCGTCTGCTGGCTGTATCCCAAGGCCAGCATGGCCTTTTTCACTTTGGCTTCGTCCACATTCTCCTTTCCTACGCAGTATTTTTTCACATAGCTTTCAATGGCAGCGTTGGTCTCTTGCTGACCATGCGCTTTATACATAGCGGCACGAATCTTCACGGCACTCTTTCCGTCGCCATCCTTGATCAGTTTGTGCAGCTGATCGCTGGCATAGGAACCCGAAAGACCGCTCGTCCATTCATGGAGGTCATCATCTGTAATGCCAACACCCGCTCCCCGCATCATGGCAGCAGCTTCCCTGGCCGTTTGTGTATCACCATTCCAGATAGCTTCACAATAGGCTTTGCGGTAGCTGGTCGTTACCTTGGTGCGCAGATCCTTGTCGGTCGTGCCGTTTTCGCGCATCTGGTCAACGGCAGCTTTCAGCTCCTCCGGCGTGGCAGCAGCGTTGTACTCCTGATTCATCATGAATTTCACCGGATCATCGTCAACATCGGTGCGCTGCAATTCTCCAGCCACATCCGCGCCTGTTCCCGGCTCCGTTTCTTCCTGCGGCAAAAGCTCCTTGGCCTCGCTGATCACCATACTACTGATGGCCCTCATGCCAATGCCTTTCTCCTGGAGCGTTGTCACCGCTTCGTTGTAGGCGTCCATATTACCCTCCACCAGCGCAGCTGCCGCTTTGGGAATCAGTTCTTCAGCCGCCCTGAGTCTGGTCTTGAAGCCGGTGGTCAAGCCTTTGCTGGTCGCACCCGTCGCAATGGCCGCATTTGCAGCCGCCTCGTAGTTTTCATACATTCCGCCATCTTCAAAATATGCAGTCAGCATCAGATCGTAGTAGATATCCGTATTCTGCTTACGCTTGTCACCCGGTTGTTTTGCATATACATAGTTCTTCTGCGCGGCCTGCAGCCTGGTTTCAAAAGGCAACTCCTTATCCCATGCCGATCCGGCCAGGGATTCACGCTCCACGTATTCATACACAGCCATACCTGCGGATTTCACATCGCGCCACAGGTTGCCAAAGCCGATGCCCAAGGCGCTGCTGGAGCCTTGCAGCATCTTATACATGGCTTTCTCCCAGTTCTCCAGCGTAGATTCTTTCTCCCCGCTGATGATCTGGGTCATGTACTTTCCACCTGTGATCAGGTTTCCGATCCAGCCGGTGGTCAGGTCGCTGCCGCCACCGAAACTGCTCAGCGCATCGCTGATGGCGTTGGTGTAGATCGTACCAATACCCAGGATGTTGTCCGCAAACGCGCCCGGCATAGCATCAAGCCACTTATCCCAGCCGGTGCGGACGCCGACAATGTTCCCCTCTTCGTCTTTCTTCTCGTTGTCGCGGTCTCGCAGCGCCGTTATCACAGATTTCAGCGCAGCTGTCACGGCGGAGGACACCACAATGGATCCAACCGTCCGTCCCGTGGTTTTCAACGCCCTGGTCATGGCAGCACGGCCCTTTCCCTTTGCCTCGCCGATGTCCCACAGCGCACGGTACACCATATTGTAGGTAGACAGAGGCTCCGACATGAAAGCCATGAAGTTCTTCATCATGCCCTTCTCCGCCGCCCACTCCGCTCGCTGGAAGATGCTGTCCACCACCTGCGTGTTGTCGATCACATCGGTAGCACGCTCGGCGCACAGCTGGAAAAACTCTTCGCTGCCTACCTTCACATCCGGATGCGTGTCGGCAGTTTCAGCCTTCACCGCTTCCCAGATCCGCGCCCAGGTCATCTTGTCGCCAACCTCTGCCAGCTTGCCGCCCGCATCGTTGATCTTGTTCCTGGTGGTATTCTGCGCACGCTGATACATACCCTGGCTCATGTTGGTGTCAAAGTAACCCCAGCCCTTCTCCACGGCAATGGGAGCGTACTTTTCCATCTCCGCATAGGAGGCGTTAAAGGATCTGTGTCCGTCGCTTTTCCCGTGGAACGCTGCCTTCATGCTGCCCAGCATGAAGTATTTCGGATCGATCATGGCCATGGCGCGGGATGCGCTGCCCATCTGCTGGATAGCCACCGATAGGTTGAAGGTCACCGCAGCGCCCTTCGCTCTGCTCATGAAGCCACCCAGCCAGCTCTCGCCCATCTCATTGCGGCTGTTGCCATTCAGCCTCCGCAGGAAGTTCATGATGTAATCCGTGGTCTGTTTGCCGTATGCGCGGTTCATCACAGCTTTCACGCCTTCGCCCTCGCCCTTGTAGTTCATCAGGCGGGTCATATCCTCAATGGGAAGCACAAAGGCGTTGTAGTCGCTCATCTTCTCCACGTGCTGGCACCAGATTTCTGTAAAGGGCTTGATCTCCAGCGGATTGGACGCCTTGTCGGTCAGCGCCTTGGTGAAACTGCCAGTTTTGATTCGGCTGTCCTGGGCGGTGGCAGGCTCCACCTTCACATAGTTCTTGTTGACGCTGAACGGGATGTAGTACTCCTCATGGAATTTCTCCACGCCGTACAGTTCCAGCGTCACCTCGTTACCCCAATCCGCACACGTGCCGGAAAGGTATTCCACCATGTGGTCTACATACTCCCTCTGCTGCTGGGTCAGGCTGTTGGTGATGGTCTGGATATCCTTCGCCGTCAGGATCACAGGTCGCATGCTGCTGCCCTTTGCCGCATTGGCCAGGGTGAATCCGCCGGCGGTCAGGTGCTGCGTGCCCACCATCTGCTCACGCCGTGCCGTGGCATACAGCGTCATCATCTCCTGATCGGTCAACTTCATCCTGGCTCCGCTTTCAAAGGTAATCTCCTGCGCCTTGTCGCGCTTGCTTTTCGTTCCCTCCTTGCGGATGCTCTCATGCTGGTCATACTTATCCAGCGCCTCTTCCAGGTAGTTTGCAGCTTCCTCCACATGGCGGATGTGCTGCCCCTCCGCGTTGCGCAGGGCTTTCCATACCGGCTCCATGGCCGTACCCTTGAATTGGTGGAATGCCGTCACAGGTTTGATCAGGCCCTGCTGCAAGCCTTTGCTGAACCACTCCCGCACCGGCCCCTGCACGGTATGCTCGCGGCGCATGTGCATGGTTGTCAGCAGATCGTCGCCCGTCTCCTGCAAGCTCTCCCGGCGATTCTGCATGAACATCCTGTCCTCATTCACAATCGCCGCTGCGTATCCGGAGATGATATTCCGCAGGGCCTGCATCTCCTTCATATTCAGCTCGCCGGCTTTCTTCCCGTCCGCATCCCTGGCCAGCAGTTCAAAGTCGTATACCAGGTCGCCGTTATAGAACGCCGCCAGCGGCCCTGTCCCGCCGTTCTCGTCGGGCAGGTTCAGCTTGGTGTATTCCTCCTGCGCACGGTTCAGCATGGCAGCCGTCAGCGGACGATTCGTGCCGCCCTCCAGCTTGCCCTCAAAGTCAACCGCCCGCAGCAGTTCCAGCACCGCATTGTGCATACTCTGGGGGATGAATGCTCCGCTCTTGGGCGTTTCCAGCTTCTTCAGCAGCTGGCCCTTCTTGCGGATGATCTCGCCCTTCACCTGCTTGTAATCCTGGTTCTGCTTGCGCCTGTACGCCTCCGAAACACGCTTCTCGCGCATCTCTTCTACCCTTCTGGCCGCATTCCGCATTCCATGCTTCTGCTCCATGATGGTCGCTCTCGCATCGGCCAGCTGATCCAGCAGCCTGTCCACCGTGGGGTCTTTCGCTCCGGAATAGTCCTCCGCTTTCAGATACTCCTGATAGATCTCCGTCGCCAGTCCGCTGGCCACCTGGCCAATATCCGCGCTGAACGGATTATCATACTTGATCTCCGTTCTGTGCAGCATATCGATCACCTGCTGCACCATGTCGCCCTCGCTGGCGTCTTCGGTGAAATACTGCGGGTATTCAGCCACCAGCTCATCCCACACCATGTCCAGCGTGGTTACACCGCGCCCATTCTGGGCTGGCACATTCCACTTGCCGAATACCGCCCGCCGGAAGTCACGAGCCGTGCCATAGATGTTCTCCGCTTCCTGCCATTGCGTATCCGTCAGGCCAATGCGGTGCTTTCGGAATCTCTCACGCAGATCCTTGCTGCTGTCATACGCCTCACGGTCTGCCACCTGCGATTTCACGATCATGTCCATCGCAATATTGCCCATCATCTCCATGGCGGCTTCGCTCTGCCTGGTATCGGTAGCCTGCTGCATGGCCGCGAACGCTCTGCTCATGTTCTCCGTCAGCGTGCTGAGCGGCACGGTCGAGGAGTACTTCTTCTTCAGCCCGCTGGCTACCCTGCGCACAGTCTTTTCGTCCATGGCCCGCCCGCTGTATTCCTTCAGCTTCGTATTCAGGCCCCGCACCAGGTCGCGCAGCTCCCGGTTTTCCTCCAGCAGCACCTCCATTTCCGGGTTGAAGGTGTCCACATCTTTCAGGGAATAGCGGATGTCAGACTCGGAAGTATCAAACCGTTTCGAAAGCGGAATCAGTTCACCATTGTCATCATAAGTCGCAGGATCGGCATATTTCACCTGGCTCGATTTCAGCGCGAGAATGACATTGCTCTTCTCCCCAGTATTCTGATTATCCCAGGTTGTCCAGAACCCATCAATGCCCGTGGTCGGTGTCAACATCTTCTCATAGAAGTTTTCAGCCGTCGCATAGTCTCGAATCCCCATAGCCACCATAACTTCTTGAATGATGTCCATGTCGTTATCATTCATCTGGAGCAGCTGGCTTGCTGCACTTCGGTAGTGCGCTGACATACTGGGGCTTCTATACGTTTCCACATAGTTGCTGATCCAGGTATCTGGTAGCGCATCCTTCATCGTGTCGTATCCGTCATCCTCCATCATGCGCTTGGCTTCAGCCTTGCAAGTAGCCTCTATCAGCTTGGTGAGCTGCGGAAGCGTAAGCGTCTTTTTCCAGCTCGTCGCGGGCTTGGTGATATTGGCATAGGCGCCAATCTGGCGCTGTCCATACGCACTCGTTACAGACTGGGAATCAGACAGGTAAATCCCGTATCCTTCTGCCGTACCATTCACGCCGCCCTGCTTGCTGGTGTCAAACACATTGAAGTCTGCTTTAGTTCCGTGGTACACTTTCAGCAGTTTACCATTCTTCCCTCTGATCTTGCTCTCACGGAATTGCTTTTCAGCCGCTTCATCTACCATGCGCTGGGCGGCATTCATGTCATTGGCCGCCACCGCTTTCTGGTAATCATCATCCGAAAGGGAGAATTTGTTCTTGCCTTTCTTTGTCTCGTCTGCTATACTGTTCTTAGCAGAGTTGTTACGTGTATTTGCGCCTCTCTCCTGAGAGGAATTGCGTCCACGGGTGTCTTCTCTGCTTTTTTCATTATCTTCAAATGTGAAGGCAGACCCGTCAGGCATAACAATTCTATGGGTTTTGTACAGATTGCGTCCGAGCAATTTCACAACCACACCCACATTTCCTTTAACTCCATTGATGACAACAGGTGCAGCGAAAGTCACCGTATCATAAGGCCGTTCTTTATGCCCCTTATGTCGCTGGATTTCTACACCTCTTTTTAGCACACGTGGAACAGCAAGCACTGCTGCAATATCTCCCGGTGTTTTCAGATACTCGATGCTCATATCAATCTGGTTCCTACCAATTTCGATTTTGCCAAATCCTTGCCGATCCACCCTGCCTCCATAAGGCTTCAGCATATCAATAGCCCAGCGGATTCTATTCGTTTTGTTTTCTTTTTCCATATTGGGTGCAGAAATGTTCGCCACAGGCTCCATCCGGTTAAGAATGTCCAGTTTTGCACGAATTTGATCCTTGATGTGTTCAACTTCTGAATCTTCCCCAGACAGAGAATACTTCACCCCGCCATCGCTCTGCGCGGCGCTCCCACTCTCCCGCACCGCATTCACCTCGATCATCACCCGGTTGAAGTGCTCTGCGATCTGCTGGAGGGTTTCTTCGGTCTGCTCAAGCATAGCGCGTGCTTCGGCATTCTTGCCGCCCATGTTGCGCAGCATGGTGCGAATGTTGTTCAAAAAGCGCTTGATGAAGCCCAGCACCTTCTCGCCCAGGGTGGTGTGGTTCTCCATCAGGTCGCGCACATTCTCTTCGGTGGCCAGCACCTCCACCATGCTGTCCGCCACAATCTCCTCGATGGCCGCATCCCGGTCAAGCTCCTGGCCTGCCAGCCGCTTGTATTGGTCTTGCTTTTCCGCAATGCGGGTTTCCAGGTCATAGCCCTCCGTCGCTTGCAGCTTTTCCAGCACAAAGTTCTGCAGGGCTTCAGCGTCCCCACGCACATAATTGTTGCTCTGGCTGTGTTCCTTGATGTAATGCCAGCTCTCATGGCCCGCAGCGCGCAAAAGGTTTCCACCCTCCGCGTCCAGAGCGATCACCATCTGATTCGTGCCGTACTTATATACGCCGTTGAGCTTACCATTCTGCACCGATGCAGCCACACCCAGCTGTTCCATCCCTTCCGTCTGATCCTGGAAGCTGTCCACAATGATATACTGCGTGCCGTACTTCCTGCCCACCTGATCCAGCACCGCCATCTGCGTCGCCTGGCTGCTGGTCAGCTTGGAGCGCGTCACCAGGTTCACCGCGCCGGTATGGCTCTCCGTCACTTCCGTGGGCAGCGCGGTCACCGTCTTGGCAACCGCACTCGACACATCTTCGTCCATCTGCAGCTGCGTCGTTTCCTTCGCGGCAGATTTCTGCCCTGCCTCATACGCCAGCTGCTGGATCTGATCCGGCAGCGCCTTGGCCCACACATTCTCCGTGCCGATCAGTTCACGGTTGTTCCGGCCGGCAGCATATTCCGCCGCAAAGCCCTTCGCATAGTTGCTGATGGGCGCATTGCTCTTCTCATATCCGGCCAGAAACCGCCTCGCCACATCCGCATCGGCATAGGATGTGGCATATCCATATGCCTGCCGCTGCTCCTCGGTGGCAAACTCCACCTCATTCAGCGGCACAGCGGTTTCCACGCCATCCTTGATCACGTTCACCTTGGCTTCGGCTCCGCTGGTGTCCACTCCGGCCACCACCACCTGCTCGCCGCCCATCACGGCGGGCGCCTTAAACACAGCGTGGTTCTGCTGCTCCACCTGCTTCTCCTGTTCAGCCTCGATCTGCGCATAGGCCTCCTCCACCACAGCTTCGTCCATCTCGCGCACACCATGCTGCATTTCCAGGGCAGTCTGCACCAGCTCCTTGTCCAGGCCAGGCAGCTCCCTGGTGATCTCCTCCGCCTGCGCACGGGCCGTCTGCGCACCAAGAGCATAGCCGCCGGTCGCCATCACACTCTCTGAGGCGCCGCCCACCAGGAACGTTTCGCCCAGAGATTGAACAAAGCTCCAGTCGGCTTCCCGAATGGCATCATTCATGCCCATGCCCTTATCCATGTTCGCTTTGATCGTCTGCACACGGTTGCTGTTTTCGCCCATCAGATAGCGGTCAACAGCCTCTTCCACCAGGCCGCTGCTGGTTTCCTCCATACCGCCGGAGAAGAAACTCTTCGCTGCCGTTTTCAGCATATCGCCATATGTTCCCGCCGATTTGCCGGAAATGAAAGCATCGAACACATTGTCAAACTGGATCTTCTCCGTGATGAACTCCGTCGCCATGGTGATGCCGCCGCCAATGCCGGCTTCCCGCGCCGTTGCGCCGCTTTCCAACATTTCCATTGACTTGGCTCCCATGCCCGAGAGGCCCATGATGCCAGCTGCAAGTGTGCTTTTGCCACCGGAAGCAGCCGAGGACATCAGGTTATCGCCAATGCCGGTCGCAGTCTTATAGGCAAACTTGCCCAGATTACTGTCGATGTTCTCCTCAACCGTCCCGCGAACGGTGTTGATCGATCTTGTGGCGTCAAATTCATCCCTGTACGGATTAGCATCTGCGCCAATAAGCGCACTCGTCCCGGCATACAGGCCTCCAAGGCTCTGCATCGGCGATTGCAAAACCGAAATAATCGAACTGCCAACAGGTGCTTCTTCCGCCAATTCCCTCAGGTTCTCATCATCCTGCATCGTTTTGCGGTACTGCGACCTCAAATCCAACACCTTATACTTATATGCCTTTGCGCTCTCCGGCCCTTCCATCTTATACTTGTAGTTGTAGATTGCCCGCTCCAGGTCGGTCAGGGTCTTGTAGCGTGCTTGCCTCTGCATGGCATTCGCAGCATATTCGGGCATTTTCGACGTTTGCAGTCTTTCGCCGTTGACTTCCAGATAGTCTTCATCAGTGATCGACATATCCCGCTGGGACATCACAGCAAAATCCGCATTAGCCATCACGCTCAAATCCGTCAGCGCCTGAAGGTCAGCCTCCAGCCATCCAATGCGCTCCTCAACCTCTTCAATAGTGCGCTTCTTTGCGCCGGAGGTTTTCAGCACGTTCAGGTCAGCCTTCAGCTCTTTCAGCTGGCTCTCCGTCTGATCCCAACTGTATTGCCAATACAGCGACCACTCGCCCATCCTCCCCTGGTCAATCATCTCGGCAGCCGAATTCTCCACCGCCATCACCAATTCGCTGGCTTTGCCCTTGTAGCGCTCCGCCCTCTCATTCTGCATAGAGCCGTATCCACCTTCAACGGCCCAGGCGTTCTCATCCATAATGGCCTTGTTCTTTTCCAGCGCCGCATTGATCTCCTCTCTGCTCGGCGTTTGGCCGTATGTCAAAAGCCATTGCTGCCGCTTCGTAAGTTCCTGACCGGCAGCCCGGGCCGCATACGCTGCTTCAACTTCGTCCAGGGATTCAGACATTCCCAGATAGTTCTCATACTCTGTTTCCGCCTGAGAATAAGCACCTCGCGCTTCATCCCACTTGGCGCGTCGCGCTTCCTCGCTGTTCTCGTCATACCAGCCCGCCACCGCTTGCGTCTGCTCCGGCGTTGCAGGCCCTGAGGTGTCCGGCAGGACAGGTTTGCCCGATTCGGCTTTCTTCTTCTCCGCAGCGTCCTTTGCAAGCCCGATCTTCGTTTGCGCAGACACAAAGGATCGCCGTCTGTCCAAGACCTCCTGACTCTTCGCAATATATCCGTTCAGCTCGTCCCCAACCGGTGCATTATACGCTTTCACCTTCTCCGCCCATGTCATCTTCGGCTGCTCTTGGGCAGGCTGTTCTTTCCCGGTGCTGGTCTGCTGGGTAACAGGCTGCTCCTTTTCGGTGCTGGTCTTCTGAGCCGTATTGATCTTTGGAATCCAAGGCTGCTGCGTCTTGGCAGCAGCCTTGGGCTGGGTGTTGTGGATCTTCGTTGCAGGCGCTTCCACGGCCGCCTGGTTTGCACCAGATCGGTTTTCTGTCTCCTGCTTCACCTTGGCCGTCCGCAAGCCTTCCTTGGCTTCCTTCCGGCGTTCATATTCGCTCTTGCTGGCTACGTATTTGCCAACAGAAGTCATCGTGCGCTCCCGGTTTGCCTGCTTCGCCTTGGCCGTCCGCAAACCTTCCTTGGCCTCCTTCCGGCGTTCGTAATCGCTCTTGCTGGCTGCATATTGGCCAACAGAAGCCATCGTGCGCTCCCGGTTTGCCTGCTTCGCCTGTTCTTCCTTTTCCCGCTCCAGATCGGTCTTTTTCTTGGTTTCGGTAGCCATGCCGCATCCCCCTTAATTATCGTCTTCCCATAGGTCGTTCCAGTATTTGTACTGCGTCCAGTACCGCTCCTGCTCCGTGTCATAGTCGCTCACATCATCGCGGTATTGCTGATATTCGGTGGACTGTCCGTCCCTCAGCGAGTTCAGTCGGTTGTAGTAGTCCGCCCTGTCGCTCTCAAAATTACTGCGCAACGCACTTTCCGCCGTCTGATAAGCGGAAAGGTTGCTCCGCATGTTGTCGCCCTCGGTGTCGTAGGCGCTTTTCGCCAGAGAATACAGCTCAATGGCGTCATCATTCAACTGGTTCAGATGTTGCTGATACGCCTGGCTGCCCGCCGTACTGGCATAGCTGGAGCCATACCCGCCCGTCAGCGCAGCAGCCTGGCCCATAGTGTCCTGCATGGCCTGCTTACCACTGGACATGTACTTGGCCGCCAGCTGCTGGTACAGCGGATCCTGCGACATGTTGTACTGGAAAGCCTGCCGGTTGTTCAGCTTGTTCAGCAGGCTGTCGATGTTCTGGCCATACTTGCTGGTATACGTTCCCGGGCCATCCGTTTCCATCTTCTTGATCCTGGATGCATACGTATCCGTATAGGTCGGCTTTGCCGCGTTCAGCTTGGATTTGGCCGTGCTGATATCCTTGGTGTACCTGCTTGTGGAGCTGCTGCTCCCGTTTCCGCTTCCACTTCCGGTTGTGGCCTGCGTTTCTTCCGTTGTCGTTTCGGTCGGATTCGTCAGCACCGAAGCATCTGCATCGGCCAGCGGTTTCCTTGCTACCATTGCCATTGTTCGTTACCTCCCATATTCGCTCCCAGCCTCCACCAAGCGGCTCATGCCCAGCAGTTTCATCTCACCCACACCGGCGATCTCCACCTGCAGCCTGTCACACCGCTTGGGGTAGATCGGCAGCGTGTGCCGTCTCTTGGCAGCTCCTGTAATACTCATGGCGTCCTGCCACGCTTCGTTATCCTTGCGGATTCTCACGTGGGCCTGGGCATTCTCTCCCAGTTCCAGCAAAAGCTGTACCTTGCTCACGTGCTTGTTGTTCGGCCCGGAGGAAAGCATTTCGCCCGTCCTCAGACACCAGTCGATGTCCTCGTCGTTTTCTTCGGTGGCCTCCACCTTGTAATCGCTCCCCAACATGAAGAAATCCTTGCTGTACTCGCCCGCCTTCAGCGCCCACACCTCGCCCTCTGCCGTCAGCATAAAGGTCTCGGTCTGGCATTGGGCAAAGGCCAGCACATGCACATCATCCTCACGCATCCACAGCCCGCTGGTTGTGTCATAGGTCAGCAGATGCCACGCGCCAGCCTTGTCCTGCATGGAGATATACAGCCTGCGGTCATTGGCGCCGGCTACCGCATTGGTATACTTCTCCTTGCCCAGCCGGCCGGAGATGCTCGTCACCTGTGTGCCATCGTATACGCATACATCGAACACGGATTTGAAGTACATCAGCTCGTTCACCCGCACCAGCGAGGCGCCGCTACCTCGTTCCGCACCTCTGAAGTGCTCCACCGTTGTCTGGTAGTTGGACGGCTGTGTACCGTAGATCTTGTGGATGCAATTCTCCTTCGTAAAGATCACGCTGCCGTTCATCGCCGCCGCGCCGGTGAAGTCGCCAGGAGAACCGATGGTCAGCGCATAGCTGTCCGTCGAGATTCCCGCATATTTCCGCCAGTTGGTCGGATCGCCCAGCGCACAGGAGTAGATCTCATGGTTCTCGCTGGAGCATCCCCACAGCCTGTTGTTCAGCTCCACAACATAGTCCATGTCCGGGCAGCTGCGACGCACCGTCACAACCTCCGTTTGGCTCTTCACTTCGCCGATGATCCCCGTGTACACGATCTGATCATCCGCCGCGCTGCTGATGATCCAATCCCCGTCCAGCCCTTCCCCCAGGATGCCGGATACCGTAACCGCATCCTCCGCTTTCAGCCCCTTGCCGATTCCCTTGGCCTTCACGCACACATAGGTGGTGGCTTGCTCCACCCACATCCCGGTGGAATCCGCCCAGGTCTTCATCACGGCTTTATCGCCGGATGTGTCCAGCCACATCTGGCCTGCCGTGGGATTCTCCGGCGCCGTGGCCGATGCAGTATAGCTTCCGTATGCCGTTCCGTCAGCCTTGGCCAGCTCCACCGTCACCTGGCCCGTGGTCACATTCTTCTGCTCCATTTCGCTAAACGTGTACGTTTCCGTGTCAAAGATTTTCTTATCCGGAAAGATGCAGATCCGGCTGCCCATGGCCACCATCTGCTTGAAGCTGTCTGCCACATCGCCATAATAGAAGCCGTTGTAGTAGAATTTCGTGCCATCCACAAAGCACAGCTTGTCGGTGGCTATCATGCCGTTGGGCTTATCCAGCCTGCCCACCAGCACACGCTTTTCCCTTCGGGCCACAATGGGCGCCAGCGCCGCGTCCATGTTCTTGGTGTACTCCCACTCGCCATCAGAGAGCGTTCCGGTCAGGTTCAGGCCCTGCATATTCACCGCCACGCTCTGGCTGCGTCTCAAATTGTTCAGGTAAGGCAGCATCCTCACACCCCCAGGTTCAGCGGGTCATCCCCGTGCCTCGCTCCATAGCCATACACCACATGGTCGATCACCGTGCGTAGCGGCTTGTGCGCCCTGTGGTAAGCCTTGCGGGCTTCCTGCCACTCCTCGTTGAACAGCATGGCCGAGTTGTTGTACCTGTCGATCTCCCCCAGCCGGTAATCGATCTTGCTGTACAAGTGGTGAATGTACACCTCGTCATACGGCGCAGGGATCAACAGCTCTGCCTCCACCCCCTCATCATAGGGTTCAGGCCTCTCCACATCCTCGCTGCCCTCATGGGTCAGGATCATCTGCTCATACCACTTGCTGTCCAGCTGCGACAGCCACCGCAGCATCTCCTCGCGGGTGGATTCCCCCGGCCGGTCACGCTCCACGCGCTTCAGCACTTCCAGCGTAGTCACATTTCTTCACTCCTTTATAGGAAAAGGAGCCGCCGCTTTTTCCAGCAGCGGCTCCCGCCGTACTTGCTCTGATATTGACCATCAGCCGCCGTAGGGCTTGGTCTTTTCAGCCGTATTCTGTTCGTACTCGTCAACCAGGCGCATCATCATGGCCTCGGTCTGGCTGTCCTGCTTCTGGCTGGCAGCCACCACCTCCGCAATGTAGCGAGGTACTTCCACCGGGACGCCGCGCTTGATCAGCACCCGGCGTCCGTTCACGAACACAGCCACATCATCCTTGTAGCGCTCTTCATCCTTGAAGAGCTGGATGGTCACCATCTCCATGGCGCGTGCACGTTTCTTTTCGGCCTCATCCTTCTCAGGATCCACCACAGGCTCATCAACCAGCGCAGCCCGTTCGGCAGCCTCCTGGGCTTTCTTGGCCTCCATCTGCTCAATCAGCTTGGTGGCCGCTTCCGCTGCGGCCACAGCCTTCTTGGCCGCCTTCTCGGCCGCAGACTTGGTATCAGCCTGGGCAGCCTCTTCAGCAGCTTCTCTGGCCTTCACAGCTTCAGCGCGGGCAGCTTCTTCCAGCTGCTCCACATTCATTTCCATATGATCCATATGGTTTACCCTCCCTCAACTTAGTTGGCAGCCGCCATCTTGGAATAGGAGCTGGTGGTCTCAAGACGCACCATAGCTTCCTCATTCAGGCGCTGAGCGCCGTGGGTAGCCTTCCAGCCAATGGACGCACGCTGGTTCAGGGGATCCTCACCATAGCCCAGGGGCTTGATGATGTGCTGCAGGCCAGCGCCCTCCAGCTCGGTCACGCCGTAGGCATGACCGGCGATCATCATGGACATGAACACAGCCAGGCCATCGGGGCAGCCGTCGCCGGTGATGATCTTCGCCTCGGAGGTCTCCACCACGCGCACCTTGCCGATCTTGCCGACCTCATCCTGGTACAGGCGATCGCTGGTGTTGTGCTGCTGCCAATGCTTCCATTCGGGGTCACGACGAATATCATAGGCCACATAGGGATGCACGATCAGCACATACCCGTCGCCGTCCTCAACATTGTCATTGTCGAAGGCGTCCAGCTCGGTAGCACCCTTCAGGATGAGATCCACCGTCATCTTGCTCTTAGCGGTCAGAGCGTCACGGGTCAGCACTTCCGTCTCAGTGCCATCGGCATCCACGCTGGGAGCATACATCACATTGGTGCCGCCGCAAACGACCTCGCGGGTCAGGGTGTCCAGGGTGCGGCCAGCCTGAGATCCGAGCGCCTTGGTGCCCTGCACCACGATGTTGTCCAGCGCAGCCAGCTTGATGATGTCGCTGTAGCGGATCCAGTCGCCGTACTGCTTCACAGTACCCTTGATCGTGGATACTTCCAGCTTGTTGCCGGCAGGGGTCACGCCTTCGGTCAGGGGGGTAAGCGCCTTGGGCAGCTTGGAGAAGCGGCGCCACTCCATGCTCGTGCCGTTACCGGCGGGCAGGGGGTACTTGTCGCCATACTTGTTGTACACAAGCTTGGGCTGGGTGGTATTCAGCAAGGTCTTAACGTAGTACTCTTTGATCTCCGGCGCCATCTCGGGAATCAGAGTGGTCTGGGTAGTGGTATTAGGCATTGCTATTCACTTCACTTTTCGGCCATCATCTGACATTGCGTCATCCGGCCATGCTTAGCCGAGTTTGTCCGGCGTAATCACTTCACCCCTGGCCAGCCTGCGCTCGATATCGCGCATCTGCTGGGGTGTAAGCTGGCTCACGGTCAGCTTCACAGGTTTGGCGGGAGTCTTGCCCGCGCCATTCTCCTGGGGCCGCATACCGTTCGCTCTGATGGTATCCATCGTGCGCTGTGCCGTGCGCTGCACAGCTCCGGCCACCGTCTGGCCCATGATCTCGTCCATGTGGAGCGTCTCATAGGCATGGCGGACAGAAATGCCGTTCTTCAGCAGGTTGAAAAACTCTTTGTTTTCTTCCATCTCGGCATTCAGGTCAAAGTTGGGGTAGATCTCGCGCAGCGCAGCTTCTTCTCCGCGCCACTTCATCACCATCTTTGCCTGCTCCTGCCGCTCCTGCTGTTCAGCCTGCTGCTGCCGCATAGCCTGGAGGGCCTGCTCCTTCTGGTCAAGCAGCATGAAAGTCTGGGTGTCCATTCCGCGCCGCTGGGCTTCCGCCTCATACCAGCGCGTATCCCCGGTGATGGCCGCAGCCAGCGCTGCGGGATCCTCCGTCCCATACTGCCTCTGCAACAGCTTCAAAGCGGGTTCAAGATTTGCCAGTCTTTCCTCAGCCACCTTGGCGCCCTTCAGGCGGTTCTGGATGATCTTCTGGTTGTGTTCCTTGAACTCTTCGGGGTATTCCTCGCGGATCAGCTTCTGGAAAGCCGCTTTCCGCGCTTTTGCATCCGGGACGGTCGGCTGCTGGGTGTCATCACCCTGCGCGGAAGCATCCGCGCCTCGTCCATCCTGACCAGCGGCGTCCTGGCCCGTTACGCCCGCGAATCCGCCTCCACCGTCGCTGGAAGCCGCGCCCGCACCGTCGCCGCCACCGCCATCAGCCATGAGGAAGATCCGTTCCATGAAATCAAACATATGTACCTCTTTCTCCGCACTCTCAGCGGGCTTGATCCTTCGATCTGGCCCCAGCATAAAGAAAAAGCCGGCGGGTGTAGACCCACCGGACAAAACTTTTTTACTCACTCTCCACTTGTATAGCCGTACTTTGCCAGCACCGCCAGCACATCCTCGGAAAACAGCTTTTTCAGCTGTCCGGGCGGCAGCTCCAGCATGGCCTGCACCAGAACATCCACATCTGCCGCTTTTTCATCCATGTCCCTGCGTTTCTGGTTAAACGCAAGCACACGCTTCTTCCAAGGGTTACTCACTATCCTCCACCTCCCCTGAAAGCAGCAGTTCCAGCGCTTCTTTCAGCTGCGCATTGGATTCCCGCAATGCCGCCACCTCTGCTGTCAGGTCAGGCTGCGGTTCGGGCGGCACATAGTCTGCGTCCATCTCTTCCGTGGTGCGCTCCACAGGCTTGCCATCCACCAGCTTGTAGCGGTAGATGCCCCTGTCATCCGCCAGAGTCTTGTCCAGGTAATTGCCCTGGGCGTGGGCATAGCGGTCACCGCAGCCCTCGTCGATCAGCGTCCAGCCCTCCGTTTCAGAAAGGAAGGCGCTGGAGTTGATGGCGATAACCCGGTCGGATTCATCAGTTTTCACATACACCCCGTAGGGCTTCACTTCATATTCCATGCTTGTCCCTCCTTATAGCTGATAATCGGCGTCCAGGGTAAACACCGGAACCGCCCAAACACCAACATGGTTAACAACAGCGCTGTCGGCGGCATAGGTTGCGATGATGCGAACGGAGTCATAAGTCATGCTATTGACGCTTGCGCCGGTGATCGCGATGTTTTTTCCCGCTGCGCGAATAGTGTCAAGGCTGGTAGCTGTAAGCGTAGGCGTTATTCGCATAGGAACGTCCAACGGCAAACACAGGTTTGCCTGTGATGAAGTGCAGTAGCCCGAAAGTCGGCTAATGCCCTTCACCTTGCGGAAATATCTCTTGCACTCTATAAGCTCGGCTACATATCCCTTGGGCTGGTACGCCGGAAGGGTATCTGCTGTGTACGCGCCCTCATACAGGGCGGCCCAGCGCACCACATTGCTGCCGCACACGACCCGGAAACGCAGCGTTTCCTCGCTGGTGCTGGTCACAAGGAGTCGCGTGTCGTCGTGCCATTTATCAACGAGATTTATCCATGCGCTGCCGGAAGGCACTACGCCGCTGCCAACAACCAACGTTCCATCAGACAGGCAAAGGGCGCCAGTAACCGTCTTGCCGACCAAACCTTCTTTTTTGATCATCTGCAAAATCTCCGCGCTAGCTGCGATGCCGTCGGATGTCAGCGCTGGTGTAACGTCAGCACTGGCCAGCCACCTGTCGATGAAATATTTCTTTGCAGTAACCTTGGTGCCGTTTGACCATCCGCGCTGGTTGACGGGGGTTGTGAAATCACTGTTGTCAAGCAGGTTCCACACCCGCGACCTGGCCCACATCGCTTTTTCCACCATGGTCATGTTGTCATTCAGCACGCTTACATCACCATAGTCCTGCTCATCATACAGCGTCAAGCCCAGCAATTCTGATTTCGTCGCCATGTATTCTCCTCCTTACTGGTAAACATATACTTCCGCGCTCGTCCACCCGCTGGCGCTGCTGCTCTTCGCTGAGCAGCTCAGTTCCACGCAGCCCGGGGTAATACGGTGGTAATCATAATCTTCTGTCGTATTGTCCGCAGCCAACGTCATCGTCAGATTGATGCTGCTGGCTGCCCCCAGCCAGAAGGACGCTGTCGCCGTCAACTCCAGCGTACCGGCATAGCCCAATGTGTTGCTCAATTGGGCCGTCATGGTCAGCGTGCCGGCGCTTCCCGAAAGCTTTGCTGTCAACGTTCTGGTCTGCAACGGCGATCCAACAACCTTGTACGGGATCCGCAGCGTGTAGCGGTAGGTCGTTCCGCTTGCGCTGGCGGCCGAGCCCTGTACATCAAGAGCCTTTGCCGTGTTGAAGGTCTCAAAGCTCGTAACCCCGGCTATGCTTCTCCGATAGGTCAGTGTCACATTGGATACCGGCTTGATCCACACCACATCCGGTTGCCCCTTCGGCTGCGTCGTGCTGATGATCAAGTTTCTCTTGGTCAGTACCGTATAGCCATCCTGCGCGAGATTGCCGGATACTGTTGCATCCTTCATGGATACGTTGCCCTCCGGCGTCACATCGAAATTGTCACTTTCAATCTCAAACGTACCGCCGGATTCGATCTTCATAGCGGATCCAGCCTTTACCTTGACCGATCCACCCTCCACCTCCAGCGCACCGCCGGATTTAACTTTCATCGCAGCGCCTGAGTTCACACTCATTGTGCCACCTTCCAGATCCAACGCGCCGCCGGATTGCACTTTCAGCTTCGAAGCGGCTTTCAGATTCACCGTGCCGCCCTCCACATCAAGCATACCACCGGAACGTACTTTCAAAGCGGATCCGGCCTTTACATTCAACTCTCCGCCTTCCATATCCAGCGCGCCGCCGGATACAATCCGGATCGCCGTCCCAGCGTTCATCCGTATGCAGCCGCCCCGCATCTCAATACCGTTCACATCGATCATCACCGAGGCGTTTTCCACCCGCCCCGGCTCATCGCCGGTCATCACCCAAGTGCCGCCGTCCCACACATAGGTTACTGGCCGCTTGTATATCTCCCCCCACTTCAGCGCACCAATCTCTGCCCAGGTCATCTTCCCCAGGTCAGCCCAGGTCAGCGCCGGCTGAGATATCCTGATCCAGCGGTCACCTGGCTTCATGTCGCCTTCCGGCTGGTCATACTGCGTATATACCGCCCTGTGTCCCTTCACCATCAGCTGCAAATAGCTGTTGGATGTTATATCCATGGTGTTGATCTTGTTCAGCGTGGCTTCCCGGCCAAACAGCGTATCCACATCGATGTTGGCCGCCATCAGCTGACGGATCAGAGCGTTATCGGCAAAGATATCCTTTGCGTTCAGGTTGGCGGCGGTCACCGTTCCCTCAATAATCTTTTCCCCGGCATTGATGGATGCATCCTTCACATCATCATTGCCGACCTGCTTCACCTCGGTGGTGATGCTACCGTCCTCCGCCACTCCAATGGCGTAGAAACGGCCGTCCTTGCCCTTCACCACCAGTTCTCCCGCTGTCAGGCTGACCATGTTGGCCTCAGTCACAGCCAACTCCGCCACATACAGCTTACCGTTCACACCCTTGGTGATGATGGCTTTGTCCGTGGTAAGATCCTTGATATGAGCGTAGCTGATGTCCGCGTCCTCAACCTCCAGCGCAGCGATCCTCGCTACCTCGGTGGTCAGCGCCAGGATGTTCGCCCAGTTGATATCCGCCGTTTCAATGGTACTGGTCACAATCTTGGCAAACTGCGTCTCCAGGTGCTGTACCTGCGCCCAGCCGATCTTCGCTTTCGCGAGTTCTGCCCTTGCAGCGCCCAACACCTCCACCGAAAGGTTTTTGAAGCTGGCCGAGGTCAGGCCTGCCGGGCGCATATTGCTGTCATCCAGGCTGTTCAGAGTGTTGCCCAGGACGTCGCACAACTGCATCAGGTACTGGCGCAGCTGCTGCATATCTGCCCGGTCGCCCTTCAGCAGCTCCGGCGGTGCGCCCATGGCGAATTTAGGCATACATCACCCCTCCTTACGCGCCGCGCACATTCTGCGCCCTGTCGCGGGCCGTTGTGGGGCCAATGGCCTGCTTGCCGGCCACCGCCTGCGCCATGGGATCATGGTTGGCAGGGGCCTGCCTCGCAGGCTGTTCCTGCTGGGGCATAGGCATGCCGCCCATGTTCATTTGTCCGGTCAACATGGCCAGCTGCTTGGTCAGCATATCGATCTCCATGCGCATCTGCTCAAACACAGTGCCGCGCTCGCTGATCTTCTGCTTCAGCTGCTCAATGCCCTCAAAGTCCATCAGGTCAAGGAGCATCAGCGCCTGGTCTGCCATCTCCGGGTTGAAGATCCCCATCCCGAAAAGCTCCTTCGCCAGCTCATTCTGGCTCACACGGGTGAAGGGGCTGTTGCGCTGGCTTTTGATTGAAAGATCAAACACCGCCTTGCGGTATGCCTCCTGGCCAAATTCATCCTGCAGGCGCATGGGCTTGATCTGTCTGTTGTCAAAGATCACAAAGTTCATTTCGCCATTCTTGCCCGTGGTGCGGAAGCTGCGCGGCGCTGCATAGAATTGCCTGTACAGCTCAATGCACATCTCGCAGATCTTCCGGAACGCCCGGTAGCTGGCCTTGATCATATCGCGCGACATCTTCGATCCGGCCTCCTGGAGCGCAGCGATCGCTGAAGCGGCCGTCACTCCGCTGGTGGTTCCGCCCTGGCTGAAGTCGCGGTTGCCGCTGGTCTCCTTCAATTCGTCGATCTTGTGCTGACGGCTTTCATACACCGTCTTGTCCAGGGGACTGACGCTGATCTCCTTGATGTTCGCGTCATTGATGCCGCCCTCTACATCCACAATATCAATCGTCCAGTCGGCAAACTGCTCTTTGTTCACACCGCTGTCCGAACTCATGAAGTACCGCTTCTTTCCGCATTTCTGCGCATTGCGCAGGATCAGGCTGTCCAGCTTGTCAATGTACATCTGCGGATCCCGCATCACATCCACATAGCCAAAGCCCATCCAGCTATCCTCCACAGGGAACATCACATCCGGTACAAACGGGTACATCCCATGGTCATACCATCCGCGCTCCCGCAGATCGGGCGCACCGTCCTCCTCCGGCGGATTTTCCGAGGCGTAGAGCACAATATCCCCCACAAACTTGCACAGGTGCAGCACGCTGCGGCCTGCCTTGTTCCGCTTTTTGTAGTACCAGTCCACCACCATCACCCGGTTCTCTTCCTCGCGGGTGTCCTCATGGCGGAATTCCAGCACCGTCACCTCGTTGCCGCCGGTGTAATCCTTCACCTTTTCGCCCCAGCGGTCTTTCAGCTGCTCCATGGTCAGGATGTCAATACAAAACAGGTGGTCGCTCTCCTGGATGTCGGATACCGCAGGATCGGCGAAGATCTTCAGTACATCCACCTTCCGGATCTCAATATCGCCCACTCCGTTTTCCTTCTCCGGACTCCAGAAAACGCCAGTCACGGCTGTGCCGGTCTTCAGCTTGTACCACCACGTTCTGTCATAGGTGTCCTCGTAACTGCACCTCTCCAGCGTCAGCGGCAGGATCGAGGTCATCACCCTGGCCGCCTCCTGGTCATCCGCTTCCCTGGGCTGCACAATTGCTTCGGGGTAATTGTCCATGGCGTCGGCATGCTTGTTCATGATGCAGTTCAGCAGCCATGCGCTGGCCGGCTCCAGCGGCTCCTTCTCCTTCACGCCCTCGCGCTGCCGCACGTATTCCCAATGGCGCAGCCTCCACCATTGCTCATTTTCTACAATGCGGGCGTCAGTCAACGCCTTGCCCTGCTGGTAGCGCTTCAGCCGCACCATGGCCTCATGCAGCTCCTCAGGGCCAATAGCCCTCTCTTTGATCACAGGCACATCATGCTCTTTCATGTAGGTCTTAACGGCGTCCAGCTGTTCCGTTTTTTCGGACTGCTCAGCCTTTTCAGGCTGTTCATCCTCCACCGGCGCTACCCGGTCCTGCACGGGTGCTTTCAGCTCCTCCTTCAGCGGGATCTCCCGCTTCCTGCTGGGCTTCTTGTTCTCCTGCATGTCATTTCCTCCCTTATCGTCTGAAGAACAGCGTCTGCTGCTGTTTGTGGTTCAGATCCAGCGGATCCTCACCGGAGTACATCGGCGGCGCCACAGCCTGCCGTGGCTTGCATTTGTGCGCCATCAGCACGTAGCGTGCCTCGTCGTAATTGTGATCCTCCATCCGAGTGTCGACGCTTTCCACATCCGCCTGGTCATAGCACAGCGCCGGGAAAAGCTCAATGAAATGGCGGTTCGTGTTGAACACGTAGAACATCGGGCGGCCATCTTCGTCAAAGGCCAGCCGGTAGTGGAACTGCATCAGCCCCTGAAAGCGGTCATGGTTGCCCATGTTCCAGTACACGCCTTCTTTGCGCATCAGCGCCTCCACCGTGTTGCTTTCCCCGGTCTGCGTCTGCACGATGGCCGGGTCAGCATAGCCAATGATGTGGCGTCCCTTCAGGTTCGGATCCGTGCGCTCGATCTCTTTGATTTTCCTCGCCACCGCATCCGGCGTCATGCGCAGCCCCGTGTCCGGCTGCCCGTTGGAGCCGTAGTATTCACGGATGCGGTATATACGCCCCTCTCCGTCCAGGGCGTACCAGCCTACCGAAAAAGGTCGCTTGTATCCCCAGTCCAGCCCTCTGTAGATCTTCCACCATTCGGGGATCCGGAAAGGCGCAATCACATGCGTCCAACGCTGGTCAAGGTAGTGACCAGGGTCGTTGCGCCACTCCTCAAACACCTGCCCGGAAAAGCCGTCCCAGCTCCCCTCCAGCAGCTGCTTGCGTTCCTGCTCCGGAAGGCTGGCCAGCGAGGCCAGGTAATTCGGGTCGTTGTTCAAAAGCGCCGCATTGTCCCAGATCGTCGAGTTGACAAACATCCGCGTGCGCCGCATGCGCTGCTTTGTTCCGTCCGGTCGGATCACCTCCAGGTTCTCAATCATCCTGGTCATGGGCGGCGCCGGCGTGATGAATCTCTTCTTTGCCCACACATGGCCAATGCCGCCCGGATTCGTCGCGCCCCGGATATAGCATCGCGTTCCCGGCCCGCTGGGACGGTTCCGGCTGAACAGATAGCTGTATTCGTCCCAGGTGAAATGCGTCATCTCGTCAAAGCCGATGTAGTCATAACGCTTTCCCTGGTAATTAATCCTTTCGGCCGCCCGGTGCATCGAGCCGAAATAGATCTTCGCGCCGCTGGGGAATATCCAGCAATGCTCCGTGCCGTTGTACCTCGCTTTGCGGAACGCAGGCTTATACAGTTCCCTGCTCCTGTCGATCAACTCCGAAAGCTGCGGATATGTCTTTCGCAGGATCAGTCCCTTGTAATGCGGGATATGCACCTGCCGCAGGCCTTCCATCAGCAGCGCGTCGCTTTTGCCTCCACCGGCAGCGCCGCCATACAGCACTTCATCTTCCGGCCGAGCCATAAAGGCCAGCTGCCTGGGCTGTGGCTGCCAGATCACCTTCTGCGGCGTAATGATCTTCTTTTTGGCCGGCGACCATAACGCTTGCGGGCAACCGTCAACATAGGGCGTCGGGCTTTTCTCTACCGCTTCGCTCATTCCGCCGCCTCGCTTTCATCGCCGCCCAGCACGATCTCCCGCACAGGGCTGTTGTCTACCCCGCCCAGGATCACCACGCCGCTGTCCTCATCGTCGCCCGTGTTGCCGTTCAGCTTGTCACGCTCCAGCTCCAGCCGCGCGGCGTCCATCTCCACGGCGAATTCCTCCCGCGCCGTCATAATGCCGCCAATGGTGCGCAGGGTGTCGGCCAGCGTCTGCATCGTGGAAGCGATGTCCCTCACCGCCTTGGTGTCCATCTTCTGCAGCACCGTTTCCTTCTGCGCCCGGCTGCTGGTGGTCAAGATGTGGCGGTACAGCTGCTTATCGTCCTGCATGGCTTCATCCAGCTTCCCCAGCAGCCGCTCCGCCAGCTCCTCCACCCGCGAAAGCGCCGCCGCTTCCTTGCCCGCCCGGCGGCTTGCAATCTTTTGCAAAGCGCGTGTGTGCACTTTGCTGGCAAACTGCTGGCGTTTTTCCGGCCAGTTGTTTTTGCTTCCCCTTCGGGCCACCGTGGACTCGGAAATCCCATATTTTTCGGCGATCTGGCGGTACGAAAGGTCATTCACCATATAATCGGTTTCGATTTTTCCCCAATCGTACGCCAAATCTTGTCCCCCTCTTTTCTGCCATCTCCCGGCCCCTTCATTCGCTCCGATTCTTGCATAAATCCCACCGCTTGTAGACCCACCCGCAACACGCAAAAAACCGCCCCGAAGGGCGGCTGTAGTCAACAGGTTTCAACACGCACTCAACACGCGCTGAGCATCGCTTATTCCTCCTCGTATTTCCGTATCAAAGCCTGGGCAACGCGGCACAACTTATATCCGTGGATGTTTTTACACCGGCGCATAGCATAGCCAGCCTTGCGCTCCTTGCTCGCAAAGCAGCAAACGGTCTTCATTCCCGGTTCCAGACCCTCGCACGATATGCTGTTTTCTTCTTCCCCCCGCCAGAACGGGCAGGCTATATCCCTATCCTTGTAATTCCTGCGCACCATCAGGCCACCTCCCTGGCCAT
This sequence comes from Clostridiales bacterium, assembly GCA_015056415.1. GTDB lineage: Bacteria > Bacillota > Clostridia > Christensenellales > Aristaeellaceae > UBA11524. The sequence continues at coordinate 43,977 of SVGJ01000005.1, forward strand.
CCTGCGCATCCTGGCGCGGATCATCACGCCATCCACCATGTCAGAGTAGCGCACCTCGCAATCCACATACTCGTAGCCGGGGTATACCTTGCGCAGGATCTCTTTGGCCTCGTTGGGCAGTCCACGGGCAATGCGCTTCACGCGGGCATTGCTCAGCTTGCAGTCGCTCACCCGCACCTGAGGCTCCTTCAGGTTACGGGAGCAGCACCACTTTTTCCTGTTCCGCTGGCTCTTCACCATGTACCGGGCCAGGCCCTCCAGGCCCTGCTCGTTCAGCTGCAGGCGGTCGGCATTGGCGTAACCCCGCGCCCACAGCTTTTCCAGCTCCTCGCGGGGAATCCCGCCAGACATGACCACATGGGCGTGGATGCGCTTCTTCACGCCGAATTCGTCATCCTCCACCACATAGATGTATTTCATCTCCGGCAATCCCTGCTTTTTGCGAAGCCGCTTCACCCGCCGCAGAAAATTCCGCACATCCCTCTGGCATTGGTCGTAGTCCGGCGCGTCTTCGTAGGTCAGGTGCAGGGCAATATCCTTCTCGGTGAAGTTGGTGTTCACCAGCTGCACAATGCGGCGTTCGGCATTGCGCTTGTTGATGCGCTGCTGCGCCTCTCTGGTCACGCGCTTCGCAGCCCGCCTTGCCACACCCGCCTGCTCCCGGCCAAAGAGCGGATACACATCCACATCCAGCTGCTGTCCAGCCTTCACCGTCTTCACCCGGTAGCCCATTTTGCCCACGCGGATCTCCGTCGGGAATGCCTGGAACGCACGCTCCAGCTCCGTGGGGCCATCCACATCGAAAAGTGCTTCGTATTCCCAGCCCAGCTTGTTCATGCCGGCTCCCTCCGGGGGATACGCCAAGGGCTGTTTCGGCAGCCCTTGGCTATCCCCTCGACCGGGGACGCTGTCCCCGGCCCCTCCCCTTTCCCCTTGCTTCGCCCTTCAAGGGATGGAGAGGCTCTTTGTGATCACACGCACACAAGCGGCGTGGTTCATTTCTTAATACTCCATACGAGCCTGAGAAGCGCATGCCCTTGCGCATTTTCCTGGCGGCGTTTCTTCTATTAGAAATGTTCGTTCCTGATCAACCGGATGGACATCGTCACCGTCCGCATCGCTCTCTCGTAATCATCACATTGGTGCTTCTCAACCAGGCGCCCCGCTGTTCTTCGGATCACATCAAACAGTTCCTTCAGCATATCATCGCATATTTTCCATTCGTACTCATGCAGCGTATGAGCATCAATGGTTCGTCTTGCGATGATGGTTTCTATCCGGCCGTATTCGTTAACCATCTCATTGCACCGAAGTCTCCACCGGGCGATCTCCCGCCGATGCTCTTCGTCGCGCTTCTCCATTTCCTGCTTTGTACAACCGCCCAGGGCGTGGATCAGAAAGGCTTTCAGCTTCTCCTTCATTCCTCGCACTCCCCTCTCTTGAAGCATTCACACTTCACCGCATCACAGCATGAAATGCGGTTGATGCCCACCCACATGGTGCAAGCTTCGCGATGCAGGCAGTCCATGCAGGTTCGGCGCTTTTGTGGCGGGATCTTTGCCCGTTTCTCCTTTTCGGCTTTAAGACGCATCACTCCACCCCGCCATCCGCAGGCGGCAGCATCAGCATCTGCTGGCTGCTCTCCGGCAGCAGCTGCGTCTGCTCCTCTTCCTGTTCTTCCTCTTCTTCCTCCACCGTGCCAGCCACGGGCACAGGCTTGCGCTCCGCCATGGCTTGCAGGGTTTTGTGCAAGGCCTTGGCCTTCTTTGCCTCCACCGGGCGCACCAGGCCATCCAATACGCCATCAACGTAGATGGCCACCCACCAGTCCTCATGCTCGTCCATCTCCAGCATCAGGTTGATGGGGCCTGCACCCATGCAAGGGGCAAAATACTCTTTCTGCACGAACATAATGCCGCTTTCGCCGCACCGCAGCGCCCAGTATCCATTGAACTCCGCCATGGTCAGCGGTTCAGCATGATCCCGGTCAATCTGGCTGGGTACCTGTTCAAACAGCTCCGCCTCATGCTCCACGGGATGCGTCTCCATCGCCGTGATCATGCCCTCGCTCAGCTCCCACACCTGCTGCAGCTGTTCACGGCTCAGCTGCAGCGTCCGCATGGGGTACATGGCCTCCGCCGTGCCGATCCATTGCAGCACCATGTTCTCCGTATAGCCCAGATCCAGCACGCACAGCTGCTCCGCTGCCATGCAGATCTTCTTCACCTTACCAAGCTTCATCAAGAGGCCCTCCTGTCTTTTGATTTTTGAGAGTTTTGATGACAACTTCAACGTTGACTTTTGCCGCATTGGCCATGAAATCATCAAACAGTTTCTCATACTTCTCAAAGCACTCAGGACACAGATCTTTCCCGCTGGCAGCTCTCCACCCTTCAATTGGAGGCGTTTCATGTCCAAAGGTTCGCCAAACGATCTGTTTTATCTCCTGCGTTTGGCCGCAGCGGTCACAGGTGATAAAGGTCTTATTTGTTTTCATCGCTTTGCACCTTCCCTGCGTTTCCGCCTGGGGCCACCCCAGAACACCTGCACCTTCTGCTGCGCTTTCCATCCATCAAGGCCCAGCGCCGCACGCATCAGCTTCACGCCCTCCAGATCCTGTTTGTTCTTGCGGCGGTTGCCATCCACCGCCACGCTGAACGCCGGCGACTTCTTAATAGTAAAGTGATCACACAACGCCAGCCTGCCATTCCGCCGGATGGCCACTTGCAGAGGATCCAGCCGTGCATCGCACAGACCGCTTTCCTCAGCACGGACACCTTCGCCAATGCCCTGCACCTCAAACCGTACATACCGCTTAATCATTCCCAGTCCAACTCCTTTCGAACTTCTTTTCTCCTGCACGCCATGGCAGGAATCTCCACCCACGTTCCGCACTCCGGGCAGCATACAGCGCCCTTTTCCTGGGTAATGGCCAGCCCCGGCACTCCCATGTGCCGCACCTGGCTGCTGATGGGCTTCACATCCCGGTTCTTATACGCCAGGTCAGCACCGCACACCGGACAAGTGACCTGGTATTCCTTTTCATCGGCTTTCACAATGATTCGCATTGTTGTTCTCCTCTCCAACCTTTAATCCTACAAAGTCACCCATGGCGTAGCGCATGTACAACTCCGAGTTCAGCATACACTTCAGCATCAGGTCTTTCCTACACCTCACAGAAGCCGCCTCCACATCGTTCAGATCAATCTTGACCTCTGGGAGCATTGATAGATCTTCCGGCCTCCGCATGTACACCGGCCTGTTGTCACAGCTCTTCGATCTCTGTTGCGACATGAGCTTATCCCTCAGTTCGGACATCAGCGACTCCCGCCTCTTCATCAGCTCACAATACTTCTTGTCACAGCTCATACTTTGGCTCCTTCTCGCCTATTCGAACATACTCACTTGCCCCTCCACCGGAGTGTTGTTGGGCCGTTTCTCATGCTTCAACTGCTCAATCAGGGCAATGTGTCCACGGTCAGCGCTCCGGCCATGCATCCCACAGGCCGTCCAGCTCTTCGCCCAGTCGGTCGCCGCTGAGTTGCTGTTCCCATACACAGCGCACTTGTAATGCCGGCGGCCGGAACGCTCCCGCTTGCACACCAGATGGCAGCAGTCCTCGCAGATCTGGCCCGTGTTTCTCCCAAATGCCTTATGCATGGCCGCCAGTTTCCTGTCCGTCATGACATTTCACCCTCCAAGGCCTCACGGATTGCTCCTTCCAGCCTCACGCCCCGGTACGGACATTCGTCCTGCCCCGCACCCCTGGGGATATCGTCCATCATGGGTACTTGCTCAAATGCCTCCCGCAGCAGGCATTGTTTGCTGGCCTCGCAGCTTTCCGTGCAGTACATCTCGCAAGCTTCCAGCGCGCGGTCGAAAATCAGTTGCAGGTATCCGGATTCGATGTTGACCATACCAGGCAACTTGCTTGCGGAAACAGTAATAGATGCTCCCGTCGTGTTATGCTCAATCGTCCGGAACTGGCCTGCCGCCACCTTGCCGCACATGCTGTAAACCGCTTTACCCAGCAGTCCAACAGCAGCGGAGAGCATCTTGCCGGACCCGGTTTTTTTGCCGAAAGGCTGCAGCACAGGCACAGCTCGCTTTGCGATGCGGTACGCAGCCATCAACACAATCAGGGCTTCCAGCTGGTCATTGTAGAGCTTCTTTCGGCCCTCGTCCCTGTCCAATTGCTCCCGCCCCGCTTTGGTGTCCGGGTACCTTTTGCCCGTTACCTGGCTTATCAGCACCGGCTGCAGCGGCCCAGGTCTGTTTGCGCTCATGGTGTACATTGGCTTTCCCTCCTTTGTCTGTCATGCCGGCAGCCGCTCTCCCTGGCACAGCTCCGGCAGATTTGCCCTTACCAGGGCAGTTGGGATCGGCGGACATACGGCATTGCCGCAGCGGGCCACCTGCTCGGATTTCGGATATACATTGCCATCGGCGTCCACATCAATGATGTAATCGGCCGGAAACCCCTGGGCGTCGAACAGCTCTCGCGGTGTCAGCATCCGCAGCCCGATATCCACGATCTGATAATCCTGACCATGTACGGTCACAAGCCCTATCCGGTCTTTTGCCGTAATGGTCGGCGCAGGATCCTCGCAGGATACCGCGTTGTCGCCGTTGCCGTAATACTTCACCAGGAAAGCGCACACCTCGCCAAAGTGGTTGCTCTGTGCTGTCATGGTGTTGAGAGGCTTTGTGACCTCCTGCCCGTCGCAGTTGTTGTTAAACTGGGTGATAAAAGCCGATGCCACGCCGAATTTATTCCCCTGGGCAACGATGGTTCCCAAAGGCTTGTCCAAATCCAGCGCACGGGGCTGCTGCCCTTTCGCTTCCCCATAACCCATCTGGATCAGCGATGGCGCAACCATCATGTGATGGCCGCCCGTGGTGATCGTGCCAATCGGCTCCCTCGCATCGCTGCCAACGGCGTTTTCGTTGTTCCGCAGCAGCACCGGCGTCACAACACCCGTGCCATGCTTGGCTGTGATGGTGTCCAGCGGTTCGGTGATCTCCTGGCCACGGAATCCATCCCCGCCGTGGTTCACCTGCACAATGAACGGTTTCGGATTGTCAATCACGTATTTCTTCACGCCCCTGGCGATTCTGCGCATCGTCTTCTCCGAAAGCGGTCGCTGCGCCCGGATGCCATACTGCTCCATGATTTCCTCGCTGCTGGCGAAGATCGACGGACAAGGCAGAGAGAAGTCCAGCACATTTGCCACAGGCACCCAAGGCTTTTTTAGGCCTGCTTGCACCTCCAGCGAGTCCGGCGCGGCGTGGGTAGGCTCCGGCCATACAATGGGCAGCCCATCGCAGCGGGCGATCAGAAAGAACCGCCGTCGGATTGTCGGCGCTCCGTAGTCGCATCCCTTTAACAATCGCCATTCCACCTGGTAGCCCAGCCTCTCCAGCTGATGCACGAACCTTTGAAAGGTTTCGCCCTTGTATCTGGGGTCGGGCCGGTCGTGTTCGTCAAGACGGCCCCAGTCCTGGAACTCTTCCACGTTTTCCAGCATAATCACTCTTGGATGCACCGCTTTGGCCCACTTCACCGCCACCCAGGCAAGGCCGCGAATCTTCTTGCTTACAGGCTTCCCGCCCTTGGCTTTGCTGTGGTGCTTGCAGTCCGGGGAGAACCAGGCCAGCGCCACCGGATGCCCTGCACACGCCTCCACCGGGTCAACCTTCCACACATCCTCAATGTAATGCTTCGTCGCCGGGTGATTTGCCCGATGCATGGCAATGGCTGCCGGATCATGATTGATGGCGATGTCCACGCTGCGGCCAATGGCAATCTCAATGCCCGTGGACGCCCCTCCGCCGCCGGCGAAGTTGTCTACCACGATCTCATTCATCTTCGGTCTCCGCCTCCGTGCTTCTTCTGATCATCGGTGAAGCCCTGAAGGGGACAAGACTTTCCACTTCATGCACCGGAATCCCCTGATAGGTCGCATACTGCGCTTCCAGCTTCGCTCCAGGCGAATTTGTCCAGCCAGGCAGCAGCATCAGCACATCGCAAGCGTCGATCATCGCCATGCAAATGGGCATATACTTCTCAGCTGCCAGACCGTCCGGCAGCATTGCAGGGTTCAGGATACGCCATCCAAATGCGCTCATCACCTCTTCAGCCTTGGTAAACAGCCCGCGTCCCTTATCCGGCAGGCCCGTCATTTTCCCCGCGATGTATACCGCATGATGTTTCATCAACATGGTTTCCTCCTGTTCATTCTTGCGCCTCCACCAGGTCAAACAGCGTCGGCACATCCCGCTGGGCGTCCACCTCCTGCAGGTAGCCCACGCCGTCGCGGAAGTAATCCGGGTTCAATTCGGTTCCGATGCCATCCCGGCCCAGGCGCACAGCCTCCACCGGCACGGTCATCAAACCGCCGAATGGATCATAGACGGTCTCGCCGGGGTTGGAGTAGCGGTTGATCAGCCTGTCCACAATATCCAGCTGCAAGGGACATACGTGCATCTGGCGGCCACCCTGCACCTGTTTGCTGTTCAGCGTCCGCATACGGTTCACATCGTCCCAGACCTCATCCGTCCAGGATCCCGGCGCCACCACCATGAAGGTGGCGGGCAGGCGGCCCTCCGTGTCCAGCTTCTTTGCCAGGGCTACGTGTTCTTCGTAGCTGTATACGCTGTCCCGGCTGAATTGGCGGTACAGCTGCTGCAGCTTATCCACCGGGGCGCGGGCCAGTTCCTCCTTGGTTACCATGCGGTCGCCGGAGGAGCGCCAGTAGGCGTGGGCGTCGATCTGCCATTGGGCGCGGGTATAGTCCTCCTTGTCCTTGGTGACAGGGGTGTCGGCGTAAGCCTTCTCCCGACTGGTAGGCAGCTTGCGGAACAGAAGGACGTATTCCGGGCAGCCAACGCCCATCTTAGAGCCGTCCTTGCATTGCTCTGTCCAGCCCAGGCGGTAGGTCTGGTTATTCTCCCGAACCACATCCGTCACCACGGTGATCATGCCCATGTACTGGAAGCCGTGCTTCATGTAGTGTGCAATGGTTAGCGCGTGGAAGGGTTCGATGGTTGGCATGCCCGTGCCGGTCTGGCTGCCGAAGAGAACGCGATCCTTCACATGGCAGGCGAAGATCCTGCCGGGTTTCAGCACTTTCAGCAGGGAGGGCGCCAGGTAGTCCATCTGCTGGAAGAACTTCTCCGTGTCCTCGTTGTGGCCCAGATCGTTGTAGCTTGGCGTGTACTCGTAGTGGTTGCTGAAGGGGATGCTGGTCACGATCAGATCCACGCTGTTCTCCTCCATGCGGGCGGTCTCCTCGATGGTATCGTTGAGAACGGCCCGGTAATGGTTGCCGGTGACTTCCATGCGCTCCACGCCGATGCTCCTTTCCATGCGCTTGATGATGCTCTGGTTGTTCAGTCCGTGCCGCCGCATCAGCCCCGCCAGCTTCTCCTGCATGGCGTTGTGGTTCTCCCACTTGGCCTGCAGGGCTTTGAGGATCTCCCGCTCGCTCTCCATGTAGATGATGTCGATGATCACCTGTTCAGTTTGCAAAAAGCGATAGATGCGGTGGATGGCCTGGATGAAATCATTGAACTCGTAGTCAATACCCACAAAGATGGCGCGGTGGCAATGCCGCTGGAAGTTGCAGCCGCTGCCGGAGATCTCCTTCTTGGTGGCAAGCAGTCGGTTGCGCCCCTCAGAGAAGTCGATGATGCGCTGCTCCCTCAGGTCGATGTCCAGGCTGCCGTAGATCTCCACAGCCTCCGGCAATGCCTGCTTGATGACTCTGCGTTCGTCCTCCAGGTCATGCCAGAGAATGAAGTTCGCCTCCGGATCGCTGTCCACGATCTCTTTTGCCTTGGCTACCCTGGCCGGGATGCTCTCACGCTTCTCCCGGGCGGCGTCCTGCAAGCTCAGCGCCGCATCCCGCAGCAGCTTGCCCTGGCCGAACTTGTCAAAGCCCGCCTCGCTGTTGTCCACCGGTAGCTCATGGTACCGCACATCCAAGGGCGGCAGGTTGTACCCCTCATCGTTGTACCCCAGATCGCTGGGCCGCTGGATGCACAGCGCCCAGGTGCTCACCCACAGCCAGAACTCCTCCTGCTTGTGAGGGTACAGCGTCAGGTTGTTGGCCTTGGTGCTGTCACGCTGAAAGAACCTTGTCAGCGCCTGCCCGGTGTCCATCACATCCAGGTACCCGGCATAATGGATCAGCTCCTTGTACCTGTTGGGGCTGGGTGTCGCGGTGCATACCAGCTTATACCGCACACCCTTGAACTTATCCAGGAAGGTCTGATAGGTCTTGCTACCGAAGGAGCGCAGCACGCTGGCTTCGTCCAGGCTTGTGGCGGTAAAGTAGGCTGGATCGATGTCTCCGTCCCTGACGCGCTCATAGTTGGTAATCAGGATGGGGTCATCTGTAGCACGGATCTCCTCCATGTTGCGCACGTAGACAGGCGGCTTCCACCACTCCAGCACCTCCCGGGCGTCACGGATGAACTCCTGCTTCACGCCCAAGGGGCAGACGATCAGCGCCTGACCACCCTCACGCTTCACCACCAGCCGGCAGTATTCCAGCTGCTGGATGGTCTTGCCCAGGCCGAAGGATTCAAACAGCGCACGCTTGCCGCCCCTGATGGCCCAGGCCACCGCGTCCCGCTGGTGGTGTTTCAGCGCCCAGTTGATATCCTCAGGATCCACCTCGAAGCCGCTCTCCGGTGCGATCACCATCTTGGATTCAAGGAATTGTTGGTAGGTCAAGTGAAGTTACCTCCTGCTCCTTGTGTAGTTGTCCTCGTATTCATCAAAGCTCTTTGTTTTCCAGAAGATCATCGGCGAGTTGACCCACCGTTGCAGCCTTCGCGTGACAGATGGCGCCGTGTCCTTCCGGTAGATCATCACATACGGCTGTATATCCAACTCGCGCAGCGTCATTATTCTCCGGATATCCTCTTCATGAGTGCTATGTTTGTTTGTCAGTACATAGGCAGAAACCCGCTCATGCCTCGCCATCTTCAAATGGTTCATCACCATGCGGAATTGCTCAGCATGATCTTCCCATGGCCTATCCCAGGCAAAATGTATCCGTTCCCACTTGACAGCGTTGATGTCAGCGCATTTTGCAGGCGACATAGCTGTAATATCCAGTCCTTGCGAAAAGTCCACCCACGCACCGCTCTTGGCCAAATCTCCTATGTGCATCTCCCAGTCGCTGCTGCACGTGAGGTTGGGATCCATGAGGCTGATATACTTCTGGCCCGTCCAGAAATCGCCCAGCCGCGCAACCGTGCGCACCTTGCGGCCTTGCATAGAGCATACATGACAGAAATCACAGTTTCGCGGACATCCTTTGGTTAAAAATCCGTAGGCCGTGTCCGTGATTCCAAATCCTTCATAAATGCTGTAATCTGGCCGCATGTCTTCAATCTCTGGAGCTAAATCTGGGTCGCGGGCCTTGTCGTGAACTTCTATCCCGTCCACCACATCAATGGCATACCCGCTTCCGCCCCGTATGATCTCGTCCGCATCTATCGGCCAAATGTAGTCCCTTGAATACTCCTCGCTGAATACCTTGGAGAGATACACCACATCCATGTGGCCCGAGGTCAGAGGGTGATACCAGGAGACATCGTCACCCTTGGTTTTGTGAAATGCGCTGATCTTCATCAAAGCGAGGTTGGGATATGTCACCCGGCCACGGGATTCAGCATCCACATCAACCAAGCCGATCTTCACGCGCACACCTCCTCGCGTATCTGCCGCGTAATGCGCTGCAAGCATCGGGCCACATAGCTCTGTGAAAGGCCCAGGGCATTCCCAATCTGGGTTTGCGTTTTCCCTTCCAACATCAGATCCATCATCTGCTTGTCGCGTCCCTTCAACCCAGCCAGCGCCTCGCGGGCAAACAATACATCCAGCTTCTCTTCCATCGTATCGTCAGCCATAAGCACCTCTCCAAAGGTGATGTTATCGTGATCTATCATCACAGCATCCAGGCTGAACGCCTCTTTGCGCTTGTCCCTGCATGCCTGTCGCTGGAAGCGTACATACTTGCGCACTTCCATCTCAATGCACCTGCTGGCCAGCGTTGCAAACGTGCCTTTCTCCGGTCTCCATGCCATGGCGGCATAGCACAGGCCCATCATACCCAGCTGCACATAGTCCTCCCACTCCGCCGCCGGCGCATCCCAGATGATCTTACGCAGCGTGAAATACACCAGCTTCTGGTTCTCCTCCACCAGCCGCCGCTCTTCGTCCGTCATCGTTCTCATAGGTACTTCCCCTTATCCAGTCCCAGGTAATCACAAATCACCTCGGCCGCCATCTCCCATCCCCGGGCCAGGGCGCAGCAGTAGCCTTGCTTTTGCAGTGTCTCCATCCACGCCACCTGGTCAGGCGATACCCGGCCTCCCTTCTGGCGTTTCAGCTCAATGTACAGCCCATGGCAGCCGTTTTTCGCCACAGGGAGAAACAGGTCAGGCACACCAGCTTTAACCCCCGCAGCTTTCATCCTGGCCGCCTCACTCTTGGATCTCAGTCCGCCATTGGGGATCGCATGCAACAGCAGCAGTTCCGGCGTTGTGGATGCCCAATTCTCCGTCCAGCGGAAAAGCTGGATCTGCTCAACCTCTTCTAACGGGCAATCCGCCTCTCCCTTCGGCACTCTCTTACCCCTTACGGGTGCGTATCGCAATGCTGGCAAACTCACACACCTCCGCTCCCAGCGCTCCAGCCATAATGTCCGCAAGCCGCTGCGTCACAGGCTCCCCGGCCTCGATCTTCTGCCACAGCGTACACATGCGGCGACTGGGCATCCTCTCATCCTCACCATGCATCCACATAGCACGTGCCAGTTGCAGCCTGTTCATGTTCCGTCTGCGCATGAGTTCCTCCACCTCATGCTTGTTGATCAGATACATGATCTCCATCTGGCCCTTCTGGGGCTTTTTTGTCCGCAGCACATCCGCCTGCACACCCAGCTCCGCCGCTATGTCCCGGATGATTTCCTCGCGCCGCTCCGGCTGGCAACAGTTCACGTTGCGCAGTTCCGTATGCGCTGCGTAAAAATCCCGCTGTGGAATTCCTTGCTCAAGCAGCAGCTGCAAAAGAGCCTCCCGGTTCATCCACGCAGCTTCGGGTTCTTCTGCCTTGCAGCGCATATGTTTGTACCACATCGGATCTACATCGATGGGCTTGTACGGCAGCTTCTTCGCGTCCCAGGATGTTTTGTCCAGCGGTTTGCCCAACTGCCTGGTCTCCTCCTGGGTCAGCTTCAGCCCTTTCCCCGCCTTCAAAGCCAGCTGGGGCAGCGTAACGCCGCCCCCCAGCAGAATCTCAAAGGTCATTCGGCTCAGACCGCTGGCCTTCAGCGCCTGCTCGTCTGTCAGACCCCTTTGGCGGATCATCGCCCGCAGTGGCGACAGCATCTCCCTCGTCTGCATACCGTACCTCCTTCAGCATCTCTCTGATCACCATGCACCGCTCCCGTGCTTCCGCCCAAGGCCGCTCATATCCATCCTTCGGCTCCAGCAGGCTTTCGCTGCGGGAAAACATACGCTGCAGCGCCTCCTGCATCACCAGGCACTCGCTCAACGCCCGGTACCGGGCCAGCTGTTTGTCACTCATGGCCGGCCACCAGATACTTCGCCCGGATGAAGCCGCAGCTGGTCACTGCCCACTCGCCCGCCAGCATGTGCACCTCCACCTCCGCACCCGGCTGAATCCACATCTTGCATTCTCCGCCCATACCTTCACGCACAGCCACCCGGCCATTGGCCACCACCGTCCACACAGCGCCGCCACAGGCTGTCGGCTCTTCGTCGCTCAGGTAATTCATGCAGATCCAGCCCTCGCTCTGCTCCAACGGAAGGTCGATGATGTGATACCAGCCATTCTCCGTGTAGGCGTCTGCTGTCAGCTGCTGACCATCCAACACCCTGCCGATCACCGTAGCGCCAAGGCTGGGCCGCGTCCGCACGCACACCCAGCTGCCCGGCTGGCATACCGCCCAACAGCTCCAGGTGTCATCCTCGGCATATGCCGTCTGGATGGCCATGCCCCAGCAGTAGGCAGCCAGAACCGCCAGCACCGCAATCAGCACCCACAGCAGCGCAACCTTCACTTTCTTACACATGATATTTCGCAGCCTCCTCCGGTTCGGTCACCAGCAGCGTGGCCAGCAGAATGTGATGCTCAGCCCACAGCCTGTACTCCGCTTCATCCTTGTCTTGCAGCTTCTTGGTTGCCACAGCGCATTCAGCCTGCTTCTTCCCCCAGTCCTCCCACAGACACGCATTCACATCACGCTGATGCAGCAGCTCGTCGGTCAGCTCGTCCACCAGCTTCGAAAGGCCCTCGTTCTCCTTCACCAAGGCTTCAATGCACTCGTCCTGCTTGGCATGCCTCACCTCATAGCTGCCAATCAGCTCCTCCTTCCTGCTCTCAGCCAATTCAAGCTCTTCACGCAGCTTGGCGTTCGCATTCAGAACCAGCTTCCGCTCCGTGCGCCAGTAATACAGGTCGGCCAGGTAGTTCTTGATCTTCTTCCAGATGCTCATTGTGCTTGCTCCTCCTTCATTTTCTTATCCCGTTCGGCCTTCCAGGCCTGAAACTCCGCCTCCACCGCCGGATTCTTGAACGCCTCGCGGATCGTCCCCAGCAAGTGCCGGGCCAGCGGCTGCAGGTTGATCTGGTCAACCTGCACATACTCAACCTCTGTGTGGAACGTGGTTTCCATCGCTACGGCTCCTTCTGTTGCGTTTACGAAACTTTTACATCAAAAAAAATCTCGCCCATCTTCTGCTTGTCCAGATGTAAGCAGGCACAAATGCCGAGAATCTCTTTGCGATAGAAGTCAGATTGACCATTCATTTTTCGATAGAAAGCAGCCTTGCTAATGCCAATCTGCTTGGCGATAGCCTCCACACTTGTTTTTTGCAGCGCCACTTCCGCCATGAACACTTCACGCTTGAACATCAGATGCCCTCCTTCCGTGTTTCGTTTCCGAAACCATGTTATCATATTCAAATTTCCATGTCAATACGTTTACGAAACTTTTTTCTTGTTTTTGTCTTTTGGTGTTGCATATTTGCAACTTATATGGTATCTTTACAGTAACAACAGGAGGTACACTATGGAGTTCAAAGATTTAGTCCGCCTTAGGCGGCAGGAGCTTGGCCTCACCCTTGACGATGTGGCCAAGGCCGTTGGCGTTGGTAAGGCCACGGTGCAGCGCTGGGAAAGTGGCAACATCAACAACCCTCGCCGTGATAAAATCGCTCGTCTCGCACAGGTTCTCGGCATTTCTCCCATGGAGCTTGTGGATGCCGCCGACATGGCTGCTTCTCAGGCACCCGATACCGAATACATCCGCGAGATCAGCGAAGCCCTCCAGCACAACCCCAAGCTCGGTCTGCTCTTCGACCGCAGCCGGAAAATGAGCGAGAGCGACCTGGATGCCATTCTCGGCATCGCTGCCGCCATCCTGAAGGAGCGTGACCCGGAGTGACCGCCAAAGCCTACATGGAAACACATGGCATTCGCGTCATTCCCCAGGATCTCCCCTGCTCCGTCCGAGGTTTTGTCGTAAAGGATGACTTGGACGGTTACTGCATCATCGTCAACACCCGCCACACCCGCGAACAGCAACAGCGCACCATCCGCCATGAGCTGGCCCACATCCAGCGCGGTGAGGTCGGGAATCCACTCTACACAGAATACTGAGGAGGCATACTAATGAGGATAATAATGGTTGATCTAACCGAGTTTCTCATATGCGTCGGTGTTTTCTTAGGTATCATCCTTGTTTCCGAATTGAAGAATAAAAAAGAAACCGTTTCAGATAGTGTTGACGAGGAAGCCAAAGCGTATTATCGCGGCGGATATATAGAAGGTTATCGGGAAGGGCAGATTCTCGCCCGTGCAGCGCGTTCGAAGGAGGATTGACACATGAGCATTCAATGGTTCCATGTCCCTCTTGTCATCATTGACCTTACGCTCGTCATTCTCCTTATCGGCAGCTCCTCTATGCGTCGCAAGCTGCGCAACAATGCGTTCCAACTATTCTACAAAACCTGTTCGCAACGCGGCTATCTTCAAGGCATACGCGACGCTATCAACGGCAAACCGCTTGACGAAAGCAACATCCCCGCTCCTTCTTTTTCGGAGGAGATATAATTCAGAGGTGATCCCATGCCCCGTATCAAACGCCCTCCCGCCCCCACGCAAAAGCTGGCCGTGGCCTATGCCCGGTACTCCAGCCATAACCAGCGCGATGTGTCCATCGAGCAACAGCTACAAGACATTCGCGCCTATGCCGAGCGCGAGGGATATACCATCATCCATACCTATGCAGACCATGCCCTCTCCGGCTTCAAGGAGGCAGAGAAGCGAAAGGAGTTCCAGCGCATGGTCTCCGCAGCCTCCACCGGGCAGTTTCAATACATCATCGCCTGGAAGGTTGACCGCATCGCCCGAAACCGCGAGCAGGCCGCCATCGTCAAAGGCCGCCTCCGAAAAAACGACGTAAAGATCATCTACGCCCGCGAATCCATCCCCGAAGGGGCAGCCGGCGTCCTGTTGGAGGGCATGCTGGAAACCACCGCCGAGTGGTATTCTGCCAACCTCTCCGAGAATGTCAAACGCGGCATGTACGATAACGCCCGCAAGTGCATGGCCAATGGTATGCGCGCTCTGGGCTACCGCCCTGGACCCGATGGACGCTTCGTTCTGGTCCCGGAGGAGGTCGCCATCGTGCAGGAGATTTTTTCGCTCTACGATAGCGGCACGCCCGTGAAGAACATTATCGACATCATGAACCAGCGCGGGCTAAAGACTTCCCGCGGCAATCCGTACAGCAGAACCTCCCTTGTCAAGCTCCTGCGAAACGAACGGTACACCGGTGTCTACCTTTTCCGCGAGATCCGCATTGAGGGTGGTATGCCCCAAATCATCGAGAAAGATTTATTTGAAAGGGTGCAAAAACGCATGGATGCTTCCCAACGCCGCCCCAATGCCAACGTTGCACAGTTTCCCCTCACCGGGAAGCTCTACTGCGGCCATTGCGGCGAAGCCATGACCGGGGATTCCGGGAAATCCGCCCACGGCGGCATCTATTACTACTACACCTGCTTCGGCAAGAAACGCCGTCTGCACGGCTGCCACAAGCGTTCCGTCCGCTGCGACATGATCGAGAAGTACCTGGCCGATGTCATCTGCACCCAGATCCTCACCGATCAGAACATTCAGCTACTGGCTGATGCTGTCGTTGCCGAGGCAAAAGCCACCGAGGATCATTCCATCCTGGCCTCTATGCAAGCCCAGCTGGCCGAAACCCAGAAGCAGATCCGCAACATCAACAGCGCAATCGCCCATGGCATCTTCACCGCCTCCACCCGTGATATGCTTCTCTCCCTGGAGGCCGATGAACAATCCCTCCAGGATGCCATCGCTGTCACCAGCTACGCCCGCTCCGAGGTTGTAGACCATGACCGTGTTGTGTTCTGGCTCTCCAAATTCAAAAAAGGTGACCGCGCCGATCCCCTTTTTCTCTCCCGCCTGTTCGATACCTTCCTAAACGCCGCTTACCTCTACGATGACGGCCGTCTCCGGATCTGTATCAACACCCTTTCCGAGGAAACCACCGTCACCTTCCAGGAACTCTCCGAAGCCTTCTCCGGTTCGGATTTAGAACCGTCTGGTAGACTTGAAGAAGCGACTTGCATATGCAAGTCGCTTCTTGTTGTTTACTCAACCGCCTCAAAGGAATAGGTGACCTGCCAGGTCGCGATTTTTCCTTTGTGTTTACCGCTGTTCTCCATCACCTTGACGGTCTGTGTGATGGCAAAGCCGTTCTGCACTTCTTCCTCAGTTGGAATATACACCAGTTTCTCCGTCCCTGTATCAGGTTTGCTGTCCCTTTCCCGGATGCGGGAGTATACAGTAAGCTCGACCTCAGGTGCGACATACGCTTCCATTTTGCCGTCCACAACCTGGAGGCCATTCCATTCGTAGTACTGCGTCCAGTTTTTGCCCACACCATTGAAGTTGCCGCAAGTAGCCGTGATTGTCATCTTCGTGAGCACGCCATCAGGGCTTTCTTCTGCTGCCTTAATGCGCGCAATCTCCGGTACACAAAGATAATCTGACAAAATATACCCCTTTTTACCCTTGGGTGTTTCCACCTGATACCAGATATCCCCATTCTTCTTGACAACTTCTTCGAGAACGGTAACAACTTCCCCCTTGTCCAGCTCAGCAACCTTCTTGCCTGATGTGCTGGAGGTTTTCCGCACACGGACGCTCATGGCATTTACGGTGCCTTCGCAGGGATATTCCACTGCAAACGCAGATGCGCAAACCATGCATACCAACACGATCATCAGAAATGCTGCAAACAAACGTTTCATTTTCATTCTCTCCTCAAAGCGCATCTTTTTTGTATTGTAGCACGCTTCGCTCAGGCATGCAATACCTCTGCCTTCCATTGCATACCCCGCGCTCATTCTGTCAATCCTACCGCAGAGGTGAGCGTGATGGAGGATTTTCCTTTATGGGAGCAAGGCATCCGGCCTGAATTCCCACAGCTGAAGGGAGCCGTGCAGGCGGATGTGGCGATCGTTGGCGGTGGACTGACCGGAGCGACCTGCGCGGCTATGCTGGCTGCCGCAGGGGCGAAGGTCGTGCTGCTGGAGGCCCGCAGGCTGGGCCGTGGCGCCTCGTGGAACTGCACGGGGAAGGTCACAAGCCAGCTCGTGGGCATTTATCAAACCATAGCCGAAAAAGCCGGTATGGATGCCGCAGGCGCTTACGCCCGGCTCATGCGCGAGGCTGTCACAGGCGTACGGGAGCTTTGTGCGCGGCTGAACGTGCCCACACAGGAGCAAAGTGTCTACGTATTCGCCGAAACTATCGATGATCTGCCTGCGCTGAACAAATTGCATCGGCTTGAATCCCGTCTCGGTCTTCCCGTGACAGAGGCGACCGATGCAGGCGGCTGCCCTTTCCCAGTGGAGCTTTCACTGGTGATGCACAAGCAACTGCTGCTCGCGCCCCTGCCGTATCTGTTGTCGCTTGTCGCCAGCGCCGAAAAGAACGGCGGCGTCATCTACGAGCATTCCCCTGTACGTGCGGTGGAAGGCCGACGCGTGCTGACTGAAAATGGCGCCGTAAAGGCAGAGACTATCCTGCTCGCCACCGGCTCGCCCGCAGGGTGCACTTCCCTGCCCCGCCTTGCTATGCTGCAGCAGCGCACCTGTCAGACTGTCGTACTGGAGGGCGGCCCGCCGCTGCTGGCCAGTCACCTTTCCGTGCAGCCGGATGAGCTCACCCTGCGTCCCACGCACACCGGAGCTCTGCTGGCCTGGGATCTGGGCCGCACCGGCACCAGGGAGCACCCCGGCCGCCAGCTGATTCTCCAGCGTACACTGCGGGCGTTGCTGCCCGATATGCGCGTGATTGAAAGCTACATCCGCCAGGATGTTTGGAGCGGCGACGGCTTGCCCCTGATCGGCCCTGTGAAGCCCAAGCACAGTCATATCCTGATGGCTACAGGCTACAGCGGCTGGGGCGTGTGCAACAGCTACCTTGCCGCGAAGATCCTGACTGCTCAGCTTTCGGGCCGTCCCCTGGCGGATGCAGGTCTGTTCCGGCCGGACAGGGCTTCGCCCAAGCTGATGGAAGGCATGCGGATCGCCGGAGCCTACCTGGGCGGCGCCGGTCGAATCGGCGCGCCCACCTGTACCCATATGCTGGGCAAGCTCCGGTTTGATCCCGAGTCGCAGCGCTGGGAATGCCCCTGTCATGGCTCCACCTTCACAGCACTTGGCGAAACGCTGGATGGCCCTGCCATCCACGACGCGCAGGTTTCCGCCAGGCAGCGGTAGCCGGCATAAGGATACATAGCGCACAAAAAAGGAGACGCTCCGAAAAGCAGCTCCTTTTTTTCATTCGTGTATGGTTTCCGGCTCCTCAAAATCCGGATCGATCTGTGGCATATGATCGCACACCATGATGAACGCGTCCTCCTGGTTGTCCTCATAGTAACGCTTGCGGACGCCCAGCTGGATAAATCCCACGCTCTTATACAGATTCTGCGCGCGGATATTGCTCCTGCGAACCTCCAGCGTAGCGTACTCCGCGCCGAGATTGGCCAGGTATTGCATCAGCGCTTCAGTCAGCACGCGGCCATAGCCGTTGCCGCGATACTCCTCGGCAATGGCGATGTTGGTGATATGGCTCTCGTCCAGGATCACCCACGCGCCCGCATAACCAATAACGCTGCCGTCCTTTTCCGCCACCAGGTAGCGGGCGGCAACATTCCGTTCAAGCTCCTGCCGGAAGGAACCCTCGCTCCAGGGTGTGGGAAAGGTCGCTTCCTCAATGGCGACAACAGCGTCAAGATCAGCAAGGGTCATCCGGCGAACGACGCAATCATTTTGCATTGGCAGCCTCCATCAGGCGGCGGTTGCGCTCCGCGTTGGGCGCCCGCAGGTACATGGGCATCAATTCCAGATAGGCCTTTTCTTCATCAAGCAGACTGCCCAGATAGGCCACCGCCGCCGGGCGAAGGAAGGCCTGCTGGGGCTTGGCAAAGACCGCCGAATCACCCAGCAGAGCCTGCAGCCTTGCTTTGTGCACCGGCATACCATCTCCCAGGAACAGGAAGCGTTCGCCCAAAGGCCTGATCGCCTCCACGAATTCCTCCACCTTCAGAGGAATATCCTCCATCAGCCGTGCGGGACGTTCCTCGCCGGGAACAAAGGCAGCTCCATAGACCTGCCCGGCCCGGGCGTCCTGAATGGGGCAGATCACACCGTCGAACTCCCCTGCCCCAGCCGCCATGGCCTCCAGCGCGTCCACCGCCACGCAGGGCTTACCAGCGCCATGTGCGAGACCCTTGGCCGTACTCACGCCGATACGCACGCCGGTAAAGGAACCGGGCCCAGTCACCACCGCAAGCCTGTCCATATCCTGAATGCTCAGGCCTGTTGCGGCAAACGCCGTTTCGACCATGGGCATCAGGTTAGTGGAATGGGTCAGCTTGTTCACGGCCGCGCACTCATAGGTAATACCGGATCCCGTCAGGATCGCCACGCCGCACACAGGGCCGGATGTATCAATGGCCAGCAGCTTCATTCGTCATTCGCCTCCAGGGAGATCCTGCGGAAATCTCCGCAGGGGGTCAGGGTGATCTCGCGCTCCGTTTCGCTCACGGGGGTGATCTTTACCTCAAGATAGCTTTCCGGGATGGCCTCAGGGCACTGACTGGGCCATTCCACCACAGCCACGCCATCACCGCCCAGATATTCGTCCATACCCATCTCATAGAGCTCCTCCACGTCGTTGAGCCTGTACCAATCGAAGTGGTAGAGCGGCACACGGCCTTCCTCGTACACATTCATGATAGTGAAGCTGGGGCTCGCCACTGTTGCTGTGACGCCCAGGCCCTTGGCGATACCGCGGGTCAGTTCACTTTTGCCCGCGCCCAGATCGCCCAGGAGCAGCAGGACGTCACCGGCACGCAGGTGTTGGGCCAGCTTTTCGCCCAGGGCACGGGTGGCGAAGGGAGATGCTGTCTGCACAATCGTTCCTCCTTGCGAGATATCAGATGATCCCCTTCAGCGAAAGGATCACAAGCACACAGGTCACCACGATCAAAGCAGCCACGAGGATCGGTACAATATGCATTTTCTTGGCAGGAGCTTTGGATGCGGGCATCAGCTTCGCGGAACGCAGCATACCAATAACCGGGCGGTACAGCAGGAATGTAAGCGCAGCATTCAGTCCGCCTTTGATCACATTGAAGGGCAGGAATACCGTGGGCAGCATCGCCACTACCTGTTCGCGGGTCACATTCATATACAGGGGGGTGATAATGTAGTTCCACAGCAACATGGCAGCCACCATTACCAGCGTGCCCGCCACAAGGCCAAGAACCGCATTCTTCAGGGTTCGCTTTCTATGATAGATAAACGCCGCCGTGCAGGCAAATGTACCGCTGGAAAGCACATTCATCAGGAAGCCGATGATCCCTGTATCGCTGATGGTGAACCACTCCACCATCGCGGCAACGATGGTAATCATCAATGCGTAGAAAGGTCCGAGGATCAGACCGCCCAAGGCGATAATCACATCCATCGGATCATAGGTCAGGAAAGGGGCTGCGGGGACAATGGAAAGATGGCAAAGCACGTTCACCACATACGCAAGGGCGGCGAGCATTGCCGCAAGAGTGAGTTTCCGGATATCCGTTTGTTTCTGAATATTCATTGACAAGCCTCCTTAAAAATGTGCACGCCCCTGAAGCCAGATCGCTTATCAGGGGCGGAAACGTTCCGTTGCGGGCAACGGACGCATCGGCTTCCTTCTCTCATCCAGACTGTACTGTCGGCTCCGGAATCACACCGGATCGGCCAGAGCATGGCTCTGGTTCGCGGGCTATACCGCCGGTAGGGATTTGCACCCTTCCCCGAAGAAGCTCCAAGTGGCTATGCAATTAACACTTTGATGATAGCACAGCGCCATGCCGCTGTCAATAGAAAAGGAGTGACTTGACGCCGCTCCCCATGATTTACAGCCTGATGACCGCGGCGCCCTCGGGCCGGATGTTCAGGATATGACAACTGCGGGGGCCGAAAACGCCCTCCATGGTCTCAATGAAGCGCTTCAGCTCCGTCAGGGGGACGAAATTCAGCGTTGTGCCGGCAAAGCCGCCGCCGTGAACGCGCCAGGCGCCCTTCCCCTCCAGCATGAATTCCGCCATGGACAGCGCCACCGAGAGGCTCTGCTCCTGGGGACGCTTCTGGGCATAGACGTTCTGCAGGTACATATAGCTGGAGCGTCCGCTGGCGATGACGTGCTTGAAGAACTCATTCACGTCATCGTTTTTCAAGGCCTCTACCTGCCAGTCCACGCGATCATTCTCGTTAAAGAAGTGCAGCGCGCGCAGCACAGCCCGGTCAGAGGTCTTCTCGCGGATGGCTGCCACATTGGCACCGAACTCTTCCGGGCGTACCCGGCGCAGGTTCTCCTCGCCAAAGAACGCGGCCACCTGCTTCATTTCGGCTGGGATGGCGGCGTATTCGTCCGTCAGGTCGTCGTGACTTCCGCCGGTGCCCACCACCACCAGGGCGTAACCCTTCTGGGCGAAATCAAAGGCCATGGGGCGAACTTCGGGTTCCTCGTTTTTAAAGTCAACATATACCAGGCCGCCATTGGCGCTGGCCATCTGATCCAGCAGACCGCTGGGCTTGCCGAAGTACACATTCTCTGCATACTGACCGATCTTCGCCTGGGTCTTCGCTTCGATAACAGAGCCGTTGTAAAGCTCGTCCAGGATGGCGCAGACCAGCACCTCAAAAGCCGCAGAGGAACTCAGACCGCTGCCGGAAGCGACCGTGGAGGTGATGGCCGCATCAAAGCCGCCAACCTTGTAGCCCAGCTCGTCCATGCGGGCGGCCACGCCACGGATCAGCGCGGCGGTGGTGCCCTCTTCCTCGCTGCGCCTGGACAGATCAGTCAGGTCAATGGTCATGGCGGGATAGCCGTCGCTGTGCACATTCACCAGCATATCATCCCGGGCAGAGACGGCAGCCAGCGTATCCAGATTCACCGAGGCGGCCAGCACCTTGCCCTTGTTATGGTCGGTGTGGTTGCCACCGATCTCCGTGCGACCGGGGGCCGAAACCATCAGCACGTCGCGGTCAGCATGGAAATATTCTTCATGCCGCTTGATCAGCGCGGTATAGCGCGCAGTCTGCTCCACCAGCACACCATCGCGGGATCCATACAGGTAGATCAGCCGCTGGATCACCTGGGGAGTCTTCAGATTGCGGATCATGCTTGCATATCGGTTCATGATGGTCCCGTCCTTTGCGTCATTAATCAGACCGCACCCTGCAGGATGGCCAGCAGCTCGTCCAGGCCCTTATCCTTCAGCGTTGCGCAGAATTCATTCCACGTTTCATCGTTGAGTTCCTTTTCGCCGGTGACGAACCAGACCATGGTCAGCTCGGCATAGCCGGCGACCTCCATCTGCAGCTGTGCAAGCCTTGCCTGCTGATCAGCGGTCAGCCACACCTGGGGATAGGGCTCCACCGATACCTTCTTCAAGCCCAGCAGCGCGTCAATGGCGCGGGCCGTCTGCTCGTCGCCGTAGCTGCGCTGGAACTCTACCGTGGAAAGACCCGGCATCAGGCCGCCCTCCGCAATGGTGGCATCCACCAGCACGGTGTCTGCCACCGTCTGCAGATCAGCGATCCAGGACCAGGTGCCATCGTCATGCCATTCGTATTCCACACCCTCCAGGCCCGCCTGAGCCAGGCGGCAGCCCTCTTCGGTGTAGAGATAGTCAACCCACTTCACCAGCTCCGCAGGATTCTCACAGGAGGCGCTGATGGCAAACGCGCCGCGGGCCAGGTCGCCATTCAGGTCGCGGTAGACCTGCTTGCCCTCGAATACCATGGGCATCAGCAGCTCATACTGATCCAGCGCGGCGCTGGGCACCAGCGAAAGGGGCGTAGGGGCGAGCATCACGCCATAGGTGATCGCGGCATCTTCATCCGTAATGGCGCGCAGGGTGTCCACGCTTCTGAAGCCGGACTGATCCAGCAGGCCTTCCTGCCACAGCTGGTGGAGCCAGGCAAGGAACTCGCGGTTTTTCTCATCGGTCAGCGTGGTCTGCACAGTGCCGTTTTCATCCACATAGATGTTATAATCGTTGCCCACAAGGCCAAAGGCGTGACCCAGGAATTTCAGATCCCACATGGACAGGAAGGTCAGGGGGATTTCGTCAGCCCGGCCGTTCATGTTCGGATCGCTGGTCTTGAAGGCACGCAGCACATTGGCAAGCTCCTCCGCCGTGGTGGGCGTCTCCAACCTGAGCGTATCCAGCCACTGCTTGTTGATCCACATGGCGTTGTTGTTCTGCAATTCATTGATATAGGGCAGCGCGGGGATCTCGCCGGTAGGCAGGGTGATGGCCTCCGCCCACTCCGGATTAGCCTCCAGCAGGGCAGACAGGTTAGGGGCGTGCTCCTCAAGATAGGGCTTCAGGTCGATGATCTTGCCCGCGGCCAGCCACTGCTGCATCTCCTGCGTGGTCAGCCCTGCCTTGAACAGCACGTCTGGCAGCGCGGCTTCACCGGAAGCATAGGCGGCCTTTTGAGTCAGCCAGGCTTCGTATTCGCTCACCTGCTGAAATTCAAACTTCACGCCGGTCTTTTCCTCCATGCGCTGGAAGAAAAGATTGGTCGTCCAATCGTGTTCCGATCCATCGCCGTCAAAGCCGGCCATGGTATAAGTGCCTTCCGCAGAAGCGGCAAAGGTGATAAGCAGCATCGCCAGCGCCAGAAGGCAGGCAATTCCTTTGCGCACGTGATCTCCTCCTTTGTGGATGGTTGTTTACTTATTATAGCCCACTTTTCCCGTTTTGACCAGCCCATTTTCCTTGTTCCGGGCCTGCTGCGCAAAATTCCCACACCGCCCAGCAAATACATGGCAGCCCCGCCTGAAGCCCGGGCAAACTACCCCGCAGGAGGGATGGTCATGGCAGGCAAAAAACAGGTAATCAAGCGTTGCATCCTCATTGCGGGGGCCGTGGCCATTCTTGCACTGGCAGCCTTTGCCTACAATTATTTTAACGTTTCTGCCTGGCAGACGCTGGACGTAAACAAGCTGACCAACCTTGCCCAGACCGGCGCCATTTATGATAAGGACGGCGCCTACGTCACCACGCTGGTTGGCACGGAAAACCGCACCGTGATCGCCATGAACGACCTTCCCCGCCATGTAGCGGATGCCTTCCTGGCAGCGGAGGATCTGCGGTTCTACAAGCATCCCGGCTTCGACCTGACCCGCATCTTCGGCGCGCTGATCAGTAACCTGCGCTCAGGCGGCTACGGTCAGGGCGCCAGCACCATCACCCAGCAGCTGGTGAAGCTGTCCCATCTGTCCAGCCAGAAAACCATCGCCCGCAAGCTGGAGGAGATCTGGCTGGCACTGCAAATGGAGCAGCTCTTTGAAAAGGACGAGATCCTTGAAATGTACCTGAACTATATCTACTTTGGTCAGGGCGCATACGGCATCCAGGCGGCCGCGCAGGTGACCTTCGGCGTTGACGCAAAGGAGCTCTCCCCGGCTCAGGCCGCCGCGCTGGCCGCCGCCATCAAGGCGCCTTCCACCTACAGCCTGCAAACCGCGCCCGAGGCTAATGCCGATCGCCGCCAATACATCCTCGGCGTGATGCTTGCCGAGGGGATGCTCACGCAGCAGGAATACGATGCAGCAGTCGCCGAAGAACTGACCGCCGCGCAGGGTACGCCTGTCGCCACCGCCTACGGCTGGTTTGTGGACGCGGTGCTGGAGGAAGCCGAGCTTCAGCTGGACGTCTCTGCCGAGACCCTGCTGGCTGGCGGCTACCGCATCGAAACAACGCTGGATCAGCAGATGCAGTCCGTTCTCGATGCGCAATATACCACCAACGTCTTCCCCTCCAACGCCTCCGATGGCACGCCCGTACAATCCGCTGCCGCCTGCGTCGATACGCAGACAGGCGCCGTCAGGGCCATTGTGGGCGGCCGTGAATACACCACCCGCCGTGGCTTGAACAGGGCCACCCAGCTGCGGCGTCAGCCCGGCTCCGCCTTGAAGCCCCTGGCTGTGTACGCCCCAGCCATGGAGTACGCCGGATGGACCACAGCCAGCGTCGTGCTGGACGAACCCACCAACTTCAACGGCTACAGGCCCAAAAACGCCGGCAACGCCTATTACGGCAATGTCACCGTGCGGCAGGCGCTAAAAAACAGCCTGAACATCCCTGCCGTGAAGGTAATGCAGGCCGTGGGCGTGGATAGCTGCCGGCGTTACCTGCAAAACGTGGGCATTCCCCTGGACGACAGGGACTGGAACCTTTCCCTGGCTCTTGGCAGCATGACCTACGGCGCGTCCCCCGTGCAGATGGCCGCCGCCTATATCCCCTTTGCCAACGGCGGAACATACTACGCTCCCTATTTCATCGAGCGCATCACCGACCAGGCCGGCAAGGTTGTCTATCAGCACCAGGACAGCGGCACACAGGTGCTCTCGGAACAGAACGCCTATCTGATGACCAGCCTTTTGAAAACGGTGATCACCTCCGGCACCGGCACCAGGCTCAACAGCGCCGGAACACCCGTAGCAGGCAAAACCGGCACCGTAAACATGACCGGCGGCGGTAACCGGGACGTGTGGATGAACGCCTACACTCCCGCCCTTTCCACCTGCGTGTGGATGGGCTATGACGAACCCGACAGCAAGCACCGCCTGCCCAACAGCGTCAGCGGCGGCACGAACCCGGCCACCCTGGCCCGCAATTTCCTCAAAGCCTGGTACGCCGGCAAAGCCACGCCTGATTTCTCCCGTCCCAGCGGGATCGTCTCGGTAGAGATCGACAAAAAAGCCATCGAATGGAAGGGCGAAGCCATGCTGGCCACTTCGCTCACCCCCAAGGCCTACCGGACGACCGAGCTTTTTGCCGCCGGTAATCAGCCCACAAAAAAGAGCGACGTATGGACAGCGCCGCCCTCGGCAAAATCCTTTTACGTCACTCACAACGACAGCGGTCAGCCCGTGCTGGTCATCGAGCCCTCCAGCACCGCCGTGTACCGTGTGCAGCGGGACGCTGTGGGCGAGAGCTTCATCCTCACGGAGCTGCGCGGCTCCCCCGGACAGACCCTGTATTTCACCGACACCAGGGCCCGCGCCGGAACCACCTATACCTACCGGGTAATCCCCGTCCATGCCGAACTGCTGGATAACGGCATCCTGCTGGAGGGCCTTCAAAGCGTGCAGGTCGCCCGAGCGCAAACCCCCGGTAACCTGGGTACCTGGCTAAAGAACCTTTTCAGCCGCGAAGAAAAGCAGGACAACGACCGTCCCGCCTCCCTCTTCAGCGAATAGCTTACTCGCATAAACACGTCATCCCCAGCGCCCAAGCTGACAAACCATTCCGCCACCTGTCGGGACGTGGTGTGGCCCCGCCAGACGTGCATAGCGGAACGATCCATGTAGTGGCCTTCATCATAGGAAAAGGGAGAGCATCGACGCTCTCCCTTGATTGTTGTTTTTTTCGCCCGCTTACTTCTTCCGGCGCAGGAAAGCGGGGATACCGCGCTGATCCTGCTCCATGGCAGAGGGCTGCGGAGTCGCCTGGGCAACAGGCTGCACAGGAACAGTATCTGCAGGAGCAGCCGGGGCCGCGCTGTTGAAGGCGGGGGTGTAGGGCTGCTGGGGCTGATTGCCGAACAGCTGAGAGGTGCCGTACTGCTGCGCGGGCTGAGCCGGCTGCACGGGCTGCACAGGGGCGGTCTGCTGGTAGCCGAAACCCTGCTGATAGCCGTTCACAGCGGCGGTAGGCACGCCCATGGCAGGGCGGGCGAAGGCGCTCTGCTCGGCCTCGGTATAGGCGGGCTGGAAGGCAGCCTCGTCATACTCGCCGGAAGCGGCGGGCGTAGCGGGGCGGGCAGGAGCAGCGGCAAAGCTGCCGAAGCTGGTGCCGGAGGTATAGCTGGAACCGAACAGGCGCTCCTTCTCGATCTCACGGGGCTTCTTGGCAGGCTCCTTGGGCGGGAAAGGGGTCTTTTCGAAACCGGTGGCGATCACGGTGATGCGCACCTCGTCGCCCATGGTCTCGTCGATGCCGGCGCCGAAGATAATGTTTGCCTCGGGATCGGCGGCCTGCATGACCAGGTTGGCAGCCTCGTTGATATCAACGATGGAGATGTCCTCGCCGCCGGTGATGTTGATCAGCACAGCGCGGGCGCCATCGATGTTGGTCTCCAGCAGGGGGCTGGAAATGGCATTCTTGGCGGCCTCGATCATGCGGTTCTCACCCTTGCCGGTGCCGATGCCCATGTGAGCCATGCCGCCGGATTCCATAACGGTCTTCACGTCAGCGAAGTCAAGGTTGATCAGCGCGGGCACGGCGATCAGGTCGCTGATGCCCTGGATGCCCTGGCGCAGCACGTCATCGGCAATGCGGAAGGCTTCCAGCATGGTGGTGCCCTTGCTCACCACCTGCAGCAGACGATCGTTGGGGATCACCACCAGGGTGTCCACACGCTGCTTCAGGTCGGCGATGCCCATTTCGGCGTTCTTCATGCGCTGCTTGCCTTCGAAAGCGAAGGGTTTGGTGACCACGGAAATGGTCAGAGCGCCCAGATCGCGGGCGACCTCGGCCACCACGGGAGCAGCGCCGGTGCCGGTGCCGCCGCCCATACCGGCGGTAACGAACACCAGGTCAGCACCTGCCAGAGCCTGCGCGATCTCCTCGCGGCTCTCTTCGGCAGCACGGCGGCCCACCTCGGGCACAGCGCCGGCGCCCAGGCCCTTGGTCATCTTCTCACCGATCTGGATCTTGGTCTGAGCGCCGCTCATGGCCAGAGCCTGACGGTCGGTATTAATGGCGATGAACTCCACGCCACGCAGGCCGGCGTCCACCATGCGGTTCACGGCGTTATTGCCGCCGCCGCCGCAGCCGACGACCTTAATAGAAGCAAAACTGCTGGTCTCAACGTCATTCTGGAACTCGATCACTTTGCATCCTCCTGACATAATTCACATTGATCCGGCCATGCCGCGCTTTATCAGCCGCCCAGCAGACTGCGGAAGAAATCCTTCACCGCGCCGCCAAATCCGGCGGACGGCTGGTGTTGTTGTTCAATGGTATCGATGATCAGATCCATCAGGCCCAGCGTACTGGAGTATGCATGGCTGTTCATCTTGGTGGTACGCTTGGGCACATCGCGTACGGGACGGCCCAGCTTGTTGGAGAGGTAGTCCTTTCCGCCGCGGTTGAAGCTCAAGCCGCCGCCGGTCAGGTAAATATTGCTCCAGTTGCCCAGCTTGATGCCGCTGTCGTCGATGGCGGCCTGGATCTCCTCGGCGATCTCGTCCACCCGGGCGGTGATGATCTCGGTCACCTCGTCGCGGGTAAAGGAACGGGGCTTCTGCCCGTCCACACCGGGAAGGTCGTAGGTCTCGCCGGCGGCGCCGATGCCGTAAACATACTGGCGCTTGATCTTCTCCTCGGCCTCCTTCAGCGGGATATCCAGCCCGATGGCCAGATCCGCCGCGATGTTGCCGCCGCCGATCTCGATGGTCTTGTGGAAGATGAGGGCGTCGCCCTCCACGGCCATGACCTCGGTGTTCAAGTAGCCGATATCGATCAGCACCGCCGTGCGGTCACGATCCTCTTCGGGCAGGTAGAGCATCGCCTCGCCCGCCGGGGTGGAATAAAAACCGTTGGCGGTAATGCCCAGAGCGGCCAGGCGGTTGTTCACCTCGTCCACAAAGAACTGGTTCGCGACCACAAAGGAGATCAGGGCGCTGAGCTCACGGCCCTTCATGCCCACGGGCTCAAGGGTCTTTTTGCCATCATCCACCATAAACCAAGCGGGGCTGGAGTGCACCACAATGCCGGGCAGAGAGCCCAGATTCTCGGTGGCGGCACGGAAGATGGCCTTCACGTCAGAGGCGGACACACGGGGATCCGGGCCCTTGAGAGAAACGCGGGCCTCTGTGGCGTAGACCCTGGTAAACGCGCCGGGCACGCCTACGTTGATCTCGCGCAGCTTGCGGTGGCTCTGCTTCTCCGCCTCGCTGATGGATTGACGGATCTTCTCATCCAGTTCGCCGGGGTTATTCCAGCCTTCTTCCAGGTATCCATCGTAGGCCGCAATACCGGCGCCCACGATGTCGCAGCGTTGACTTCCGCTGTTTTCTGCGACCAGGGTGACGATCTTGCTCGTCCCAAAATCAATGGCCGCTACCGTGGTCTTCATAGGTCTCTCATACCCCCTGTTTCCCACAGCCGGAACGCACCGTGGGATGAACTTTCTGGAACGTGCCTGATGAAATGTTTTCATAAGCAGGCACACTACCACTTATCCAATATACCATTTTCTATTATAATAGGTTTTTCCTGTGATTGCAAGTGTTTTCCAGTGTAAATACGAAAAAATTTCACATTTTTCGTCGCAGAATTGTAAATTTTGTTAAGATTCCGGAATATACGTTGGGTTGACCGGAGTACTGACGTCCACCGTACCGCCGTCGTATCCCTCCTGCCGCAGATGGTTCAGCGTCAGCAGCATGGAACGCAGCTTGGCATGCAGGTTTTCCGGCGCGCCAATGCGCACCGTGAAGTCATCATCGGATACAATAAACAGGTTATCCATATTTGACAGATCCAATTCCTTAACCTGCCCCAGGGCGGACATGACCTTCAGTTCCACCAGCACCTCGGTAACGACCTGCATCTGGCTTTCATCGTTCAGGCCGATGGCCTGCCCCACCCGGCAATCATGGATGTCCATGCCATCCACCAGGACCAGGCCGGTGTGCCTCTCGGTATCCAGGTATTCCTCCAGCACCATGCCGCGGTTGTCCATGGTATAAAGGATGCCGCAATATTTCACGGCCGCGGCCTCCACGCGTTCCTTCACCTGGATGACCACCTTGTCCGGCAGCTGCTTGTCCACGCACACAAAGGAGAGATACCGGTTGCTTTCGATATTCTTTTCCACCAGGTCGTCATCGATGGCGAAGGTATTCATGCCCAGGGTGATGCCGGAGATATCAACGATCTCCTTCTCCGAAAGGGTGATGCCGCCCTGCACGGTGATATCCCGCACCTGGAACACAGCGCTGTACACCGCAAGGCCAACGCCCACCAGCACCACCAGGATCAGGATCACCCAGCGCATGGTGTGGCTCTCCGCCTTGCCACGGTGCGGTCTGCTCCCATGGCGGCCGGTTTTCTGCGAGCCCTCCACATGATCCCAGAAGCGATCCTCCTTGTTATAAAGGTGATCGCTGCGCTGATCGCGAAGCTCCGGCGCCTCCGCCGGTTCATCAAAGGGGTCCACAGACCCGGTGGCCCAGGGATTACTGGGCGTAGGCGCGGCGCTGGGCTGCGGCGGATAGCCCTGCCAGGCTTGTCCGCCCGCATAGGGCTGGGACTGCGTCCCCTGCCCCTGCTGCACCAGCTGATAGCCCGTCTGCGGCGCATAACCGCGCGGCGGTTCCTGAACGCCCAGCGGCTTCTGGACATACTCGCCCTCATCGCTCCAGGCAGAGGGTCGAACCCTGCCCGATCCCTGCTGTGGCTGCTGATTCGGCTGCCAGCTGGGCTCCATATGCCTCGCCTCCTTCTCATATATCGATTCTTCGTATCTTCGCACCCAGGAACGCCAGCTGCGTTTCCAGGTGATCGTAGCCACGGTCTACCAGATGAGCCTGATCCACCTGCGTCAGGCCCTGTGCCCTGAGCCCGGCCAGCACCAGCGCCGCGCCGCCCCGGAGATCCCGGGCCGTGACCCGCGCGCCATAGAGCTGCTCCACGCCCTGCACCACTGCGGTCCTGCCGCTGCACAGGATCCTCGCGCCCATGCGGTTCAGATCGCCGGCATGGGTGAACCTGTTTTCAAACACATTTTCCAGGATCACGCCCGTCCCCTGGGCAACAGACAGCAGCGCCATCATCTGCACCTGCATATCCGTCGGGAAGCCGGGGTGCGGCTGCGTCTGCAGCTGAGCGAACGCGCCCAGCCGTTCCGGAGCCCTGATGTGCAGGCGCTCCGGCTCCTCATGGATGCAGCAGCCCATCTCCCGCAGCTTGCTGAGAACGGCCACCATATCCCCGGCGGGGGCATTGGTAAGCTCCACCTCGCCGCCGGTAATGGCAGCAGCGGCCAGCAACGTTCCCGCCACGATGCGGTCGGCCATGGGGGTATAGCGCACGCCCCGCAGCTGCTTCACGCCCCGGATCTCGATCATCTGGCTGCCCGCGCCGCGGACATCGCCGCCCATGGCATTGATAAAGTTCTGCAGGTCGACGATCTCCGGCTCACGGGCTGCATTGTGGATCGCGGTAACGCCATCCAGCAGCGCGGCGGCCATCATCACATTTTCAGTCGCCCCCACGCTGGGATAATCGAAATACACATCCCCTGAGCGCATATGAGCGCCGTCGCAGTAGATCATCCCGCCGGACTCGCTCACCTTCACGCCCAGGCTTCGCAGCCCCCGCAGATGCAGGTCGATGGGGCGCAGGCCTATCTCGCATCCGCCGGGATATGTAACCGTTGCCTTGCGGAACCGCGCCAGAATCGGCCCCAACAGAAAAATCGAGGAGCGGATCTGCTTGGAAAGCCGGTCGGGCATTTCCCAGCCATGCAGTCCCCCGCTGCGCACCATCATACTTTTTCCCTGCTGCTCCACCCGGCAGCCAAGGATCGTCAGGATCTCTGCCATGTGCATGGCATCGGTGATCCGCGGCACGTCCTCCAGGGTCACAGCGTCCTCGGTCAGGATCGCAGCGGCCAGTATGGGCAGAACGGCGTTCTTCGCGCCATCCACCCGCAGCGTGCCCTCCAGCCGGGCCCCGCCCTCCACAAGAAAAGCCTCCATTCGCACCCACCTCCCAAACAACTGCTTCAGCCTATGCCGAAGCCGGAAAGGGGTGCAAACAGTCATGTCTCCATGCGGCCCGCCGTGCGGGAGATGTTCATCAGGATCCCCACCGCCGCCATGGTGATGGAAATGGACGTGCCGCCTGCCGAGAAAAAGGGCAGCGGCAGGCCCGTGGTGGGCAGTATGCCAATGACCACGCCCATATTCAGGAATGCCTGCACCGTAATGGAGCAGGTGATCCCTGCCGCCAGCAGCGCACCGAATTTATCCCGGCACATGGTGGCGATGCGCATACCGCATACCATGAACGCCACAAACAGGGCGATCACCGCCACGCAGCCAGCGAAGCCAAAGTCCTCGCCAACGATGGCGAAGATGAAATCGCTCTCCGGGTACGGCAGGTAGGCGTATTTCTGCCTGCCCATACCCAGCCCCATGCCAAAGACTCCACCGGAGCCGAAGGCGATCAGCGACTGCGCCAGCTGATAGCCCTCATCGTTCATTTTGGCGAAGGGATCCGTGAAGGAAAGCAGCCGTTCCCTGCGGTAGGGGGCGCTCCAGGCATAGAATCCGCCCACGCCCACGCCGCCGATGAGCATCATGAGAATGTGCCGCCACCGCGCGCCTGCGATGATGATCAGGATCAGGCTGGTGATCAGGATGCTGCCGGCCGTTGAGAGATTCGGCTGCTGCAGGATCAGCAGGAACACCACGCCCGGCACCAGCAGCACCGGCACAATACCAAACAGCAGCGATTTGATGCGTTTTCCCCGGTAGGTCAGTGTGGTGGCCATATAAAGCACCACCGCCATTTTGGCGAACTCGGATGGCTGGAAGCTCATGCCGGCGATGCTGAGCCAGCGGCGGGAGCCATTCAGATACACGCCCACCCCGGGGATGATAACAAGGATCAGCAGCACCGCGCTGATGCCCAGCGCGCCCACCACCACCCATGTGTCCCGCCAGAAGCGGTAAGGCACCCGGCTGGTGAAGATCATGGCCACCGTACCCAACGCAATGCCGATGAGCTGCTTTTTCACCTCACCCAGCGGATCTCCCCGATCCTGGGCGGTGTAATAGGTGGCGGAGAAGAGAATCAGCAATCCCGCGAGCAGCAGCATGATGAGTACAGCCACCAGCGTGCCGTCCACGGGATTGAGTTTTGTCTTGCGTAGATGAATGGTCTTTTGTGCGCTGGCATTTTGCAGCATAGGCCTTTCCTTTCAGCGCAAGACAGAGATTAATTCAGTTCTTTCACCATTTCCTTGAAGATGCGGCCCCGTGCCTCGTAATCGGAGAACATATCAAAGGAGGCGCAGGCCGGGGAAAGCAATACGTTCCAGCCATCATCCGCCAGAGCGCGGCACTGGTCGATGGCGTCCTTCAGCGTCGTGGCGCGATGGATACCCATGAAGCCGCACTCCTCCAGCGTGCGCTGGATCTGATCCGCCGTCACGCCGATGAGCACCGCTTCCCTGATGTAGGGCGAAGCAAGCATCTCCTTCACCAGGGGGGTAAAATCGCTGTGCTTGTCATAGCCGCCAAGGATGATGGCGGTGGGGCGCTGCATGGTCTGCACCGCCTTGATGGTAGAGTCCACATTGGTGCCCTTGCTGTCGTTGATGTAACGCACGCCCTCCAGCTCACGGACGAACTCAATGCGGTGCTCAACGCCCTTGAAGGTGCGCAGGCTGTGGCGGATCACCGGAGCGGGCACGCCCATGGCCGTGGCCATGCAGGCTGCCGCCAGGGCGTTCTCCAGGTTGTGGGGACCGGGTATGCGTACTTCATCCGTGCCGCACACAGGCTTCTCTGTACCGTTCCAGCGCACAAAGATCTGCCCGTCACGCACGAAAGCGCCGTTTTCCACTTCCCTGATGCGGGAGAAAAGCATCACCCTGCTCTTCACCTGCGAAACAAGCGGCTCCAGCGCGGGATCATCCGCGTTGAACACAGCCACATCAGCGGCGGTCTGGTTCTGGAACATCCGCATCTTCACACGGGTGTATTCCTCCATGGTGCCATGGCGATTCAGATGATCCTCGGTGATGTTCAAAAGCGCGGCAGCCCGGGGATGGAATTCCTCCGCCGTCTCCATCTGGAAGGATGAAACCTCGCACACGAACATATCGTCCTTACGTGCTTCCAGCGCAGCCTGGGAATAGGGATAGCCGATGTTTCCCACCACATGCGTCACACGGCCGGCGTTTTTGAAGATCTCGCCCAGAAGGGACACCGTAGTGGTCTTGCCATTGGTGCCGGTCACAGCCACCATCTCGCCGGGAGCCAGCTGGTAGGCCATTTCCAATTCGCCCGTCACGTGAATGCCCGCGTTCCTCGCCTGCACCACAAAGGGGGCGGTATCCGGGATACCGGGGCTGATGACCATCACGTCCACGCCCTGCATCGCCTGAGCAGCGGGCATGCCCAGCCTGTCCTCAACGGGCAGGCCGGCCAGCGGAGCCAGCGCCTCGCCCAGCTCCTGCCTGGATTTGTTGTCATTGATAACGACCTTGGCGCCGTGTTTAGCCAGCAGCTGAGCCGCAGCCACGCCGCTGCGGGCCATGCCAACGACAAGAACCTTCTTGTTTGCGTAATCCATCGGAGTTTCCTCCCTGTTGATGAATCAGTTTCACACCAGCTGCAGCCCCTGCAGGGACCACAGCGCGATCAGCGACAGTACCACCGTCACGATCACATACATCACAACGACCTTATTCTCGCTCATGCCGCTAAGCTCAAAGTGATGGTGAATGGGCGTCATCTTGAAGAGCCTGCGGGGCTCGCCGAAGATCTTGCGGGTCGCCTTGTAGTAGTACCGCTGGATGATCACGCTTACCGAGGAAGCGACCATCGTAAAGGCGATCAGCAGCAGCAGGAAGGGCTGCCGCAGAAGCATCGCCATACCCACCGTAGCGCCACCCAGGAGCATGGAGCCTGTATCGCCCATGAACACCGTGGCCGGGTGATGGTTGAACCGCAAAAAGCCGATGCAGGCGCCCATCACCGCCATGCCGAACACGGAAATGCTCTGCAGATTGCCGGCGTACTCCGGATTGGTCTCCACCACCGCCAGCGTGCAGAACAGGGCGATGGACGCCCAGGCCATGCCGCCTACGCCGGCCACGCCGGAAAGCAGACCGTCCAGGCCGTCGTTCAGGTTGGCGCTATTGACGATGAAGATGATCGTCAGGCTCAGCAGCGGGATATAGAAAATTCCCAGATCCCACTCGATGTTCGCGAAGGGAATGATCACCTTGGAGCCCACCTGGGGGTGGAAATAGCAGAAGGCGGAAAACGCCACAGCGGTAAAGACCTGCCCGGCGATCTTCTGCCAGGGGGTCAGGCCCAGGGAGCGCTTCTTGACCACCTTGATGTAGTCGTCAGCAAATCCCACCGCCATGGAGAGCAGGGAAATGGCCAGCAGGCCCAGCATAAAGCTGACGCCGCCTTTATAGTTGATCAGCAGCGCCACCAGCGCGGCCACCACCACGCCAAAGGCGATCATCACGCCGCCCATGGTGGGTGTACCCTGCTTCTGCTTGTGGCTCTGGGGACCCAAATCATAGATCGTCTGGCCGAACTTCATCTTTCGCAGGGCAGGGATCACCTTGGGGCCGGTGAGCAGCACCAGCACCGCGGAGAGGATCAAAGCAAGCAGCATCCTTAGCATGGCAGGTCGTACCTCCTGAAATCAGCGTATATCATTTCTTGGCGTTGAGCTCCTGCAGCAGTTCCTGCACAACGACCTTCTCGTCGAAGGGATACTTCACGCCCTTGATCTCCTGATAGGTCTCGTGGCCCTTGCCTGCCAGCACGATGATATCGCTGGCTTCGGCGATCTCCATCGCGTAACGGATGGCCGCGCGGCGGTTCTCGATCACCACATACTCGCCTCCGGTGGGCTTGATGCCCTCCTCAATGGCGGCCAGGATCTTCATGGGATCCTCGGTGCGGGGATTATCGGAGGTCAGGATGCTCAGATCGGCAAGCTTGCCGCCGATGGCGCCCATCATGGGGCGCTTGCCCTGGTCGCGGTCGCCGCCGCAGCCGAACAGGGCGATCACCCGGCCCTTGGCAAACTGGCGCACGGTGGTCAGGATATTCTCCAGCGCGTCCGGCACATGGGAATAGTCCAGGATCACGCGGTAGGGCGTGCCGGTGGGCAGCATCTCGATGCGTCCGGGCACCGAGGGCATCCCCTCCAGACCCGCCTTGATATCCTCAGCGGAAACACCCAGCACCATGGCACAGCTGGCCGCGGCCATGGCGTTGTACACATTGAACATACCTGTCATCATCAGGTTGATCTGCACGGGATGCATTCCCCGCAGCTGCACCTCGAAGCTGACGCCCTCCTCGGTGATCTCGATATCGCGGGCAAACAGGTCGGCTGGGGCGCAGATGCCGTAGGTCAGGCAGGGGATCTCCAGCGCGCTGAGCACGCCTGCGGATGTTTCCTCATCCACGTTGACAGAGGCGTTGCGCACCATGCCTGTGGTGAAGAACTTTTTCTTCGTCTCGAAGTAGTTCTCCATGGTATGGAAATAATCCAGGTGATCCTGGCTCAGGTTGGTGTAGCAGCCCACCTCGAAGGTCAGGCCATCCAGGCGGTGCATATCGATGGCATGAGCGGAGATCTCCATGGTGACGTACTCCACGCCCTCATCGGCCATCATGCGCAGGGTGCGCTGCAAATCGATGGGATCAGGGGTGGTCAGGCTGCCCTTGAGCAGCTTATCACCGATCATATTGCCCGTGGTGCCGATCAGGCCGACCTTATGGCCCGCCTTTTCCAGAATGGCCTTGAGCATGTAGGTGGAGGTGGTCTTGCCCTTGGTGCCGGTGATGCCCACCAGCTTCATGCCCCTGGCAGGATGGCCATAGAACGCCGCCGCCATGCGGGACATAGCCGCACGGGCGTTGCTGACGCGCACCTGAGGCACGTCGATATCCAGGAAGCGTTCCACCACCAGCGCCACGCAGCCGTTCTCGATGGCCTGAGGCGCGTAATCATGGGCGTCGAAACGGGCGCCTGGAATGCAGAAGAACACGCCTTTCTCCGCCTTGGCCTTGCTGTTGCTGTTCACCGCGCCGATGTTCACATCCATGTCGCCGCGGGTATCCAGCAGATAGGGCATATCCACGATGAGCTCACGAAGTTTCATACACAGGTCTCCTTATTCTTCCGCCTGGGAAAGGATGATCCTCACTTCCGTCCCGGGTGGCACGTATTCCCCCGCCGCCGGGGTCTGCCGGATGCACCATCCCGTGCCTTCCAGCTGTAATGTCAGGCCTCGCAGCCGGGCAACGCGCGCGCAGTCAACGTCGCTCATGCCCAAGAAGTCCGGCGTCAATACCAGTGTTTCCGGTGTTACCTGATTGGATGCAGCCGTGTAGGCCATCACATGCCCGCCCCGGGGCAGTTCGCTGCCCGCGGGAGGGAGCTGGTCCAGGACGGTCTGGCTCACGCCATCGTCCAGCATTTCCAATCCCACCTCTGCAAGTGTACGCCTTGCAGACGAAATCGTCAAGCCCGTAATGGCAGGAACCACTACATTTGGTATAGTTTCGTCCGCATACGGCTTTATTTGCATATATTGCAGCACGTCGCCCAGCACCTGTTTGGCGAAAGGGGCCGCCGTTGTGCCGCCATAATCAACAGGCACATGGGCCTCGTTGACGATGACCAGGATCGATACCAGCGGATCATCCGCCGGGGCAAAGCCATAGAAGGAGCCGATGTGCACATCGCTGACGATGCGCCCCTCCTTGTATACCTGTGCCGTGCCCGTTTTGCCGCCGATGCGATAGCCGGCGATACGGGCGTTCTTGCCGCCGCCCTCCTCCACCACGCGCTCCAGCAGCCCCCGGAGCGTCTCGCTGGTCTCGGGCCTGATGGGCGTGGCGACCACCGTGGGATTGTACCTTTGCAGCACATCCCCCTCAGGCGACTGGATCTCGCTGACCAGATAGGGCTTCATCAGCCTGCCGCCATTGATGGCCGCGTTGGCCGCCATCATCAGCTGAACAGGCGTCACCGCCACTGACTGACCAAACCCGATACGCGCCAGATCCACATCCTTCACGTACCTGCTGCCGATCAGGATGCCCGGCGACTCGCCCGGCAGGTCAACGCCGGTGCGTTTGCCCAGCCCAAAGGCGCTCAGGTAGCGGTAGAAGGTATCCGTTCCCATGCGCAGCGCAAGCTCCACAAACACGGGATTGCAGCTGTTCATCAGCCCCTCGGCCATGGTTTCCGCGCCGTGGGCCGCGCCCCAGCAGCGGATGGTATCACCGTCCACCTTGACCTTGGCCGAGCAGTAGAACTGATCCTCCGGGTTGGTCACGCCGCTGTCCAGCGCAGCGGCCGCCGTAAGGATCTTGAAGGTGGAGCCGGGCTCGTACACGTCCGATATGGCGGTGATGCGCATCAATTCCGTCAGGCTGGCCACATCATTCCGCGGCGGCTCATTGGGATCATAGTCCGGCTTGATGCACATCGCCAGGATTGCCCCGGTACGCACATCGCTGACCAGACAGGTCACGCTTTGGGCCTGATTGACCTCCAGACATTCCCGCATGGCCTTTTCGGCGATCTGCTGGATGGTGGAATCGATGGTCAGCTTCAGCGTATTCCCCTGTTGCGATGGCACATACCAGCTCTCGCTGCCTGCCAGTACCCGGTTGCGGGCGTCCACCTGACGCAGGTAGCTGCCCTCCTGGCCGGCCAGTACGGATTCATACTGTGTTTCCAGCCCCGATTGCCCCAGACTGTCCACATTGGTCAGTCCCAGAACCTGGGCCAGCATTTGTCCGTAGGGATACCAGCGCCGGGCATCCTCGTCAAAGGTGATGGCGGCAAGTCCCGCTTTGGGGTCGGCCTCCATTTTCAGGCGACGGATCTCGTCCACCACGTCCCGGGTAACCTGCCGTTTGAGGATCACAGAGCCCTTGGTATTGTCCTGCAGCTTGACCCTGGCACTCTCCCCCAGGGGAAGCACCTGCGCGAGCGTCTCAATGAACAGCTCCGGATCCTCCACCAGGCGCGGATCAGCGCAGACCATATAGGAGGTCGCGCTCAGGGCCAGTACGTTGTTATTTCTGTCGGTGATCGTACCGCGCCTTGCGGTCACGACGCCTTCCTTCGTCCATTGGCTCACCCCACGCTGGGTAAGCGCCTCGCTCTCCAGTACCGTCAACTGCCAAAGACGGCCTATCACCAGGAGAAACAGCGCTCCCAGGACGACCGTCATCAGCAGCATTCTTTTGCGCACCTGCAGTTCGG
Source organism: Clostridiales bacterium (assembly GCA_015056415.1). Classification (GTDB taxonomy): domain Bacteria; phylum Bacillota; class Clostridia; order Christensenellales; family Aristaeellaceae; genus UBA11524. The sequence goes on from SVGJ01000005.1 coordinate 82,694, forward strand.
GATGCATACCCGTCCTCCCAGTTTACGCAAATATTCCAAAATGGGAGACCGATCGCTCAATCTCCCAGTATGGTTGCCAGATATTCGCCGGTCATGGCAGCGCTGCTGCCAGCCAGCTTCATGTTAGCGGACTCAGGCGCGCTCAGATAGATCACATCCACGCCCTTGGCGGAGATCATGCCCATCTGCACGGCTTCGTAGCCCACATTGACCTCAGAGGCGCTCACAGCCAGCTGCGTCTCCAGGCCCTCGTTGATCAGCCCGACTTCCTCGATGCGCTTCTGCAGGTCATCAGCCTTCTTGCCCGCCTCGATCACATTGCTGCGCCCAACCAGGCACACAACGCCCAGCACTGCGATCAGGCATACCAGCGCCACACAGGCGGCGGGTCCGCTCATGCCTTCGTGGCCCACGGCGGGCACACGGCCGGTATCATGGCTGCCCACGGCAGGATGATACTTGTCGCTGCGGCGGTTGCGGCGGCGATCAACGCCCATGGTGTTTGCGTCATAGATGGCGTCGGCATCCATAAAGGGCAGATCAACGCTGCTGGTCATTCTCTCGCTGCGGATATTCCGGGCTGCCATCTTGCCGTAATCTCCGGGCTTGAAGCCTTCGCCGACATAGCGCGCCTTTCTTTTGAAAACACGAGGGATCAGCAACATATCTATTCACTCCTTATGGATTGAAGAACGATCCGATTTACATTTCCAGAGAACCGATGTCTTCCAGAATGGAGGGAAGATCTGCCATGAACTGCCTGAACTGCTCGTCAGCGCTGATATGGGCCACCACGCGCACATGGTCGTTGGCGCCGGTGATATCCACATCCTTCTCATCGCCCAGGATGCTGGAGCGGATCTTCGCGGGCAGCAGCACACGGCCCTGGTTATCGCACTCCTGCCCCCTGAAGGACAGCGCGTCCAGCTGCTCCAGGTAGCGCTTGAGAGAGCTGTTCATTTTCCCCAGTTTATCGTAACGGTCGCGCATACGGGCCCACATCAGGTTGGGATACAGCGCGATGGATTTGAAATCGTAGGATGGAGCGATGCAGAAGGTATCGCCCAGGGTCTCACGGAACACCAACGGCACCACCAGGCGACCCTTGGCGTCCAGCGAGTGGGAGAAGGAGCCGATGAAGGTGCGGCTGTACTTGTCCAACAGCTGCCGATCCTCCTCGGACAGCGCCTCCTGAGAAGCAGCGGCAGCCAGTGCCTCCTCCGGCACGACGACCTCGTCTTTCTCGTTTGCCACCACTTCTCACCACCTTGCTACCCTTTTTCTATCCGTCGGCACCATTATATCCCACCTTTTTAGAACTTGCAATAGTATGACAAGGTTTCCACCTTATTTTCCATTCTTGTATATATTTCGTCATTTTAATACTAATGTAATATTTTTGAAATATTTTCGTTCAACTTTTGTGGTTTCTTGTTCGCCTATCCCCATATTTTGTATAAAAAAATGCGCCCGGCGCTTATCCGGACGCTTTTTTCTGAATTATGACATTTTCCAAAACTTTTTTGTAACAAAGAAATAAGATTTTTTTAGGAATGCCTCCCGCTCATTCCAGCGGAATCTCCGCCAGAGCAAAGCCGAGACCATCACAGCTTACCAATTCATAGCGGATTCCCCGCTCCTCGCCGCAGAATCTCACCTTCAGCCCCGCTCCATGCAGATGACCGTACACCACCGTATGCACAGGATACTTTTCCAGCAGCGCGGTGAACGCGGTTTCCCGCTCCAGGTCGTACAGGGGCGGATAGTGCATCATAACCACCAGCGGCTTATTGCCCTTGAGCTTCGCGCCAGCCTGCAGCGCCATTTCCAACCGGATCAATTCCCGGTTGTAGATCTTCATGTCAGCGGCGGAAAGCGGCGTATCCTTGGTGGGAATGTTCCACCCCCGGGTACCGCACACCACAGCGCAGCCCACGTCCAGCGCGTTATGCTGGATGGCCTCCATGCCCGCCGGCAGCGCGCTTTTCACCTGGGAAAGGGTGTTCCACCAATAATCATGGTTGCCTTTCATGATGATCTTGCGCCCCGGCAGAGCGGCAATGGCTTCCAGGTCAGGCCGCGCGTGATCCAGCTGCATGGCCCAGGATATGTCCCCCGGGATCAGCACCACGTCGTCCGTGGCCACGCGCTGATGCCAATCGGCGCTGATGCGCTCAAAATGGCCCTCCCAGTGCTCGCCGAACACATCCATGGGCTTATCGTCACCGCCGGGCAGGTGCAGGTCGCCAATGGCAAACAGTTTCATGGGTCTTCCCCTTTTCAGGCGCGCCGCTCAGCGGTCGTCCTCATCCTCGTCCTCGTCCTGATCCTCTTCCTCGCGAACGCTTTCGAGGCTCAGCTCATTCTCGATCTCGCCAAACTCCTGGCTGGGGATATCCTCGTCGATCTCGGGAATGATCTCGTCCATGGTGCTCACAGAATCCATGCCGCCGATGGAGGAAGCATCCACCGTCTCCTCAGCGTCCTGACCATCATCGGTATGCACGCCGCCATTGTTCATTTCCTTCAGGCAGAACACGCACACATCGCGGCCGGGCAGCGCAGGCGTCTCATTGCAGACGCTGCAAAGCTCGATCTCCTCCTTGGGAGCGTCGCCCTTCATTTCCCGCAGGCAAACCTTGCAGTACTTTTCGGTCTCGGTGATGTAGTTCAGATCGCAACGGGGACATTTGGACAACTTCATGGGATGGATTCCTCCTCAATGATATTTGTACGGATCTTCATCCTGTCAAGGACTGCCATGGATTCCCTTGGAAGACCACTGCCATTATACTTGACCTCAGCCTTATTGGGTATTAAACTTTCGTCATGATTCTTAACCGAATCGTAATATTTACGGAGGTGAACGAAATGTTCAAGAGATACGTTACCACCGCCCTGACCGCCGCGATGCTTTTCAGCGCCGCCGCGCAGGCAGAAGCGCCCACCTCGCAGTTTGGCTTCAAGGGCTGGCCGTACCGTCAGCAGACAAATTGCAATACCCCCGAACCAGCTTGCACGCCGAAACCCGTTATCCCCACCGCGACCCCCGAAATCAACGATAACGGAAGCGAAAATGGGCCAAACGGGCCGTCCGTTCCCACAAAAGAGCCAGCCGTTACCACTCCGGTGCCAACCAGTGCCCCCACCGCAGCGCCCGTCCCCACTGAGAAACCCCAGGTGACGGCAAAACCCACGGCTGTTCCCACGGCAAGACCCACCGTGCGACCCACAGCAACGAAAGCTCCTTCATCGGATGATGATTATACTACTGATTCCCTCTCCGCGCAAGAGCAAACTGCATGGAATTTGCTTAATTCCGACCGCAACGCCAACGGAATGTCCTCCCTGCCCCTGGACGCGGAACTATCCCGCATCGCCCGCATCAAATCCGAGGATATGCGTGATAAAGGCTACTTCGCCCATGAGTCCCCCACCTACGGCTCTCCCAGCGAGATGCTCCGCTACTTTGGCTACTCCTTCACCGCCGCGGGCGAGAACATCGCCCACCATGCCAACGTGACCAAAGCTCAGGCTGCCTTCATGTCCTCCGCCGGCCACCGACGCAACATCCTTTCTTCTTCCTGGACAAAAGTCGGCATCGGCGTCTGTTACGACGCCCAGGGATACGTCTACGTCACCCAGCTCTTCGCCAGGTAACCAGAGGGGGCTTTGCCCCCTCTGGACTCCCCCACCAGGGCCGCTTGGCCCTGGACCCATTCGGGTTGGGCAACCGCAACTGATATCAGCAGGGGTCACGGCGCATAACGGATGCGCCGCGACGCACGCCTGCGGCGCGATAGGGCACCGCCATCAGTCCGATACCCCAAACTTGATTTCTTCCCAAGCGTTTGAAAGCGATCATGGGGTGGCGCGCTGCCCGCGCCGCCAACCCTGCTGTAACAGGTCGCCCCGCGAGGGCTCATACGCAGGCGATCCTGAGATGTGCACCGGGGTCCGGGGGCCACACCCTCCATTGTGGCCCCCGGGCGGCTTTTGGTACTTTTCGCCGAGACGAAAAGTACGCCCCCAGGCTGGTCCAGCCTGCAAATTCCCCAAGCCTTCGTCAGAACGAAAAGTGCACCCTATTACGCAATGATCATAACAACAGAAACGGGCCGCCCTTAGCCAAGGATGGCCCGTTTTCCGATATGCTACTCATCGCAGATGGCGTCGCAATCCATTTCCACCCGCACACGCCGCCTGGCGGCGCATCCCATGCGGGAAACGCCGGGCAGATTCACGCCCGCAGCCCTGAGGATCGCCCTGCCGGCAGGACTTCCCTGACGAAGCAAGGTGGTATCCTGTGTCATCCGCACGGGAACGAAGTGCGTTTTGTCCAGCGGCATGGTGATATGCCCCGGGTTCGCCGGAGCGATCGCGGGAAGCATCGCCGCCTCCTGCAGGGACATCGCCGGGATGTGGGCGTTTGTGTCTCGCATGATGTCAAGCACCTCCATGGCGCCCACACACTTTATTCAGTGGGCTGCTCCATGGTATGCGTTTCCTGGCCCTCGGGTTCCTCAGTCGTCACGCGCTCCAGGAGCTCCAGCAGCTGGTCGCGGCCCGTGCCGTCCTCCGAGGAGAAGCAGATCACTTCCCAGGGCTGCACCAGCAGCGCCCGGCAGATAGGGGCCAGCTGCTTCTGGCGCGCGCCGCGGCTGATCTTGTCCGCCTTGGTAGCGATCACCGTAAAGGGAATGCCCATCTGGCGCAGGAACATATTCATCTGCTTATCGTCCTCGGTGGGCTCATGGCGGATATCCACCAGGCACAGCACGTGGCGCAGCTCCTCCGCCTGCTCAAAGTAGTCCTGCATCATCTGACCCCACCGGGCCTTCTCCTTCTTGTCCACCTTGGCAAAGCCGTAGCCCGGCAGGTCGATCAGGTGGAAATACTGGTTCAGCAGGAATACATTGATGAGCCGTGTCTTGCCGGGGGTAGCGGAGGTGCGGGCCAGCTTGTTGCGGCGGCAGAGCTTGTTGATCAGGCTGCTCTTGCCCACATTGCTTTTGCCGGCCACTGCCACCTGAGGCAGGCCTTTGCCAGCGAAGTTGCCATATTGCGCCATGGATGTGATAAAATCAGCCGTCTTGATTTCCACTGTTCTTCTCCTTGCCCGGCATGGTGACCAGGGCCGTCGTCAGTACATCGTCGATCTTTTCCGCCGCCACCACCCGGAACTGGCTCAGCACATGGGGCGGGATCTCCTCCAGGTCCTTCACGTTCTCCTTTGGGATGAGCAGCGTTCTGATCCCCGCGCGGTAGGCCGCCAGGGTCTTTTCCTTCAATCCGCCGATAGGCAGCACCCGGCCCCGCAGGGTGATCTCACCCGTCATGGCCACATCCTGGCGCACAGGGACGCCCGTCAGTACGCTGGTCAGGGCCGTCACCATGGTGACGCCGGCAGAGGGGCCGTCCTTGGGAACGGCGCCTTCCGGCACATGAATGTGGATGTCCTTGTCCTTGTAGAAGTCGTCCTTCAGGCCCAGATCGGCGCTGTGGGCGCGCACCCAGGTGAAGGCCGCCTCGGCGGATTCCTTCATCACGTCACCCAGCTGGCCGGTGAGCTGCAGGCTTCCCTTGCCGGGCATCACAGCGCACTCCACCTCCAGCATCTCGCCGCCCACGGCGGTGTAAGCCAGGCCGTTCACTACGCCGATGCGGGGCTCCTTCTCGGGCATTTCCCGGATATAGCGCACAGCGCCCAGGTATTCCTTCAGCTTGGCCGGGGTCACGGTGACCTCCGCCACATCGGTATCCAGCATGGTCACGGCGGCCTTGCGCACCACCTTGGCCACGGTACGCTCCAGCGTACGCACACCGGCCTCGCGGGTGTAGCCCTCGATGAGGCTGCGCATCACCCTGTCGCTGATCTTAACGGAGCGGGACTGCAGGCCATGAGCCTCGATCTGCTTGGGCAACAGGTGACGCTTGGCGATCTGCAGCTTCTCCTCCTCGGTATAGGAGGGCACCTCAATAATCTCCATGCGGTCCAGCAGCGGGCCGGGGATGGTATCCACCGAGTTGGCCGTGGTGATGAACATCACCTTGCTCAGGTCAAAGGGCAGCTCCATGTAATGATCGCGGAAGTTCTCGTTCTGCTCGGCGTCCAGCACCTCCAGCAGTGCGCTGGCAGGATCGCCGCGCATATCGTGGCTCATCTTGTCGATCTCGTCAAAGAGGAACACGGGATTCATGGTGCCGGCCTGCTTGATGCCTGCGATAATGCGGCCGGGAATGGCGCCGATATAGGTGCGCCGATGGCCGCGGATCTCCGCCTCATCCCGCACGCCGCCCAGGCTCATCTGGACGAACTTGCGCCCCACAGCCTTGGCGATGGCACGGACGATGGAGGTCTTGCCCACGCCGGGAGGGCCAACAAAGCACAGGATGGGGCCCTTCATGTCCTGCTTCATACGCAGCACGGCCAGGTATTCCACAATGCGCTCCTTGACCTTCTCCAGCCCGTAATGATCCTGAGCCAGCACCTTGCGGGCGCGCTTCAAGTCCAGGTTATCGGCGGTGGTCTGCCCCCAGGGCATATCCAGGATCCACTCGATATAGGTGCGGCTCACGCCCACCTCCGGCGTGCCGGGAGCCATACGCGCCAGGCGTTCCAGCTCCTTTTCGCACTTCTGGCGGGCCTCTTCGTTGAGAGGCGTTTTCTCCATGCGTTCGCGCAGGTCATCGGTATCGGTGGCCTCAGTATCGCCCAGCTCGGTCTGGATGGCCTTGATCTGCTCGCGCAGGTAATAATCCTTCTGATTCTTCTCGATCTGTTTCTTGATGCGGGCCTGCACCTGCTTCTCCACGCCGGCCAGCTCGGTCTCGCGGGCCAGGATCGCGCAGAGGCTCTCCAGACGCCGCTTCACGTCCAGCTCCTCCAGAATCTGTTGGCGATCCTCCATGCGGGTAAGGATGTTGGCGGCGATGATATCCGCGATCTGATCCGCCGCGTCCACATCCTTGACGGAGTTCACCGTTTCCTGGCTCACCCGCAGGCTGGTTTTGGCGTAGGTCTCAAAGAACTCCTGCGTGGCCCGCACCAATGCCTGCAGCTCCACCTCATCGCCATCAAATCTGGCGTCGTCCGGGCGGATGGTACCCTGCAGATAGGGTTCCTCCTGGGTGATGGACTGCAGCACGCCGCGGCGTTCGCCCTCCACCAGCACGCGAAGGTTGTCGCCGGGGAGGTTCATCACCTGCTTGATGGCGGCAATGGTGCCAACGCGGCACAGCTCCTCCACGCCGGGATCGTCCACCTCGGCATCCTTCTGGGCCACCAGGAAGATCTGCTGGCCCTCCATCATGGCCTGCTCCAGGGCGGCCACGGATTTATTCCTGCCCACATCGAAGTGCAGCACCATGTGCGGGAATACCATCAATCCCCGCAAAGCCAACACCGGCAGAGAGATCGTCTTTTTTCTTGCTGGCATAATGTCCTCCTGAATAAATGCCTCACGGCATCAAAGCGCTTGCTATGCCGGATACGCAAATTCCGACAAATATCAGTATACCCGCAATTCGATCATTTTGCAAGGGGCACATCAGGTAGAAGCCGGTACGCATTCCGCCTCCACAGCAGACTCCTCCACCGTTACCGGCAGCAGGATCTCCTCCAGCACCTGGCGCAGCTCAGTCACGCAGCGTATCTCCATGCCCAGCTCATGCAGGGATTCCATGTCGTTTTCCTGCGGGATGAACACCTTTCGGACGCCTGCCAGCCGGGCAGCCTCCAGCTTTTCCGGCACGCCGCCCACGGGCTTCACCTGCCCCAGAACAGAGATCTCCCCCGTCACCGCGCAGGCGCCGTCTACCTTCTGGCCAGTAAGCGCGCTCACAGCCACCACAGCCATGGCAACGCCCGCAGAAGGCCCGTCCACCGGTGCGCCGCCGGGAAAGTTGATATGCAGGTTTCGCGCCCCCAGCGGAAAACCCAGTTCAGCCAGCAGCGTCCTGACATTTTCCGCCGAGGCCCAGGCCGTGGATTTCCGGCGCAAGCGATGCCCCTCCGGCCCCAGCTCTTCCTCCTCCACGATGCCCGTCACCGTGACCTCGCCTGTGCCGGGAGTGGACACTGCCTCGATATCCAGCACCGATCCCTGATGACTGCCGAACACCGCCAGCGCGTGGATCGCCCCCACCCTGGGCGCAGGATCCGCCTGCTGGGCGGGCCGTACCGCGTAATGCCCGGAACGCACCACCCAGCTCACATCGGCGGAGGTAATATCCTTGCGCCCCTCCAGCTGCGCCAGGCCCGCGCACATCTGCACAATGTTCACCGCATCACGCCCACAGGCGGCGTACCTGCCGATGGTCTCCGCCTCCTCCGCACACATCTCGTAGCCCGCCCGCTGTGCCGCGCCCTGGGCAATGGATGCGATCTCCCGGGGCGTGAGCGCGCGGAAGAAGATCTCCATGCACCTGGAGCGGAGCGCGGGCGGGATCTCCTCAGGGCTTCGTGTGGTCGCGCCCACCAGGCGGAAATCCGCCGGCATGCCCCGCTTGAACACATCGTGAATATACCGGGGCACCGCATTGTCATCCGGTGTGTAGTAAGCAGATTCAAACATCACCTTGCGATCCTCCAGCACCTTCAGGAGCTTGTTCATCTGAATGGGGTGCAGTTCACCGATCTCATCCAGAAACAAAACGCCGCCATGCGCCTTGCTCACCGCGCCCGGCTTGGGCTGGGGCACACCCTGCACCCCCAGCGGGCCGGCCCCCTGATAGATCGGGTCGTGCACACTGCCAATGAGCGGATCGGCAATAGCGCGCTCGTCAAACCTGACGCAGGTGGCGTCCATTTCGACAAAGGGGGCATCCTTCAAGAAAGGCGTTCCCGCTGTTTTTTTTGCCGCCTCCAGTACCAGACGGGCCGCGCAGGTTTTTCCGATGCCGGGCGGGCCGTAAATCAGTACGTGCTGGGGATTGGCTCCACACAGGATGGCCTTCAGCGACTTGATGCCATCCTCCTGGCCCACGATGTCCTGGAATTCCATCGGCCGCACCCGTTCTGCCAGCGGCTCGGAGAGGTGGATGCTTCTCATCCGGTTGAGCCTTTCCATCTCCTTCGCACCCTCCCGGCGCACCATTGGCGTGCTTCGTTTCTGCTGCTTCAGCTGCTTGTAGAAATAAACGCCCACCACCAGCGTCACAGCCAGCTGGATCACCACCAGCACAAGATTGACCACGTACATCCCTCCATTTCTCTGGATAGGATGGGCGTTTTTTCATGGAAAATGTACGTGAAGAAATGGAAAAAGCGACGGGTATTTCCGTCGCTTGATGAATTATGATGCGCTTTCCTCTTCCGGCACAGGCTCCTCGACCGGCTTTTCCACCAGTTCCTCGGCCTTGCGGCGGGACTTGCGCTTAATACCCTCCACCAGTCTGGGCTTACCACCATTGACCGCGTCCGCATCGATGATGCAGCCGGTGACCTCCGGCAGGCTGGGCAGCTCAAACATGGTGTCCAGCATCACGTTCTCGATGATGGCGCGCAGGCCACGGGCGCCGCAGCGGCGTTCAATGGCCTGCTTGGCGATGGCCCGCACCGCATCGGGCTCAAAGGTCAGCTCAATGCCATCCATGCCCAGCAGCTTCTGATACTGCTTGCACAGGGCGTTCTTGGGCTCAGTCAGGATCTGCATGAGCATCTCCTCGTCCAGCTGATCCAGCGTCACCACGATGGGCAGACGACCCACAAACTCGGGGATCAGGCCGAACTTGGTCAGATCCTCGGGGCGGATGTCCTTCAGCGCCTTGGAGACATTGGGGTCACGCTTGCTTTGCAGCTCTGCGCCGAAGCCCAGCAGCTTCTTGCCCACGCGACTCTCGATAATGGGGATAATGCCATCGAACGCGCCGCCGCAGATGAAGAGAATGTTGGTCGTATCGATCTGCAGCAGCTCCTGATGGGGATGCTTACGGCCGCCCTGGGGTGGAACCGCGGCAACCGTGCCCTCCAGGATCTTCAACAGCGCCTGCTGAACGCCCTCGCCGCTGACGTCGCGGGTGATGGAGGGATTCTCGCTCTTGCGGGCGATCTTGTCGATCTCGTCAATGTAGATGATACCGCGCTGCGCCAGTTCGATGTCGTAATCCGCAGCCTGGATCAGACGCAGAAGAATGTTCTCTACGTCCTCGCCCACATAACCGGCCTCCGTCAGGCTGGTCGCGTCAGCAATGGCGAACGGCACATTCAGGATCCGCGCCAGCGTCTGGGCAAGGAAGGTCTTGCCACAGCCCGTGGGGCCGACCATCAGGATGTTGGACTTCTGCAGCTCCACATCATCCTGCTGCGCCTGCTGACCAATGCGCTTGTAGTGGTTGTACACCGCCACGCTCAGCGCGCGCTTGGCCTGCTCCTGACCCACCACATACTGATCCAGCACCGCCTTCATTTCGGCAGGCGTAGGCAGCTCCTGCGGACCCGCGCCATCCTGCATCATGGGCAGCTCGTCAGCGATGATCTCCTGGCACAGCAGAATGCACTCGTTACAAATAAACACATTCGGGCCCGCCACCAACCGCCTGACCTTATCCTGCGTCTTGCCGCAGAAGCTGCAGCGGTGCAGCGCACCCTGAGGAAACTCGTCTCTTGCCATAAACTCCTCCCCCAAGGGCTCTGCCCTTGGGAATCCCGGTCAGGGCTCTGCCCTGACAACCCGGCAGGGACTCTGTCCCTGCACCCTGCAAAGGGCTTTCAGCCCTTTCGAAACCCATTTTTCTGATACCCAGCCCTTCAGCTTCTCAACAGCTTAGCCCATCAAGCCACTTGGCTGTGCAAAGCCGCCGCACGCCGCGCGTCGCGGTGCGCCCTCCGCGCACCGTGACCCCTGCTGTTCCCCACCCAGCCACGCCTCCCCCAAAACGGGAGTCCAGAGGGCCGAATGGCCCTTTGGCGATGGAGTCCAGAGGAGGCAGAGCCTCCTCTGGCAGGTTGTCAGGGCAGCGCCCTGACTGGGGTGTCCAGAGGGGCTTAGCCCCTCTGGCGCGGCTGGTAGATTTCGTCGATGATGCCGTACTTCAGGGCTTCCTCGGCGTCCATGAAGTAGTCTCGCTCCACATCGGCCTTGACCTTCTCGATATTCTGGCCGGTCATTTCGGCCATCATTTTGGTCATCTTGGTCTTGGTTTTCAGCAGCCACTCGGCACGGATGGCCACATCAGTGGCCTGGCCCTGAGCGCCGCCCAGGGGCTGGTGGATCATCACCTCGGCATTGGGGAGCGCCAGGCGCTTGCCCTTTTCGCCGGCCATGAGCAGGAAAGCGCCCATGGAAGCCGCCATGCCCACGCACACAGTGCGCACCTGGGGCTTGATGTACTGCATGGTGTCGTAGATCGCCATGCCCGCAGTGACGGAGCCGCCGGGGCTGTTGATATACAGGCTGATGTCGGCGTCGGGGTCTTCCATTTCCAGGAAGAGCAGCTGCGCCACCACCAGGTTGGCCATATGGTCCTCGATCTCGCCGGAAAGGAACACGATGCGATCCTTCAGCAGGCGGGAGTAGATGTCATAGGAGCGTTCACCACGGTTGGTCTGCTCCACGACCATGGGTACAAGCGTCATTGCGTCATACCTCCTTCTTGCGCATGATGCACAGGCCGTCCTTCTATTCTATGCAGGCTTTTCCTGTGCCATACCACAAAATTTGAAACGCGGGAGGCAGCACAAGCGGACACACCGCATGAGGCCACCTCCCGCGCATTGAAAGCATATTTGGTTCGAATGCCTTACTCGGCGGCTTCCTCTGCCTTGGTCTCAGCAGCTTCCTCAGCCTTGGGCTCGGCCTTCTTCTTGGAGGTGCGGGTAGCCTTCTTCTTGGGAGCGGGCTTCTCCTCGGCAACCTCTTCCTTCTTTTCCACAGCCTTGCCCTCGGCCTTCAGCAGGTCGACGACCTTCTGCACAGCGGCAGAATCAGCCAGATAAGCGCGCTGCTCGTCGGTCAGGCTCTTCTCGAAGGCCTCGACCTCCTGACCCATGCGCTTGGCCTGCTCCTCGATCTGCACCTTGATCTCATCCTCGGTGGGCTCGATGGCCTCGGCCTTGCGGATGGCTTCCAGGGTCAGCTCGATGCGGACGCGCTTTTCGGCCTCGCCGTGGTAAGCGCCTTCCAGCTGCTCACGGGTCTGACCGGTGTACTTGAGATAATCCTCCATGCGCAGGCCCTGGTAAGCCATACGCATTTCCATTTCGCGCATCATGTAGTGCAGCTGCTCGTGGATCATGGCGTGGGGCACGTCGATGGTGGCATTCTCGACAGCCTTTTCCACCAGAGCATTCTCGAAGGTCACGTCGTTGTTCTTCTCGGCGCGCTCCTCCAGCTCCTTCACAATGTTGGCCTTGTAGGCTTCGAAGGTATCGAAGTCGCTCACGTCAGCGGCGAAATCATCGTCCAGCTCGGGCATCTCGGTCTTCTGGATGCCGTTGACCTTCACGTGGAACACAGCGGCCTTGCCGGCCAGCTCCTCGGAGTGGTACTGCTCGGGGAAGGTCACGTTCAGATCCTTCTCCTCGCCGATGGCCATGCCCACCATCTGCTCCTCGAAGCCGGGGATGAACTGGTGAGAGCCGATCTTGAGGGTCTGGCCCTGGGCGGTGCCGCCCTGGAAAGCCACGCCGTCAACGCTGCCGGCATAGTCCAGGTTCACGGTGTCGCCCTCTTCCACAGCGCGGTCATCCACGTCGATGGTGCGGGCGGCCTTCTGACGGTCCTGCTCGATGCGGGCGTTGATCTCGTCTTCGGTCACGGTCTGCTTGGTGACTTCCACTTCCAGGCCCTTGTACTGGCCCAGCTCCACATCGGGACGGACGAACACTTCACAGGTGAACTTCAGGTCCTGGCCGGCGCCGATCTCGTCCACATTCACTTCGGGACGATCCACGGGCTTCAGGTCGAACTCGGCGATGGCAGCGTCATAGGCCTCGGGGAAGACCAGCTCCAGCGCGTCGTCGTAGAAAATGGCCTCGCCGTACATACGCTCGATCAGGCTGCGGGGGGCCTTGCCCTTGCGGAAGCCGGGAACGTTGATGCGGCCGCGGTTCTTCAGATAAGCCTTCTGCATGGCCTCGTCAAACTGCTCGGCAGGGATAACGAAGGTCAGCTTGGCCTTGTTGCTGGAAAGTTTCTCATAGGTGTGGCTCATTGAATGAATTCCCTCCTGCGATCTCATGGGGCTGTGCGCGCGTATGCGCACACCACGGGTTATTGTAACACACTTTTATGCGGGATGCAAGGTCATCTCTTGCAGAAATCCCAATTTTTATAGGATTTTGAAGCTTTTGCTCACTTCGTATCCTTTTCCTGCCAGACGTACCAGTCCACACCGTCGGTTTCCATGTGCATGGTACCGTCGCCGCAGTACATCAGCTTGGTATCAGGGGCATTTTTCTTCATATAACTATGGAATTTCCCCGGTACTTTCTTCTTCTTGTTCGGAATGAAGATCATTTCCGCGTCCACCATCTTCAAGAAAGGCGCCTTGATGGTGGCAAGGCCGTGATGCGGCGCCTTCATGATATCAGCGTGAAGAATAAACTCATCATACTTTTCCACAAACTGATCCATCACACGGTAGTCAATATCACCCGTCAGCAGGATGCGCCGCTCGCCAAACTGCACCGCGAGCACGGCGCTCCGGGCATTTTGACCCCAGCTTTCCGTGCAGCGGAGCACCGTCATATCGGCCCCGCCCAGGGTCAGCGATTCCATATCGGAAACAATATAGTACGGTATATCATACTTTTCGGTGGCATTGACCGCCTGCTTGTGATAGCCGGCGTCATCCCGGTAGCTCTTCTTGTTGATGGTGGTGAACGTTTCCACCTCATACCTGCCGCTGCGCATCAGATAAATCAGCCCGTGGACGTGATCATTATCCGAATGGGTGCTGAACAGGTATTTGAATTTCTTCACGCCGGCAGCGTCCACCGCGGCGTAGAGCCTGTCGCGGAATTGGCCGGAGCCGCCATCCACCAGCATGAATTCGCCGCCGCACTCCAGGAGCATGGCGTCGCTGCGGTCCACGTCAATGGCTGTGACCTTCAGCAGATCGCGCTCATACCAGTCCTCAGGCACCTCGTTGGTGTAATAGATCTCCGCCGAGGCGGCGCTCAGCAGCATCAGGAGGCAAATAAGAAAAGCAAGAATTCTCTTCATCAATTATTCTCCAGCCTCATCCATGCCCATCATGCGGTGCAGGAGTTCCTGATAAGCCTGCTCCACATTGCCCAGATCCCGTCGGAAGCGGTCGATATCCAGGGGCTCGTGGGTGCGGGCGTCCCAGAAGCGTGCAGTATCGGGCGAGATCTCGTCCGCCACCAGGATCCGGCCTTCAAAGCGGCCGAACTCCAGTTTGAAGTCGATCACTTCAATGTTGATCTCCTTCATATATTCGGTCAGGATATCATTGACCCGCAGCGCCGTGCGGGTGATCTGCTGCAATTCCTCCATGGTAGCCAGCTTCAGCGCCTGGATGTGAGTCGAATTGACCAGTGGATTGTCCAGATAGTCATCCTTCAGGCAGAACTCCACCACCGTAGGTTCCATCTTCTCACCCACGGGGAAGCCGCAGCGCTTGGCCAGGCTCCCGGCGGCGCGGTTGCGCACCTTCACCGCCACGGGGATGATCTCCACCCGCCGCACCAGGCTGTGCCGGTTGTCCACCTGCTCCAGGTAATGATTCTCGATACCGTTCTTCGTCAGCAGCTGAAAAAACTGGCGGCTCACGGCGTTGTTGACCTCACCCTTGCCCAGAATGCGGCCGCGCTTGAGCCCATGGAAGGCCATGGCCTCGTCCTTGAAATACACAACGGCCTTGCCAGGATCATCCGTGGCATAAACGCGTTTGCCCTTGCCTTCCGTCAGCAGCTTACCCATTTCCACCATGCCGGTACGCTCCTATCACAATAGATAGATGAAATTATAGCAGATTTCGCCTCGCGACTCAATACCACAATGCAAATTGACGCAGTTTTTGTTACTTTGTCACGAAAGACATATCTTTGCAATACAGCGCCAGCAACGCGCCCTCCGCGAAGGTAAGCTCCGCCCGTCCGGCAATGATCTCATTGCTCACGCCAAGAGGATAGCGGTTCGTCAGGGTAGCGTCGGTCAGTTCCCACTCGGTTCCGTGCAGGGTCAGGCCGTCCACCTTCGGCGTATAGGCCAGCAAGGAGAACTTATACCCTTCCTTCCGTGGGAACTCATGCCTGCCCGGCAGCAGAACAGAAACCATGTTCTGTCCATCGCACATCCAAACGTTTTCGCCCCGAAGCGCGCAATCGTAGAGGCATTGCAGGTTACTGATGGTGTGATCCAACCTCCCGCCAAGGCAACCTGCCACCCGGAAGACGGTGTATCCGCGCCTGCGGCCTTCTTCCAGGCAGACCACCATATCGGTGTCATCCTTGTGCACAGGCAGGCGGATGCATTCGCAATCCTGCACGTGTTCAAAGGGCATGGAGTCAAAATCCCCGATCACCAGATCCGGCTTAAAGCCATGCTTCACCGCCGCGTCATATCCGCCGTCCGCGCAGATGAGCAGGTCACCCGCCTCCGGCCGCAGGTATTCGCGATGTTCCCCCGCATACAGCGGCGCGATAATGATGCACTTCCCCATGCGCACGCCCACCCTTCATGGAAAATAAAAGGAGGCAAGCGATTGCCTGCCTCCTGATTGGTTGCTTGATTAGGCTTCGGGAGCTTCCTCAGCGGCGACTTCCTCAACGGGAGTCTCGTCGGAGGCCACCAGCTCGAATTCCACCTCAGCGGGGATCTCTTCGAAGGCTTCCTCTTCCAGCACCTGACGGATGCTCAGGGAGATGCGCTTCTTCTCAGGATCCACAGACAGCACCTTCACGCGCACGATCTCGCCGACCTTCACAGCGTCCTCAACCTTGTTGACGCGGTTCAGAGCGCACTGGGAGATGTGCACCAGGCCGTCCAGGCCGGGCTCCAGCTCGACGAAAGCGCCAAACTCGGTGATGCGCACAGCCTTGCCCTCAACGATGGAGCCCTCGGGATACTTCTCGGTGGCGTTATCCCAGGGACGGGCCTGCAGCTGCTTGTAGCCCAGCTGGATGCGCTCGCGTTCCTTGTCCAGGCTCAGGATCTTCACATCCACTTCCTGGTTGGGCTTCACGACCTCGGAGGGATGCTTGATGCGGCCCCAGCTCAGGTCGGTGATGTGGATCAGACCATCCACGCCGCCAACGTCGACGAAGGCGCCGAAGTCGGTCAGGCGGCGGACGATGCCGTGGATCACGATGCCCTC
>SVGJ01000036.1 GCA_015056415.1 Clostridiales bacterium
CTTCCGGCATATAATGTTCCCAGAAGCTCCTGGGGTGCGCGACAGCGTTCCGATTGTTCCCCGACATTTCATAAATGGAGCCCGGGTCCAAGTGTAGTGATGTCATGCCCCCGTCTTTTGACGCCAGGGGACGGCAGAGGCTATCGGCAGGGCACCAGCCTGCTTAACAGAGCGGGTGAAAATACGGGCGCATCGGTACTCTGGGGCAACTTTTTGCACAAGCATGGGCGGCAGCGCAGGCTGCTGCCTTTTTGTTTATGAGGTGATCGGCGTGCAGAGAATATTTGATCAGGTGGAGCGGAACATCGACCGTCTGGTGGAACGCGGCGTGGACTGGTCGGCCTGCGCCACGCCGGAACAGATCGCCCGGGCAAGGAGCGGCCGGCTGGAATTGCTCTTCGGCTGCGACAGTGCCGTACCAGCGGAGTGGCTCGGCGATGTGCGGGGCAAAAAAGTGCTGTGCCTGGCGGGCGCGGGCGGCCTGCAGGCGCCGCTGCTGGCCGGCGCCGGAGCGGAAGTCACCGTGCTGGATCTTTCACAGCGGATGCTTGATAAGGACAGGGCCGTTGCTGCCCGCGAAGGCCTGACGATCGACATTCAGCATGGCAATATGTGCGATCTTACCCGCTTCGAGGACGAAAGCTTCGACCTGGTACTGAATCCGCCTTCACTGTTCTATGTGCCGGATGTGAAGCCTGTTTTCTGCGAGGTGTACCGGGTGCTGAAGCGGGGCGGATGCTTCATTATGTGCGCGTCCAATCCCATCGCCTATGTTTGCGAGTATGATGCGACGCTGGGCTGCTACAAGGCCGTGAACCGGATGCCTTATTGCTCCATGGATCATGATGATCTGGATGAGTGGGTGGAGTTTGGCCATACCATGGAAAGCTACATCGGCGGACAGATCGCGTGCGGTTTTGTCATCTCGGGTTATGTGGAGCGTCAGATGGAGGATATTACGGAGCTATACTTCATGACAAAGGGTGAAAAACGATGAAGAACATTACTCACCATCAGTACCGCGTCCTGTGCGATCACATGGATGTATATCAGTTCATGCTGGAGATCTACGAGCGGGACTGGCGCAACGGCGTGCCCGCGCCTTTCCTGGAATATGCCCTTTGCTCCGATTGGATGGACAAGAACTATATGCACCGCTGCCGCATCTGGCGGGATGGGGAGAGGATCGTTGCCCTGGTGTTCATGGAGAACCCGGTGACGGACGCCTATTTCTCCCTGCGCCCGGGCTATGAGGAACTGGCGGAGGAGATGATCGCTTATGCCGCGGAGCATATGCCCAACATGGAGGGCAAGCAGCGGCTGGTGCTCTTCGGCGGGCAGAAGACGCTGATCGCGGCGGCGGAAAAGGCCGGCTATTCGAAAGCCTTTGAGTATATGGACTGTATATACGATTTCGCCAGACCGCTGGATTATCAGCTGCCGGAAGGGTATCGCTTTGCTGAGATCCCCCTTGAACCGGCCAAATGCTCGGAGTGCTGCTGGAAGGGCTTCGACCATGAAGCGGAGGAAGGTCCCTGGGATGGCGACTATGAGCATGCCTTTCAGTTGATGGCCGCGCCCCATGCTACCGTTGAGCATGCCCTGGCCATCGAGAACGAGGCGGGCGAGTACGTCTGCTATGCCGGTATGTGGTGGACGCCGGAAAACAACCTGGCGTACATGGAGCCCCTGTGCACTGTGCCGGAGCACCGGCATAAGGGGCTGGCGGCGGCGATCCTCAGCGAACTGTACCGCAGGATGAAGCCCCTGGGCGCCACCCATATGACCGGCGGCGGGAATCCCTTCTATCAGAAGATCGGGTATGAGCCTGTTGTGCGATGGACATTCTGGTCGAAATCGTGACCTGCAAAGCGTGTCAAAGCGTTTTTGCACCCGCTTTTCGCTCTTTGTAAAGCTGATTTGATAGACGATTCACCGGATTCCACGATATCTTTACCTATAAGGAAATCCTCGCCTTTGCGGAAGGAAAGCCGATGAGCCAGGTGGAAAAAGCCCGCGAGGAGAGAAAACGTCCCCACCAGAAGGGATTGCTGATCGCTGGAAGCTCCATAACGGCCGCTATCGTATGCTCGCCGATGACGCTGCTCCTGGAGATGTTTTTCTGACGCCCCGCCTTGCCTGAAAAGATACTTGACAACCCTGCCGCCCATTGGCTATAATCGTTCTACAAGCGTTGAAGGAGAGAGTACCCTGTGCTGATGCGCCAAGAGAGCTGCGGCAGGTGAGAGGCAGCCGCGGAGGGCAGGGGAACATGGCTCCGGAGCTTCGCGGCTGAGGGTGCGCCTTAGGCCGCGACGGGTCGCGCCGTTAAGCGTATGATGAGCGACAAATCAGGGTGGCAACGCGGATACAAGTCCGCCCCTATTGAAAAGGGGACGGGCTTTTTTCTTTTGTCCGTCCAAGATAAGGAGGATACCCCCATGTGCCAGGAATGCAAGAAGACATTCTACATCACCACACCCATCTACTACCCCAGCGGCAATATGCACATCGGCCACACCTACACCACTGTGGCGGCCGATACCATGACCCGCTTCAAGCGGCTGACCGGCCATGACGCCTACTTCCTCACCGGCACCGACGAGCACGGCCAGAAGATCGAGCTCAAGGCCGCCGAGGCCGGCGTGACGCCCAAGGAGTATGTGGATAAGATCGTGGCCAACACCAAGGATCTGTGGAAGCTGATGAACATCGAGTACGACGATTTCATCCGCACTACCGACGAGCGCCACGAGAAGATCGTTCAGAAGATCTTCCGGCAGTTCTACGAGCAGGGCGATATCTACAAGGCGTCCTACGAAGGCCAGTACTGCACACCCTGCGAGTCCTTCTGGACTGCCAGCCAGCTGGTGGAAAAGGATGGCGTGAAGGTTTGCCCCGACTGCGGCCGTCCCACGGAACTGGTCACCGAAGAGAGCTACTTCTTCCGTATGAGCAAGTATCAGGACTGGCTGATCGATTATATCGAGAGCCATCCTGATTTCATCCAGCCCGCCAGCCGTGCCCATGAGATGATCAACAACTTCCTCAAGCCCGGCCTGCAGGACCTGTGCGTGAGCCGCACCAGCTTCAAATGGGGCGTTCCCGTGGACTTCGACCCCAAGCATGTGGTGTATGTGTGGATCGACGCGCTGAGCAACTACATCACTGCCCTGGGCTATGGCACCGAGAATGATCAGCTGATGAAGAAGTACTGGCCTGCCAATGTGCACCTGGTGGGCAAGGAGATCGTCCGCTTCCACACCATTTACTGGCCCATCATGCTTCATGCCCTGGGCCTGGAACTGCCCAAGCAGGTCTTTGCCCACGGCTGGCTGCTGTTCGGCAATGACAAGATGAGCAAGTCCAAGGGCAATGTGCAGTATGCCCAGCCCATCGTGGCCCGCTACGGCTGCGACGCCCTGCGCTATTACCTCATGCGCGAGATGCCCTTCGGCGCTGACGGCAACTATACCAACGAGGCTTTCCTGACCCGAATGAACGCCGACCTGGCCAACGACCTGGGCAACCTGGTGAGCCGCACGGTGGCCATGATCGAGAAGTACTTTGACGGTGTTGTTCCCGCCTGGACCGACGCTGTGGATGCTGAACTGGATAAGCCCCTGCACGATCACTGCCAGGCTCTGCCCTCTCTGGTGGAGACGCAGATGGACAAGCTGCAGTACAGTCAGGCTCTGGCGGAGATCTGGAAGGTCATCGGCGAGTGCAACAAGTATATCGACCTGACCCAGCCCTGGATCCTGGGCAAGGATCCCGAAAAGAAGGACCGCCTGGCTAACGTGCTGCTGACCCTGGCCGAGTGTGTCCGTTATGTGGCGGTGCTGGTGTATCCCTTCATGCCCACTACCCCCGGGCGCATCTTCAAGCAGCTGGGCGTGGAGGATGAGGCGCTCAAGACCTGGGAGTCTCTGGCGACCTTCGGCAAGCTGCCCGAGGGCACCAAGGTCTGCAAGGGTGAGGCGCTCTTCCCCCGCATTGATATCAAGAAGGAGCTGGAGGCGCTGAATCCCGCTGTGCCCGCGGAAGCCCCCAAGGCCGAAGCCAAGCCCGAAAAGAAGGCCGCGAAGAAGCCGGAGAAGAAGCACGAGGAGCCCGAGTATCCCGCTGAGATCAATATTGATACCTTCTTCCAGTCCAAGATCCAGGTGGGACGCGTGCTGGAGTGCACCAATGTGCCCAAGTCCAAGAAGCTGCTGCAGTTCCGCCTGTCCTTCGGCAAGGACGGCGAGCGCACCATCCTCTCCGGCATCGCTCAGTATTACCCCAACCCCGAGGAGCTGGTAGGCCGCCAGATTGTGGCCATCACCAACCTCAAGCCCCGCATGATGATGGGCATCGAGAGCCACGGCATGATCCTTTCTGCTGTGGACGGCAATGACAACCTGCGCCTGGTCTCTGTGGGCGAGGGTGTGGAGGACGGTGCCATCGTCGGATGATGGAGCTGTTTGATTCCCACTGCCATGTGGACGACCACAAGTTCGACGCTGACCGGGATGAGGCGCTGGCCAGAATGCTGGAGCGTGGCGTGACCCGGTACGCGGTGATCGGCTCCGATATGGAAAGCTCCCGGCACGCGGCGGACTTTGCTGCCTGCCATAGCGGCTGCTATGCCGCCGTGGGCATCCATCCCCATGAGGCCAAAACCATGAAGGCTGGCGACCTTGACCTGCTGGCTTCCTGGCTGAAGGAGGAAAAGGTGGTGGCCCTGGGGGAAATCGGCCTGGACTACTACTACGATCTTTCGCCCCGTGAGGTGCAGATGGCTGTCTGCGAGCAGCAGATGGAGCTGGCCTGGGAGCTGAATGTTCCCGTAGCCTACCATGTGCGGGACGCGCATCAGGATATGCTCGACCTGCTCAAGCGGCACAAGGGCAAGCTGACCGGCGGCATCATCCACTGCTTTTCCGGCAGCTGGGAGATCGCGAAGGAATACCTCAAACTGGGGTATTACATCAGCTTCGCCGGGCCGGTGACCTTCAAGAAAGCGCCTAAACTGCAGGAGGCCGCCATCAACGTTCCCAGGGAGAGGCTGCTTATCGAGACGGACAGTCCGTACCTCGCGCCCGAACCTGTTCGCGGCCGCCGTAACGAGCCCGGCAACGTCCGCTATGTGGCGGAAAAGATTGCCGAGCTTCGCGGCGAGACGCTGGAAGAGCTTGCGGCGTATACAACAGGAAACGCTATGGATGTATACCGTATCAAGGAGTAACTGCAAGGGAGTCGCCGGGGCGGCTCCCTCTTTGTTTGCAAATGTGTGGAGGATGCTGTATAATTATCATTATCAAAGATGATTTGAGGAGGTGGACGGTTTGCCGATAACCTGGCTCCCGCTGCCCGCAGATGGCAGGGCTCCGCGCAAGGCCTGACTGGGTGATGCCTGCACGGAGCGATATGAATAACAATCGCCCTGATGGCTTTGCGCTGCTTGCGATCAATAATGATTTGTAAGGAGCGAGGAGCTATGAAAAACATATCTCTTTTCAAAGAATTGAAGGACTTCCTGCTGCTGTGGAGCTCGCAGGCTGTGTCCGGACTGGGCACCGCCATGACAAGTTATGCCCTTGTGATATGGGCGTATCAGCAGGAGGGGACAGCTACCAGCGTAACGATGATGACGCTGTGTTCCTTTATGCCCACGATCCTGTTCCGCTTCATTGCGGGCGCCATAGCCGACAGGTGGGACAAGAAGCGTATGATGCTGATCGCTGACCTGTTTGCGGCCTGCGGAACAGCAGCGGTGTTGATGCTGTATACCTTCGGGCAGCTGAGGATATGGTATCTGTACATCATCAACGTGCTGCTGAGCTTCATGAACGCTTTCCAGGAGCCGGCGTCCTTCGCGGCGACAAGCATGCTTGTGCCGGAGAAGCACTATGCGCGGGCGGGTGGCCTGCAGGGTATCTCCGGTGCGGTGATCTCCATCCTGTCGCCGGCGCTGGGGAGCGTGCTGCTTGCCTTTGGCGGCATGCAGGTGGTGCTTGCGGTTGATCTTATCAGCTTCGCGGTAGCATTTGCCACGCTGCTGATCTGGATCAGAATCCCACCAATGCCCCGTGCTGAGAGGGACAAGGATGAAACCTTCCTGCAAAGCTGCATGGCGGGGATGCGTTACATGAAGGAGCATAAGGCCTTGCTGGCGATGACCCTGTTCATCGCGGCGACCAATTTCCTGGCCAAGCTGGGCAACGATGGTATGCTGGCACCCTTTGTGCTGGCACGCACCGGGAATCAGCAGCAGGCGCTGGGCGTGGTGCAGAGCGCTGTTTCCGTTGGCCTGCTGGCGGGAAGTCTTGTGGTGACCATCATGAAGCCGGTGAAACGAAAGCTGCGGCTGATCTTCCTGGCCTATGCGCTGATCTTCGCGGGAAATGTGGTGCAGAGCCTTTCCGGTCAGGTGTGGGTATGGGCTTCTGCGGCGTTTGGCACTTATCTGATGGCGGCGGTGATGAACGCTAATCTGACGGTCGTGATCCGATCCTATGTGCCCATCGAGATGCATGGACGTGTGTTCTCCGCCAAAGATACGCTGCAAAACTGTACTATTCCGCTGAGCCTTGCCATAGGAGGCTCGCTTGCGGACAGGGTATTTGAGCCGTTCATGGCTGTTGATTCTCCCTTGCAGCGCGTCCTTGCTCCCGTTTTCGGGGCGGGAAACGGCGCCGGCCTTGCCGTGATGTTTTTCCTGGTGGGGTGTCTTGGCTCCGTGATCAGCCTTTTGCAGCTGAGAAGGCCTGTGTACGCCGGGCTTGAAAAGTAATGGTATTGCGCCCCTTGTGCAGAAATGTACAGGGGCGTTTTTCCATGGTTGCACGACGGGCGACAAAATGATATAATAGGACAGTATGAGAACATGGGGGTGCTTTGATGATTACGTCGATCTGCATGAATCCCTCCTTTGATAAGACGGTGGAAGTGGACGCTCTGGAACTGGGCGAGGTGAACCGCATCCGTACATCCCGCACGGATATGGGCGGCAAGGGCATCAATGTGGCGGTAGTGGCCAAGCGTCTGGGCCTGAACTGCCAGTGCCTTGGCGTCATGGGCGAGGACGGCGCCGACCGTCTGCAGGCCATGCTGGACAGGGAAGGCATAAAGCATGCCTTCATGGCTGTGCCGGGCAGCGTACGCACCAACACCAAGATCGTCAGCCGCGACGGCAAGGGCGTGACCGAGCTGAATGAAGCCGGAGCGCCTATGGATGCTGCGCAGCTGAAGGCCTTCTTTGATATGGCCCGGGAGAGTGCTGCCGCCAGCCGCTACGCTGTGCTGACGGGCTCGCTGCCTCCCGGATGTCCGCTCGGTACCTACCGCGATCTGATGCGCGCCATGGAGGGTGTGAACTGCATCCTGGATGTGGGCGGCAAGGAGCTGGAGCTGGGCGCGGAGGCACATCCCTTCCTGATCAAGCCCAACCTGAGCGAGCTGGAGGCCACGCTGGGCCTGGAGCTGCGCACGCTGCGCTCCATCCGGGACGCGGCGCTGATCTTCCTGCGCAAGGGTGTGCAGCACGTGGTGGTCTCCATGGGCAGCATGGGCGCGATGTATGTCTCCAAGGAGAAGACGCTTTTCGCTCCGGCGCTGCGGGTGGAGGCCCGTTCCACCGTGGGCGCGGGCGACGCCATGGTGGGCGGTTTGCTCAAGGGCCTGGAGGTGGAGGGCGATATGGCCCATGCCTTCCGCTATGGCGTGGCGGCCGGCGCTGCCAGTGTGATGACCGAGGGTACACAATTGATCGTGCCTGAGGATTTCGAAAGCCTGCTGGGTCAGGTGAAGGTACAGGAAGTGTAAACGTGTTTTTCAGGAAATTCCATCCGGCATTCACCGACGGGGTGATCGATCTGGTACCCATCAGGCTGTATCCGCCGGATAGCGATATGGGCTTTGGCGAATGCTATGATTACATCATCGCTCCCCACGGCGTGAGCCGGGAGGCGGGGCGCATCAGCCTGCGCCTGGGGGAAAGCCCCTGCGTGTACTATTTCGGGCATATCGGGTATCATGTGGATCCGCCCTACCGGGGCAAGCGCTATGCCCGCCGCGCCTGTGAGCTGCTCAAGCCCCTGATGAAGGAACGCGGTAAAAAGAGCGTGGTCATCACCACCGATCCGGACAACATCCCCAGCCGCCGTACCTGCGAGGGGCTGGGCTGCGTGATGGAGCGTACGGTGGCCGTGCCCCGCAGCATCCGCATGCGTTGGGAGATCAGCCCGGTGAAATGCCGCTATATCTGGCGGCTTGACGATTGAATGGAGCATACTTTCCATGGGGATCATGGTAAGATAAAGCAGCGGCGATATGCCGCGCGAAGGGAGCGAGGTCATGGAGATCCGTGCAGATGGTGCGGTCTTCCATTATGAACTGGCAGGGCAGGGGAAAAGCCGTGTCGTTCTTTTGCATGGCTGGGGCTGTGACGTCAGCCTGATGAAGCCGGTGGCCGACTGTCTGGCGCAGGATATGCAGGTGCTGAGCCTGGATTTCCCCGGCCATGGACAGAGCAGCCGTCCGCCGGAGCCCTGGGGTGTGCCGGAGTATGCCGAAGCTACGCTGGAGGTGCTGCGCAAGCTGGACTTCCTGCCCTGCGCGGTGATCGCACATTCCTTTGGCGGGCGTGTGGCGGCCTACCTTGCCTCGGAGGACAGTACGCTGTTTACCAGGCTGATCCTGACGGGCGCCGCGGGCATCCGCAAGCCCCAGACGGAGGAAAGCCGTAAGCGCAGCGAGGAGTACAAGAAACTCAAAGGCCTGTGCCAGACGGCCAGAAAGCTGAAGATCTTCGGCTCGCTGCCCGATAAGCTGGAGGAGAAGCTCCGCCGCAAGTACGGCAGCCGTGACTATAACGCGCTGGACGCGGAGATGCGCCAGACCTTCGTGAAGGTCATCAGCCTTGATTTGAGCGACAGGTACGCCAGGATCCAGCAGCCCACGCTGCTCATCTGGGGTGACCAGGACACGGAAACGCCCCTTTGGATGGGCCGGCAGATGGAGAAGGACATCCCCGACGCGGGTCTTGTGGTGCTGGAGGGAGGCACGCATTTCGCCTACCTTGAGCACGCGCAGCGGTTCAATAAGATCGCTCATGTTTTCCTGATGGAGGAGTAAGCATGATATATGCACTGGCGGTGGCCCTGGCCTGCGTGCTGGCGTCCCGCGGATTGATCCACTATTTTCAGCTGGAGAGCTATCAGTTCCCCGGCTATTACCGCACCCTGAAACGCAACTGGAAAAACGCGCTGCTGCCGGGTGCGATCCTGGGGCTTGTGCTGATTTCTCTGGGACTTGTGAAGGGCATGGCTGGGGACGGCCTGGTCGTCAACGCGCTGGCTGGCGCGGGTATCCTGGCCCTGGGCGTGTTTCTGTGCTGGATTTCCTCTAAGCAGAAGGCTAAGAAGGCACTGGTATTCACGCCCCGCGTCAAGCGTCTCTATGCTGTGGCGGCGGTGGTTTTTGCGCTGATATGCTGCCTGCTGCCCCATAAGGGACTGTTCCTGTTTGCATTCCTGCTGCCTGTGTGGGTGGCGCTGGCGGGCCTGCTGGCATGGCCCATTGAGAAGCTCATCAGCGAGATGTACTTCCGCGATGCCCAGCGCAAGCTGAAAGCACGGCCTGACCTGATCAGGATCGGCATCACCGGCAGCTATGGCAAGACCAGCGTGAAGTTCATCCTGGGTACGCTGCTCTCCGAAAAATATCAGACGCTGGTGACGCCCTCCAGCTTCAATACCCCCATGGGTGTAACGAAAATTATCCGCACCAAGCTACAGCCTGCCCATCAGGTATTCGTGGCGGAAATGGGTGCACGCCACGTGGGCGACATCAAGGAGATGTGCCGCCTGGTGCATCCCACCTACGGCGTGCTGACCAGCGTGGGCCCGCAGCATCTGGATACCTTCAAGACGCTGGAGCGCATCAAAAAAACCAAGTACGAGCTGATGGACGCCATCCCTCAGGAGGGATGCTGCTTCTTCCCGGACGACGGCGCCATCTGCCGTGAGCTTTACGACAAGACCGCCAAAACCAGGCGCCTCTGCTGCTTCAATGAGAATGGCGAGGCGGACGTCTGGGCCAAAGACGTTACCGTGTCGCCCGCGGGCAGCCGCTTTGAGTTGTGCACCCGGGAGGGCAGCATCGTTTGCGAAACGAAGCTCCTGGGTGAGCATAACATCCAGAACATCCTGCTGGCGGCCACGGTGTGCCTGCATCTGGGGCTGACGCTGCGCCAGATCAGCCGCGGCATTGCCCGGCTGAGTCCGGTGGAGCACCGCCTGCAGCTGATCCCTTCTCCCGGCGTGACCATCATCGACGATGCCTTTAACAGCAACCCCAAAGGCGCTGAGGCCGCGCTGAAGGTCATCCGGGATTTCCCCGGCCGGCGCATCATCATCACTCCCGGCATGGTGGAGCTGGGCGAGGGCGAGGATGAGTTCAACCGCGAGTTCGGCCGGAAAATGGCGGATTGCGTGGATGTGGCGATCCTCGTGGGTGTGAAGCATACCCAGCCCATCGCCGATGGACTGAAGGAAGCGGGCTTTGCCGCTGAAAACATCCGCCCTGTGAAGAGCCTGGACGAGGCCGCGGCGCTCCTGCGCCAGATCGGCCGGCCCGGCGATGTGGCGTTGTTTGAGAATGACCTGCCTGACAATTATTCCGAACAATAAGGAGGAGAATCCTCTATGAGCAAGATCCAGCTTGGCGTGATCTTCGGCAGCCGCAGCTGCGAGCGCGAGGTGGCCATCATCAGCGCTGTGCAGCTGATGAACAACGTGGATACCGATAAGTACGATGTGATCCCCGTGTACATCAGCGAGCAGGGTATGTGGTATACCGGCGAAGCGCTGCGGAAGATCGAGACCTACAAGAATTTCAACCCTGACGCCAAGGGCATCGAGCAGGTGAGCCTGGATATCACCGCCGGTTCCGGCGCGCTGCTGACCACCCGTCCCGGCAAGGGTCTGTTCGGAAAACCGGAGCAGGTGGTGGCGGCGCGGCTTGAGGTGTGCGTGGTGGTCATGCACGGCCTCAACGGCGAGGACGGCACCCTGCAGGGCATGCTGGAGCTGGCGAATCTGCCGTACACCTCCACGGGCGTGGCGGGCAGCGCCATCGGTATGGATAAGATCATGATGAAGCAGTTCTTCAGGGGCGCTGACCTGCCTGTGCTGCCCGGCACATGGTACACCCGTTCCATGTGGGAGAAGGATCGTACCGCCATCCTGGAGGATGTGGAGAAGCAGCTTGGCTACCCTGTGTTTGTGAAGCCTGCGAACCTTGGCTCCTCCATCGGCGTGAGCCGCGCGGATGACCGCGAGGGCCTGGAGGACTCCCTGGACCTTGCCTTCGATTATGACCGCCGGGTGCTGGTGGAGAAGGGCCTCGACAAGCCCATCGAGCTGAACTGCTCCGTGCTGGGCTATGATGATGAGGTGGAGGCTTCGCCCATTGAAATGCCCATTTCTGCCGAGAAGTTCCTGGACTTTAAAGAGAAGTACCTGGCCAGCGGCGGCAGCAAGGGCATGGCCAGCCTGCACCGCATCCTGCCCGCGCCCATCCCGGATGAACTGCGCGACCGCATCCAGGCGCTCTCCTGCGATATCTTCCGGATGATGGACTGCAAGGGCGTCGTTCGTATCGACTATATGTGGGATCGTGACACCGACGGCGTCTATATCACCGAGATCAATACCATTCCCGGTTCTCTGGCCTTCTATCTGTGGGAGAACGCCGGCGTGAAGTACAGCCGGCTGATCGATCGCATGGTGGATTGCGCCAAGCGGGCTCATGAGGATAAGAACCTGCGCAACTATGCCTTCACCTCGGATATCCTCAAGAGCGTGAGCCTGGGCGGCGCCAAGGGAGCCAAGGGAGCGAAGGGCAGCAAGGGCGTCAAGCTTTAAGCACGGAGGATGACCATGGAACGCCGACGCAGAAGCCAACCGGAGCAGCGCCGTCTGTGGCAGGATGAAACCCTCGAGGACGATCGTTATTATGATGTGGATCCCGTGGAGGAGGCACCCTCGGGGGAGCGCGTGGAGGAGATCCTCGCCACCAACCGTACGGTGATGCTTACCTGCACCCTGGCAGCCATGATGCCATGCTTTGCCCTGTTTCTCTTTTTCGCCGAAAGGAAGAGCAGGGCCATCAGGCATTTCGCCATCCAGTCGCTGGGGCTGACTGTCTTCCATCTGGCGCTGGCGGCGCTGCTGCTGGCGGTGAATGCCCTTTTCGGCGGGATTCCCTACATCGGCTTCCTGCTGAATCTGACCCTGTGGATCGTCTATATTTCTGCGGCGATCGTGATGCTGATCCTGCGGATCCGCATGATGTTCTTTGCCTGGCGCGGGGCGAAATTCACCCTGCCGCTGATGGGACATATGCTGGACCGTTTCAACTGATGAGGAGGATTCGATGCACCTCAAGGACGTGAAGGTTCCTGCGGACCTGAAAGACCTGACATACGAGGAGCTTGATTCCCTTGCTGCCGAGATCCGCGAGGAGCTGGTCTCCACGGTGGCGCAGCGGGGTGGACACCTGGCGTCCAATCTGGGCGTGGTGGAGCTGACGATGGCGCTCCATCGTGTGTTTGATCTGCCCCGGGACAAGATCGTTTTTGACGTGGGCCATCAGAGCTATGTGCACAAGCTGCTGACCGGACGGTACACCCGCTTCCACTCGCTGCGAAGCTTTGGCGGACTTTCCGGCTTCCCCAAAAGAAATGAAAGCGAATACGATGTATTCGAAACGGGGCATTCCTCCACGGCTATCTCTGCCGCGCTGGGTCTGGCCCGAGCCCGGGATTACAAGGGCGAGAAGCACGCTGTGGTGGCCCTGGTGGGCGATGGCGCCCTGACAGGCGGTATGTGCTACGAGGCGCTGAACGACGCGGGCAACGCATCCACCAAGCTGATCGTCATCCTGAACGATAACGAGATGTCCATCGCGCCGAATGTAGGCGCGCTTTCCCGCTACCTGACGAACATCCGTGTCAGTAAGGGCTGGACAAGCACCAAAAAGAAGGTTAAATCCGGCCTGAATAATATTCCCATCATTGGCAAGCCAATTTATAACCTGATCAACTGGGCCAAGGACGCCATCAAGCCGCTTTTTGTTAATGAGGATGGCTTTTTTACCGCGCTGGGCTTCCATTACTTTGGCCCCATCGATGGCCATGATCTCAAGAGCATGGAGCACACGCTCAAGCTGGCCAAGGAATTCGATGGCCCCGCGGTGATCCATGTGCTGACCCGCAAGGGGCACGGCTATGACAAGGCCGAGGAAAAGCCGGAAATGTTTCATGGCACACCTCCCTTCTATGTGGAAACGGGCGGGCTGCGCAAGGCATCCACGCTGCCGTCCTTCGGCAAGACCATGGCCCGTGAGCTGGCTGCCATGGCGAAGGAGGATCCGCGCATCGTGACCATCACAGCGGCGATGCCCAGCGGTACCGGCCTGAGCGCATTCCAGCAGGAATTCCCTGAAAGAATGCTGGACGTCGGCATTGCCGAGGAGCACGCCGTGACCATGGCCGCCGGCCTGGCCGCGGGCGGCATGAAGCCTTACTTCGCCGTATATGCTACCTTCTTTCAGCGCAGCTATGACCAGCTGATCCACGACGTGTGCATGCAGAAGCTGCCTGTCACCTTCATGCTGGACAGAGCCGGTCTGGTGGGCGAGGACGGCGCCACCCACCACGGCGTGTATGATTTCGCGTCGCTTCTGCCGGTGCCAAACATGACGGTGATGGCGCCGCGTGACCTTGCCGAGCTCCGGGCCATGGTGCGCTGGACACAGCGTCATGACGCCCCCTGTGCCATCCGTTATGGGCGCAAGAGCATCGATCTGAGCGAGAAGTATCCCTATACAGGTTTTGTTCCCGGCAAGTGGGAGCTGATGGCCGAAGGCGAGGACTGCGCGCTGCTGGCGGTGGGCTCCATGGTGGCAGAGGCCCTGGACACCCGGGATAAACTGATGCAGTACGGTATTTCCGCGGCGGTGGTGAACTGCTCCACCGTGAAGCCCATGGATGAGGATATGCTGCGCAGCCTGAAGGACAAGCCCTTCGTCACCCTGGAGGAGCATATGCTCACCGGCGGCTTCGGCAGCGCGGTGAGCGCCTTCTGCGTAGCGGAGGAAATGCCCGGCCCCATGCTGTCCTTCGGCATCGCTGATACCTTTGTGCAGCATGGCCGCAGGGATCAGCTGATGAAATACCTTGGCCTGGAGCCGTCGCAGATGGCCAGGCGTATCTGCTATGCACTGGAAAGCAAGAGAGGCGTCAAGCATGAGTGAGAAAGTACGCGCCGATGTGGCGCTTGTCAACCGCGGCCTGTGCGAGAGCCGCGAGAAAGCCCAGGCCAGCATTATGGCCGGCCTTGCCTACATCGGCGAGAGGAAGATCCTCAAGGCCAGCGAGACCGTGAAGCCCGAGGATGAGCTGATCCTGCGCGGCGCGGCGCACAGCTTCGTCAGCCGGGGCGGGCTGAAGCTGGAGAAGGCCATCAAGTCATTTCAGGCGGATCTGACGGGCAAGGTCTGCATGGATATAGGCGCGGCTACCGGTGGCTTTACGGATGTATGCCTCCGCAGCGGCGCCAGCCATGTGTATGCCATCGATGTGGGCTATGGTCAGTTTGACTGGAAGCTGCGCAACGATGAGCGCGTCACCGTGATGGAACGCACCAACGCCCGCTACCTTACGCCGGAGCAGCTGCCCCTGCATCCCACGGTAACGGTGATGGATGTGAGCTTCATCTCCATCAAGCTGATCCTGCCCGTGGCGGCGCAGCTCATGGGAGACGAGGGCGTCTTCTATACGCTGATCAAGCCCCAGTTCGAGGCGGGGAAGGATCGTGTGGGCAAAAAGGGCGTTGTGCGCGACGCGAAGGTGCATGAGGATGTGATCCAGAGTATTGTGGACTTTGCCCCTACCTTTGGCTGGCAGGTTCAGGCGCTGGATTATTCACCCATCACTGGCCCGGAGGGGAACATCGAATTCCTGGCCAAGATCACCGTGAAAACCAGCGAGGAAGAGCCCTGCACGCCTGAAATGATCCGCGGTCTGGTGGCGCGGGCCCACGAAAATATGAAAAAATAATATGGATTTACTGTATATACTTGAATGAATATTCATTCTGTGGTATACTCTTCTGGATTATTCGGAAGGGGATGCGGTATGAAGCGAATTGGCCTGATGGTTCACGGCAAGCGTAAGGACGCTGTGGCGTGCGCGGCAAAGGCAACGCTGTTTCTGCAGGGCGCAGGCATAGCGGTGCAGGCAGAGGATGACGCAGCTGCCTGCCTTGCTGGCGTGACGCCCTTTTCCCATGCCACGGAAAAGCCGGACGCGATCCTTTCCCTGGGCGGGGACGGTACGCTGCTGCGGGGCGCGCAGGCTGCCGTAAAGTGGGATGTTCCGCTGTTGGGTGTGAATCTGGGGCGTGTGGGCTTCCTGGCTGAGGCCGAGCCGGAGGACATCAACGATGTGCTCCGCTGCCTGCTGGAGGGGCGCTACACGCTGGAAGAGCGTGTCCTGCTGGATGTGCGGGCCAATGGCGAAAGATGGCTGGCGCTGAATGACGTGGTGGTCAGCCGGGGCGGCTATTCCAGGCTGATCACGCTGGAGGCGCTGGTGGATGGCGAGCGTGCCGGACGATATATCGCCGATGGACTGGTGGTCACGACGCCCACGGGCTCCACGGGGTATTCGCTCTCCGCGGGCGGCCCCATCGTTTCACCGAATGTGGATTGCACGGTCATCACGCCCATATGCGCCCACAGCCTGCAGCACCGCCCCTGTGTTGTGCCAGGCGACGCGAAGATCAGCCTCAAGCTCGGCACGGACGCGGAGCAAAGGGCCTCGCTTGAGGTGGACGGGCAAAGTATTGCCGACCTTTCGGCGGGGGACTGCATCACCATCAGCAAGGCGAAGGAGCACATTCGCCTGGTACGAACTCAACCGGCGCAGTTCTTTCAGCTCGTCCGTGACAAGCTGACGGAATGGAGCCGCTGATACTAGACAGTAAGGAGAGAATCACCATGAAATCTGTGCGACAGGTCGCGATCCTCGATATCATCGAAAAGCAGGACGTGGAGACCCAGGAGGAGCTGGCCGAGGCCCTGCGCGCCCGGGGCATCAAGGTGACCCAGGCCACTGTGTCCCGTGATATCAAGGAGCTGCGTCTTTTGAAGGTGTTGGCGCCCAACGGCGCGTATAAGTACGCCACTGCCGACAAGGCCGAGAACGGCTTGAATGAGCGTTTCATTCGGATGCTGGCTGAATCCCTGCTGAGTGTGACGGCCTCCAACAACCTGATCGTGGTCAAGACGCTCTCCGGCTCGGCGAACGTGGCCGCCGAGGCGCTGGACAGCCTGCACTGGCCGGAGATCCTGGGCTCGCTGGCAGGCGATAACACCATCCTGCTGATCATCCGCAGCAATGAAGAGGTTCCCGGCGTGATCGCCCGGATCCAGGAAATGATGAAATAAGACCCTCAGTCAAAGGAGCAAAGCAACATGATCCTTTCTATGAGGATGCACAACATCGCCCTCATCGAGGAGCTGACCATGGATTTTGCCCACGGTCTGCACGTGATGACGGGCGAAACCGGCGCCGGTAAATCCATCGTGGTGGACGCGGTGAATCTGGTGCTGGGCGGCCGGGCCGACCGTGAATTGATCCGCACGGGAACAGACAAGGCCTGGGTCGAGGCTGTTTTCGACGCGCAGGGAAGCCAAGAGGTGGAAGCCTTCCTGAACAAGCAGGAGATCGACTTCGACGGCGTGGTGACGCTCTACCGCGAGATCAGCCGAAGCGGCCGCAACCTGTGCCGTGTTTGCGGCGTGGTGATGCCCGTGGCGGTGCTCAGGGAGCTTGCCGCTCTGCTGATGGACGTGCACGGCCAGCACGAGGGCCAGTTCCTGATGGATCCCAGGTTCCACCTGCGTTTCCTGGATGAGAGCGGTGATGAAGACCATCAGCTGCTGCGCCGGCAGGTGGAGGAGGCCTATCAGGCGTTCATCGTCAATCACCGGCGGTATGCCAGACTCGTGAAGGAAAACGAGCAGAAGCATTACCGCATGGAGACGCTGAAAAAATCCCTGGACGAGCTGAGCAAAGCCAAGCTGAAGCCCGGCGAGGAGGAAGAACTGACCCAGGAGAAGGAACGCTTCCGGCACTCGGAGAAGATCGCCACGGCGGTGCAGCTGGCACATCAGGCCATCTCGGCGGGCGAGGACACCGAATCCCTGCTGGTGAAGCTGAAGGGGGCGGCGACTGCTCTGAGCGGGCTTGCCGGCCTGGGCGAAACGTATAAGAACCTTGCCGCCCGATGCGAATCAGCTTACTACGAGCTGGAGGAAGTGGGCTACGAGCTGGCGGACATCATCGAGAACGGCGAATTCGACCCGGCCCGGGCCGAATATGTGGAGACCCGGCTTGACCTGATCCGCCGCCTGGAGCGCAAATATGGCGAGAGCATCCCTGTGATCCTTGCGGAGCAGGAGAAGATGCAGGAGGAATATGACAATTACGCCTCCATGGATCATCAGGTGGCGACCCTTGGCGCCGAGCACAAAAAGCTGCTGGCGGCGTACCGTGCCCTGGCACGGCAGCTGACGGGATCCCGCACGGCGCTGGCGGAGCGGTTTGAAAAAAACATGATGGCGCAGCTCGCTGACCTGGGCATGGGAAAAACGGTGTTCCAGGTGGCGTTCGCGCCCAAGCCGGAGGGCAAGCAGCTGATGCCCCAGGCCATCGGCGACGATACGGTGGAATTTATGATCTCGCCCAACCCCGGCGAGCCGCTGAAGCCTCTTTCGAAGATTGCCTCGGGCGGCGAGCTTTCCCGGCTGATGCTGGCCATCAAATCGCTGGAGGCGGAGCATGGCGGCGTGGGCTGCATGGTGTTTGATGAGATCGATACCGGCATCAGCGGCCGCATGGCGCAGGTGGTGGCCGAAAAAATGGCGCTGATCGCCCGCTCGCGTCAGGTCATCTGCGTGACGCATCTGCCGCAGATCGCCGCTATGGCGCACCATCAGTTCCTGGTGGAAAAACGCGTGGAAGAGGGAAGAACCAATACCTCTGTGCGGATGCTTACCGGGGAGGAGCGTATCGGCGAGGTGGCGCGCATGATGGGCGGCGCCGACGGCAGCGAGGACAGCGCCCGTAATCATGCGGCGCTCATGCTGGATAAAGCGTCCGAATTGAGAAGATGATTTTCTCAAAATAAAAAAAATGATTGTGTTTGCGCAAATATTGGATGTGCGCAATGCATGAAAGTGTGCTATAATACTCGCGTGT
This sequence comes from Clostridiales bacterium, assembly GCA_015056415.1. Taxonomy (GTDB): domain Bacteria; phylum Bacillota; class Clostridia; order Christensenellales; family Aristaeellaceae; genus UBA11524. Next base: position 18,317 of record SVGJ01000036.1, read on the forward strand.
GTATATGCAGGCGTATTTGCTGCGCTTGCTTATGTGTAGATTCAGAATGGAAGGGGGACCTATATCCGTGTTTGGATCCCGTAAGTTTCCCGGCGGCGTTCATCCTCATGAAGGAGAGAACGGCAAGCGTGTCAATGGCGGCAATGCCATCGTTACGCTGCCTGCCCCTGCCCGGGTGATCATCCCGCTGTCCCAGCATATCGGCGCTCCTGCCAAGGCGCTGGTGAAGAAGGGCGATTCTGTCAGGATCGGTCAGGTGATCGGTCAGGCCAGCGGCTTTGTTTCCGCCAATGTCCACGCGTCTGTTTCCGGCAAGGTCTGGGACGTGCAGCCTTGCCTGCTGGCTAACGGCACGGCTGTGCCCGCTGTGATCATCGACAATAATTACAAGGATGAGTGGGTGGAGCTGGATCCTGCCGCTCAGCCCGAGAGTCTCTCCGCTGACGAGCTGCGCAAGATCATCACCGATGCGGGCATTGTGGGCCTTGGCGGCGCCACCTTCCCCACGGCGGTGAAGCTGAACCCTGCCCAAGGCAAGACCATTGAAACGCTGGTGATCAACGGCGCTGAGTGCGAGCCTTACCTGACGGCGGATCATCGCCTGATGGTGGAGCGTACCAAGGAGATCCTCCAGGGCATCACCATCGTAATGAAGGCTCTGGGCATCGGTAAAGCCATCATCGGCGTGGAGAACAACAAGCGCGATGCCATCGCGGCGCTGACTGCCGCCGCTGGAGCGGGCATCACCGTGAAGGGCCTGCCCGTCCGCTATCCCCAGGGTGGCGAGAAGCAGCTGGTGTATGCGTTGACCAGGAAAAAGGTTCCCGCCGGCGGCCTGCCCCTGGATGTGGGCGTGGCGGTATGCAACGTGGGCACCATGTTTGCTGTGCAGCAGGCTGTGTGCGAAGGCCGTCCGCTGATCGAGCGTGTGGTCACCGTGGGCGGCCTGGTGAATCAGCCCGGCAACTTTATGGTGCGCATCGGCGCCACGGTGGAACAGCTTCTGGATGCCTGCGACGGGGTGCAGAAGGGTGTGAAGCAGCTGATCTACGGCGGTCCCATGATGGGCATGGCTATCGCCCGTACCGATATCCCCGTGACCAAGGGCTGCTCCGGCATTCTTGCCCTGGGTGAGGAGGCCAAGGAGCCCCTCGAGAGCGCCTGCATCCGCTGCGGCCGCTGCCTGCGTGCCTGCCCCATGAAGCTCATGCCTGCCAAGCTGGATGCTCTCTCCCGCGCGCAACGCTTTGAGGAGGCCGAAAAGCTGGGCGTCATGAACTGTATGGAATGCGGCGCCTGCACCTTCATCTGCCCTGCAAAGCGCAGCCTGACCCAGTCCTGCCGCACGGCCAAGAAAGTCATCAATACCCGCCGCAAGCAGGCGGCTGAGAAGAAGGGGGATTAAGATCATGCAAAAGAGTCTGGCTGTTTCCTCCTCTCCGCATCTGCGCCACAAAGCCTCGACGCAGCGCATCATGCAGGAGGTCTGCCTGGCGCTGGCGCCTGCGGGCATTGCCGGCATTATCCTGTTTGGAGCGAACGCCGCCGCGCTGATCGCCACCTGTGTGATCACCTGCGTGCTGGCTGAGTTCGCCTATCAGAAGCTCACGAAGCAAAAGACCACCATCGGCGACTGGAGCGCCGTGGTCACCGGTCTGCTGCTGGCCTATAACCTGCCTGCCAATGCGCCCCTGTGGCTGGCTGTGGTGGGCAGCCTGATCGCCATCGTGCTGGTGAAGCAGATCTTCGGCGGCATCGGCTCCAACTTCATGAACCCCGCGTTGACTGCCCGCGCGATTCTGTTTGTCAGCTGGTCCGCGCTGATGTCAACCTATCCCCAGACCAAGTATGCTGTTGACGCCGTGTCTGCCGCCACGCCTCTGGCCCTGATGGCTGAGGGAGCTGTGGAAGGTGTGAAGCTGTGGGATCTGGCCATCGGCAACTGCGGCGGCGTGCTGGGTGAGACCTGCAAGCTGGCCATTATCCTGGGCGGCCTGTATATGCTGCTGCGCGGCATCATCGACTGGCGCATCCCGGTGACCTTCATTGGCACGGTATTCGTCTGCTACCTGCTCAAGGACGGCGCGGAGATGGCTGTGTATCAGATATTCGCCGGCGGCCTGATGCTGGGCGCCTTCTTCATGGCGACGGACTATGCCACCAGCCCCGTGACGAACATCGGTAAGATCATCTTCGGCGTGGGCTGCGGTATCCTGCTGTTTGTGATCCGTGCCTTCGCCTCCTATCCGGAAGGCTGCAGCTTCGCTATCTTGTTCATGAACGTGGCAACGCCCATGATCGACAAGTTTACCACGCCCAAAGTCTTTGGGGAGGTGAAGAATCGTGGCTAAAGAGAAAAAGGGCTTCTTCAAGGTGTTTCTGAATGGCCTGATCTGGGAAAACCCGGTTTTCACCCTGATGCTGGGTATGTGTCCCACGCTGGCCATTACCGTTGCCGCCTCCAATGGTATCGGCATGGGTCTGGCCACCACCTTTGTGCTGGTGTGCTCCAACCTGTTCATTTCCCTGCTGCGTAAGATCATCCCCGAGAAGGTTCGCATTCCCGCGTTCATTGTGGTCATTGCATCTTTCGTGACCATCCTGGAGATGCTCCTGAAGGCGTTCCTGCCTGATTTGAGCAAGTCCCTGGGTATGTACATCCCGCTGATCGTGGTGAACTGCATCATCTTCGCCCGCGCGGAAGCCTTTGCCTTCAAGAACGGCCCCGTGGCTTCCATTGCCGACGGCCTTGGCATGGGCCTGGGCTTTACCGTTGCGATCACCATCCTCAGCAGCATCCGTGAACTGCTGGGCAACGGCACCATCTTCGGTGTACAGATCATGCCCGATGCCTATCAGCCCATGGGCATCATGCTGAATGTGCCCGGCGGCTTCGTGACCCTGGGCCTGCTGCTGGCCCTGGTGAATGCCATCAAGAATGTTGCGGCCAGGAAGGCCGCTGCCCGGAAGGAGGAGCTGGCATGAATACCTATCTTGCGATTCTGGTAGGCGGCCTTCTGGTCAATAACTTTGTGATGAACAGGTTCCTGGGCATCTGCCCCTTCCTGGGCGTGTCCAAAAAGTTCGACACCGCTCTGGGCATGGGCATGGCCGTGACGTTCGTGATGACGCTGGCCTCCTTCGTAGCGTGGATCGTGGAGCACTTCCTGCTGATCCCCTTCGACCTGTCCTACATGAAAACCATTGCGTTCATCCTGGTTATCGCCGTGCTGGTGCAGGTGGTGGAAATGGCCCTGAAGAAGATGTCTCCCTCGCTGTATCAGTCCCTGGGCGTATATCTGCCGCTGATCACCACCAACTGTGCTGTGCTGGGCGTGGCCATCCTGAACTCCGATGAAGGATATAACCTCCTGGAGAGCACCCTGAACGGCTGCTGCGCCGCCCTGGGCTTCACCCTGGCGATGGTTCTGTTCGCCTGCATCCGCGAGCGTCTGAGCCTTTCCCGGATGCCCAAGTGGATGGACGGTTTCCCCGGCGCGCTGATTACCGCCGGCCTGATGGCTGTTGCCTTTGCCGGCTTCGGCGGTCTGATTTAAGTAAAGGGGAGGTAACGACATGGATATTTTATTCGCCGCCCTTGTGCTTGGCGGTATGGGCCTGCTCTTTGGCGGCCTGCTGACGCTGACCTCCAAGGTGTTCGCCGTGCCCAGCAATCCCACCCGTGACGCTGTGCGCGAGCTGCTGCCCGGCGCTAACTGCGGCGGTTGCGGCTATCCCGGCTGCGATGGCTGCGCTGACGCTATCGCCTCCGGCAAGGCGGCGGTGAACGCCTGCCCCGTGTGCAGTGCCGAGGTGTCCGAGCAGATCGCCGCCGTGATGGGCGTTGAGCCCGCGGACGCTGCCGCCCGTATGGTGGCCAAGGTCATCTGCCAGGGCGATATCGACCGCTGCAAGTCCAAGTTCAATTATACCGGCATCCAGGATTGCGTGGCTGCCTCGCTGGTCAGCGACGGCAACCGTGCCTGCAAATATGCCTGCCTGGGCCTGGGCACCTGTGTGAAGGCCTGTCCCTTCGACGCGATCCACATCGACGAGCACAAGAAGATCGCCGTGGTGGATGAGGACAAGTGCAAGGCCTGCGGCAAGTGTGTCGCGGCCTGCCCCAAGGGCGTGCTTGACCTGCAGCCCGTGACCCGTCCGGTTCGGCTGATGTGCCGCGCCGCTGAGGAAGGCTACCTGGTCAGTGATAACTGCCGCGTGGGCTGCATCGGCTGCGAGCGCTGCGCCATCGCCTGCAAATTTGGCGCGATTACTATGGTGAACAACCTGCCGGTGATCGACACCGAAAAATGCGTCGGCTGCATGATGTGCGCGGAGGTTTGCCCCACCAACGCTATCTGGGCCGACTGGGACGACCGCAAGATCGCCGATATCGAACCCGACGCCTGCATCGGCTGTGGCATGTGCAAGCGTCAGTGCCAGTTCGAGGCCATCATTGGCGAAAAGAAGATGCCTCATGAGATCACTTCGGCCTGCACCGGCTGCGGCGCCTGCGCTGCCAAGTGCCCCAAGAAGTGCATCACCATGAAGGTGCGCGAGCATACCCGCGACCGTCACGCCAAGGTGGGTACTACGCCTGAACCCGTGCTGGCCGTGAATCCCGAGGACGCCAAGGTCAAGCCTGCGCGTACCCCCGAGATGGAAGCGAAGATCCAGGCTGCGCTGGCTGCCAAGGCTGCCCGTGAAGCCGCCAAGCAGGCCGACGCCAAGAAGGACACGGAAACCCCGATCCAGACCGCTGAGGCTGAAAAGGCTGAATAATCAACATACGACATCCTCTGCTGATTGCGGCAGGGGATGTTTTCTTTCTCCCAATATGGAACTGTAAATACTATCATCGCAAATATTTTCACAAAAAGCAGGTTTGAAGTCGGATAATGTCTTGCAAAAAGGGAAAAATGATGGTATCATTTTAACGATATATGAAGGATCAGTCTGGCGGGCGAAAACAAGCGCCTTGTCAGGCTATGTCCATGCAAGGGGGAAGCCTCTTGCATAAAATATGAGGAGGAGTTGTTTCCCATGGCGAAGAAGTTTGTCTACCTTTTCACCGAGGGCAATGGCACGATGCGCGAGCTGCTGGGCGGCAAGGGCGCTAACCTGGCCGAGATGACCAACATTGGCCTGCCTGTGCCCCAGGGCTTCACCATTTCTACCGAGGCCTGCACCCAGTACTACGAGGACGGCCGTCAGATCAATGCTGACATCGAGGCCGAGATCATGGCCAACGTTGAGAAGCTGGAGGCCATTACCGGCAAGAAGTTCGGTGATAAGGAAAACCCCCTGCTGGTCTCTGTTCGTTCCGGCGCCCGCGCTTCCATGCCCGGCATGATGGACACCATCCTGAACCTGGGCCTGAACGAGGAAGTCGTTGAGGTTCTGGCTGCCAAGTCCGGCAACCCCCGCTGGGCCTATGACTGCTATCGCCGTTTCATCCAGATGTACTCCGACGTCGTTATGGAAGTCGGCAAGAAGTACTTCGAGGTCCTCATCGACGAGATGAAGGAAGCCAAGGGCGTCACCCAGGACGTTGAGCTGACCGCTGACGACCTGAAGGAGCTGGCCAACCAGTTCAAGGCCGAGTACAAGGCCAAGATCGGCGTGGACTTCCCCTCCGATCCCGTGGAGCAGCTGATGGGCGCCGTGAAGGCCGTGTTCCGGTCCTGGGACAACCCCCGCGCCAACATCTATCGTCGTGAGAACGACATTCCCTATTCCTGGGGCACCGCTGTTAACGTTCAGTCCATGGCTTTCGGCAACATGGGCGATGACTGCGGCACCGGTGTTGCTTTCACCCGCGATCCCGCTACCGGCAAGCGCGGCCTGATGGGCGAGTTCCTGACCAACGCCCAGGGCGAAGACGTTGTGGCTGGCGTGCGTACTCCTATGCCCATCTCTGAGATGGCTGATAAGTTCCCCGCTGCTTTCGAGCAGTTCCAGAAGGTTTGCGCCATCCTGGAAGACCACTACCGCGACATGCAGGATATGGAGTTCACCGTTGAGAACGGCAAGCTCTACATGCTGCAGACCCGTAACGGTAAGCGTACCGCTCCCGCCGCTCTGAAGATCGCCTGCGACCTGGTGGACGAAGGCATGATCGACGAGAAGAAGGCCGTGTCCATGATCGATCCCCGTAACCTGGACACCCTGCTGCATCCCCAGTTCGACCCCAAGGCCCTGAAGGCTGCCACCGCCATTGGCAAGGCTCTGCCCGCTTCCCCCGGCGCTGCCGCCGGCAAGATCGTCTTCACCGCTGAAGACGCCAAGGAATGGGCCGCCCGTGGCGAGAAGGTCGTTCTGGTCCGTCTGGAGACCTCTCCCGAAGACATCGAGGGCATGATGGCTGCTCAGGGCATCCTGACCGTGCGCGGCGGCATGACCTCTCACGCTGCCGTTGTGGCCCGTGGCATGGGTACCTGCTGCGTGTCCGGCTGCACCGAGATCAACATGGATGAAGAAAACAAGGTCTTCACCCTGGACGGCAAGACCTTCCACGAGGGTGACGAACTGTCCCTGGACGGCTCCACCGGCAACATCTACGCCGGCCTGATCCCCACCAAGGACGCTGAGATCGCTGGCGAGTTCGGCCGTATCATGGCTTGGGCTGACCAGTACCGCACCCTGAAGGTCCGCACCAATGCCGACTCTCCCCGCGACGCCATCAAGGCCCGCGAGCTGGGCGCTGAGGGCATCGGCCTGTGCCGTACCGAGCATATGTTCTTCGAAGAGGGCCGTATCGGCGCCTTCCGTGAGATGATCTGCGCTGACACCGTTGAAGAGCGCGAGGCCGCTCTGGCCAAGATCGAGCCCATGCAGCAGGCTGACTTCGAGGGCCTGTATGAGGCTATGGAAGAGCATCCCGTTTGCATCCGCTTCCTGGATCCCCCGCTGCATGAGTTCGTGCCCACCACCGAGGAAGACATTGCCGCTCTGGCTGCCACTCAGGGCAAGACCGTCCAGCAGATCAAGGACATCATCTCCTCCCTGCACGAGTTCAACCCCATGATGGGTCACCGTGGCTGCCGTCTGGCCGTCACCTATCCCGAAATCGCTGCCATGCAGACCAAGGCCGTCATCAAGGCTGCCATCGCTGTGAAGGGCCGTCATCCCGAGTGGAACATCGTTCCCGAGATCATGATTCCCCTGGTTGGCGACGTGAAGGAACTGAAGTA
>SVGJ01000037.1:0-23977 GCA_015056415.1 Clostridiales bacterium
AGGGAGTCGATCTCCGTGCGGATCATGGCGCAGGCCTCGTCCACCAGGTCGATGGCCTTGTCGGGCAGGAAGCGGTCGGTGATGTAGCGGTTGGAGAGGGTGGCGGCGGCGATGAGCGCGCCATCCTGGATTTTGACGCCGTGGAAGACCTCGTAGCGCTCCTTCAGGCCGCGGAGGATGGCGATGGTATCCTCCACGGTGGGCTCGCCTACCATGACGGGCTGGAAGCGCCTTTCGAGGGCGGCGTCCTTTTCGATATACTGGCGGTATTCGTTGAGGGTCGTCGCGCCGATGCAGTGCAATTCGCCCCTGGCCAGCATGGGCTTGAGCAGGTTGCCCGCGTCCATGGCGCCGTCGGCCTTGCCGGCGCCCACGATGGTGTGCAGCTCATCAATGAAGAGGATGATGCGGCCTTCACTCTTTTTGATTTCCGCCAGCACGGCCTTGAGGCGCTCCTCAAACTCGCCCCGGAACTTGGCGCCGGCGATCAGGCTGCCCATGTCCAGCGAGAAGATGCTGCGGTCCTTGAGGGAATCCGGTACGTCGCCCCGCACGATGCGCTGAGCCAGACCCTCGGCAATGGCGGTCTTGCCCACGCCGGGCTCGCCGATGAGCACGGGGTTGTTCTTGGTCTTGCGGGAGAGGATGCGGATCACGTTGCGGATCTCGCCGTCACGGCCGATGACCGGATCCAGCTTCTGCTGCCGGGCCAGCTCCACCAGGTCGGAGCCGTACTTCTTCAGGGCGTCGTAGGTTTCCTCGGGGCTGTCGGTGGTGACGCGGGTGGCGCCGCGAACCTCGCTCAGGGCTTTGAGGAAAACCGCCTCCTGATAATTGAAGGCGCGCAGGATGTCCTTCACCCGGGCGTTGGGCTTGGCGCACACGCCCATCCACACGTGCTCCACGGAGAGGTACTCGTCCCGCATCTGTCTGGCGCGGGCCTCGGCCTCCTGCAGGGCCTTGTCCATCTCCGGGGAGATGTACACCTTATCGGCTTCGCGGCCGGGGCCGGAAACACGGGCAATGCGCCCCAGACTGTCGGCCAGAGCCTTGCGCAGGCTTTCCGCGTTCATGCCGCACTTCTGCAGCAGCTGGGGGATCAGCGCGCCGCCGTCCTCCAGCAGGGCGGTGAGGAGATGCTCCTGATCCACCTGCATATGCTGATATTCCACCGCCAGGCCCTGGGCGCGCTGCAGGGCCTCGATGGTCTTTTGCGTGAACTGGTTCATATTCATCACACATTCCTCCTTTGGGAAGTTTGACTTTCTTTGACCTTTACAAGCATATTCTACACCAAATCCGGGAAATGTCAATACCCACATGAAACAATTCGGCAAAGCGCTGCGAAAAAAATGCATGCTCGGCTGCGCAAAACGGGAAACAGGCCTGGCGGTATGCGCCTCCGACAGTATGTTTTTTCCAAACCAAATGCTCAAATTGTATAGCATTTCCAGTTAATTTGTGTTAGAATATTAATATGGTAAATTGGGCGGTTTTTTACCTTATTTTGCCCCATTCGCGACGCCCGGTTTGCCAGACGTATGGATGACCCGATAGACAGAGGTGCTGCAAATGAAGCGTGTACACAAAACGGCCCGAATGGCATGGTGCCTGTTGCTGGCAATGCTCCTGTGCTTTCAGGGGCTTATTCCCGCAACGGCCCCCGGGGTGGATCGCCAGCCCGTTCCTGCCGGCCTGACCTATGCCATCGCGGAGGAACCGTCCGCGGAGCCCCCGGCTTCCTCCGGGACCAACGAACTGGACGGCTCCAAGATCGAGGGCATCCAGGTGCGCTGGGTAACGCAGGACAGCCAGACCAACAACGATGGCGAGGCTGTTTCCCAGGAGGAGCTGGATGATATCAGCCACCTGTACCTTGCCACCACCAGCAGCGCGCCTCTTTCCATGATCTACAAGGTGGAGGTGGAGTTCTCGGGCCAGTATGACTACGGCCCGGGGGACATTACCATCACCATCCCCGCACAGGTGTGGTATGGCCGCCGGTATGAGGAAACCGGCATGGAGGGCGAAACCGTGGGCGTGGTGGATGAAAGCAAGCTCATCGGCACGCTGGAGCTGCCCCTGCCCGCCGCTCCCTCCACCAAGGCGGATTTCAACTGGCAGATCATCGACGGCAATTATGTACTGACCAACACCCGTACCGTCGGCGCCACCTCCAGCGTATCCATTGAGGTGGCTATCCGCAATGTTTCCCCTGTCAGCGTGGTGGATATGAGCCACTCCGCGCCCATCACGGCCCACTGCGAGGTGGTCACCAACCAGGGCAATACCATCGAACTGACCAGCCTGCCCATCGACGCGCAGATCGATACCCAGGCCAGGATCACCAGCGCCTACAAAAACGGCGAGGTATTTGAGGATTATCCCGGCGGCCTGAGCGAAGAGATGCTGGCCAGGCTGCCCGAGGGCACCTCTCCCGAGGATTATATTTTCGTCCGTTGGTACACTTATCATTCCCATGTGAACAACCAGCCCTTCTCCCTGGACATCGGCGATGTGCTTTCCGATGCGTATGAATTGGTCCCCGGAGCGGGGGGCAAGTCCAGCCGTCAGAAGGTGACGGATGGCATCTTCCTCGGCTTGACCAACTATCAGGAGAGCGCTCCGGAGGCGGGCACGTATCAGGGCGAGTTCGACCAGGAGACGCTGGACTGCACTGCCGAGATCGTGGATCACGAGACCACCGCCACCACCGGCACCCAGTATTCCCACACGGCATATATGTGGTCCGCATACCGCAAGGATGCCTTCTATGTGCCCCGGGCCAATGAACCCCAGCGCGTCTACTATTTTGAGAATGACGTGGAATGGATCCTCACGGAAACCGACAAGGCCGTTGAAGCGGATCGGTGGAACAAGCCGGAGGATCCCCAGAAGGTCACTACGGCCAGGGATGGGGTCGTCGTTCCTTATTCCCCCGTCCGCTTTGCCCGGCCTACGGGTGAGTACGCTGTCAACAAGTGGACGGAACAGGTGGGCTACAAGGACTGGACCTACGGCTATGCCCTCAACAAGCTGGAAAGCAAACAGCCTGTGGATATGACCTTCGTGGTGGAAACCATTGGCTACGGCTATCCGTGGACATCTCCCCGCACCATGGGCTATACGAACGATGAGCTTACCGGCAAAGTGGCAAACAGCGAGCTGGACGCCCTTGAGCTGACCGAGGCGGACTTCGGCCTTTTGGGCTGGAAGCAGATCACCCACGATTTCCAGACCTTCTTCAATTATGAAACCACGCCCCTCACCTCCGGGGATTTCGAGATGAAGGGCCTGCGCGTCTCCACCCCCGGCAAGATGCGCTACGCCAAGCGGGCCAATGGCACCTGGGGCTACCAGACCGACAGCACACTGCCCACCCCTGATCTGGTGATCGAGTACCAGCTCAACAACGAGGATACCTGGTATAAGGCCGCCACCGCTACCTGGGGCGAGGACGGACTGGGCGCGTTCCGGTTTACGGACGTGTCTGCCGATTGCACCACCTCCGGCATGACCGTCTATTTCCCTGAAAACGCGACCGACGTGCGTCACACCTTCGTGAGCAATGTTTTCGGCGGCCAAACGGCGGAAAAGTGCGATATCGCCGCGATCGACTGGTATGTGTATCCCCTCATCACCATGAAGCCCTCCGACAGGGCGTGCCAGATCGTCAGGGAGCTGTTTGAACAGAGCGAAAATCCCACCACCAAGTTCAAGAACGACGTGATCATGGACACATACGGCTGGGTGGAGGAAAACGGCGAAGGTACGCTGGTGCTGGACGATGATTTTGATTCCTCCCTGGCTACCTACGCGGGCGCCAGCTACGGCGTATCCCTGAACAAGAGCGGCAGCTACGAAACCGATGTGGAAAACCAGCGGCTGCTCATCCACTACACCGCCACCCTCACCGAGCAGAGCAACCTGAAGGTGCGCGCCGATTATGACGCCGCCGTGGAGGAAGGCGTTATCCCTGCCGAGACCTCCGGTGTGTGGTATGACCTGCTGCCGCCCCGTGTGGTGCCTTTGCTGGATACCATCAGGCTGCGCAGCGGCGATACCATTTCCAATATCTATACCATCGAAAATTACAACGATACCGGCCGCATTCTGCTGGTGGTGGAGGCGGAGCTGACGCCCAAGCCCTCCCATACCAACAGCCTGGGCTATTCCGACCAGCCCACCCTGTCCTTCACGGCTGCCTATACGTGGCTGGATATGGACGAGTACGGCAAGAACCTGGTCAACTATGTGGCCTTTGAATCCACGGTGGATAACCTCCGCGACGGTACGCTGGGCACCATCAGGAACCAGAAGGGCGAGCCAGATGATCCGCTGGCCGGCAACAACGCCACCACCCCCACCATGCCTGCCGACATCGCCGCGGCTATGACCGGTCTTGACCCCAATACCAGGCCCGGCGAAAACCGCTTCGTGTACGGCAAGTGCTCCAACAACGTTTCCGCGCTGATCTATGCCGTTTCCGGCCTGGAAAAGGCGGTGAAGAACGACCTGGTGGGTATCTGGACCCAGGGCCTGGACGGTCAGGAGCAGGTCACGGTCTACGAGGGCCTGGGCTACTCCTACCGCCTGCGGGTGTCCTCGGCGGAGAATACCTCCACCAAGGGCATCATCATTTACGATACCATCGAAAACTACATCATCCCCGACCCCAGCGCCGATGAGGACGCCGACGCCACCAAGGCGGCGGATTTTGAGCATACCCAGGAGCGCAAGGAGTGGACCGGCGACTGGCAGGGCAAGGGCCAGTGGCGCGGCACGCTGAACAAGGTGGACCTGAGCGAGTTCGTCAACGCCGGCGTGGCGCCCGTGCTGCTGTATTCCCAGCTGCCCGGCCTACAGTTTGCGGATACCTCCTCCGGCGCCACCGACGATAACTTCGACGAGGATACCGAGCTGTTTGCCTCCGGCGCGTATGATATCAGCAACCGCCAGATCTGGCAGGTGGCCGAGCTGGACGAAGAGGGCGTCTGGACGGTACCTGCCGGGCTGAACGTGAGCGCCATCGCCATTGACGCCACCACCTGCACCGATGGCAGCGAGTTCGTCCTCAAGCCTGAGGAAACCATTGCCGGTTATCTGCGCATGGCGGCCCCGGACGACAACGGCGATCCCGACGCCTGGCATGCCAAGGGCGCCTACGCCCGCACCGAAAGCGGCGAGGTGGACTGGGAAGCCGCCATGGATCCCGCCAATAATATGTACGCCTACAACAACGCCCGTGTACGCCTCATCCAGGGCCAGACCAGCGTCAACGGCACCAACTGGCTGTCCAGCTACCGTATGATCCGCAACGACTATACCCGTGTGGGCATTCTGCCCGGCGTGATCAAGCTGGAAAAGGTATGGCAGGATCAGAATAACCACGACGCCGTGCGCCCTGATTCCGTCACCGTGGCGGTGAAGCGCCGGGTGGCGGGCCTGGCGGGCGAGGAGCAGCCCGTGCCGGACGCGGACGGTCTGCCCATCACCGCCGTGCTGGACGAGAGCAATAACTGGTCCGCACAGTTCAACCAGATGGATATCGTGAACGAACAGGGTCTGCGCTACCTGTACACCTTTGCCGAGCAGCCCGTGGAGGGCTACGAGAGCAAGGTGGAGTTCATCGACTTGAACCACTACCGGCTCATCAATGTGCATCCCAACGAGCAGACCGTGATCAGCGGCGAAAAGCTGTGGAACGACGAGGACGATGCCTATGGCGCGCGTCCCCGGAGCATCACCCTGAAGCTGTACCGGGATGACGAATACGTGACCAGCAAGGTGGTCACCGCCGATGCGGACGGCAAGTGGAGCTACACCTTCGGCAAGCTGGACAAATATGCCGATGGCGGCAAGGAATATGCCTACCGGGTGGAGGAAGAGTACGTTCCCAAGTACGCCGGCGAGGCGGAGGGCTACGCCCTGGTCAACAACACCTATCAGCCCTTTGGCGATCTGGAAGTGCTCAAGACCGTGCTGAACGCCACGCCCAGCGCGGCTGAAAAGGCCTTCACCTTCACGCTGGTGCTTCTGCAGGAGCAGACGGATCCCGACGAGCCCGCCGCGCCCCTGATGGACAAGTATCAATACGCGCTCTGGCAGCAGAAGGACGGCGAGTGGGAGCAGATCGGCGAAGGCCGGATCGGCAACGGCGAGACCTTCCAGCTGAAGGGCGACCAGAAGATCACGGTGTACGACCTGCCCTCCGAGAGCGCCTATCAGGTGATCGAGACCGAGGCGGCGGGCTTCACGGTGACCTCTGTGGACGCGGAGGGAACCATCCGCGCCGGCCAGACAGCGCAGGCGGAGTTCACCAACACCTATTCCGCCAGCGGCAACGCCCAGCTCAAGGTGGATAAGGACCTGAGCGGCCGCCAGATCCGCAAGAACCAGTTCCGGTTCGAGCTGATCGATAACAACCCGGACAGCCCCACCTACGGGCAGGCCATCCGTACCGCCCGCGTGAACGCCCCGGAGACCACCACCGGCGGCAACGGCGTGGAGGAGATATTCTCCGCTGCCGGGGCTGTCTTCGGCCAGCTGGATTACACCCACGAGGACGCGGGCAAGAGCTTCCAATATATCGTCAAAGAAGTGGACATGGGCGCGGACGGCTACGGCTATGACGCGAAGAAGTACGACGTGACCGTGACCGTGGCCGACGAGAACGGCGACGGCAGCCTGACCGTGACGCACAACTTCATGGAGACCCCCATCAGCTTCGAGAACGCCTACACCGCCGAAGGCGAAGTGGTATTGCGGGCGTGGAAGACGCTGGAGGGCCGCCAGCTGAAGGCGGGCGAGTTCACCTTTGAGCTCTTCCCCTATGACGCGGACAAAAACGAGATCACCGGCGAATGCATTGGCACGGCAACGAATGACGCCGAGGGCAATGTTGTGTTTGACGCGCTCTCCTTTGACCAGGACGACGTGAGCCTCAGCGATGACGAGCCCGCCACCTATACGTATCTGATGCGGGAGCAGCAGGGCCAGGACAAGACCGTTGTGTATTCCGATCAGGCGTACATCGTGACCATCAAGGTGTACGATAACGGCGATGGCACCCTGAGCTTTGTGCAGGACCAGCAGACGGGCGTGAGAACGTATGTGGAGTGCCCGGACTGCGAAGGAAGCGCTGGGGATTTAAGTAATATAGATCCTGCTGGCAAGGGCGTTGACTTTATGCATTATTATAGCGACACAGGCAGCAGTCATCATTATACCGGAAGCGCAATCCGTCAGGTTGTGCTGTGTTCTGTATGCCATGGATTGGTTTATATTCAAGGCGAAATGTGCGAAACTTGCAAGGGCAGCGGATTGGAACTGCACAGTAAATATATAACAAGCGGTGGAAATTACTATATATACGAGGAATATGTTCAGTTCAGACCATCAGAAGAACGCTGGTATGCGAAGGGCGTAGGAAGTGGCGGCACCTGGTATTACCAGACTATCCCGGAAAGATTAGAGCAGTTTTTCCCTCAGTGTGATACTTGCAACAACACTGGCGAGATCGAAGGCCCCCTTTCCGTGACCGGCGAAACCACCATGCCTGTGTTTGAAAACACCCTCAAGCCCGGCAGCCTCAGCATCACCAAGGAGGTGGAGGGCGCCAACCCCAACACCGCGCAGACCTTCCGCTTCCACGTGAAATTCACCGGCGAAAAGGTTCCCGATGAGGTGAAGCTGGATCTGAAGGAGATGGAGGATCGGGAGCCTGCGGAAGCAGCCAAATATCTATGGTGGCAGGGCGAGCCCGACTCCGTCAAGGAAGTCTACCGCGCCAAGCCGGAAGAACTGGTCGGCGATGCGTATGCGGTGTATAATTCCGCTGAAAAGGAAGTTATCTTCTTCCGCGCGGAAAAGGATGAAAATGGCTACGCGATTGACCCATATGGCAACATGTTCAAAGTACCTGAACGTTCTAGCGGCAGAAGCTATACAGATCAGAATGGTATGCGCTATACTGTATATTTTGAGGATCTGGAAGATCCAAGATATGAGTATGACCTGTATTGGCGGAATTCCACTGTCGAGACGGTTTGGATGCGGGATCCGATCAAGCCCAAGTCTCTGAAATACTGGTTCAGAGGCATGTATGGTGTGAAAAACTTTGATATATCGAAGCTTGACACCAGCGAGGTAACGGATTTCTCGTATGCGTTCTATTATAGCCTGATCAGAGCATTTGAAACGATTGATCTCACGCACTTGGACACCTCCAGCGCGACCAATTATTCTATGATGTTCTACTATCCAAGCATTCGTTATGCCAGAACCAAGAATCTGAATGTGGCTAACCTGGATTTCACGAACGTAGATATCGACAATACGCAGCATTTGTACGGCGATGAGCGAAGCGACTATGGCACTGTAGAGCGCCTGACGATCAATGATACCTTTAAGGTCAAGTATGATAAGGCGTGGTATGGTCCCAATACGAATTCGTATACTGGTATTGGCGATAATAATGGAAAGTGGCGAAATGTTGAAACCGGCCAGGTGCTTGAAGGGCAAGCACTGTTCGAGGAAGGAGGGCATGCGGGCACCTGGATCTGGGATAAGTATGATTACGATGTGACGTTTGTCGCCAATGGCGGCGCAGGCACCATGCCCAATGCCCTTGTTCTTGCCGGTGAAGCATACACCTTCTACCCCACCTTCTACCGTTACGGTTACCGCCTGACAGGGTTCAATGGTTCCTTTACGAATTTTGGCCAGAAGTTTGTACCGATAAACGAGGATGGCAGCGTAACAATACCCGCCAATAATCTTCGGGTGAGAAATGGCGCCGGTACGCAAACGGCTACGCTTACCGCCAAGTGGGAAAAGATCCCCACCGCCCTCGAGGTGGCCGAGAACAGCGTCACCTTCACCCTGCTGGCGGGCGAAACCATCACCTTCAACGATCTCCCCGCGGGCACCGCCTACGAGGTCTGGGAGGAGACCCCCGCCGGCTGGACCCTCGTGCGGAAGGTGGACGACAGCGGCGTCATCCAGCCCATGGAAACCGCCGGGGCGGTGTTCACCAACAGCTATACGCCTACCAAGGCGGTGGCTGCCCTGCGCGCCTCCAAGACCTATGACGGCCTGGTCCCCGCTGAGGGCGCGTTCTCCTTCACCCTTGCCGGCGAAGGGGTCAGCGAGACTGTTACAAACAATGCCGCCGGCGCGGTGGAGTTCACCCCCATCGAATACGGCGCCGAGGACATCGGCAAGACCTTCACCTACACCATCACCGAGAACCCCGGAAACGACGGTACCATCGCCTACGACGAAACGGTGTATACGGTCACCGTCGCCGTGAAGGATAACGGACAGGGCGTGCTCTCCGCCACGGTGACGTATCCCGGCGGCAAGCCCCCCGTCTTCCGGAACACCACCAAGCCCGGCAGCCTGACCATCCGTAAAACCACCGAAAGCGCCACCGAGGCAGCTGCCGGCCAGCAGTTCACCGTGGAGGTGCGTTTCGCCGATAAGATTGGCCTGCCGTGGAGCGGCACGGTGACGCTGGATGATCAGCAGATCGCCATCACCGACGGCCTGTATTCTGCCGAAATGGGCAATGGCGGCGAGCTCCGCTTCACCGATATCCCCGCCGGGGTGCGCTATGAAGTGTCCGAGCCCGATCCGCTGCCCGGTTGGATCATGGACAGACCCAAGACCGGCGTGATCGAATCCACCCTGGAAAGCAAGGCGGAGCTGATCAACACCTACACCGTCAAGGGCGTGGCGGCGCCGCAGATCCATAAGGCGCTGGCGGGCCGCGCCCTGGCGGAGGATGAATTCTCCTTCCGGCTGCTGGACGCGGAGCATGCTGTTGTGGGCACGGCCGCCAATGCCGCTGATGGCAGCGTTGTCTTCCCTGATATCACCTATACCGAAGCGGGCATCTATGAATACGTGGTCGAGGAAGTGCCCGGCGATGATGAAACCGTGGTTTACAGCGGTCAGCGGGTGTATGTGACCATCGCCATGGAGGATAAGGACGGCAAGGGCCGGCTTACCCCCACCATCACCTACGCCACCGGGGAAGAGGACGGCAGCATTACACAGGACGCCAACACCATTACCAACAAAATCAAGCCCGGCAGCCTGAGCGTCAGCAAAACCGTGGTCAGCAGCAATCCTGCCCACGCTGCGCAGGCGTTCACCTTCTCGCTGCTGCTCACCGATGCGGTTGGGCAGCCCGTCAGCGGCGATTTCGTCATCGAAAAGAGCGGCGCGACGGAGTCCTTGATCATGGTTGACGGTCAGGCGACCTTCACCCTGAAGGGCGGCGAAACGGCGCTGATCTCCGGCTTGCCTCACGGAGCCGGCTACGCCGTTACCGAGGCGGCCGCAGGCGGCTTCACCCAGAAGCAAACCGGCGCCAGCGGCTCCATTGTGGTCAACCAGACCGCCAGCGCAAGCTTCACCAATACTTACGCCGCCGCCGGTGAGTATGCTCCTGTGGCTGAAAAGAGCCTGACCGGCAAGGAGCTGGAAGCGGACGCCTTTATCTTTGCCCTGATGGACGAGGAGGGCTACGAGCTCGCCATCGCGCGCAACGGCGCGGACGGCAGCGTTGCCTTCCCGCCGATCGCCTTCACCGAGGCGGATGTGGGTACAAGGGTGTATCACCTGGCAGAAAAGGACGCCGGCGCGGCGGGCGTTACCTATGATGCCGCCATCCGGACCATCACCCTGACCATCACCGATAACGGCGACGGCACCCTGACCGTCACCGATGATCTGAACGGTCAGCCCGTATTGTTCGCCAACAGTTACAGTGAAACGATCAGCCACAGCGTCACCAAAATGTGGCAGGATGAGGAGGATGCCCTGGGCCTGCGGCCGGAAAGCATCACCGTGGAGCTGTACCGGAACAAGGTGAAATACAGCGAAGCGAGCCTCACCGCTGAGGAGGGCTGGGCATATACCTTCACCGGGCTGCCTGCCTTTGATGAACAGGGTGTCAAGTACACCTACGAGGTACGGGAGGTCCCTGTGCCCGGGTATACCACCGGCGTGAATACCCAGGGCAACGCCACCACCCTGACCAACACCCCGCTGGGCGTTATGGAAGTGACCAAGACCGTCGCGGGTGGCGATAAGGAGAAGGCCTTCGCCTTCACCGTTACCCTGACTGCGGGGGATGTGCCGGTTACCGGCGGGTTCGCCGCCATGGGCCCCGGCGGCGAAACGGTCGCGGCCTTTGATGAGGACGGGACGACCACCTTCCGGCTCAGGCACGGCGAGACCATGCGGATCACAGGTCTGCCGGTGGGCGCGGGCTACACGGTCACCGAGGCCGCCGACGAAGACTATACGGGCGAGATCACCGAGGGCAGCGCGACGGGAGTCATCCAGCGGAACAGCCCGAATCGTACAGGCTTCACGAATACGGCCAAACCCACCGTCTTCCAGGTCACCAAGGTATGGGAGGGCGGCAGCGGCCCCATCGAGCTGACCCTGTACGCCAACGGCGTGAAGCTGGATCCGCAGCCCGCATACACCCGTACGGAGGATGTGTACACTTACGAGAACCTTCCGAAATATGATGAGCAGAATGAGCCCATTGTGTATTCCGCGAAGGAGAAGTACTTCGACGGCTATGTGACCATCTATGACAACGTAGCGCCCTACGCCGGCGTTACCAATGCGGTGCATGACGGCGGTACCATCATCAACCGCAAGGAGCAGGAAGCTGATTTCAAGGTACTCAAGCGCTGGCAAGGCCTGGCTGATGGCGAGGAGACGCCTGCCATTACCCTGACGCTGTACTGCAATGGCGATAAGCTGGATACCCCCACGCCCAGGGTCAGCGGCGGCTGGTACAAGTATTACGATCTGCCTGAGACCTATAACGGCCAGCCTGCGGTATATACCGTTGTGGAGGAGCCCCTGGACGGCTACATGACCACCTATCAGAATGCCGCCGGCGAGGAAACGACCAGCGCCGATAATGGCGGCGTGATCATCAACACCAGGATCCCGGCTACGGGCGATCGTCAGCCCGTGGGATTGTGGATGCTGCTGATGGGCCTGTCCATGGCAGCGCTGGCGGCGATCGGTTTCAAGAATCGCAAGAGAGGATAACTTGCGAAAAGGCAGGGAGCCATAACCGCAGCCGCGGTTATGGCTCCTTTGCGCATATCGGGCCACGCAGGCGTTTGCCCTTCAAAAAAACTGGAGAAAGACTTGCAATGTCCAGCCGTGTGTGTTAGATTGAGAAAGTATTTTACAAGCGATGGAGTGATCGGTCATGCCGAATTTCAACTTGAAGGACGAAGTGTTTCAGGGCGCGGCGGCGCAGTTTCCCACGCCCTTCCACCTCTACGATGAGGCGGGCATCCGCCGCAACGCCCGGGCGCTGAAGGCTGCCTTCTCCTGGTGCGGGGATTTCCAGGAGTATTTCGCGGTAAAGGCGCTGCCCAATCCCACCGTACTGCGCATCCTGAAGGAGGAGGGCTGCGGTGTTGACTGCTCCAGCGAAACGGAGCTGCTCCTTTCCGAGGCGCTGGGCTTCCAGGGCAGGGACGTGATGTTCTCTGCCAACAATATGCCTCCCCAGGAGTTCGATCATGCCCGGGCCATGGGCGCCTACATCAACCTGGACGACATCACCCATATCGATATCCTTAAGGAGCACGGCGGCATCCCGGATTGCGTCTGCTGCCGCTACAACCCCGGCGGAGATTTCAAGATCGGTACCGCCATCATGGGCAACCCCGGCGACGCCAAGTACGGCTTCACCTATCCCCAGCTGCAGGAGGGCCTGAAAAAGCTCAAGGAGCTGGGCGCGAAGGAGTTCGGCCTGCACGCGTTCCTTTCCAGCAATAATACCGACAACAGCTACTATCCCACCCTGGCGAAGATCCTCTTCAAGTGCGGCAGGGATCTGGCGGAGGAGACCGGGCTGAAGCTGAGCTTCATCAATCTCTCCGGCGGCGTGGGCATTCCCTACCGTCCCGACCAGGAGAAGACCGACATCATGCAGGTGGGCGAGGGCGTGCGCCAGGCCTACGAGGCCGTGTTCCCCCAGGGCGGCGTGGCCATCAAGACCGAGCTGGGCCGCTGGATGACCGGCTCTGAGGGCTGGCTGGTGACCCATGCCACCCATCACAAGGATACCTACAAGCATTACATCGGCGTGGATGCCTGCGCTGTGAATCTGATGCGTCCCGCCATGTACGGCGCGTATCACCACATCACCGTGTGCGGCAAGGCTGACTGGCCCTGCGACCATATCTACGACGTGGCCGGCGCGCTGTGTGAGAACAACGATAAGTTCGCCATTGACCGCGCCCTGCCCGAGATCACCGAGGGCGACCTGCTGGTGATCCACGATACCGGCGCCCACGGCTATGCCATGGGCTATAACTACAACGGCCGCCTGCGCTCCGCCGAGGTGCTCTATCGCGAGGACGGCTCCTGTCAGCTCATCCGCCGCGCCGAGCGCCCGGAGGATTACTTCGCCACCCTGGATATCGATCCCGTGGCGGAAAAGCTGAACCTGAAGTAAGGAGGGCCCGCTATGAAGTGGCTCATAGCCTCGGATATCCACGGCTCCGCCTGCTGGTGCGAAAAGCTGGTGAATGCCTATAAGGCCGAGCAGGCCGACCGTATGCTGCTCCTGGGCGATGTGCTCTACCACGGCCCCCGGAACGATCTGCCCGAGGGGTACGCCCCCAAGCAGGTCATCGCCATGCTCAACGCCATGAAGGATGAGATCCTCTGCGTGCGCGGCAATTGCGAGGCCGAGGTGGATCAGATGGTGCTGGAGTTCCCTGTTCTGGCGGATTACGCTGTGCTCTGCGAGGGGACGAGGCTGATCTACTGCACCCACGGCCATGTATACAACACCGGCCACGTTCCGCCCCTGCGTAAGGGGGACGTGCTGCTCCACGGCCACACCCACGTGCCCGCGTGGGAGGATCACGGCAGCTATCGCTACCTGAACCCCGGCTCGGTGAGCATCCCAAAGGAGGGCAGCTGGCACGGCTATATGCTGCTGGAGAACGGCGTGTTCACCTGGAAGGATTTTGAGGGCAGCGTGCAGCATGAACTGGCGCTGTAAAAAGAAAAAGGATGGCATTGCGCCATCCTTTTTTGTGTCTGGGATTATTTGTTGAACACCGCTTCCACCTTCTGCAGCAGCTCGCGGATCTGCAGGTGCTGGGGGCACTTCTTCTCGCAGAAGCCGCAGTTCTTGCAATCGGCGTGGAGCTTGCCGCCCTTCTTTACATATTCGTCGAACATATGCTGGGCGTGGCCGGTGAGGCCGTACACATTGTGGTAGGTGTACATGTTGAAGATCGCGGGGATCTCAATGCCGGCGGGGCAGGGCTGGCAATATTTGCAGCCGGTGCAGTACAGCTCGCTGAACTTCTTCAGGTCCTCCATGGCGCTGCCCAGCTTTTCCCACTCTTCCTTGGAGAAGCCTTCCGCCTTGGAGGCCAGGGCGGCGTTCTGCTTCACCATGTCCAGCGTCTGCATACCGGAGAGGGCGCAATTCAGGTCGGGGTTGCCCAGCACGAACTTGAAGGCCAGCTCGTAGGTAGGAATGGAAGCGCCGCCGGTGAGCTTGGCATACAGCTCGGTGGGCGCGCTGAGACGGCCGCCGCCCACGGGGCCCATAGCTACCGTGCCCAGGCCCTTACTCTGGGCATAGGTCAGCATTTCCTCGTTGGAGCGGTCCAGCAGGTTATACTGCACCAGCATGCTCTCCATGGGCACGCCGCGCTCCTCGCTGCCGTCGATGATATGCTTGATGGCGGAGGGCTCATCGTGGAAGGAGAAGGAGATGTGGCGGATGAGGCCTTCCTCCTTGGCCTTGCGGGCCTCCTCCAGCAGGCCGCAGGGGATCATCACCTCGTCGAAATACTTGCGGCTGATGCCCCAGAAGTGGTAGAAATCCACATGGTCGGTATCCAGGTTGGCGAGGCTGGTCTCCAGGCGGCGGCGGTACATACCGGGCTGCTCGGCGCCTTCGCCGGGGAACTTGGTGGAAAGCAGGATCTTGTCACGGAAAGCCTTCACGCCGTGGCCCAGGGCGGCCTCGGAATTCTTGTTGCAGTAATAGGGGGCGGAATCGAAGTAGTTCACGCCCAGCTTATAGGCCTCGGCGATCATCTCGTCGGTCTTTTCGATATCGACGAATTTCTTGCCGTCCTTCTCATACTCGGGGAAGCGCATACAGCCGAAGCCCAGGGCGGAGATCATCTCGCCGGTGTTGCCAAACTTGCGGTAGATCATGGTTATTCTCCTTGTCATACAATATTTGTCAGCATATTACCACATTCGGGGAGGTTCGTCAATCGGGATCGGCGAGCATCCGGCCAAATTGTGTGTCGAACAGCTGCTTGTAGATGCCGCCCTGCTGGATCAGCTCCTCGTGCTTGCCGCTCTGGGCGATGACGCCGTCGCACAGGGCGAGGATCTTGTCCGCCGCCATGACGGTGGAGAGCCGGTGGGCGATGACGATGCTGGTGCGGTTCTGCATCAGGTGTTCCAGGGCATCCTGGATGGCGCTTTCGGAAATGGAATCCAGGGCGGAGGTAGCCTCGTCCAGGATGAGGATTTTAGGATCCTTCAGGATCACCCGGGCAATGGAGATGCGCTGCTTCTCGCCGCCGGAGAGCTTCAGGCCGCGGTTGCCCACCTGGGTGTCATAGCCTTCGGGCTGGGCGGAGATGAACTCGTGGATGGAGGCAGCCTTGCAGGCGGCGATGATCTGCTCCTCGGTGGCCTCGGGCCGGGCGTAGAGCAGGTTCTCGCGGATGGTGCCGTTGAAGAGGTACGTGTCCTGGCTCACCATGCCGATCTGATCCCGCAGGTAGGTCAGGTCGAACTGGCGCACGTCGGTGCCGCCGATGGTCACCTTGCCGCCGTCCACATCCCACAGGCGGGGGATCAGGTTGATGATGGTGCTCTTGCCGCTGCCGGAGGGGCCGACGATGGCGGCCATCTCGCCGGCGCGGACGGTGAAGTTGATATCGGTGAGGATGTCCTTTTCCTCCGTGTAGCCGAAGCGCACGTGCTCAAAGGCGATATCCGCGCCCTCCACATCGGGCTTCACGGCGTTCTCGGGGGACTTGATGTCGATGGGGCGGTCGAAGTAATCAAAGATGCGGGTGAACAGCGCCAGGCTGCGGGTGAAGTCCACCTGGATGTTCAAAAGGGATTCCACCGGGCGGTAGAGGCGGTTCACCAGCGCCACCATGGCGGTGATGGTACCCACGGTAAGGCCCGTTTCCCCGGCGGCGATGATCAGATAGCCGCCGGCGAAGTAGATCAGCAGCGGGCCCAGCTGGGTGAAGATGCCCATGATCAGGTGGAACCAGCGGCCGGAAAGCTGCTCCTTCAGGGCCAGCTTGGTCACCTCGCCGTTGACCTTCACAAAGCGCTGATACTCGCTTTCCTCACGGGTGAAGAGCTTCGTGAGCATGCTGCCGGAGACGGAGAGGGTCTCGTTGATGAGCTGGTTCATCTCATCGTGCTTGGCCTGGCTCTCGGAGAGCAGCTTCCAGCGGGTGCGGCCCGCGCTGCGGGTGGGCAGGATCAAAAGCGGGATCACCAGCACGCCGATGATGGCCATCTTCCAGTTCATGCCGAACAGGGCGATCATCGTGGTGACCACCGTGGCCGCGTTGCTCAATATGCTGCTCAGCGTGCCGGAGATCACGCCGCTCACGCCGCTGACGTCCGTGTTCATGCGGGTGATGATGTCGCCCTGCCGCTCCGAGGTGAAGAAGGCATGGCTCATGCGCTGCAGGTGGCCGTACATCTGGTTCTTCATATCGAAGATGATGTGCTGGCTGATCCAGGCGTTGAGATAGGACGTCAAAAGCGATACCAGCTGCGAAGCCAGCATGGTGGCCAGGGCCGCCAGCAGGAGCTGGATCAGCAGGGTCATCGTCCCGTCCATCAGGGCCTGATCCACGATCCGGCCGGTGATGATGCTGGGCAGAAGGCCCAGCACCGAGGAGATCAGGATGGTGGCGAACACCATGATGAACTTGGCCCAGTAGGGCGTAAGATAGGCGAGGATGCGTTTGATCAGCTCCCAGGTAACGGTGGGCAGACTGGATTTCTCTTCCTCGGTAAGAAATCCGCGGGGATTGCGTCCGCGTTGCATAGGGTGTCCTCCTTTGTAGTGAAATGGGCGACCCAAAGGCCGCCCCGGGTATCATTTTGCGTTTTTCAGGCAGGAACCGTTTATAATGAAATAGTCAATGCCGCTCCACAGGGTGATGGCCACCACCCACAGCGCCACCAGCAGGCTGAACCAGTTGCCGGAAACGCTCATGCGGGTGAGCATCAGCCACAGCACCAGCGCGATCTGGCTTACGGTCTTGATCTTGCCCAGCTTGCCCGCGGCGATGACCTTGCCGCCGCCCACGGCCACCATGCGCAGGCCGTCCACGCACAGCTCCCGGGCCAGGATCACGATGACCATCCACGCGGGCAGCAGGCCGGCGTGGATCAGCATGATCATGGCGCTCAGGTTCAGCAGCTTATCGGCCACCGGGTCGATGAACTTGCCGAAATCGGTCACGATGCCCTGCTTGCGGGCGATGTAGCCATCCAGAAAATCCGTAAAGGCGGCCACGCCGAACACAGCGGCGGCAAGCAGGTTACACACCGGATGGTTGGGGTACATCAGCGCTACCATCACGGGGATCAGCGCCATGCGGGTAATGGAGAGCTTGTTGGGCAGGTTCATTGCATTTCTCCCATCAGGTCGTAGGTTTCAGCCTGGGTGATCTTCACGTTGACAAAGGAGCCGATCTGCGGCGCGCGTTTGGCCGTGAAGACGATCTCGCCGTCGGTCTCCGGGGCCTCGAACTGGCTGCGGCCCAGGATCAGCCCGTCCTCGCCCACGTCGGTGACGAGAACCTTCTCTGTTTTGCCCAGGCGGAGCCGGTTGCGCTTCAGGGAGATCTCCGCCTGCAGGGTCATCAGGCGATCCAGGCGCTCCTGCTTGATCTCCTCGGGGATCTGGTCGGGCATACGGGCAGCGGGGGTGTCCTCCTCGGCGGAGTAGGCGAAGGCGCCCAGACGGTCGAATTCCGCCTCGCGCAGGAAGTCCAGCAGCTCCTCAAACTGGGCGTCCGTTTCGCCGGGGAAGCCCACGATGATGCTGGTGCGCAGCGCGAAGCCGCGCTCCCGCGCCAGCCTCAGGCAGCGGCGGATGTCCGAGGAATCGCCCCGGCGGTGCATCCTTTTCAGCACGGTATCGTTGATGTGCTGGATGGGCAGGTCCAGATATTTGCAGATGTTGTCGTGACGGGCCATCACATCCAGCAGGCGCTGGCTGGTCTCGTCGGGGTAGCAGTAGAGCACGCGGAGCCAGTCCACGCCTTCGATGGCGGCGGCCTTCTCCATCAGTTCGGGCAGGGCGGTGTGCTCCTGCCATTCGGTGCCGTAGCGGGTGGAATCCTGCGCCACCAGGATGTGCTCCCTGACGCCCTGCCGGGCCAGACTTTCGATCTCGGCAAGGATGGCCTTTTCGTCGCGGGAACGGTAGTGGCCGCGGATCAGCGGGATGGCGCAGAAGGTGCAGCGGTTGTTGCAGCCGTCGCCGATGCGGGTGTAGGCGGAGTAGGCGGGGGTGGTCAGCACACGGCTCTGCTCGAAGAAGTTGAACTTCTCCTGGCAGAGGGACTGGCGCTTGCCCTGCAGGGCCTTTTCGATGGCGTCAGCCAGTTGCTCATACTGGTTTACGCCCATCAGAAGGTCGATCTCGGGGATCTCCTCCAGCAGGCTCTGCTCATACCGCTGGGCCAGGCAGCCGGTGACCACCAGCACCTTGCAGCGGCCGGTCTTTTTGTATTCGGCCATTTCCAGAATGGCGTCGATGGATTCCTCCTTGGCGGGCTCGATAAAGCCGCAGGTGTTCACCATCAGGATATCCGCCTGGGCGGGGTCGCCGGTAAAGGTAAAGCCCCTGTCCTGCAGAAGGCCCAGCGCGATCTCGGAATCCACGCGGTTCTTGTTGCAGCCAAGGGAGATCATGCCAACTTTCAAGCTCATGGATGCTTCCTTTCCTCATATAAAAAGGTACCCGGTTATTGTATCATGTTTTGCGCCGTTTGAAAAGCCGTTCACTGATGAACAATATATCCCATGGCAAGGTCGTTTTTTTGAGGATTGTGCTTCCCGGGGAAATATTGTATACTATGAAAACACCCGAAAGGGAAATAAGGAGGAAATGAACATGAAGAAAATCGTTGCTGTGCTGCTGGCGCTGGCGCTGTGTATGAGTGTGGCCCTGGCGGAGACTGTCGCTGTGACCGGCACCTGGTACCTGAATCAGGTCAGCGTAGATGGGACGAGCATGGCTCCGGCCGCTCTGGGCATGGAGATGACCATGACCCTCAATGAGGATAACACGGCTTCCATGGACGCCATGGGCGAAGTGGTGGAGGGCACCTGGGCCATGGAAGGCGAAAGCGTGGTTATCACCTTTGAAGGTGATCCTCTGGCCTTCACCCTGGTGGAGGGCAACCTGACCGCGGAGCTGAGTGGCGCTACCATGACCTTTGGCAAGGAAAGGACCGAGGTCGAGATCTTCACCGCGGGCGAAGCCAAGGCCGACGCTGTCATGGCTGATTACAACGGTACCTGGAACGCCACCCTGGTGGATATGCTGGGTATGCAGCTGCCCATGGCTGACATGGGTACGAGCATGCAGCTCATCGTTGAGGACGGCAAGGTCACCATGATCAGCGGCGAAGACAGCGTGGAAGGCGTTTGCACCGTTGAGAACGGCGTGCTGGTGATCGAAGAAGACATTTCTATTCAGCTGCACGAAGGCGATGTGTTGACCATGACCCTCGACATGAGCGAGGATCTGAGCATGACCTACTACTTCGAAAAGGTAGTGGAGTAAGCGCAGAAAAAAACACCGGGCATATGCCCGGTGTTTTTTGTGTAAGTCTTAATAATTTTCGGCGCGGATCATGAAGTAGCTCTGGGGATGGGCGCATACGGGGCATACCTCGGGGGCCTTCTGGCCGACGTGCAGGTGGCCGCAGTTGGAGCACTCCCAGATCATGTCGCCATCGCGGGAGAAGACCAGGCCGCCCTCCACGTTGGCCAGCAGCTTGCGGTAGCGCTCCTCGTGGGTCTTTTCGATGGCAGCCACCATCTCGAACTTGGCGGCGATGTCATCAAAGCCTTCCTCGCGGGCTTCCTGGGCCATGCGGGCGTACATATCGGTCCATTCGCCGTTCTCGCCCTCGGCGGCGGCCAGCAGGTTTTCGGCAGTTCCCTTGATGGAGCCGCCCTCCAGGAGCTTGAACCACATCTTGGCGTGTTCCTTCTCGTTATTGGCGGTATCCTCGAACAGCTGGGCGATCTGCACATAGCCGTCCTTCTTGGCCTTGGAGGCAAAATAGGTGTACTTGTTGCGGGCCATGCTCTCGCCGGCGAAGGCTTCCAGCAGGTTGGCTTCGGTCTTGGTGCCCTTCAGGTTCTTCATATTGTATTTCCTCCTTCTGATAGATCCCGTTGTTGTTGATTTGATTATACACCTTCCCGCGCAAAGTGAAACCCTTTCCGCAAAAATTTTTTGGTTTCCTTGCTAGTTTTGTGTCTTGTAGGCAAATCGGTTGACATGGATTTTCCGGGCGTGGTATAATCCATCATGTATCCGTGTGGGTATAAATTCAGATGTATATGGATGGAGCCTGCCCCATGAGCAAACGAACCCCATCCCTTATGCGGCTGTTGGCGCTGCTCGCGGTGCTGATGGTGCTGGGCGGCTGCGCGCAGAAGCCGGTGACCGAGCCCAAGCGCAGCGGCGTAGGGTTTTACTTTGATACGGTGGTCACCGCTACGCTTTATGACGCGCCGGAGGGAACCCTGGATCAAATCTGGGCTGAATGCGAACGATATGAGAAGCTGCTGAGCAAAACCATCAAAGGCAGCGACGTATACCGCATCAACAACGCGGGCGGACAGCCGGTGACCGTGGATCCGGAGACCTGGGAGATCCTGCGCCGGGCCAAGGAGATCAGCCGCATGACCGGCGGCGCTTTCTCAGTGACCATCGCCCCGCTGACTGCCATGTGGGATTTTACCGACGGCACCCAGCGCATGCCCACCGATGAGCAGCGCCTGGCCGCCCTTCCCCTGGTGGACGACAGCGCCATCATCCTGGGCGAGAACAACACCGTGACGCTCCCCGCCGGCATGGAGATCGACCTGGGCGGCATCGCCAAGGGCTACATCGCCGACAAGGTGGCAGAAATGCTCCGGGATAAGGCCAGCGGCGTGATCCTCAGCCTGGGCGGCAATGTGTACGTCCTGGGCCGCAAGCCCGACGGCGCCGCCTATAACGTGGGCATTCAGGATCCCGACGGTAAATCCGGCGAGGTGATGGCGGTGGTCAGCACCACGGACAGCTCCGTGGTCACCAGCGGCATTTATGAGCGCCAGTTCGTCAAGGACGGCACGCTCTACCACCACATCCTTGATCCTGTGGACGGCCTGCCCTCCCGCAGCGACCTGGCCAGCGCCACCATCGTGGCCGCAAGCTCCATGGACGCTGACGCGCTGGCCACCGCCTGCATCGTGCTGGGGCGGGAAGAGGCCCTGCGGTTCATGCGGGAGCACGGCGTCGAGGGCGTGCTGGTCACCCGCGACAGACAGGTATACAAGCATCAGACGAGCGAAACATTCCAGCTGAATATGCTGGTGGACATACCCGTACAATGATGTAGGAGGCAAAACTCATGGAAAACAATGCGCCCAAGAAGAAACAGCTCCCTGCGTTCCTGATCCTCACCATCATCGCGGTGGTGGCGGCTGTGGTGCTGGCACTGACCAACATGGTCACCGCCGGCCCCATCGCGGAGAATGCCATGGCGGCCCTGAAGGAAAGCTTCAACGCCGTGATGCCCGCCGAGAGCTACGAGGAGATCACCGTTCCGGCCGATTATGAGGTTGCCAGCCTGTACGCCGCCAAGAACGGCGACGAGGTGATTGGCTATTGCGTCACCGCCTCCGGCCAGGGCTATGGCGGCCCCGTGGCTGTGACCCTGGGTGTGGACACGCAGGGCGTGGTCGCCGGCTGCGTTGTGGGCGACACCAGCTTTGCCGAGACTGCCGGCTTCGGCATGCGTGCCAAGGAGCCTGCCTTCCAGGATCAGTTCCCCGGCATCAGCGCCGTCGAGGGCGGCTCCTTTGAGGCCCTGTCCGGCGCTACCGTGACCAGCGAGGCTGTGCGCGCTGCCACCAACAAGGGCCTGCGCTGCGTGGCTGAGGTGGTTCTGGGCAAGACCCAGGAGGCCGAGGTGACCTTCGGCGCTCCCGCCGCCAAGGAAGACAAGCCTGCCGCTCAGCCCCTGACCGGCGCCGTGCAGGAGGGCTCCGCCAAGGGCTTTGCCAGCGACGTGAAGGTTCAGCTGACGCTGGAGGGCGGCGCGATCTCCGCGCTGACCATCGATTCCTCCGGCGAAACCCCCGGCTTCGGTACCCGCTGCGCCGAGGATGAGGCCTTTATCAACCAGTTCGTGGGCCAGACCGGCCCGTTCACCCTGGGTGAAAACATCGACGCGCTTTCCGGCGCGACGGTGACCTCCACTGCCGTGGTCGATGCCGTGAACGCCGCCCTGACCGCTCCCGCCGCTGCCGGCGCAGGCGAGTCTGCCACCGGCACCGCCAAGGGCTTCCAGAGCGATGTGACCGTGACCCTCACCGTGGAGAACGGGGCGATCGCTTCCATTATGATCGCCTCTGCCGACGAGACCCTCGGCTTCGGCACCCGCTGCGCTGAGGACGAGACCTTCCTCAACCAGTTCGTGGGAAAGTCCGCCCCCCTGACGCTGGGTGAGAACATCGACGCGCTTTCCGGCGCGACGGTGACTTCCACCGCCGTGGTGGAGGCTGCCAACGCCGCTCTTGCCAATGCAAACGCCGCCGAGGCTCCCGCCACCCTGCTGGCGGAGGGAGAGAACGCCGCCCTGGCCGTGAAGGCCGACGGCGCCGCCCTGCTCACCCCCGCCGAGGGCTACACCGGCGATGTGGCCGTGAACCTCACCGTGGAGGACGGCAAGGTCACCGCGGGTGAGTTCGCCCCCGCTGCCCAGGAGGAGCAGGTGGAGGAAGCTCCCGCTGACACCATCGGCGCCGAGCCCGCTCCTGCCGATAACATCATCGGTACGGCCACGGGCTTCCAGAGCGAGGTGAATGTGTCCATCACCCTGGCGGAGGACGGCAGCATCGCCGCGCTGTCCATCGGCTCCGGTGACGAGACCCCCGGCTTCGGCACCCGCTGCGCCGAGGACGAGGCCTTCATCAATCAGTTCATCGGCAAGACCGGCCCCTTCGCCATTGGCGAGGGCATCGACGCCCTGAGTGGCGCCACCGTGACCTCCACGGCCGTGGTGGAGGCCATCAACGTGGCCATGAACGCTGACGCGCAGGCGGAAGAGCCTGCTGCCCCCGCCGCCGAGCTGACCGCCGCCGCTCCCGGCTTCATGGACAAGGACGTGGGCGTGACCGTGACGCTGAACGAGGACGGCACCATCGCCACCCTGACCCTGGATCTGAGCCAGCAGCTGCCCCCTGTGTGCGACCAGTGCAACAGCGAGGAGTTCCTGGGGCAGTTCATCGGCCAGAAGGGTCCCTTTGAGGGCGTGGACGTGGTGACCGGCGCGACCTTCACCTCTGAGGGCGTCATCAACGCCGTGAACAGCCTGTTCGCCGCTGAGGAAGCCACCGCTACCGATCTTCCCGCCGCCGAGCTGACCGCCGCCGCTCCCGGCTTCATGGACAAGGACGTGGGCGTGACCGTGACGCTGAACGAGGACGGCACCATCGCCACCCTGACCCTGGATCTGAGCCAGCAGCTGCCCCCTGTGTGCGACCAGTGCAACAGCGAGGAGTTCCTGGGGCAGTTCATCGGCCAGAAGGGTCCCTTTGAGGGCGTGGACGTGGTGACCGGCGCGACCTTCACCTCTGAGGGCGTCATCAACGC
>SVGJ01000037.1:23987-24312 GCA_015056415.1 Clostridiales bacterium
ATCGGCCAGAAGGGTCCCTTTGAGGGCGTGGACGTGGTGACCGGCGCGACCTTCACCTCTGAGGGCGTCATCAACGCTGTGAACAGCCTGTTCCAGTAAAATAAAAATATTTTCACCCCCGGAGCGTCCCCGTGCCGCTCCGGGGTGTTTTTTGTTGTAATGCAAGGGTTTGCGGCCTGTGAAGACGAAAATTGACGGAAATGTAAAAATCACAGAATATTAACGCGAGGTTCTTGACATTGTAATAGTTCTGTAATAGAATGGATGTACCTGAATAGGTGAGGTCTATCCAGACCGTGAATGAGACTGAGGTGAACCATAGATG
>SVGJ01000072.1 GCA_015056415.1 Clostridiales bacterium
GCCGATGTTGGGCAGGTAGTAGTCTCCACAGCGGCGATAGGTCAGTTTCATGGGGTATCCTCGCTTTCTGCTGCAATGAAAAAAGCAGCTATGTACTTGAAGGTTTCCCTTCAAGCCATAACTGCTTGAATTACTTGTATTTCCCGCGACTCATGACGAGGAGGGGTAAACCTTCCTCTACATAATAACGCGTTGTGGAAGAGGGGGCACTATGTTTGCGTGCGCTGGTGTATCGGTCGTACCCTCAACGGGCGAGCGTATTATCTTTTGTGCGCACCGCAGTTCTCGCAGGTGAGCCTGCTGCAGGAGTTGATCGTGCCGCAGGCGCAGGTCCAGATGCTTGTTACTTTCTTCTGTTCAAGGACCATGTTTTCACGGGAAACCTTGCTTGAAGAGTTGATTGCGCCGCAGTTCTCGCAAGTGATTCTGCTGGAAGGATTATGCGTACCGCAGGTGCAGGTCCAGCTGCTGGTGACGGTATAGCCGGCATAGCTACCGTAGTCAGGATTATTATAGTGCCGTGCGCTGCCATAGGCCAGGATCATGATGAAAATTGGGCGGAGGAAAATCAGTCCTACGATGAAGCCAGCACCTTTGCCAAAGGCCTCAGCCAGTTTCTTGCAATAGGAGATATGGAGAATCAGCATGACCAGAAGAAGGGGGAATGTAAACATGAACGAGTCGTAAAAGCCAAAAAGGTTGAAGAATACAGCATCCAGTATTCCGACAATGAGATTGGCCCAGAAAAGGCCGCCGCAATCGGCGATGCTATATGTAAGGTAAGTGCCGTAGATTGGGATGAAATAGAATCCCCAGGGCTTGCCAGCTTTGCGGAATAACTTGCACCAGGCAACGATCATCAGAATAGAAAAAATGATCGCTGCGATCAGACATATCCAGAAAATGGTGGTAAATGCGGTTTCTATTTGTCGGTAGCCATAATCGTAGCCGTAACTGTAGCCGTAATTGTACATATGTATATATCTCCTTTTTGGAACGATGAATTTGGAAGATTATACCATCCTGCGGAGGCTCATGTCAAGCGGAGAAGAGGAGCGGGGCAGCACTCCGCGATGCCCGGTTGACATGGTAAAAGGTCCCTCTCGCATCCGGCGCCACTGAGGGCAGCAGGATAACCACCGGCAAAAGCAGGCATTCTCCGTATGTCTTTTTTGTCTCCTTCCCTGATCGGAAGGGCATTGTTGCATGATGTTCAGTATACAGCATTTTGTTTCACTAAACAACAACGGGGGAAGACGCAAAGAAGTTGCTTCCGACGATTGCATTTTCCTGCGCAAAATGGTATCATCAAACAAACGACTCCTCTCGTTGAACAAAACTGAAATGGAGGAAACACAAATGTTAACGTATGTCCAGTGCCCGCATTGCAAAGGGACTGTGTCCATCGAGGAAGGAGCAGAAGGGTATTGCCCCTATTGCCAGGGACACATTACGACTGTTCCCGCCGAGCCGGAAGCTCCGAAAGCTCCGGAAGAGCCGGTGGCGGTGGAGGAGGCCGGTGAAAGCAAGCCCAGCCGCAAGCTGAATGTACGGCTGCTGGTGTGCATCATCCTGTTCGGCGTGGCTGCCGTCTGGGGTATCGTTGCGTCGATCGTATCCATGGTGTCGACGGGCTACTACGGCATCTATTGGATGATCAGGAAGATCTTCGCCATCGTGGAGATTCTGGTGCTCGCTGCCGGTTCGGTGCTGGTTTTCATTTTTGACGACAAGGGAAAGAAAAAAGCCGCCGTTGTTACGGCTATCATTACCTTCGGCGTGTTTTTCACGCTGGGCGTGTTCAAGGCGGTCTTTGCGCGGGTCGGCATCGCCAATCTGCTGGGCAGCCAGCTCTACCCGGCGCTGCTGCTGACGTTCGCGCTGTTCAACCAGCGGATCAGGAAGTTCTCGCTGCTCTGGATCGTCGGTGTGCTGACGGCCGCGTTCCTGATGATGGATATCCCCTTCCTGATGATCGTTGCCTGCTGCGTTGGCTATGCCAAGTATTTCGAGTGGAGCATGGTCGTTACCGCATGGCGCTGGGTCTGGGGCAAGCTGAGGAAGCTGAGCCTGTATGACTGGGTGAAGATCTTTGCCTGTGTGGTGATCCTCCTTGGCCTGGCGTATCCCGTTCCCAACAAAGAGGTTTATGTGAGCGGCTACAGGACGACGCCGTGGGTCACGAACCGGGGCGTGGAATACGTGGGCGGCGACGCCTACAACTACCAGATCGAGGCCACGCTGAAGGCCGGATACATGGCAGGCGTGCTGGCGATGAAGAGCATCACCTTTGTGGGCGGCGCGCTGCTGCTGTTCCTTGCCTGGACCGCCGAGAAGAAGAATGCCCAGCTGCAGGAGCAGACCGCGCTGCTGCGTGAGCTGCGGGATAGCCATGCCCCGGCCCTGCCCGAAGGCGAAAACGGTGACCGCGCAGCAATGTGAGTGAACCGTCCTGCCCCGTGAAAGGAGCATCGCCATGAAGGATCAACAGATACTGCGCAGCCTGGCCGGCGAATATGCCGAGCTGGCCATGTCTGATTTCAACCTCGCGATCCCTGACCGCTACCGTGACCTGAACAGCCTGAACAGCAGCGTGCGCCCGCCGGTGCTGGTGTTCGAGGAGCCCTGGGGCGAATTGCGACATGAGGAGCTTCGGCTCCGGTGCGAGGATCCCCGCGACCGCGCGCTGGAGGGCAGGCTGCGCCGGGAGATCTTCAAGGTCAGGCATCACCGGGGCGATTACGCCCTGAAGCCCTATGCCGAGGCGCAGGTGGTGATCAACAACAGCGGCTATGGCTTCACCATCCAGGACGAGCGCACCATCGAGGCCATGACGGGCAGCGATATTTCCGCCCACAGCTACACCGATCAGCTGGAGGACGAAACCGCGCTGGAGAAATTCCGCCTGCCGGAGATCACCATCGACGAGGAGGCTACCGCTGCCAATGTGGAGCACGCGTCCCGCGTGTTTGACGGACTGCTCAAGGTGCGCAAGGCCGGCGTGGCGCTCTTCACGCCCTTCTGGGACGAGATCCCCAGGCTCCATGGCGTGGAGAACTGTATGTACGATCTTTATGACCGGCCGGAGTTCATGCACGCGGTGGCCGAAGCCTTTACCCGGGTGTACGAGCATGAGATCACCCGATACGAGGAGCTGAACGTGCTGGAGACCGACCCCTACTACCTCCACTGCACGCCCGCCTGCACCTGGGATCTGCCCGTGAAGGATATCGATAAGGATAACATCACCGCCAAGGATGTGTGGTGCCGCTCCATGGCGCAGGTTTTCTCCATGGTGTCTCCGGCTATGCACGACGAGTTCGACCTGCAGTACAACCAGCGCCTGTTTGACCGCTGTGGCCTTTCCTATTACGGCTGCTGCGAGCCCCTGCACCATAAGATCCCTGACCTGCGCAAGCGGTTCAAGAATCTGCGGCGCATCTCCATCACTCCCTGGGCCGACCCGGATGCCGCCGCCGAGCAGATCGGCGGGGATTACGTGCTTTCCTACAAGTGCAATCCGGCGTTCGTGGGCTCCGGCTCGCTGAGCGTGGAGGGCGCCCGCCGTGAGGTGGAGCGGGTCATCGAGGCCTGCAACCGCAACCACACCCCCTGCGAGTTCGTCCTCAAGGACGTCAGCACCGTCAGCGGCCGCGGCGAGGCCCTGACCGAGTGGGTGGATATGGTCAACGATGTGATCGACCGCAAATGGAAACCATAAATATAACGCCCTCCGCGTATCGGCGCGGAGGGCATTGTTGTTTGCCTTGGATCATTCCTGGGTGAAGGTGAGGCTGTCCACCGCCTGCTTCAGCAGGGCGACGGAAGCGTCATCGAGGGTCGTGCCGTACATGCCCATCAGCTGGATCACATACAGCGTGCCGTTGGTGTTGGTGACGTACTGGATGATATCGCTGGTCGAGCCGGCATCGTCCTGCAGGGAATAGCGCACGTAGGCGAAGATGGCCTCATTGGTTTTGTACAGGCCGCTGTCCGTCGCGGTGGGATAACTGCTGAGGAAGCCGGACAGGAAAGCGTCCGCGTCCAGACCGAAATCCCGCATATCAATGAAGCCGATGCCGGGCGTGGTCACCACGGCCAGTTGGGTGAGGCCAAAGTCATCGCAAACGGCGTACAGGCTGGCGCCCATGCCCTCCAGCAGGGCGGCAAGCTCATTCTGTTTGAGGCCCATTTTCTTGCGAAGCGTGCGGATCTTCATGCCCATATCGCGGTAATCCATCTGGATCATCTCCTCATTGGCAAAACATAGAAACAGTATATGTCCTGATTCCATAATGATCAATAGGTCAATCTGCCATAATTTCATCGGGTGATGAAGATGAACAGGTTGAAACAGCTCCGAACGGAACGGCGGATGACGCAAATCATGGTTCAAATGGCTACCGGGATCGATCAAGGCGATTATTCAAAGATCGAACAGGGAAAGCGAAACCTTTCCTTTGAGCAATGCAGGCAGCTTGCCCTTGCGTTCAACACCAGCATGGATTACCTGGCCGGGCTGACGGACGTGAAGGAGCCCTATCCCCGCGTAAAGCCGGAGGAATAAGGCGCGCCCCCACGGAAAGTGGCT
The DNA here is from genome assembly GCA_015056415.1 of Clostridiales bacterium. GTDB lineage: Bacteria > Bacillota > Clostridia > Christensenellales > Aristaeellaceae > UBA11524. The sequence goes on from SVGJ01000072.1 coordinate 4,592, forward strand.
GGGGAGGAACCGTGCCACAATATACAGACGTGCATAAGAATTTCAAAAAAACTTGCGAAAACCCTTGAAATTGCTTGCTTTGTCTGATATAATCTTTAATCGGCACATCCTTGCGATACGCAAGTGTATCGCCATAAGTCCAAGAGGAGGTGAAAATGATGAATAGGTATGAACTGACCTACATCATCGATACTGCGCTGGAGGAGACCGCTCGTAAGGAACTGATCGAGAAGGTGTCCGCCCTGATCGCTGCTAACGGTGGTGAGGTGGAAAAGGTCGACGAGACTTGGGGCAAGCGCCGTCTGGCGTATGCCATCAACTACAAGACCGAAGGTTGGTACGTGCTGGTGACCTTCAAGGCCCCCACCGACCTGCCCAAGGAACTTGAGCGTAACCTGGAGATCTACGACAGCGTCATCCGCTACCTGGTGGTGAAGCTGGTCGAGAAGCGCAGCAACGTGAAGCCCCGCGCTGCCCGTCCTGCCGCTCCCGTGGCCGCTCCTGCCGAGGAGGCTGCCGTTGAGGCCGCTCCCGCTGTGGAAGCCGCTGAGTAATTGACTCCAAAGAGGAAAATGCGATGAACAAACTGACGATCATCGGTAACCTGACCCGCGATCCCGAACTGCGCACGGTTGGCAGCGGCATCAGCGTGTGCGACTTCACCGTCGCTGTGAATCGCCGCCGCGGTCAGAACGCTCAGAACGGCCAGCCCGAGGCGGATTTCTTCCGCGTCAGCGTGTGGCGTCAGCTGGGCGAGACCTGCGCCAAGTATCTGGCCAAGGGCCGCAAGGTTTGCGTCGTTGGTCCCGTGTCTGCCCGGACCTACCAGGCGAATGACGGCACCACCCGCGTTTCTCTGGAAGTCACCGCCGAAGACGTCGAATTCCTGTC
>SVGJ01000006.1 GCA_015056415.1 Clostridiales bacterium
AACCCCCGGCCCCATGCTCCCAAAGCACGTGCGCTACCAGACTGCGCTACACCCCGGTTTTTTCATCCCCCGTGGTTGCTTCCCGCAGGCGACGAATAGTATGATACACGAACTTCGCATTTTTGTCAACACCTTTTTCAAACTTTTTTCCGACTTTTTTCACCCGTCCCTTTCCGGCGTTCTTCCCGGGCGTTTTCCTTCATATGATGCACAAAACGCCAAAGGAGTGACCCCCATGGACGAGAGCATCCGCCTGCGCTGTCTGGCCATCGCCTCCTATATGATCGATCATCATGCCACCGTGCGCCAGGCCGCCAGGGCATTCGGCATATCAAAATCCTCCGTCCACAAGGACATGGGCGAGCGTCTCCCCCGCATCGACCGCCGGTTGGGCCAGGAGGTGGCGGCGCTGCTGCAATACAACAAGGCCATCCGTCATCTGCGCGGCGGCGAGGCCACCCGCAGGCGGTACAGTCGCACTTGATTTTTCACCAAAAAACGGTATACTAATGATAAGCAATCCCCGTGGAGGTGTGTTATGCAGATCACCATCACCCCCGATGAAATGAAAACGTTGGAACAATCCTATATGAAGGAATACGCCGTGCCCGGCGCGCTGCTGATGGAGCACGCCGCCCAGGGCATTTGCGCCGCGCTGAGGGCGCACACGTCCGGCGGACGCGCGCTTTTCCTGTGTGGCCCGGGCAACAACGGCGGGGATGGCTATGCCGCCGCCCGCCTGTGGCTCCGTCAGGGTGGACAGGCCGTTGTGATGGAGCTGACCTCCACCCTTTCCGGCGATGCCGCCATGAACCGCACACTGGCCATCCAGGCAGGTGTCAGGATCATGCCTGCCTCGCTGCCTCTTCCCTGCTGCGATGTCATCGTGGATGCGCTCTTTGGCACCGGCCTGACCCGGGATGTGGAGGGCTTGGCGGCTGATCTTATCCGCGCCGCCAATGAAAGCACGCTGCCCATCATCGCGGTGGATATCCCCTCGGGCCTGCACGGCGGGACAGGGCGCATCCTGGGCAACGCCATCCGCGCCGTCCGGACCGTCACCTTCCACCGGATCAAACCCGGACTGCTCCTTCACGAAGGCCCTGAACACGCCGGACGCATTACCATCGCGCCGATCCTGATCCCCAGGGATTACGGCACCCGCAACGGCTTGCGCTGCATGGAGCCGGAGGATATCCCCACGCTGATCAGGCCCCGCCCCGCGACCAGCCACAAGGGTACCTTTGGCCGTGTAGTCATTTTTGCCGGAAGCGAGGGCATGGCCGGAGCCGCCGCCTTTGCCGCCAACGCCGCGATCCGCTCCGGCGCAGGCCTGACCACCGTGCTGTGCCGCAGGAACATCATTCCCGTGGTGCAGGCGCTGGCGCCCGGTGCCGTCTGCCTCTCCAAGGAGGACGCGGACATCGGCCACCTGCTGGACACGGCCGACGCTGCCGTGGTCGGCTGCGGACTGGGGCTCTCCCCCGACGCCCGCCCCGTGCTTGAAAACTTCCGCCACGCCTCCTGCCCCGTGGTGTGGGACGCGGATGCCCTGAACCTGATCGCCCCCTATCCCCGGATGCTCGCCCTGCCCGAAAACGCCGTCATCACGCCCCATCCCGGCGAGGGCGCCCGCCTGCTGGGCTGCTCCGTCAGCCAGGTCACCGCTGATCCCCTGCAATCACTCCAGGCACTGCGCGAGAAATGCGGCTGCCACGTGCTGCTCAAGGGCGCCCGCACCCTGATGACCGATGGCGCCCGCACCGCCGTGAACCGTCACGGCAGCCCCGCGCTGGCCAAGGGCGGCAGCGGCGATATACTCTCCGGTATGCTGGGCGCTCTGCTGGCCCGCCGCCTGCCCTGCACCCAGCTGGAAACCATGCAGCTGGCAGCGCTGCTCCACGGCCTTGCCGGGATCCGTGCCGCTGAAAAGCACGGCGAAAACTGCGCATCCCCCACCGATATCATCGACTGCATACGCCTCGATTGACGCGAAAAGGAGCCTCCCAGCGGGAGGCTCCTTTTTATTTAACCCGTCCGACCCGCACCGTCACCGGCTGGCTGCAGACCAGGTATACGCCGCAATTCTCCCTCTCCGGGTAGACACGGCCGGAAAGCCATTGTCCGTTCACCGCGCACTCAATGGCCGAGCCGTCCAGCGCCAGGAACACTTCTGCCTCGCCGCCGGGAAGCTCCACCCTGTGGCTGATGGCTGACCGATCCACCTCTGCCTCGACGCAGGAGTCCTGCCTGTCCAGGGTCAGCTCTCCTTCCGGGGTGAGGCGCAGCAGTGTTTCGCCCGTTCTGCCCGCAAACAGCCGCAGCGTCACCGGAGCATCCACCCGGCAGCGGAAGCGCAGCATCAGCCGCCAACCGTCCTGCGCAAGACAGGTCTCGCCGGGGCCGACCTGCACCTGTGTCCATTCTGCCAGCGTATCCACATTCGCCGCAGGCCAGGCCATAAGTCCTCCCTGCCGCACACGCAGCTCCCGGGGCAGGCTCATCATGCCGCTCCAGCCCTTGTCACGGCCGCCGTCGCACTCAGGCATCCAGCCAAAGAGCAGCGTGCGGCCGGCTTCGTCCCGGAAGGCCTGGGGCGCGTAGTAGCCCGACCATCCGCCGGGATCCAGCACTTCCTCCCGCTCGCAATGGAAGCGCAGTTCATCATCCAGCGTGCCTACCTGCGCCATCACCGGGCCACAGGGCGAATAGAACAGCACGAACTTGCCATCCAGCTCAAAGAAATTCGGGCACTCCCAGGGTTTGCCGTCCGCCACAGCGGACTGAGCAAGCACATGGCGGTACGTCCAATGCTTCATGTCCGGCGAAGTGTACAGCAGCACGCAGCCCCGCTCCTCAAGGCAACCGCCCAGCGTCATCAAATACTGCCCCTGCCAGCGGATCACGCAGGGGTCGCGCCATTCCCGCACGTGCATACCGCCGTGGATTTCATCCGTGATGGCATACGCGTCGGTCTGCTCCAGGCGGGTCAGGTCACCCTCCACAGGCTCGGCCATCCATTGCTGAGCGCCGTCACGACAGTCACGGCCGGCTTCTTCCGGGCCGATACTGGTGTAGAAGAAGTGCGGCCGGCCCTGCTCGTCCTTGCAGCAGCCGCCGGAGAAGCAATGGATCTCTCCCTTCTCCTCCAGGGGCGCCATGGCAATGGGCAGTTCCTCCCAGCGCACCAGATCCCGTGACCGCGCGTGGCCCCAGTGCATATCGCCCCAACGGCTTCCATGTGGATTGTACTGGTAGAACATATGATACCATCCGTCCACCTGGCACAGACCATTGGGATCATTCATCCAGTTGACCGCCGGGCGGAAGTGGAAAGCGGGCTGATGCATGGTCATCCTCCTTGAAAAAAGGCACGCCCGAAAGCGTGCCTGATGAAATTACAGATCGGTGGCGGTGGCGGTGTTGCCGGAGAGCACCGTGCAGACATTGCTCTCCACCTGGCCGGTATAGCCACTGCCCGCAGCGGGCTTGACCACCAGCTTGATCTCCTTGCCTGCCATGGCTTCGGTAACGCTCAGCCGGCTGGCGGTAGAGACCTGGGTACCATCGGCGTACCAATGGTAGGTCACATTGGAGCAGTTCACATTCACGGCGGGGGTCAGCGTCACGCCGGGCATGATGGCCGAGAAATTCAGGCTGACCGTGCCGGAGAAGGGCTTGTCCGCCACCACGTCCCTGACGGCGGCAGTCTTGCTGCTCTGGGCGGTGCCGGCATAGTCGCCCGTGCCGGTGGCGATCACCCACAGGACATAGCCCACATCAGCCTGCTGCACCGTGTAGGACTTGGCGCTGCCGACCTTCGTGCCATCGCCTCGCATCCAGCTGTAGGTGGCGGTGGCGCCGGAGGGCTGGAGAGCCGCGGTAAGCGTCTGGCCCACCGAAGGACTGCTGTTGTCGATGGTGACGCCGGTGATCGCCTGCGTTGTTGCCGAGGCTTTCCTGGTCACCACAGCGTAGGAGCTCACCGCGCTGCCGGTATAGCCATTGGCGCCGGTCACGCGCACACGGATGCGCAGGCCCACGTCATCCTCCTTCAGGGTGAGGCTGGCGTTGGTGGACAGCAGCAGGCCGTTGTCCGTCATCCATTCGTAGGTGACGTTGGCGCCGGAGGGCGTCACATTGGCCCACAGGGTCTCGCCGGGGGCGGGCGTGGCATCGCTGAGGGTCACGCCGGAGATCTTCTTGCTGCCGGGCTCGGTGGTGGTGAGGTATTGGTTCATCATATAGCCTTCCTGGCTGCCGATGCGAATGCGGTCCCAGGTGCTGTTGTGCTCCAGCACGGTGACCTTGGTACCCACACTGTACAGGCCCAGAGAGGAATATCCCTTGCCGGCGCCGCTGCGCATATAAACAGCCTTGCCGTTATCACTGGTGACGTAAGCCGTATAGCCGGTGGCGGAGGAGCCGCCGGGCTTGGTGGTGGTGAGGAATTCGCTCATCATATAGCCTTCCTGGCTGCCCACCTTGATCTTGCTCCAGCTGCCGGATTTGCCGGTCACCATCACCTCGGTGCCCACATTGTAGGTAGCGATCGTGCCATAGCTGGTGGAGGGGCCCTTACGCATACGCACGCCCTTGCCGTTGCTGCTGGTCACATAGGCAGTGTATTCCTCAAACGACGTGCCGCCGGAGCTGCCGCCGGGCTTGGTGGTGGTGAGGTACATGCTCATCATGTAGCCATCCACGCCCGCCACGGAGATCTTGCTCCAGCTGCCGGTAACGCTCTTCACAGTGACCTGCGTACCCACCGCGTAGGAGCCGATGGGGCTGTAGGTCTTGCCAGGTCCCTTGCGCAGGCGCACGCTCTTGCCGTTTTCGCTGGTCACATAGGCGGTGTAGTCCGTCACGTCCACGCCGGTATCGGTATTGGCGTTGCCGGAGGAACTGCCGCTGGGCTTGGTGGTGGTGACGTACTGGGACATCATGTAGCCCTTCTGGCCATTGATGCTGATATAGTGCCAGTACGTGCCCGCCGAGAGGATCGTGACCTTGGTGCCGACGCTGTACAGGTCGATCACGCCGTAGGCGGTGCCGGGGCCGGTGCGCATACGCACGCCCTTGCCGTTGCTGCTGGTCACATAAGCGGTGGTGTTCTGAGTGACGCTGCCGGAGGTACCCGTACCGCTGCTGGTCAGATACTTACCGTACATATAGCCCACCGTGCCATCGGACACGCGGACATAGTACCATGCGCCCTTCGTATCCAGCACCGTCACCTTGGTGCCGGTATAGTAGCTGGCAATGGTATCGCCGTCAAAGGAGGCCTCGTCGCGCAGGCGAAGCCAGCCGCCCTTGACCTTCAGCGTCACAGAGGCGGCCTGTGCCTGCTGCACGGGCACAACGCCCAGAAGCAGAACCAATGCCAGGCATAATGCTGCGATACGTTTCATGGTTGTTTCCTCCATCCCGTCTTTAACCGAGGCCCAGTTCGTCCACGGTGAACGAATTGATCATATAATCGCAATAGGTTGTGAAGTCACGCATCAGGCTCTGGTCATAGACAAGCTCAGCCTGATAGATATGGGTAGGAGTCACGATGAGCATACGCACCATCGTCTGCTCTGCGCCGGACACGCGGAGCGTACCCATCCCTGTAATAGTATCAATATTCGTCTCAGCCTCAAATGTTTCCTTCTTTTGGTTCGCAAGAAGTGTCTCCGTGGTCCAGTTCTCTTCATTAGGCACGCAGGTGACGCTGAACGACGCGCCCTCCGCCTGGCCGGAAACACCGTTTTCCAGTTCTGTCACGCTGTCAGGACCAAAGACGGCCGGATACTGGATGGAAAAACCCATTTCCGCGTTCACATACTCCACCATGGTAGTAGCGAAGTATTCCTGGGCGGCATCCTCCATCTCCCACTCCGCATCCAGCGAGAAGAACGTCACCTCCCAGCCATCCGCGGCGCGGCGCATCTCCACCACTGCCCGCTGATCCAGCCATTCAGCCTGTTCATACTGCTCGTCGCTCAGCTTCTCCAGTTGATCGGCCGCCAAGTAAACATCGCCCAGGATCCGCACGGCGTCGCCCGCCTCGCTGGCGTCCACAGCCATGGGGCGCACACCGCAGTAGCGCTCCGTCTCTTCCATGGCGGCCGCTGCCGCGGCGTCAGCCAGGGGGAGAATCTCAGCCAGGGAGACCTCCTCAGCCAGGGCGGCGGGGATCATCATGCACAGCGTCATCAGCAGTGCGAGCCATTTCTTCATCGTGGATTCCTCCTTCATCTTTTGCAGCTGACCATACAACGGCACAGGCTGGAATTTTCTTGCAGATCATGTGCGTTTTTTACATTTGCACAGATATACTTCGAGATATAAAAAGAAAAACCTCTGTTCCATCACTGGAATGAGGTTTATCAAACGCGAAACCGGCAGGCTTACACAGCAGCAGCCTTGTTCAGCTGCTTAGCCAGACGGGCCTTCTTGCGATTGGCGGCATTCTTGTGGATAACGCCCTTAGCGGCGGCCTTATCAATCGCGGAGGTGGTCGCGGTCAACTGCACATTGGCGGTCTGAGGATCAGCCAGGGCAGCCTCGAACTTCTTCACGGAAGTACGCATGCCACTCTTCACCATGCGGTTACGCAGATTCTTCTTCTCGCTGACCAGCACACGCTTCTTAGCGGACTTAATATTAGGCACTCGATTCACCTCCTTCAGGTAATTCGGAACATCGCAAGTTATAATACCACGCCCGTTAAAAAAATGCAAGCCTTTTCGCAAACTTTTTTCTCAATTTCAGCCGTTGTAGCCCACCTGCATCCCCAGGGGCTTCACATCGGTGCGGCCATTTTCCCGTAAGACCCGGTAAAAACCGATCAGATTGCCCGGCCTGGCCACGTGGTAGACGTCGTAAACATCCCTGGCGTCACGCAGCTCAAACCTGACCGAAAGCCCGCACCCCACCGAGACGCTCCTGGGGGTGGTGATGATCCCGGCAGGCACGCCCGCCCGGCGCAGCGCGCGTTCGAAGCCTATCACCTGCTGGCGTGAGCGGAATGACGCGATGCCGAATTGCTCCTCCATGGTTCTACCTCCCTTCCCACACCATAGAATAATCCCGAAAGGCTCACTTGGTGCAAAGGAGATGAATCCCATGATCTATCTGGACAACGCCGCCACCAGCTTCCCCAAGCCCCCGCAGGTCATCCGCGCGGTAACAGGAGCAATGGAGAAGCTGGGTGCCAATCCCGGGCGGGGCGGACATTGCCTGGCCCTGCGCGCGGGCCGTGTGGTACAAGCCTGCCGCGAGGAGGCCGCCCGCCTGCTGGGCATGGAGCAGCCGGAGCGGGTCATCTTCACCAAAAACTGCACCGAGTCGATCAACCTGGCCATCAGCGGCGTATTGAAGCAGGGAGACGAGGTGCTGTGCTCCCACGGCGAACATAACGCGGTGATGCGTCTGCTCAAGCGCTTTGCCGCCTGGGGACAGATCAGCCTGCGCACCCTGCCGCCGGACAGCATGGGTATCCTGCAGCCCCATGTGCTGCAGCAGCACATCACGTCCCGCACAGCGCTGGTGGTAGTGTGCCATGCCAGCAACGTCACCGGCGTGATCCAGCCCGTGGAGCGACTGGGCGCCATCTGCCACGAGAACGGCGTCCCCCTGCTGGTGGACGCCGCCCAGACCGCCGGCATACTCGACGTCGGTCCTTCCGCTCTCCGGGCCGACATGGTAGCCATGCCCGGTCACAAGGGGCTGCTGGGCCCCCATGGCACGGGCATCCTTGCCCTGGGGCATTCAATGGATCCCGAGCCGCTGATGGTGGGCGGCACCGGCAGCGCCTCGGAAAGCATGCTCCAGCCCGATCTGCTCCCCGACAGGTATGAATCCGGCACGCTGAACCTGCCGGGTATCGCCGGACTGCTGCAGGGGATCCGCTTCGCCCGGCGCTATCGCAGCGAGATCCACGAATACGAATGCTGGCTGAACCAGCGCTTCCGCCGTCAGGTGGAGGGACTGCCCGGTCTGCGCCTGCTGCATCATCCCGACGCTCCCTGCGTGGGCATCACCAGCTTTGTGGTGGAGGGCATGGACGCCGGACAGATCGCCGATGGACTGAACACCTGCGGTATCGCCGTCCGGGGCGGGTTGCACTGCGCCCCGGCCATGCACCAGTGGCTGGGCACCCTGCAAAGCGGCGCGGTACGCATCTCCCCCGGCATCTACAACACCGAGCAGGAGATCGACGACGCGGCTGCCATGCTGGAGCGGATGCTGCTCAAGCGTTGATCACAGCTCCTCATTTCTTCCCGGCCAACAGCGGCTGAGTACCGCCAGCGCCAGACACACCATGCCTGGCACGGGGTAATACCGCAACCGTGTTATCACATACATCAGCATCAAACCCAGCCCATAGAGCATATAGGTCTTCGCCTTGTCGCGCCGCAGGATCATCCGACCCACGCTGGCGGCGGCAGGGCGCTTTCTGCGTTTTCCCAGCTGAATGAGCTGCTCGTCCGTGGCCGGGCTGGCATGCCCCGCCAGATGCAGCAACGTTTCCCGGCAAATGATCCGCACCGGGATACAACTCTCCGCCGCCCAGGCCTCCACCCGCGGCGTACATTTTCCCGTGATGCACACCACACCCCGCGCTGCCCCATGCCGCCGGCAGGCCCGCTGCACACCGACGACCGCCCCCCGGCCAAGCTCGTCCCCTTCCGGCAGCGGGACGCAGCTCACCAGCAGACGGTCCTTGCCGCTGCGGCAGAGCATCCCCTCCTCGGTGACACGTTCCATGGTCAGGGGGTATTTCATTCCCAGCAGCATAGCCGCCTGAAAATGCGCCTGACGGGCCGGCGCCAGCAGCATTTCCTCCAGCATCAGTTCTCCGCCCAGCCTGCGGCGCAGCGCCGCCTCGCGGCGATCCACCGTGCGGCGGCGGAACTGCTGCAGCGCCAGCTGACCGATCATCCCCAACGCAAGCCCTGCCAGCACCGCCGGAATCCCCAGCCCCCACAGGTACACGAACCACCCCAGCCCCAGCCCGAACAATCCCAGCCGCAGCCCAAGATCATCCGCAATGGTGGAAAAACGTGCCTTGCGCAGATAGTTTTGCATGAAGTGGCCTCCTTTTGCAATTTTCATCTTTATTGTTTGCCGAAAATCGTTTATAATAAGAGCATTCAAAGGAGGATGCGCCGTGGCGAAGGAACGCATTGGCATCATGGGCGGGACGTTCAACCCGATCCATCTGGGACATATCGAAATGGCAAACGCCGCCCTGCGGGAGGCAAAGCTGGACCGGGTGCTGGTGATCCCCTCCGGGAATCCACCCCACAAGACCGGCGTTACCCCTGCCGAAGACCGCTGGAAGATGGTCTGCGCCGCCTGCGCCCAGGAAAGCGGCCTGGAGCCCAGCCGTGTCGAGCTGGACAGAAGCGGCGTTATCTATACGGTGGATACGCTTTCCATCCTCCGCGAAAAATATCCCAAAGCAGATTTTTTCTTCATTATCGGCGCTGATACGCTCATGGAGCTCAAGAACTGGCGCTGCTTTGACCAGGTGCTGCAGATGTGCGCCTTTCTGGTATGTCCCCGGGCATGGGGATACACGCCTGCGCAGCTCAACGCAGAGCGCAAGCGCCTGACGGAGCTTGGCGCCTCCATCACCATGCTGACCGTGGAGCCCATGGACGTCTCCTCCACCGGCATCCGTGAGGATCTGGCCGCGGGCCGGCCCACCCCCGCCCTGCCTGTTCCCGTGCGGGAATACTGCGGCGTGAAGGGCCTCTATGGCATGACAGGACGCTTCCCCGAGGCCGACATATGGATGGACAAGCTCTTCGCCGCGCTGACGCACAAGCGCTTCGCCCATACGCTGGCCGTGGCGCACACCGCCCGCCAGCTGGCCAGGGTGCATCAGCTGCATATGCGCCGCGCTGAGATCGCCGGCCTTCTGCACGATTGCGCCAAGTGCCTTCCTCTGAAGGAAATGCAGGATATCTGCCGCGCAAACCGACTCACCGCCGATGAATCCCTTATCGAAAGCGGGAACCTTCTGCACTCCATCACCGGCGCATATATGGCAGCGGCGGAATACGGCGTGCAGGATCCGGGCATTCTTCACGCCATCGCCTGCCACACCACCGGTCAGCCCCAGATGACCCAGCTGGACATGGCCGTTTATCTGGCGGACAAGATCGAGCCCACCCGCGCGGATTACCCCCTGCTGAACAAGGTGCGCCTGCTGGCCCAGCTCTCGCTGGAAAAGGCGCTGCTGTGCAGCATGGAGGGAACCACCAAATACGTCAAAAAAGGTGGCAAGGCGCTGCATCCCACCACCCTGGAGACCATCCGGTGGCTGCGCTCCCTGCCTCAAACGAATGACTGATCAACAGGAGGACATTATGCAGGATAACGCTCTCGTTCAGGAAATCGCTCAAGTGATCTACGATAAAAAGGGCCGGGATATCATCGCTCTGGACGTGCAGGGGCTGACCGTCATCTGCGATTATATGGTCATCGCCTCCGGCCGCAGCGCCTCCCAGGTGAAGGCCCTGGCCGATGAGGTGGACGAGCGCATGGCCCAGCGCGGCCTGGCGCCCCGGCGCACCGAGGGCCAGGCCGAAGGCCGCTGGATCGTGATGGACTACGGCTTTGTGATGGTGCATCTGTTCCACCACGAGGAGCGCGCCTATTATAACCTGGAGCGCTTGTGGGAGGACGGCAGCAATCGCCTCGTCCTGCCCTTCGACCAGACGGTGCTGGACTGAATGCACTGCGTGATCGCATCCCCTGTGGGACGCCTGCGCATCGACGCGGACAATTGCGCCATCACCGGCGTGAAGCGTACTGCCGAAGCGCTCCGACCGCCGCATTCTCCTCTGCTTGAGGAATGCGTCCGTCAGCTCAACGCCTATTTTCAGGGCCGGCTGACGGGCTTTGATCTGCCCCTGCGCATGGCAGGCACCCCCTTCCGCATGAAGGTCTGGAACGCCCTGCGGCGCATCCCCTATGGCGAGACCTGCTCCTACGGACAACTGGCCGCCATGATCGGCCAGCCCAAGGCGTCCCGAGCGGTGGGCGGCGCCAACCACCATAATCCCATTTCCATCATCGTCCCCTGCCACCGGGTCATCGGCGCAGATGGCACGCTCACCGGCTATGGCGGCGGGCTGGACATGAAACAATGGCTGCTTGAACACGAGAGGAAGGATCACCATGCCTGATATCCGCCCCCTGCGCTCCCGCAGCGACGTTTTCCAGCGCTACGAGACCCTGCGCCGCAACCGTGAGAAGCGCACCCACGCCCGCCTGTATTTCCTTGAGGGCGTGCACCCCGTGGAGCAGGCTGTCGCCGCCGGGGAAGACTTCTATTCCATCGGCTACAACGCGGACAAGCGCCTCTCCGGCTGGGCGCAGGATATGATCGCCAAGGCCGCGCCGGAAATGTTGAACCCCATGCCCGGCGACATGATGGCCGAGCTTTCCGACCGCGAAAATCCCTGCGAGCTGGTGTGCCTGGTGCATCAGCGCACCGACGCCCAATCCCGCCTGCGCCGCGCCATCGAGGCAGCGTCCAACCCGCTGATCGTCCTGTGCGACAGGCCCAACGCCCCCGGCAACCTGGGCACCGTCATCCGTTCGGCGGACGCCTTCGGCGCCTGCGGCGTGATCACCACCGGCCACAGCGCCGATTTCTACGATCCCCAATGCATCCGGGCCAGCATCGGCACGCTGTTCCACGTGCCCTTCTGCAACTTCGGCTCCTGCGAGGAGGCCATCGCCTTCCTGCGCAGCCTGCCCAACCCGCCGCAGATCGTCGGCACCAGCGCCAAAGGTACCGCCTCCCTGCATGAGGCGGACTTTACCGGCCCCACGGTGCTCATCGTGGGCAACGAGACCTTCGGCATGAGCCGTGCCTGGAAGGAAGCCTGCGACCTGCTTTTGCGCATCCCCATCTATGGCGCGGCCTCCTCGCTGAACGTGGGCTGCGCCGCCAGCATCTGCCTGTATGAGATCGCCCGGCAGCGTGACTTCGATGGGCATCGCTGAGCACACAAAAAAAGAGCCTCCACAGGGAGGGTGATGGAAAGGAAGGAGTTATCCTTCACTTTACAACCCAAGAAATGCCGAAAGCAGCAAGCCCGCTAAGGCTTGCTGCTTTTTGTTCTGCGTGATAAAATGAAAGCGATAAACTTGAATTTGACGGAGGGCAATCATGCGTATTGAACACATTGCAATGTATGTCAATGACTTAGATGCAGCCAGAGATTTCTTTATCAGATATTTCAATGCAAAATCCAACGAGGGGTATCATAATAAAACAACGGATTTCCGTTCGTTCTTTTTGAGTTTTGATGATGGTACTCGTCTGGAAATTATGAACAAGCCGATAATGCAGGATAGTGAAAAGGCACTGGCACGTACGGGCTATGTGCATATTGCTTTCAGCCTTGGTAGTAAAGCAGCTGTTGATACACTGACAGAACTATTGAATCACGATGGCTATGATGTTATCAGCGGACCCAGAACAACAGGCGACGGATATTATGAGAGTTGCATCATCGGCATTGAAGGGAATCAAATTGAAATAACGGTATGACAAATTCCAATTTGTCGAGCAGGCCTAAAGCCCACTTTCCCTTGTTAGGTGAGGGCGCAATTATACGCACGGTACCCGTGCATTGCGTATATTGGCGCGCCATATGCAAACGAGCATCCGGCATATTCGCCAGATGCTCGCCTTTTTCGTTGTGGGATCAATTCATCCTTAAGAATCCTCCCGCCACCAGGAGGCTCTTTTCTTATTTGGCGCGCAGCTCCATCACCTTATCCAGGATGTTCTCAGCCAGCTCCGTCTTGCTTTGCAGGGGGCAGTCGGTCAGGCCATCGCGGGTGATGAGCGTGGCGATGTTGGTATCCACATTGAAGCCCGCGCCGGGCTTGGACACATCGTTGGCCACGATCATGTCGAGGTTCTTTTTATCCAGCTTGCGCCGGGCGTTTTCCAGCAGATTCTCCGTTTCCGCGGCAAAGCCCACCAGCGTCTGGCCGGGCTTTTTGGCCTTACCCACAGCGGCAGCGATGTCCGGGTTTTCCACCAGCTCGAAGACCAGCGGCTTGCCCGCTTCCTTCTTCATTTTCCGGTCGCTGGGGTTGGCGAAGCGGTAATCAGCGGGCGCGGCGGCCTGGATGATCACGTCCATCTCCGGCGCGCGGCTGGTCACGGCGGCATACAGGTCGCAGGTGGATTCCACCCGGACCAGCGGAATATCGTCAGGCTGCTGAGCGGTGGTGTGGCCGCACACCAGCGTGACCTCCGCGCCCCGGGCCTTGGCCGCAGCGGCGATGGCGAAGCCCATCTTGCCGGAGGAGTCATTGCCCAGATAGCGCACAGGATCCAAGCGTTCCCGGGTACCGCCGGCGGTGACCATCACCTTCAGCCCCTGCAGATCCTGCTTAGGCTCCAGGACATCGCAGATGGCCTCCACGATGGTTTCCGGCTCGCTCATGCGGCCGGAGCCGATGTCCCCGCAGGCCTGGAAGCCCGCGTCCGGGCCCACGAAATGCACGCCGCGCTTCTTCAGCGTAGCAGCGTTCTCCTGGGTGACGGGCGCCGTCCACATGCCCACGTTCATGGCGGGAGCCAGCAGCACCGGCGCCTTGGTAGCCAGCACAGTGGTGGAGAGCATGTCATCGGCAATACCGCAGGCCATCTTGGCCATGATGTTGGCCGTGGCAGGCGCGATAACGAAGACCTCCGCCCGCTTGGCCAGAGCGATGTGCTCCACCTCCCAGGTAGCGGGGCGCTCAAAGGTATCCCACACCACGGGATTGTTGGACATGGTCTCCATGGTCAGGGGGGTGATGAACTGGGTGGCGTTCTTCGTCATGATGACGTGGACATTGGCGCCCAATTTGCGCAAACGGGAGACAACCTCCGCGCTCTTGTACGCGGCGATGCCTCCCGTCACACCCAGCACGATTTCTCTGCCGGTCAATTTCATTGCTCGGTCTGCTCCTCATCCATCACAGGATTGTCATAGGTAATCAGGTCGCGGTTGATCTCCTCCACGGCCACCTTCAGGGGCTTCATGTCGTGGGCGTCGATCAGGGGCTGGCTGCCGGCCACGATCTGGCGGCCGCGCTTGGAGGCCTCCACCACCAGGGTGTAACGGGATTCGGCGTGCTCCAGCAGCTCCAGGACGTTGGGTTCGACAATAGACATAGGACTCTTCCTCCTTTATTCTTCTTCCACCACGGGGAAATAGCGGTTGGTGCGCTGCTTCTCCGCATTGACAATGGACGTCAGTTGTTCAAAGGCCAGATCAAGGCTATCGTTCACCACGGCGTACTGATAGCGCTTCAGCTGGTCGATCTCGCCCTTGGCATTGCCCAGGCGGCGGGCAATTTCGATGGGATCCTCGGTGTTGCGGGTATGGAGGCGCTCCTTGAGTACCTTGTAGCTAGGGGGAAGGATGAACACGCTCACGCATTCCTTTTCCTTCTCCACCACGGTCCGGGCGCCCTGGGGGTCGATATCCAGGAGCACATTCTGTCCCTTTTCCATCCGCTCGTAGACCTCGCTCTTCAGGGTGCCGTAGCGGTTGGCGTGGACGGTGGCGTGCTCGATGAACGCATCCTCCGCCAGTAGTTTATCATATTCTTCGTCAGAAATAAAGTGGTAATGTACATCTTGCACTTCATAATCCCGGGGCTTGCGGGTGGTGACACTCACCGAGAAGACGAAGCTGGGATCCTCCTTGAGCAGCTTTGCGATCAGCGTACCCTTGCCCGTACCGGAGGGACCGGAGATCACCAGCAGCATACCCTTGCGCGTTGTTTTCATTCCACATCCTCCTCATCCGTACCCTTTGCCTTGCCATCCATGCGCCCGGCCACCGTTTCCGGCTGCAGGGGCGAGAGAACCACATGGTCGGAGTCCATCACGATCACCGCGCGGGTGCGGCGGCCGCAGGTCGCGTCGATGACGCGGCCCGCGTCACGGGCGTCCTGCACAAGGCGCTTCACCGGCGCGGAATCAGGGCTGACAATGGCCACCATCCGTGCGGTGTTGACCATGTTACCAAAGCCTACATTCAGCAGCTTCATGCGTTACTCCACATTCTGCACCTGTTCGCGCATTTTCTCGATCTCGGATTTCAGATCCACCACATACTGGGCGATCTGCGCGTCGGAGGCCTTGGAGCCGATGGTGTTGGCCTCGCGGTTCATTTCCTGGATGAGGAAATCCATCTTCTTGCCGATCTCGCCCTTCGCCCCGAAGAACTTGCGCATCTGGCCGATGTGGCTGTCCAGGCGGGAGAGCTCCTCATCGATGGCGCAGCGGTCAGCCATGATGGCGACCTCCTGGGCCAGGCGCTGGGGCTCCACCGCATCGTTGATCATCTGGCTGAGCTTCTGCTGCAATCGTGTGCGATAGTCCTCCACCACGCCGGGGGCACGGAGCAGGATCTTCTCCCGCAGGGCTGCCGCGGCCTCCAGGTGAGCGGAAAGATCGGCGCGCAGGTTCACGCCTTCCTTGTCGCGCATATCGCACAGCTGGGAAACCGCGCCATCGGCCGCCTCGCGGCACAGAGCTGTCACGGCCTCATCGTCCATGTCGGCTTCCGTGAGGGTAACCACGCCTTCCATGCGCATCACATCGGTCACGGCAGGCAGGCTTGCCTTGCCAATGGCTGCAGCCACCGCCTGCGCCGCATCCATGTAGGATTTTGCCAGCGCCGCGTCCACCTGCACCTGACGGTTCGAATCGCCCACCCGGCGCACGGTGATGAACACATCCACATGGCCGCGTTTCATCTGGGCGGAAATGCTCTGCCGCACGGTTTCCTCCAGGAACGCGATGCTCCTGGGCAGGCGGCAGGAAATATCCAGAAAACGGTGATTGACGGCCTTGAGCTCCACGGTGATCTCCCAATCCTCCCGGAGCATCTGGCAGCGTCCGCAACCCGTCATACTACGCATAAGTGTGCCTCCTTTGTGAACAATAATTATATCACAAGACACATCCGCTGGCAAGCAAAAAAAGAGAGACCTGACGCAATGATCAGGTCTCCCGGAAGGGGCTTAATCGTCCAGCTTCAGCTTGGTCCAGTCCTGGGTGGCGCCCTCGCCGTAGCCGGCGGGATAGGCGTCCTTCTTCACCAGCGCAAAGCCCAGATCGGCATTGCGGTTCGTCTTGTCGCTGGTCACCTGCACCATGACGCTGATGCCATCCTCGCCCAGCACAGAGGCGATCGCCGGGAAATCCGTGCGCATCTGGGTGGGCTTGACCTCGGCAGGTGCGGTGACACGCAGGGTGTAGGAGGCGGGGTACACATCCGTGAAGCGGTAGAAGCCATACTGGTCGGAAACAGTTTCCGCCACCACCGTCTCGCCGCGCATGAGCTCGATCCTCACGCCGGGGATGCCGCCCTCCTCGGAATCCTGCAGGCCATTGCCGTTCACATCCAGCCAGCACAGGTCGCCCAGCGCGCCGGGCAGCACCGCGCCGATGTTCATCTTCCGCTGGTCGCGGCTCATGCGCAATTCGATCACGTCGCTCTTGGCGCTGCGGGCATTGCACTCAGTCATCACGCTGATGTTCTCGCCGGCGGTCAGGCGTTCGTCGCCGGGTTCAACCACCACACGGCCCTCAGGCAGGGTCACAGCCAGCTGATACTGGCCGGGCATCAGGCCGGTGAAGGCATAGGCGCCCTCATCGTCAGATACAGCCGTCGCCAGCACCGTACCCGCCGCGTCGCTCAGGGAGATCTCCGCGCCAGCCTGCGCGCCGATCTCGCCGCCCATGTCCACCCATACGTTGCCGGAAATGCTGGTGTGGCACACGATGCCCAGCATCAGGCCCTGACGGGTCTCGCCCTCCACCATCACCACGTTACGCATGATCATCTTACCATCCTCGCAGGTGAAGGTGGAATCGCCGGTCTTGCCCTCAACGGCAGGGCCGTACTCCAGGGTGTAGCTACCGGGGATCAGGCCCTCGGCGGCAAAGGTTCCGTCCTTTTCGATGGTCACCTGCGCGAAGACCTGCCCGTTGTGCTGGTCGATCACGGTGACCTTTTTCCCGTTGGGTTTGATCTCCTTTTCATCGTAGAGGCCATCGACATTTTCATCCAGCCAGGCAATGCCGCTGAGCGAGGCGGGCTTCGCGCCGCCCATCGTCTGATCGCTCCAGCGGTCGCCCATGGCGAGCTCCAGGGTAACGGTCTGGGTATTCACGCCGGGGGCCACAGGCAAGGTCATGCTGTCCACACGGGACATGACATACCCCTCAGGCATGGTGACCTGCAGGGTATAAGTATCCGGCCGCAGATTTTTGATGGCAAAGCTGCCATCCTCGCCGGTGGTCATGGTCACGCTTTCAAGATCGCCGCGGGCGGGCGTGAGCACAAGAGCCACGCCGGAGAGAGTCTCCTCGCCCTCATCCCTGACGCCGCTGCCATTGTGATCAGCGAAGGCCACGCCGTCCACAGAGCCCAGGAGCAGGCCGCCGCACAGGGGAGCGTTGACCTCAGCTCCCACAGCGAAATCGAACCACTCGCCGCGACCCACATTACCCTCGCCGGAGATAGTATTGCCGCCGTTGGCAACCACCGCAGGCGTACTCTCGCCGGGGAAGTCATACTGGAGATAATACCGGCCGGGCATCACCGCGTCGAAGCAGAAGGCGCCGTCCCCCTCGATGGTGGCGGCGAAGTGTTCGCCCTCCTCGCTCATCAGGCGCACCACCGTACCGGTGAAGCCGGTCTCGCCCGCATCCTGCAGGCCGTTGTCGTTGGCATCGGCAAAGACGCTGCCCTGCACCGTACCGGGCAGGATCTGGCCGATGTCCATGCCGGTGATCTGCGCGCCCATGGCCACCACGAAGGGCTCCGTCTGGCCTTTGCCATCGCCGATGTTCACAAAGTAGTTGCCCTCGCCCAGCTTGGTGAAGGCATAGCCGCGTTTGGCCTCCAGCCGCATGGAATACGTGCCGGGGTTCAGGCCCTCAAAGACATACTGACCCTTGGCGGTGGTGCGATCCACCACCAGCTTCTCGCCGTTTTCATCCAGCAGGGCGACCTGCAGGCCGGAGACCACATCCTCGCCCTTTTCCTGCTTGCCGGAGAAGTTATCATCCAGATAGGCCACGCCGGTGATGCTGGCAGGAACCACAGCGCCCAGCATGATGGTGGTATCAGCACCCAGGGTAACGCCGATGCCCTTCACGGTATCCTTGCGGCGGCCGTTGTTGTTCTGGAAGCCATTGCCGCTCTCCGCCGTGCGGGAGAAGGCGTATCCCTCGGGGATCACGGCGGCAACGCTGTAGGTTCCGCTGCGCAGGGATCCCGCAGAGGCGATGCCGTCCTCGCCGGAGACGGCGCCGGAGACGGTCTTGCCGTTGGACTTGATCACGTCCACCTCCACGCCGGCCAGCAGCCCCTCATTCTCATCATAGAGGCCGTTGAAATTGGCGTCCAGGAAGCACAGCACGTTGATGGAGCCATCGCCCACCACGCCGATGTGGCGGTTGTCGAAGACCTGGCCCTCCTTGAGCAGGAAGGAGCGGGAATCGCTGCGCTTGCCCTCGGTGGTATAGTAGGAGCGGTTGACGCCGCCCGTCTTGGAGTACTTGGTAAACATGGTGCCTTGGGGGGTGGTGACGGTCATCTTGTAATTGCCGGGCTTCACCTGGCCGATGTAGTACTCGCCGCTTTCGCCGGTGGTGACCTCATACACAAGGCCGTTGTTCGTTCCCTTCAGGGAGACGAGCACGCCTTCCTGGCCGGGCTCATCCTCCTGCATGATGCCGTCGCCGTTCACATCGTCCCAGGCCTTGCCGGATACGGCGGAAAGCTGGATCGCGCCCACAGCGATGGTACGCACCTCATTCTCCGCCAGCGTAAGCTCCGGGCTGACCTGAACGCGCTCCAGGCTGGACTGCATCACCGAGCCGGAGCTGGGGCCGTTCTTTTCCGCGCCGTACTTACCATAGCCCATATCCAGGGGCAGGGTAACCCGCACGGTGTAGGTTCCGGCAGGCAGACCGCCGATCACAGGGCTGGCGTCCTCATCCGTCACAACGGAAGCGATGGGCTCCGTCGCGCCGGCGGGAATGACCTCGATCAACGTACCGGCGACGCCCATATCATAAGCATTGCGCGCGCCGTTGCCATTCTTGTCATGATAGATCCGCACGTCCAGGCTGGCAGGGTTCTCCACCACCACAGGCGTGGGGACCGCCGTGGGTTCGGGCGTGGGGGCCTCCGTAGGCTCGGCAGTGGGTTCCTCGGTGGGAACCGCCGTGGGTTCGAGCGTGGGGACCTCCGTAGGCTCGGCAGTGGGTTCCTCGGTGGGGACTGCTGTAGGTTCGGGCGTGGGGGCCTCCGTAGGCTCGGCAGTGGGTTCCTCGGTGGGAACCGCCGTGGGCTCGGGCGTGGGAGCCTCCGTGGGCTCAGCGGTGGGTTCCTCGGTGGGGACTGCTGTAGGTTCGGGGATAGAGGCAATGACCATATGGTTCCAGGCATAGAGCAAGTCCACCGGGAGGATCTGCTCCGCCGCGCCACGGTAGGCCGTCAGTTCCAGCGTGAAATCAGGCCAGAATTCATCGCCCTCCGTCTGATGCACGGTATAAACGCCTGCGGGCAGAGCCTGCGGCAGGGTGTAGCTGCCCTGCTCGTCCGTGGTGAAGGACAGCGCTTCCACGCCCTGCTCATCGGTCAGGGTGAAGCCGCACGCCCCTGTTGCCTGCAGCGTGAAAAGACCCGCGTCGGCATAGACCATCACCAGCGCGGTGTTCAGCCTTCCCGCGGTGATGGAAACAGAGTAGCCGGTCTCCTGGATCTGGTAGCCCGCGGGCATGGTAGCCGCGTCAGGCACCAGCAGCACATTGCTGGCCTGATTCAGCTTCACCGTGCCACTGCCCTCCGCGTCCGCGGAGAGCACGCCCACCTCAGCGCCATTCTGCTGCACGCTGAAGGAGCCGCTCAGCGGCTGCATCTGCCACTGGCCGCCGGCCTGCGGGATCAGGCCGCAGAACTGCACCTCCAGGGTCGTCCAGTCCGCCATGGCCGCAGGCGCCATGCCCAATAGCATCACAATGCACATCAGCATTGCCAGGATCTTCGTCCGTACCGTCTTCATAAACCGGATTCCTCCGCTCGCAGCGGGATAAACCGCTGTAGAATTGTGTAGACAACAAACCAGTTTATATGGTAAAGCACCCGACCCGGATTGTCAACCTTTCCGGCCCGGGGCGTGCAAAGATTTACATAAAAAACCGCCGCACAGGCCGTGCGGCGGCAAAGTTTACTTCTCTTCTTCCTCTTCCCCGTTTTCCGGCGCATCCTGCTGGGTGGGCAGCACGGTCACAAGAGCATATTCAACACGGTGATCCTCGATCTTCTCGACCCGGATGTGCAGGCCGTGAACCTCCACCTCGGGATTGGAGCCATCCTGGGGAATGGTGGTGAACTGGCTGAAGATCAGGCCGCCCAGGGTATCGTATTCCTCCTCCAGGGGCAGGTCGATATCCAGCGCCTCGGCCACATCCTCCAGCGAGGCAGTGCCGGCCACGCGCCAGGTCTTGTCCTCCACCAGCTCGATCTCGGCAGCCTCCTTGTGGTCGGTCTCATCGTAGATGTTGCCGACGATCTCCTCCAGCAGGTCCTCCATGGTGACGATGCCGCTCATGCCGCCGTACTCATCCACCACGATGGCCATGTGGATGCGCTTCTTCTGCATATCGCGGAAGAGGGCGTCGGCCTGCACGGTTTCAGGCACGAAGTAGGCCTCGCGGATCAATTCGCGGGTGGGCTTGGGCTCGGCCGAAGCAGCGTTGAGCAGGAAGCTGCGGGTGGACAGCACGCCCACGATGTCATCCATGTCCTCGTTATAGACAGGGAAACGGCTCAGGCCGGATTCCCGGATGGTCTTGAGGATGGTGTCATGATCGTCCCCCACCCAGATGCTGAACACATCGGTACGGTGGGTCATCACATCTTCGGCGGAAAGATTGTTGAACTCGAAGATGTTCTCGATCATTTCCTTCTCGGCTTCCTCGATGGCGCCGGTCTCGCCGCCCATATCCACCATCATGCGGATCTCTTCCTCGGTGACCTCCTCCGGCTCAGCATTGGGGTCGATGCCGATAAGGCGCAGCACACCGTTGGTGCTGACGGAAAGCAGCCACACGATGGGCTTGAAGACACTGGAGCAGAACTTCAGCCCCCGCAGGGCCAGGCGGGCCATCTTGTCCGGGTGGTGCATGGCGATGCGCTTGGGCACCAGTTCGCCAAAGACCAGCGTGAAGAAGGACAGGATCAGCGTAATGATAACCACGCAGACGCCGTGGAGCACAGTGGGCTCCAGCGGAATGAAGCCTTTCACAGCCTCCGCCAGGCGGGATGCAAACTGATCCGCCGCGAACGCGGAGCCCAGGAAGCCTGCCAGCGTGATACACACCTGAATGGTGGAAAGGAACTTGTTGGGCGATTCGGACATTTTCAGCAGCTGCTCCGCCACTCTGTCGCCTTCTTCCGCGTCATGGCGCAGCTTGGCCTCGTTTACGGACAGCACAGCGACCTCTGTCGCGGCGAACCACCCGTTAATGAGAATCAGAATCAGCTGAAGCAGCAAGGGACCTCCCCATGGGTCCAAAGTGATCACTCCTTATTTATGATGCTGGGATGGAAATATTTTCACCATCCCAGCAAATATTATAGCACGTGACCCCTGCGTTTGCAATATTTTCTTAACAAAAAACGGGAGCGGCACATCAGCCGCCCCCTGGAAAAACGATATGGCATTACATGCCAAGCAGCAGGCTCAGCACGCTGGAGGGCAGGTGCTGCACCAGGCCGATCAGCGCGCTCTGGGCCGCCGTCAGCACATCCTCGTTCATGTAGGTATTGAACTCCTCCTCGGTCATCTTGCCCAGGCGGACAGCATCGGCGGTGATGATGGACTCAGCGGCGCTGCCGGTCTCCTGGATGAACTCGATGCTCAGCAGTTCATCCTCCATACCCATGAGGTACAGATCCATCTCGCCTTCCATAACGACGTCCTGATCGTTGACCTTTTTGGCCTCGGTCTCGAACACCATCCGCAAGGAGATCTCCTGCTGGGTATCGCTGTCGGTGATGGTCACTTCAATATCCATATCCTCGGAGGATTCAGTCTCGCCGTAATCCTTGTCAACGATCACGCCCACGGCGATCACAGGCTGGGCCACGCCGGAATCGATGCTGTCGATATCCACGTTCACAACGTCCTTCTCCTCGTTGCTCACGGCGGTCACAGAGATGCTGACGCCCGCTTCGGCAGCGTCCTTGGCGATGATCGTGGCAGTGTGGACGGCGGTTTCGTTCATGGTCAGGCGGGAATAGACGCCGTCCATATGAATGGTCTCCTCCACGCCCTCTTCGTTCTCGCCCTTCATGGTCATGGTCATAGTCATGTACACAGGCTCGCCCTCGGCGTCCAGGTAGACCTCCACAGGGATCTCGCCCACAACCATCGCGCCCATCTGGTCAGCCAGCTCGGGCAGCATCGCGATCAGTTCCTCGGCGGTGGCAGGCTGGCCGTTCACGGTCAGGTTCATGGATTCCAGCGTGCTGATAAAATCGGGCATATCCTTCACCGCGTCGAAGATGACCTTGTAGATGGCAGTCACGTCCTCGCCGGTGAGCTTCACAGTCGCAACAGTGGTGGCGGCGTCGCAGTTCTTGGGCTGCTGGGTCACTTCGGCGGTGGTCACCCTGGAGGCCATTTCAGTGCCCAGGGCGATCAGGTTGGTAAGGTCGATTTCCTCCGCCTCAGTCGTTCCGGTGGAAGCCTGCGCGATGACCTGAGCAAGGACCTGCTTCATTTCAGCCACATCGCTCTGGCTGAACATACCGGCATCCTCAGCCAGGGCCAGCAGATAGTTCAGCGCGATCTCGCCTTCCTCGGCGTTGAAAGCAACAACATCCTCGCCCAGCAGGTTGGACTTGATATAGGTATCCTCGCCTTCGGTGGCGGTAGACAGAGTCAGCACATCGGCGCCGGACAGGGTCAGGGCGAAATCGACCTGATCCTCCTGCTGGGCATAGGTGAAGCCCAGGGCGTCGACCACATCGTTGATAATGGTAGCCACGCTCTCGTCAAGGCCGGGATAAGAGCCGAAGTCCAGGGTGACCTTGCCGCTCACGGGGCGGCCGGCATTCGTGGCCTCTTCCATCATTTCAGAGGGAGATGCCGCCAGGCCCAGCACAGGCAGGGTCATCATGACCAGGGCCAGAAGCATCGCAAACAGTTTTTTCATCAGGGCAACCTCCTAAAACGGTTTTGTCTTTTCATGACACCGCCATTATATACAATCCGGCTGGTTCTGTCACTATTTAATACATAATTGATACAATTTCGGGTCTGAAAACCACATTTTTTACATCCAAAGGCAAAAAAATGCCTGTCGGCGTGTAACCCTTCCGCGATTGGGCAAAACATGATATAATAGGCAAAATGCCATCAGAAGGAGGCAGAACCTTTTGCACAGTGATATTCTGCTTATCGGCGCCGGCGTGACCGGCTGCGCGCTGGCCCGGGTGCTGAGCCGTTATGAGGCGCAGGTCACCGTCCTCGACCGCGGCGCCGATGTGGCCGAAGGCGCATCCAAGGCCAACAGCGGCATCGTTCACGCCGGATTTGACGCCCATCCCGGCACCATGAAGGCCAGGCTGAATGTAGAGGGCGCCAATATGTATCCCGCCCTGTGTCAGGAGCTGGGCGTGCCTTACGGCCAGCCCGGCGCGCTGGTCATCGGCTTTGATGAGGACGACCGCAAAACGCTGGAAAACCTGGTACGGCAGGGCGTTGAAAACGGCGTGCCCGGCGTGCGGCTCATTGAACGTGAGGAGATCCTCGCCCTGGAGCCCAACACCAATCCCGAGGTGCTCTGCGCGCTGTACGCCCCCACATCAGGCCTCACCAGCCCCTACGAGCTGACCTTTGCCCTGGCGGATCACGCCGCACTCAACGGCGTGACCTTCCGCATGAACGAGGAGGTCACCGGCGTCTGGCAGGATGAAGACGGCCTGTGGCACGTGAAAGCCACCTCCGGCGAACACACCTGCCGGATATTCATCAACTGCGCGGGCGTTGGCAGCGCCCTCATCCATAATATGATGAGCGACGACAAGCGCGAGATCATCAACCGCCGGGGCCAGTACTACCTGATGGATCGGGTCACTCCCCTGCCCTTCACCATGACCATGTTCCAGTGCCCCACCAAAATGGGCAAGGGCGTACTGGTCTCCCCCACGGTGCACGGCAACATCCTGCTGGGCCCCTCTGCCGAGGATATCCCCGACCCGCTGGATGTGAGCACCACCGCCGAGGGTCTGGCCTTCGTGCTGGAGAAAAGCAGGCTCACCTGGCCCGCCGCCTCGCCCCGGGGAACGATCACGAATTTCTCGGGCATCCGCGCCCACGAGGCCAAGGGAGATTTCATCATCGGCGCGGTTTCCGGCCGCGCCAACGCCTACGAGACCGTGGGCATCGAAAGCCCCGGCCTGTCCTCCGCCCCCGCCATCGCCGAGATGCTGGGCCGGCAGATCGCCCGGGAGCAGAGTCTCGCCCCGAAAACCGACTATAAGCCAGCCCGGATCCTGCCCAAGCCCTTCTACGCCATGACCAATCAGGAGCGCGCCGCTGCCGTGGCTGCCGATCCCCTCTATGGCCGATTGGTCTGCCGGTGCGAAATGGTGACGGAGGCGGAGATCCGCGCCGCCATCCGGCGAAGCGTGGGTGCTGCCACCATCGATGGCGTGAAGCGCCGCACCCGTGCCGGCATGGGCCGCTGCCAGGGCGGCTTCTGTTCCCCCCGGGTGGCGGAGATCCTCGCCGAGGAGCTGGGCATCCCCATGACGGAGGTCACCAAGTGCGGCGGGGAAAGCCGCCTGCTCACCGGCACCATTCAGCAAGCGATGAAGGAGGGCTGCTGCCATGAGTGATCCCATCATGCAGGTGGACGTTCTGGTGATCGGCGCCGGCCCTGCCGGCCTTGCAGCCGCCATCGCCGCCCGGGAGGACGGCATTGACAGCCTGCTGATCCTTGAGCGCGAGCACACCCCCGGCGGCATCCTGCGCCAGTGCATCCACAACGGCTTCGGCCTGCACCGCTTCAAGGAGGAGCTCACCGGCCCCGAATACGCCCAGCGGGATATCGACCGGGCCAGAGAGCTGAACATCCGCATCCAGTGCGACACCACCGTTCTCTCCGTGGAGGCTGACCACACCGTGACCTGCGTCAGCAGCGAGCACGGCCTGCAGGTCATCAGGGCCGGGGCCATCATCCTGGCCATGGGCTGTCGTGAGCGTCCCCGTGGCGCGCTGGCCACCCCCGGCACCCGCTGCGCCGGCATTTACTCCGCCGGAACAGCCCAGAAATTCGTGAACCTTGAGGGCTATATGCCCGGCAAACGGGTCGTCATCCTGGGCAGCGGCGACATCGGGCTGATCATGGCCCGCCGCATGACGCTCCAGGGCGCGAAGGTGCTGGCCTGCGTGGAGCTGATGCCCTACTCCTCCGGATTGAACCGTAACATCGTCCAATGCCTGAACGATTACGACATTCCGCTTTATCTCAGCCACACCGTCATCGATATTCAGGGCAGGGAGCGTCTCTCCGGCGTCACCGTGGCCAGGGTGGACGAAAACCGCCAGCCCATCCCCGGCACGGAGATCCACTTTGACTGCGATACGCTGCTGCTCTCCGTGGGGTTGATCCCCGAAAACGAGCTCAGCCAGGGCGCGGGCGTGAAGCTCTCTCCCCTGACCTCCGGCGCTGAGGTGGATGACGTGCTGCAGACCAGCGTGCCGGGCATCTTCGCCTGCGGCAACGTGCTGCACGTGCACGACCTGGTGGATCACGTTTCCAGCGAGAGCTTCAGGGCCGGCCATGCGGCCGCGGCCTACGCCCGGGGGCAGATCGCCCAGGCGGAGACCATCGCCGTGATGGATGGCCACGGCGTGCGCGGCACCGTCCCCCAGCGCATCCGCAGGGGCGTGAAGGAACCCGTGGATCTGATGTTCCGGCCCGACCGTGTGTTCCGCAAGGCTGCCTGCGTGGTCAGGTGCGGCGGTGTGGAGATCGCCCGCAAAAAGGCGCCCATCTTCACCCCCGGCGAAATGGCCGTGGTGACCCTGATGCCCGAAATCGTGGCCGGGCTGAACGATACCGTGACCGTCGAGATCGAAGGGGGCGATTGATATGGAACAGACCATCACCTGCATTTCCTGCCCCGTGGGCTGCCGCATGACGGTGACCATCGAGAACGGGCAGTTCATCTCCGTTTCCGGCAACACCTGCAAGCGGGGTGAAGCCTACGCCCGCCAGGAGTGCATCGCGCCCCAGCGCATGGTCACCGCCGTGATCCCCGTGCAGGGCGCAACAACACCGCTCTCCGTCAAGACCCGCACACCCATCCCCAAGGATCGCATCAGCGCCTGCATGAAGGCCCTGGCCGACGTGGTGATCGCCGCCCCCGTACGCACGGGCGAGGTGGTGCTGGCCGACGTCTGCGGCACGGGCGTGGATATTATCGCCACGAAGACCGTGGAATGATGAACAGGCCGTAAACTTTGTATTTCCCTCTTGTGGCAAAGGCAAAACTTTGCTATAATGTCAGAAGTGCCCTGAAGGGTATAGTTGAAAGGAGACTCAATCATGGATCTTACCAAGATTTTCGGCATTGCCACCGCCGTGGCCGAAACCGTAACCGAGGTTGCCACCGAGGCCGGCGTTGACCCCTCCACCCTCGAAACCGTTGGCGAGGAAGTCGCCCCCACCGGCATCGCCGCCGTCGTCAGCATGATCGGCACCTTCCTGCCCATGATCCTGATCTTTGTGGTGTTCTACTTCTTCCTGATCCGTCCCCAGCGCAAAAAGGACAAGCAGGTCAAGGATATGCTGGCCAACCTGAAGCACGGCGACCGTGTGTGCACCATCGGCGGCATCTACGGCACCATCGTGAACATCAAGGACGATACCATCACCCTGTCCGTGGGCAATGACAACGTCAAGCTGGTGTTCGCCCGCTGGGCCATCCGCAACGTGGAAGAGCTGAGCATCGAGAACGACGCCGAGGCCCTGAACTAAATCAAGCCTGTAAAAGACCTCCGCCATCAGACGGAGGTCTTTTTTTTGCACGTCCCGCTCCCCGCGGCATAATCTGCCAGTGAACTGGAGGATTGATGCCTGTGAAACATCACGATTGCTCCTGCCCCGTGTGCAAGCCGTGTAAGCCCGCTCCCATGCAGGGTATACTGCTGCCGAGGATCATCGCCAGCGGCCGGACGTGGCAGCGGCGCAGCTGCGTGACGCTTCAGGTGGAGGGGCTCCCCTGCTGCGCGCAGCCGCCCTTTGCACTGTGCAGCGTTTCGCCCTGCGGCGAGCCCTGCTGGGAACCCCTTGCCGATGGGCGCTCGCTGCGCTTCCGCGTCACGGTGCCGCTTCTGTGTCAGATCCGGGACGCCTGCGGCTGCCTGCACCACGGCCATGCCGCCATCAGCACGGAAGTGTGCCTCACGGCCAGCTGTCCCATCGCCGAATGCTGGCGCAGCCACATGACGGTGCTGCCCTGCGTCCGTCTGGTGTGCGCCGATTGTACCCAGGACGCCTGCTTCACCGCTCAACTGGAGGTGCTGGTGGAGGCTTATCTGCTCCGCTGGGAGCCCTGCGTGACAGACCGGCCCTGCAAGCCGTCCTGCCCCGAGCTGCCGCTGTATCCCCAGCCCTGCCGCCCATGAGAAAAGCCGCCCTCCGCAGGAGGACGGCTTTGGCTTTACTGAATGTGCGCCGAAGGGATATAAGCATAGGCGCTTTCGTATTTCACCAGGGCGTATTCGCCGGCGTAGCCCAGCACGTCGAACTTGGTGCCCGCCTTGATAGTGGCCAGCTTGGTCCTGCTGTTGCCATTGACCATGTAAAGGCTCGTCTTCTCGGTCACGGTGCCCACATAGAGCACATTATCCAGAATGGCCAGGTCGTCATCGGTCCAATAGCCCACGTCCCGGGCGACAAAGGCCGCGGCATTGCGGACGCTGATCAGATAGTACTTGCTGGTCTCCTCGATGACGGTGAACTTCTCGTACCGGCCGAAGGTGCCCACGCGCTTGTTGGTCAGGGAGGGGCTGGCGTACAGGTTGCCGCTGTTCTTGGCCACGATGTGCTTGGGGTTCTTCACCACATAGCATTGCAGGATCCAGCCGGTGTAGATCTCGCCATTGGAGGCATGGAACTCCACAAAGAACCAGCTTTCATTCTCGTCGTGGATGTAGAAGGATTCACCGTTATTGATGTATATCAGCCGCTCGGCGCTGGTGGAGGGAGAGGTGCGCAGGGCCGCGCGCATGCTGATGACCTCGCCGACATCCCCGGAGTGCCCGCCGTCTGCCACAACCGGAAGCGCTGCCACCATCAGGATCAGAGCCAGGAAAAGAGCCACCCATTTCTTCATAAAATAACCTCCCTTGGTGTTTTCAACCATACAACGCAGGAAACGCCGCTTTTCTTCCACGTCTGGCGACAAAATGTAGCCATCGCTTTGGGGATTTTGTTGTTTTTTCCCATTGATTATGATAGAATACAGTCAAAGCTCCGCTCCACACAGCAGAAAGGACATCGTTATGAAGAAAAGCAAATCTCTGATCTGGATACCTATGGCGCTTATTGGCGCTTTGATGTTGTTCCTGGCCGGGTATGAACTCATCTGCAGTCTGACCAATTACCATGGAATGCAGTCTGTCTTCGCCAGCAGATTTGTCGGCGCGGACAACTACGCCTATGTTTTCCAGCATTCGAGCTTTCTGCGCAGCCTGGGGAATACCTTCATCCAGGGCCTGATGACGATCCTTCCTTCGCTGGCGCTGGGCATGGGCATCACCTGCCTGCTCAACCTGTTCCGCAACCGTGCGTTGAAGGCTGCCTTCGCCGGCGGCGCGCTGCTGCTGGTGCTGGTTCCCACCATCGTGTGGGAGGAGCTGATGAAGAACCTTATCATCAACGTTCAGAGCATGTTTGTAAGCATTGGCCTTTTGAGGCGAACAGGTCTTATCGACAGCTTCAGCGCAAGCTGGGCGCTCGTGCTGACCAACCTGATTCCTATGACGTGCATGATCGTGTTCGCCGGTCTGACACTTTCGCTGAGCACGGGTACGCCTGCGTGGAAATCCTCGCTGGCGGTCGGCTTCATCCCCGCGATGATCATGTTCCTTCCCGATATGCGTTCCCTCCAGTTGATCAGCAACTCCATGACGCAAAAGAATATTCAAACCACCACCTACTACATCTTTCAGACGGGAATGATGAATATGCAGCTTGGCCGCGCCGCTGCGGCAGGCACCGTCTGCCGCATCCTGTGCATACTGATCGGCCTGCCGGCGTCGCTGCTGCTCGGAAGCATCAACAAACGTGCCGCTTCCCTTCCCCGTTACCGCGAGGAGGGCAAGGGCTGGGTGTCGGAGATGTGCATTGCGCTGGGCGTCGCCTTCCTGATGCTGATCATCATGCTTTGCTCCAGCATCACTTCCTTCTTCCCTATCTTCACCGATAAAGGCGTTGTCAGCGGCACCACCAACACAATCGTCATTGCCCTGCTTACCGCGCTCATCGCCTTCGTGCTGTGCTTCCTGGTCATCACCTTCTCCCGGCACAGCCGCGGCGGCTTTGCCTTCGCCTTGCTGGCTCTGCTGCTGATGATGTTGACCACCTTCCTGACCACCAGTCGCCTGACGATGGTCGTTCTTGGTCTGTCCAATACAGCTTTCGGCGTTGCCCTCGGCTCGCTGGGCAATCCCATTTTCCTGGCCGTGCTGCTCCTGCTGGCAGCACAGCGGCCTGTCACCTGGCGCCAGACCTTCTTCCTGGCCGGTGGCGGAGCGTTGCTTGCCGCAGCCTGCAGCGCGGGCGACTATCTGCCTGCATATCTCTATACAAACTCCAGAGATCTCCAGCCTCTTTCGCTTGTCTTCCACAACATCCTGCGCAGCGACTCCATTATGACATCCTTAGACGCCACTGGCCAGTTCACCCCCAGCGAAGCCATCAACACCACCCTGCGCTTCTTCATGACACTGATCCCGCTGGTCATCGCCCTGCCCGGCGTGGCGCTGGTGATGGGCGGCGTGGGCGGCACCCGTTGGGACGCGAAAAAGGCCACTGCCGCGGAGGAACCCGTCGTCCTGCAGGCCTTGACGGAGCTCCCCGCAGAGCCTGCGCAGAGTTTCACTGACGCCGCTGAGCAGCCTGCCGTGGAAATGCCCATGCCGAAGGAAGAGTTCCCGCAGTAAACAATCGTTTCTCCAATCATATCGCACATAAAAGGGGCGGCTTCCCACGATGGGAGGCCGCCCTTGCTGTATCCTGTTTTCAGTTGGATCAGATGCGTTCCTTGATCTCGTGACCCAGCTTGGCCAGGAACTCGTCCATGGTCATCACGGTGGTCTGGTCGGTATCGCGGTCGCGCACGGAGATGGTGCCGTCCTGCACTTCCTTCTCGCCGATGATCAGCATGTAGGGCACGCGGTCCACCTGACGGGCATAGCGGATCTTGTAGCCGATCTTCTCGTTGCGGTCGTCCAGCTCGGCGCGCACCTTGGCGCCGCGCAGGGCCTCGTAAACCTTCTCGGCATAGGCCATGCTCTTGTCGGAGACGGGCAGCACCTTCACCTGGGTGGGAGCCAACCAGGTGGGGAACTTGCCGGCGAAGTGCTCGGTGATGATGCCGATGAAGCGCTCGATGGAGCCATACACCACACGGTGGATCATGATGGGACGCTTCTTGGAGCCATCCTCGGCCACGTAGTCCAGCTGGAAGTTCTGGGGCATCTGGAAGTCCAGCTGAATGGTGCCGCACTGCCAGGTACGGCCCAGGCAGTCACGCAGGTGGAAGTCAATCTTCGGGCCATAGAAGGCGCCGTCGCCCTCGTTGACGATGTAGGGCATATTCAGCTTTTCCAGGGCAGCCTTCAGGCCATTGGTCGCGTCCTCCCAGTCCTCATCGGAGCCCATGGAGTCCTCGGGGCGGGTGGACAGCTCCACAAAGTATTCGAAGCCAAACTTGGTGTACACCTGGTTGATCAGGGACACAACGCCTGCGATCTCATCGGGGATCTGCTCACGGGTCATGAAGATGTGGGCGTCGTCCTGGGTGAAGCAGCGCACACGGAACAGGCCGTGGAGAGCGCCCTTCAGCTCATGGCGATGCACCAGGCCCAGTTCGCCGCAGCGGATGGGCAGCTCACGGTAGGAGTGGGGCTGATTGCGGTAGACCATCACGCCGCCGGGGCAGTTCATGGGCTTGATGCAATAGTCCTCTTCATCGATCTTGGTGGCGTACATATTGTCCTTGTAATGATCCCAGTGGCCGCTGGTCTCCCACAGGTGACGGTTCATCATCATGGGAGTGGAAACCTCCACATAATCGGCGGCGTAGTGGATGTCGCGCCAGTAGTCGATCAGGGCGTTCTTCACCAGCATGCCCTTGGGCAGGAAGAAGGGGAAGCCAGGACCTTCTTCGGCGAACATGAACAGGCCCATCTCCTTGCCGATCTTGCGGTGATCGCGCTTCTCGGCCTCCTCCAGCAGCTTCAGGTATTCCTGCAGCTCGTCATTGTTGCGGAAGGCGATGCCGTTGATGCGGGTGAGCATCTTGTTGTTCTTGTCGTTCTTCCAGTAGGCGCCGGAAAGGGTCATCAGCTTGAAGGCCTTCAGCGCCTTGGTGTAGCACAGGTGCGGGCCGACGCACATATCGATGTAATCGCCCTGCTGATAGAAGGTGAGCACCGTGTCCTCGCTCAGATCGCCGATGTGCTCCACCTTGTAGATCTCGCCGCGCTCCTCCATCAGCTTGATGGCCTCGTCACGGGAAAGAGCAAAGGGCTTGATGGGCAGGTTCTTCTTCACGATGGCCTGCATTTCCTTTTCGATGGCGGGCAGGTCCTCATCGCTGAGCTTGGTGTCGCCCAGGTCCACGTCGTAGTGGAAGCCCTTCTCGGTGGCGGGGCCATAGGCGAAATGGGCATGGGGGTAGAGGTTCTTCACGGCCTGCGCCAGGATGTGGGCCGCGCTGTGGCGGATGACCTGCAGCTCGTCCTCTGCGGGGCATTCGGCCACGGTACCATTGTTGTAGATGATCTTCATACCGCGTTCCTCCTGTTTGTTTTTCTTTGGAGCGGTAAACAAAAAGCACCCGCCCCATCGCTGGGACGAATGCTTGAATCTCGCATCCGCGGTTCCACCCGGCTTGTTTTCACAACCACTCTTCATGCTGTATCGGGCATGACGCGCTTCATGTCGGAGGATGGTATCCCGCAAGCACCTGCGGCGCGAGCTTTCAGCCGATGGCTCGCACTCTCTGAACGTGGCCCCCCTGCGGACGTGTTCCCCGTCATCCATCAAGATTGCATCAAGTATACCGCACGTCACCGGGAAAGTCAAGCCCCAGAGGGGACTTTGTCCTCTTCGGGACGCCCCCCCCCGCCCAAGGGCTCTGCCCTTGGGGATCCCGCTTAAGGGCGCTGCCCTTAAGAATCCCGCGAAGGGCTTTCAGCCCTCTCGACACCCTTTTTGGGGGGTGTGTTGCTTGGCTGTATATCAGCAGGGGTCACGGCGCGCGGAGGGCGCGCCGCAACGCGGGATGTGCTGCGTTTCACTTTCGCAGGGCGGCGTCAAGCATGGATGCCATGTTGGAGTTCGGGTCGGAATTCCAGCTCCATACGGCGCAGCCAAGCATGTCGTTGGCACGGAGCCAGGTGATCTTTTCATCGATGGAGCGCTGGTTTTCGCCGCTGACGAAGTTCTCGCCGTTGAACCAGTAGGCAGCGCAGGCGCTCTCGTCGTAGTGGGCGGTATAGCCCTGGCTTTCCAGGGCAAGCTGCTCGTCAAAGCCGATGCTCTTGTTGCCGCTGGTGGCTGCACGCTGGTTAAGGCCTGTGCCGCCGCCACTCACCTGCCGCCACACCTTGGCATAGGAAGGGAAGCCCAGCAGCATCTTGCCCTCGCTCAGGCCGCTCTCGGCCATCAGCTTCACGGCGCGGGCGCCGCTGTTTCGCCTGTCCTCATTGGGATACAGGCCGGAGTGGTGCCCAGTGATCTTGTCAAAGCCGCTCAGGTCGTAGGTCATCAGCACTGCCTGATCCACCAGCTTGTCGAGCTTGCCGCCATTCACAGCCTGAAGCTGCTCCTCGCCGCAGCCAATAGCCACGGAAAGCAGGTAGTCACGGCCACGCTCGCTTTGACGCTCATCCAGGCCCGCGCGCAACAGGGCCAGGAGCTCGTACCAGTTTTCCTCGTCCTCGGGGCGGCTCACAATGCCTGCCGCAGAGGAGCCGGGATATTCCCAGTCGATGTCCACGCCCACAAAGCCGTGGGCGTCCATCAGCGTCAGGATGCTGTCCGCCAGCTTCTGCCGGCCCTCCGCCGTGGCGCAGGCGTCGGAAAAGCCCTCCGCGCCCCATCCGCCCACGCTGACCACACCGTCAATGTGAGGATTGCGCCGCAGATAGCGTTCCACCACTTCAATGTTGCGCCAGTGATCGCCGGTGGCCTCGCCATTCTCGATCAGTGCGAAAGAGAAATTCAGCTGGTCGATCAGGTGCGCGTGCTCGTCCCGCAGGCTCAGGTTTCCACCGTCATAGGCGTACATCACGATGCGGCCATGGCGACCCTCATGGGGGGCAACCGTCTCCGCCGCGCGCTCGTGATCTGAATACAGGGCCGAAGCCGCTGTGATTCCTGTCATCATCATTACAACAACTCCCATTCCCCATCGGCAAAGCTTATGCTTCACCGTTTTATCCTTTGTGCGCGGCTGATCGTTTTTCACCGCGCTCACCTCCGGACAAGTTTTCGCGTATATGATAACATACGCGTGTCCGCTTGTCATTGGTAATGTGTAGCATCCTGTCGAAATAGGACTTGACAGCCCCGGGCAAGTGGCGTATCTTTACCATAGAATGATTGCGGAGGTACATGATATGCTGTTCATCGGCATCTGCGGCGCCAGCGGCAGCGGCAAATCCACCCTGGCGGAAAGTCTCCAGGCCCGGCTGGGCGAGCGGTGCCTCGTCATGCAGCAGGACGCCTATTATATCGACCACTCCCACCTCCCCTTCGAGGAGCGGGTGCTGCTGAATTATGACGAACCCTCCATTTTCGACCATGATCTGCTCCTGCAGGACATCAGGATGCTCATGGCCGGCGAGCCCATCACCCGCAAGGCCTATGACTATGCCAACCATCGCCGCGCCGACACAGGCGAGATCATCCAGCCCCGTGAGGTCATGATCCTGGAAGGCATCCACACCTTCCACGATCCCCGGCTGTGCGATCTGATGTACCTGAAGCTCTACATGAACGTGGAGACCGACATCTGCCTTTTGCGGCGCATCCACCGGGACATCAAGGAGCGCGGCCGCGATATCGACGGCATCTCCGCCCAGTACCTGAACACCGTGAAGCCCATGTATGATAAATATATCAAGAATTACATCAACGAGGCCGACGTCATCGTGGCCCGGGGCGGCAAGAACGCCCGCATCGTGGATATCCTCACCGGCTATGTTGAAGATCAGTTAGCCAGGAACACTACCCTGTAAGCAGCCAAGCGGCTGCTTTTTTCTTGGTCAGGGCTTTTCTTTTATGCCAGGATGCCCTTCCAGCGCCAGTCCCTCGACCAGCGGGTCAGGGGGGCCGGAGCGCCGGCGGTGATCCGGCCAGCCAGCTTCTCACCCACGGAATCAGCGGGCGTGGCGGTGCACATCAGCACCGCGTCCTCCGCCGGAATGCCCCAAAGCAGCAGGTTTTCAAAGGCCTTACGCATCGTCAGGACCGATCCGGCCAGTGTGCCATCCGTCAGGCGGGCCGCGCCATCCTTGACATACACCGTCTGTCCGCCCAGCGCGTACTGCCCCTCAGGCATTCCGGCAGCCTCCATGGCGTCGGTGATGACCACAGTCCTAGCCGCGCCCTTGGCACGGACGATCAGCCGCACCACATCCGGGTGCAGATGAATCCCGTCGCAGATCATCTCGGTATACAGGCGATCATCCACCAGCGACGCACCAGGAACGCCAGGCTCACGGTGATGCAGCCCTGTCTGCGCATTGAAGGTGTGCGTCACCCGTGTCGCACCCCAGTCAGCGGCGAGGTGAACCTC
The DNA here is from genome assembly GCA_015056415.1 of Clostridiales bacterium. GTDB lineage: Bacteria > Bacillota > Clostridia > Christensenellales > Aristaeellaceae > UBA11524. Next base: position 35,166 of record SVGJ01000006.1, read on the forward strand.
TTCCGCCGTGGCGTTGGTATGGCCAACGGATATTTGCACCCCCAGCTGCACAGCCCGGCGGATGAACGCCTCGCCGCCCGGCAGCTCCGGCGCCACGGTCATCACCCGCACCGTCTCCGGATGCTCATCGCACAGCGCCATGAACACATCCATATCCGGCAGACAAAAATGCTCCTTCACCTGCGCGCCGCATCTCTCCGGCGCCATGAAGGGCGCTTCCATATGCGTGCCAAGTACCAGCGCGCCATGGTGCTCAGGCTGCTCCATCACACGGCGGATCCCCGCCACCCCAGCGCGGGTGTCCTCCGGCGCTGCGCTCATGGTAGTAGGCAGGAAAGCCGCCACGCCCAACCGGAACAGTTCCCGGCTCATAGCGCGCACGGCCGTCTCGCCCTGCATAGCGTCATTGCCCCGGCAGGCGTGGATGTGGCACTCCACAAACCCCGGCAGCAGATAATCCCCCGCCAGATCCACGGCGTCCTCATACAGGCCATTGCTCAGCCCCTGCCCGATCTCCTGCACGCGGCCATTATGCACGCGCACCTCCATACCCGCGCAAAACCGCCCGCCAATAAACGCTGTAGCGTTACGAATCAACATACGCAGCACCCCAATCTATCCGCAGTATACCCCGAACGCCACCATCTGTCAACGTCGCTCCCCCGCGTCGCGGCGCATCCATCATGCGCCGTGACCCCCGCAAAAGAAAAACCCACCTTCATCACTGAAAGTGGGTTTCGAAAGGGCTGAAAGCCCTTCGCGGGTTGCCAGGGCAGAGCCCTGGCCGGGTTGCCAGGGCAGAGCCCTGACCGGGTTGCCAGGGCAGAGCCCTGACCGGGTTGTCAGGGCAGAGCCCTGGCCGGGTTGTCAGGGCAGAGCCCTGACCGGGTTGTCAGGGCAGAGCCCTGACCGGGGTGCAGGGGCAGAGCCTCTGCTTACTTGTCGTAGTTGACGACGAGGGAGAAATCGGGGGCCTTCAGGGAGGCGCCGCCGATGAGGCCGCCGTCGATCTCGGGCTGAGCCATCAGGCCCTTGACGTTCTTGGGGTTCATGGAGCCGCCGTACTGGATACGCACCTTGTCGGCGATGTCCTGGCCATACTTGCGGGCCAGAGCCTTGCGGATGACGCCGATGGTCTCGTTGGCCTGCTCGTCGGTGGCGGTGAGGCCGGTGCCGATGGCCCACACGGGCTCATAGGCCACGATCACCTCGGCGACCTGCTCGTTGGTCAGGCCGGTCAGGGCGATCAGGGTCTGGTACTCCACCAGAGCGTCGGTGTAGCCAGCCTCGCGCTCTTCCTTCAGCTCGCCCACGCACAGGATGACCTTCAGGCCGGCGGCCACGGCAGCCTGCACGCGCTTGTTGACGGTGGCGTCGGTCTCGCCAAAGTACTGGCGGCGCTCGCTGTGGCCGATGACCACATACTCAACGCCGGCGGCCACCAGCATATCGGCGCTCAGCTCGCCGGTGAAAGCGCCGGAAGCGGCCCAGTGCACGTTCTGGGCGCCCAGGTGGATGTTGCTGCCGGCGGCAGCTTCCTTCACAGCGGCAAAGTCCACAGCAGGCACGCACACCACCACGTCGCAGGAGGCGTCGGCCACCAGGGGCTTGAGCTCGTTGACCAGGGCGGCAGCCTCGGCGGGAGTCTTGTTCATTTTCCAGTTGCCAGCAATAATAGCCTTACGCATAATCTTTACCTCTTTCTTTGAAACCTTTGGTTTCAAGCTTCCCTTGTTTCGCCCGCTGCGACCAAAGGGGCTTTGCCCCTTTGGAAACCCCACCAGAGAGGCTCTGCCTCTCTGGACTCTCCGCTCAAGGGTCTTCGACCCTTAAGAATCCCTTTCGGGGTGATTGGAGCTGGGTGGTTTCCCTTGTTGGGATCACGGCGCACGGAGGGTGCGCCGCGACGCGGGGATTGCTTCTTTTCTTGAAAACGTCCCTGCGGGTAGTTGCCGCAGGGACAGTTGGTACCAGTAGTTCGCCGTCGGCAGACTGTAATCGTATCCGCCGGGCTCTGCGTCGCGGCGCATCCATTATGCGCCGTGACCCCTGCTAAGGAGTCTTGACGCGCGGGAGCGCCGAAACGGGTCGAAGACCCTTAGGCCTCGTCCAGAGCGGCAACGCCGGGCAGGACCTTGCCTTCCAGGTACTCCAGGGAGGCGCCGCCACCGGTGGAGATGTGGGTCATCTTGTCGCCCAGGCCCATCTGCTCAACAGCCGCAGCGGAGTCGCCGCCACCGATGATGGTCACAGCGTCGCTGTCGGCCATGGCCTGAGCCACAGCCAGGGTGCCGGCGGCCAGGGTGGGATTCTCGAACACGCCCATGGGGCCGTTCCAGATCACGGTCTTGGCAGCCTTGACAGCCTCGGCGAAGATCTCGCGGCTCTTGGGGCCGATGTCGCAGCCTTCCTTCTCGGCGGGGATGGCGTCGGAGGCGGTCACTTCGGTGGCAACGGAGGGATCGAAGGTGAACTCGTCGATGCACACGGTGTCGACGGGCAGGAGCAGCTTCACGCCCTTCTCCTCGGCCTTCTTCATCATGTCCTTGCAGTAGTCGATCTTGCTCTCGTCCAGCAGGCTCTTGCCGATCTCGCCGCCCATGGCCTTGATGAAGGTGAAAGCCATGCCGCCGCCGATGATCAGGGTGTCGACCTTCTCCAGCAGGTTGTTGATAACGTTCAGCTTGTCTTCGATCTTGGCGCCGCCCAGCACAGCAACGAAGGGACGGTCAGCGTTGTCCAGGGCCTTGCCCATCACGGACAGCTCCTTGCCGATCAGATAGCCGGCCACGTTGGGAGAGAGGAACTCGGTCACGCCGGCGGTAGAGCAGTGAGCGCGGTGGCAGGAGCCGAAGGCGTCGGACACATAGCAGTCAGCCAGGGAAGCCAGCTCCTTGGAGAACTCCTCGATGTTCTTGGTCTCTTCCTTGCGGAAGCGGGTGTTCTGCAGCAGCACCACGTCGCCGTCCTTCATGGCGGCCACGGCAGCCTTGGCATTCTCGCCCACAACGGTGTCGTCATTGGCGAAAACGACTTCCTTGCCCAGGTACTCGCTCAGACGAGCGGCCACAGGAGCCAGGGAGAACTTCTCTTCCGGGCCGTTCTTCGGCTTGCCCAGATGGCTGCACAGGATGACCTTGCCGCCGTCAGCGATCAGCTTCTTGATGGTGGGCAGAGCAGCCACGATACGCTTATCGTTGGTGATCTTGCCTTCCTTCATGGGGACGTTGAAATCGCAGCGGACCAGAACCCGCTTGCCAGCTACCTGAATGTCGTCAATCGTCTTCTTAGCCATGATACAACACTCCTTTGAATCGTTTGCATAGTTTGCATTTATTGCAAAAGCCTGGTTTCAGGCGTGCAATCAGTTTTGACCGGCCAAGTCCAGCATGGCTTTGGCCGCGCCCTCGTCGGTAATGAGGGCCGCGTGGGGATACCGGCGCATGATGGCCGCGATGGCTTGCGCCTTGCGCTTGCCTGCCGCCACGGCGATCATCTGGCAGGAGGGCATCAGCCTGTTCAGGTCCACACCCACACTGGAGGAGGCCAGAAGCACTTCGCCTTTCTGGTTGAAATAGTAGCCCAGCGTCTCAGCCACGGCGCCGCCTTCTTCCAGCCTGCGCATCTGCGGCACAGAGAGCTTGCGCTCCTGGGCGCTTTCATCCGCCCGGCCGATGCCGTGGAGGATCACATCAGCCCGCTGGAGGCGGTCCATCGCCTCGCGGACCTCGGGCACCTTGAGCATCTCCTGCATGGCGGAGGCGTCCATCCTGTCGGGCAGGTGAATCAGCCGATGATGGCCGCCCAGCCGCTGGGCGATCTCCGCCGCCAGGGTGTTGGCCTGATACGCCACCGACCGGCCAAGGCCGCCCCGGGCAGGCACCACCATGACATTCAATGGTGTGGCGGACTGCATGTATTTCGCTGCTGCCGCCATGGTGCTGCCGCCGGTCACCGCCAGGGTACTGCCGTTCTGCAGTATGGCCCGTACCCGTTGCGCCGCCATGCGGCCAACGTCCTGCAGGACGCTTTCGTCCGCGTCCGCGTCGCCGGCAGCCACATGCACCTTGCCGATGCCATAGGCCGCGGCCAGGCGGAGTTCCAGGTCAGTCAGGCCATGTACAGCGCGGTTGAAGGCCTGTACAGCCGGCATAAGCTCGCTGCCCTTGGCAGTGAGCATCATACCGGAGGCGTTCAGGTCGATCAGCCCCTCCTCCTTGAGGAGCGCTGCGTCGCTGCGGACTTCCCTCTCCGGGAGCTGCAGCCTTGCCGCCAGTTGACGGCGCCCTACCGGAGCCATGGCCGCGATACGTTCCAGCACCAGCGCGCGGCGGGCAAACTCCCCCGCCAGGTCCGGCGCCAGCTGCCGCATCAATCGCACGAAATCGTACTGCATGGTCATCCCCTCCGGGCACACTCCGTCCCATCCATCATACCACGAACACCCAATCATTTCAAGGGTTTTGACAAAGTTTTAACGGGCTTTGAGAGACAATCCTCTCATTCCTGCTCCGGCCGGACAAAATCCGCCCAGGTGCGGTTCTTGAACATGGCGCGGAACTGCTTGTATTTGTACGAATCGCGCCAGCCGTTATCCGTGCAGGAGCCGATGGTGAAGTTAGCGTTGGTCTCGGGGTTCGCCTCGATATAGCGGGTCTGCTGTTCCTTGCTCACGCCGGCCTGGGTGCACCAGAAGCGCTCCAGCTCCAGCCCGTCCAGCACGGAAAGATCGGTATCCTGCAGCTTGGTACGGCACAGGTTCAAGTCCCGCAGGTTCTTCAGCCCGGCCAGAGGCGTAACATCCTTGATGTTGTTCATGAACAGCTCAACGTATTCCAGCTTCTCCAGCTGGGCGATGGGCGTGATGTCCGTGATCTCGTTGTCCGCCAGGATCAGCACCTCCAGTTCGGGCAGGTACTGCAGCCAGGTCAGGTCCTTCACGGCGTTGTGACCGATGTCCAGTGCCTTCAGGCCGGGGACGTACTTCAGGTTCTCAAAGCTCTTCTCCGTCAGGTCGGGCTTCTCGCCCACCTTCTTCTGGGTGGAGAAGGCTGTGGCGTCGCTGCGGAGGCGGTACTTGCTGGAGATATACACCAGCCAGTTGAACTGGATCTCGGGGTATTCCTCCATCAGCGGTACGATGATCTTATTATCCAGCTCCCGGTGATTGAAGGAGTTGACCGTCTTCACATTGGGCATGTTTTCAAGAAACCAGCGCAGATCGTCCTCCGTCACCTTGGCCTTGCCGTTGTCCAGGTCCAGCACTTCGCTTTCGCTGTCGATCCAGCTGTTGCAGTACCAGATGGTGAACCTGAAGGTGGAGCCCTCCGGCATGGAAGCCATGAGCCGCTTCAGCTGCTTGACGGAGAACTTCGTCTGGCCGATGTCAAACTCCATGGGCTGTTCTTCCTGGATGTAGGCCTCCACCTTGTTGATCTTGGTCTTGTCCAGATCGTTTTCACCGGCCATGGCGCAGGTGAAAACCGCGGCGATCGCCAGCGTCAGGGCCAACAGCCTGCAAAAATGCTTCATGATTGGTTCAGCCTCCTTTGGCCTTGTGCATAGACTGCACCAGGGAGGTGCATCTGCATGGTGGTTATCTATCCGCGCCTGCTCCTGCTTGTGGCCGGGGTGGGCGCCGGCTTGTGCGTCCTTGCACTGCGTTTTGACCCGGCAAAGCCATCAGCCGGATTCCTGCGTAGCTGCGTCGCGGGGCTTTTCAGCCTGCTGGCGTGGAACGCCCTGCCCCTGCCGCACCTGGGCGTAAATCCCCTTTCGGCCTGGCTGGCAGGCGTTCTGGGGCTGCCGGGGCTGGGGCTTCTGGCGGTGCTGGCGCGTCTCAGTTAGCAGTGGTGGATCTCGATGCCGGCAATGGCTTCCTCGATCAGCGCCTCGGCGTCCAGTCTGCTCTCGCCCTCCAGAATCTTGTCCATCTTGGGATTGGTGGCGGGATGCTTGGGCGTGAACACGGTGCAGCAGTCCTCAAAGGGCAGCGAGGAGGTCTCGAAGGTGCCGATCTTCTGGGCAATATCGATGATCTCCACCTTGTCGAAGCCGATCACCGGCCGGAAGACAGGCATGGTGACCACGCTGTCGGTGGTACCCAGGGCGGCCATGGTCTGGCTGGCCACCTGACCGATGCTCTCGCCGGTGATCAGCGCGCTGGCGTGCTCCATCTGCGCCACGCGCTCGGCTATGCGCATCATGAAACGGCGCATGATGAGGGTGGTGTAATCATCGGGGCACTTCTCGTGGATCTCCATCTGGATCTTGGTGAAGGGTACCACGTGCACCCGGATACCGCAGCAGCTCTCGGAAAGGATGCGGGCCAGATCCAGCACCTTTTCCAGGGCGCGGTCGCTGGTGTAGGGGTAGGAGTGGAAGTGCACCGCGCTGATCTGCACGCCGCGCTTAGCGATCATCCAGCCGGCCACAGGGCTGTCGATGCCGCCGGAAAGCAGCAGCGTAGCCCGGCCGTTGGTGCCCACAGGCATACCGCCCACGGCAGGGATGACCTTCACATACAGGTAGGCAAGGTCGCGGATCTCCACATTCACGGTGTAGTCCGGGTTCTTCACATCCACCTTCAGGTCGGGATTGGAGCGCAGGATGCGCCCGCCCACCTGGGCGTTGATCTGGGGGGAATCCATGAAATACCGCTTGTCGCTGCGGCGGGCAGAAACCTTGAAGGTGCCCTTCAGGCCCGAGACCATGTTCACCGCCTGCTGGCAGATGGCCTCGAAATCATCCTTGGGCATCTCGATGGCCGGGCACACGCTGTGCACACCGAAGACCTTGGTCACCCGGCGGATACACTCCTCCTGATCGGTGAAATCGGACACGAAAATACGGCTGTCATTCACCCAGACATTGCCGCCCAGCTCCTTCACCGCGTGCTTGATCTTCTTGACAAGCTCGCGGATAAAATACGGGCGGTTCAGGCCCTTGAGGAAAATCTCGCCATATCGGACCAGCAGCAACTCGCGCATGGTAACTCTCCTATCATCGTCTGACATACTTGTGCAGCATATCGTAATGTTTCTTGACACACGCCACAGCGTAGTCGATCTCCTCCACCGTGTTTTCCGGGCAGAAGCTGAAGCGCAGGGCAGCGTCGGCCATCTGGGTGGACAGGCCCATGGCCGTCAGCACGCCGGAGACCTTCTGTTTGCGGCTGGCACAGGCGGAACCGGCGGAGACATACACGCCGTCGCCCTCCAGGGCAAAGAGCATGGTCTGGCTGCGCACCGGTGGCAGGCTCACGTTGAGGATATGGGGCGCGCAGGCCACGTCCTCCAGGGCAGGGCCGTTGAGCACCGCGGCGGGTATGGCGGCCTGCAGGCTCTCCCACATATGCCGCTTGAGATCCATCATCCGCGCAGCGCCGTCCCTGGGATAGACGCGCACGGCCTCGCCCAGGCCAATGATGCCCGGCACATTCTCCGTGCCGGAGCGGTAGCCCTCTTCCTGGCCGCCGCCGAACACGATGGGGTTCAGCCGGTGATCCTTGCGGACGATCAGCCCGCCCACGCCCTTGCAGGCGTGGATCTTGTGTCCGCTGAAGGCATAGCTCTGAATACCCAGTTTGTTGAAATCCATGGGCAAGCGCAGAAAGCCCTGTACGCCGTCCACATGGATGGCGGCCTGGGGGCACTTCAGGTTGCGCAGGCGTACCACCTCTCCAAGGGGCTGAATGGCGCCGGACTCGTTGTTCACCTGCATCACGCAGATCAGATGGACGCTCTCATCCATCTGGGCTTCCATTTCTTCCAGGTTCAGCGTGCCGTCGCGCTTCACACCCACCAGAGCTACCTGGTGGCCCATGCGGCGGATCTCCTCCTCGCAGGCCAGCACAGCGGGGTGCTCCACGCTGAGGATCAGCACCCTGCCGGGCTTCTTCATCCGGCGCAGGTGACCGAAAATGGCGATGTTGTCCGCCTCGGTGCCGCCGGAGGTGAAGATCAGCCGGTGGCCCACCGCGCCCGCTGCCTCCAGGCAAGCCTTACGTGCGGCGGAGATCAGCTTTTCCGCCTGCATGGCCGGCTTGTAAAGGGCGGAGGGATTATGCCAGTGCTGCGTCATAGCCGCAGACATAGCAGTCACCACCGCGTCGCTGGGACGGGTGGTGGCGCTGTTATCCAGATAAACTTCCATGCTGTTTTACTCCTGCCAGGCACCGTGGGGCAGATAGAACTTGATATAGGCCACCATGTCCTCGCTGGGCTCGAACACGATGATGCGCTTGGCGGATTCCTTCTGGATGTAGAAGTAATACAGCTCCGCGCCACGGTTGAGGAACCAGTTGCTGATCTTGACGTCCTTCATGGTCGTATAGCGCTGGAAGGCTTTTCCGCTCACCTTGCCGAAGGCCTCCACGCGGCTCACCGTCAGGCTGCCCAGGCTCTTGCGCTTCTGGTTGTTGAACACCATGGCGAAATCCAGCGCGCCGTTGGTGAAGGTATATTCATACTCCGCGCGCAGGCGGTCGCGGTAAAGATACAGCAGCAGCGCGCCGCCCAGGCAGAGGGCCGTGAGGATCAGCGACACCAGGTTGAAGTAGCTGAACAGCGATTGCAGCAGCATAAAGCCGAAGATCGCCAGAAAGATCATGAACACCACGGCCAGCATATACAGCACTTCGTTCAGGCCGCGCTGCTTTTTGACTACGACTTCCTCAAGAAAACGATCCATGATAGATTTCCTCCGTATTGATATTTAGTTACCAAACAGAATATAGACCAGCGCCGTCAGGACACCGAGGATAGCGCCGCCCAGCACCTCCAGGGGCTTATGACCGACCAGTTCCTTCAGGTCATCGTCGGCGATGGGCTTGCCATCGATGAACACCCTGCGAAGGATCTCGTTGATGACCTGAGCCTGGATACCAGTCTCCCGGCGAACGCCGGTAGCATCGTACATAACTACAGAGGCGAATACCACGCACATGGCAAACTCAGGTGAATCAAAGCCAACGATCCTGCCCACCAGGATCCCCAGCGCCACCACGAACGCCGTGTGGGAAGAGGGCATGCCGCCGGAGCCGAAGAACCGGCCCCAATCCCATTTCTTTTCCACCAGCCAGTAGGTAGGGATCTTGATGGCCTGCGCCACAAACCACGCGGTAGTGGCGCACAGTAAAGCGCGATTCTGGAAAATACCCAGTATATCGTGCATCGGGGTTACCTCCGATCATACGCAACTATTATTTCATATCATATTCTACCCGGTATGATGGCATTTGTGCAAGCCCCCGGGCGAAAATTAAGGAAATAGCAACATTCCCCGGGTCACATCACGCGCTCAAGGGTGGAATGGGCCAGATCCCGCAGGAAAGCGCCGTTTTCGCCGAAGCATTCCAGCTTGCCCATGGCCAGGGCGATATGCTCCGCCGCGTCCATACGGGTCTGCTCCACGCCGCGAACAGTCAGCCAGGTCAGCTTGCCCATGGCAGCGTCCATGCCGGTATTCTTGCCCAGAAGGGCCGCGTCGCCCTCCACATCCAGCAAATCGTCCACCATCTGAAAGGCCATGCCCAGAAGATAGCCGTAATCAATACCTTGCCGCACCTGCTCCTCATTGGCTCCGGCAAGGATCAGCCCCGCCTCCATGGGCGCTGTCAGCAGGTCCGCCGTTTTGTGGGCATGGATGTAGCTTACCTTTTCCAGCGTGGGTTCAGAGCCTTCCCCGGTCACATCGATGGTCTGGCCGGCCACCATGCCGGTCACGCCGGCCCGGCGGGCAATAGCCTCCGCCGCGCGGACGCCCCGCAGGTCGCCCATGGCGCAGGCCGCGCGGAGCATCAGTTCCATGGCGGCGCTAAGCAGTCCGTCCCCCGCCAGGATAGCTACATCCTCGCCAAACACCTTGTGGTTGGTGGGCTTGCCCCGGCGCAGGTCGTCGTTATCCATGGCAGGCAGGTCATCGTGGATGAGGCTGTAGGTGTGGATCATCTCCAGCGCGCAGGCAAAGGGCAATGCCGCCTGCAGGTCGCCGCCCGCCATATCGCAGGCAGCCAGCAGCAGCACAGGCCGCAGCCGCTTGCCACCCGCGGACAGGGAATACTCCATGGATTCCAGCAGCGTCTCCGGGATATACCCCAGGCTGCGCAGCTGGGGGGACAGGGCGTCATTCACCAGCTGCAGGTATTCAGCATAGGTTCTCATGCTTCGTCCTCCAGGGGAACTTCCTCATCCTCGCCCGCGGCATTCTGACGGATCATCGTCAGTCGCTGTGTGGCCGCCTGCAGTTCCTTCTCCATCGAAGCGAGCATCGCCATGCCCTCCTCATAGCGCTTCATGGATTCCTCCAGCGGCAGGCTGCCGCCCTCCATCTGCGCGATCAGGGCTTCCACGTTTTCCAGCTGCTGCTCAAATGTCAGCTTCTTTTTGGCTGCCATGTTCATTCCTCCATTTGAACCGCCACGGTTCCATCCCGGAAGCGCAGCGTCATGTGCTGCACCGCCGAGGCAGCGTCGGGGATCACCCGCTGGCCGTCCAGCACCAGCGCGTAGCCGCGGTCGAGCACACGGGTGGGGTTCAGCGCCTCCAGCCTTGCGCGGCCGGTGGCGCATTGCTCCTGATAGCGGCGTATCCGTTCGTCCATCAGGTGATCCAGCTTCATGCCCAGCATGGCCAGCCTGGGCGGATAGGCCGCAAGCCGTTCGTTCACGCAGCGGTCGAGCCTTTCGCGGGCCTGCTGCACGCTGGCTTGCAGCTGCATCAGCTGGCGGTCAGGCCGGAGCAGCTCCATGCGCCGCTGGCACACTGACAGTTCCGCCTGCGCCCGGTGCAGCCGGGCTGTTGCCGCCTGGGTCAGATGGCCACGCATCATGCGCAGACCACCGATCAGTTCGCTCACATCCGGCACAGCCAGTTCAGCCGCGTGGCTGGGGGTGGAGGCTCGCACGTCTGCCGCGAAATCGGCGATGGTCACGTCCGTCTCATGGCCCACGGCGGAGATCACCGGAATGGGACTCGCCGCGATGGAACGGGCCACGCTTTCCTCGTTGAAAGCCCACAGGTCTTCCATGGAGCCGCCGCCGCGCCCGGTGATGATCACCTCCACGCCAGGCAGCGTGCCTGCCTTGCGGATGGCCGCTGCGATGCTCTCCGCCGCGCCCTCGCCCTGCACCTGCACCGGCAGGAGCACCAGCGGCACGCCCGGGTCACGCCTGGAGGACACATTGCGGATGTCCTGCAGCACCGCACCCGTGCGGGAGGTCACCACGGCAATCTTCCTTGGCCGCAGCGGCAGGGGGCGCTTCCGCCCCGCGTCAAAGAGACCCTCGGCGGCCAGCCTGGCCTTCAGCGCCTCAAACTGCTGGTACAGCGTACCCAGGCCGTCAGGGCGCATATTCTCGGCGTAGAACTGGTACGCGCCACCCTCGGCGTAAAGGCTCACGCTGCCGGAGAGGATCACCTGCATGCCATCCATGGGGCGGATGGACATCCGCATGGCATTCTGCCGGAACATGACGCAGCTGATGCGGCTGGTTTCATCCTTCAGGGTGAAATACCAGTGCCCGGAGGTATGACGCTTGAAGTTGCTGATCTCTCCCCGCAGCCGCAGCGAACGGAGCATGGGATCGGCCGCCAGGGTGCGGCGCACATACTCGTTCAGATCGCTGACGGCAAGGATCCACTCGCTCATGCCAGGGTCCGCTCAGCGGCCTCCAGGGTATTCTGCAAAAGCATGGTGATGGTCATGCGGCCCACACCGCCGGGAACGGGGGTGATCCAGGAGGCCACTTCCTTCACATGATCGAAGTCCACATCGCCCACCACCTTGCCGTCCACGCGGTTGATGCCCACGTCGATGACGATAGCGCCGGGCTTGACCATATCGGCGGTGATGAACTTCGCCTTGCCCACGGCGGCCACCAGCACATCGGCCCTGCGGGTATGGGCAGCCAGGTCAGCGGTGCGGCTGTGGCAGATGGTCACGGTGCAGTTTTCCTGCAGGAGCAGCACAGCCATGGGCTTGCCCACGATGTTGCTGCGCCCCACCACTACGGCCTCCTTGCCGGAGAGATTCACACCCGTGCGGCGGATCATCTCCAGAGCGCCCTTGGGGGTGCAGGCCACAACGCCGTTCAGGCCGTTGAGGAGCTTGCCGGCATTCTGCACATGGAAGCCGTCCACGTCCTTCTCCGGCACGATCACCGCCAGGGCGGCAGCCTCGTCCAGGTGCCTGGGGAGAGGCAGCTGCACCAGGATGCCGTGGATGGCAGGATCCTCGTTCAGGGCGCGGATCTGATCCTCCAGCTCCTGCTGCGAGGTCTCCTCAGGCATACGGATGGTGACGGAATGCATCCCCGTCTGCTCGCAGCCAATGCCCTTGTTGCGCACATAGATCTGGCTGGCAGGATCCTCGCCCACCAGGATCACCGCAAGGCCGGGCGTAACGCCCTTTTCCTTCAGCGCGGCCACCTTCTGCGCGATCTCTCCGCGCAGGACGTCCGACATAACCTTGCCATCAAGCAGCTGTGCAGCCATGATTTACTCCTCCTTCGATTCACGGAACTTCTTCGCGCCGATCAACGCGGCGCCCACGGCGTTATCGCCGCTGTATTCGGGTCGTCCGAAGCAAACCCGGAATGCTTTGTCCTTCTTATGGATGCGCTCCTTCACCAGCCGGCGGAATAGCTCCGAGCTGGCCACGCCTCCGGCGATCAGCACCTGACGGATGCCCGTCCGTGCCGCTCCGGCCAGGACCATGCGGCTCACAGTGCGGGCCAGCAGATCGTAGACCTCGCGGGCGATATCCTCACGGGCCATCTCGCCCTGCCTGATCCACCGCTGCACCTGCGTCTCCGCGCCGGAGAAATGGCAATGCAGATCGCCGTCTGCCATATTGGTGGGAAGCTTCGCTTCGCTCTGGCCTTCCAAAGCCAGCCTTTCCAGGTGCGGCCCCGCAGGGAAAGCCAGGCCCAGCGCCACGCCTACCCGATCCACAAACTGTCCGGCATGCAGATCCAGCGTGCCGCCCAGCAGCGTCAGCTCATTCCCGCACAGCTCGAGCAGCTCCGTGGTGCCGCCGGAAAGGTGCACCGCCAGCAGATCACCGGGCTCAACGCCGCTGTCCACCATGGCGGCGGCCACGTGCCCACGCTGATGGGTGGACGCAAAGCAAGGGACGCCAAGCATCGCGGCCAAGCCGCGAGCATGAGCATCCCCCACCTGAAACACAGGCATATAGGATTCTTCCTCGTCCCTGGGCTGCCGGGAAGCGCACACCGCCACGATCTCGTGGCCCCGGGTATACGCGCCCAGCTCCTCCAGCCGCTCGGGCAGCTGACGGACATGAATGAACACGGCCTCGCTCTGACGGAGACCGCGTTCGCCTGCCTTCACAGGAAGCAGCTTACGGCAGCTGGCCAGCACCTGGCCTTCCACCGTGACCGCCGCGACCGACGTGGTGTAGCAGCTGGTGTCCAGCCCGATGACGATCCGACTCATGCCTGTGCCGCCTCTTTCCGGCGCAGGATGGTACCCAGCACGCCATTGATGAACCGGCCGCTGGCAGGCTCGGAATAGCGGCCGGCCAGCTCCACGGCCTCGTTGATGGCAACGCTGCCGGGAACGTCCTCCTCGTGGAGGATCTCCCAGGTGGCCAGACGCAGGATAGTCAGATCCACCCGGGGCATACGCTCGATGGTCCAATCCTTGGCAGCGGACTGGATCTGCTCGTCCAGCTCGTCCAGGTGGTTCACCACGCCGTCCAGCACGCGGGTGATGTACTCGCGGTCGGCCTTTCCGGGCTCGTTGTCACGGACGCTTTCCACACCGGGAACGCCCTGCTCCCGCAGCTCGTCGTAGACCATCTGCAGCGTATCCTCGCCGCCCTGGCCGCCGGCCAGCTTTTCATAAATCATCTGCATCACAGCAGCTCGCGCAGTTACTCGCGCCATAATGTAACTCTCCTACTTTCTTATGAAACCTGTTGTTTCAAACTTCTTTGTCTCGTCTTCGGCTACAAAGGGGGATCCTGTCCCCTCCAAGCCCCACGAAGGGCGCATCCCAACGCGGCACAGCGGCTTGCTTTACCCCAAAAGGGCTCCCTCAGCGAGGGAGTTCCTTTGGTTTACGCTTCCGTTTCTTCTTCCGTCGCTTCGGGGATCTCCCCAGCGCCGTCCAGAGCCGCCAGTTCAGCAATGGATTCCTCGTCCGCCACGCAATCGGCGGCTTCTTCGGTCTCCTCGGGCTCTTCGGCTTCCGGGATCTCCTCATCGTCGTCGGTCAGGCCGGACAGCGTGTCCAGGCCGGTCAGGACCTCGGTCGTTTCTTCCGCTTCCTCCCCGGTCTTTTCCCAGGCATCGATGGTCTCGTCAGCGGGGATGGTTTCCCCGGCTTCTTCCACCGGGGGCTCAGGCACGATGGCAGGCTGCTCCTCCTCGCTGAACAGGCGCTGATGCAGGCACTTCTCCTCGGGCTCCTTCGCCTCCACAGGAGCGGATGCCGCTTCGCTCTCGGCGTCTGTCTCCTCTTCCACAGCCAGGGACTGGGAATTTTCCAGCATATCTGGCACAGTGTAAATCGAGGGATTGGCCTTGGCGTTGGAGGTTTCCACCTGCACCTTGACCTCGCTAACATCCACGCCGGAGCAAGCGGTGACGTACTGCTTGACCTGCTTCTGCAGGGCGGTGACGGCCAGGGGGATGTTCACACCCGTGGCGAGGCCGACGCGCATCTTGATCACCAGGCCGTCGTGGGCATTTTCCAGCACGGTATCGGAAACGTGCAGCTCGTCATGCTTCTCAACGCACCGGTTCACCAGGTCCTCAATGGCACGGATAGAGATGCTCAGCTCGCCCACCTCAGTGGCCTGCACCACGAAGCCCTTGCGCTTCACACGGCGGGTGGCCAGGTGCAGAAGCAGCAGGCCCACAGCCAGCAGCAGCGCGCCACCGCCCAGCATGAATGCCAGATGCCCGGGCGTCTTGAATTCCGCCACCTTGTTCAGCCAGACCAGGATGTCCGTGCCGAACAGCGTATCAGCCAGCGGAATCACGGCCAGCGCAAGCAGCAGCATGCCGGCCAGCGCGGCCAATAGCCGATCGATAATGCGCAGCTTCATAAAGTAGCGACCTCCTTTTTCATCCACCTTGAAAAAACGTTCACCGGCAAGGCGATCCCGTCCTGCCGGTGAGCGCGTTACGCTTCCGTATTCTCCTTTGCGGACTCGGCGGCTTCTTCGGCCGTGGGCTCGCCAGCCTCGATCGCGGCCTGCCGTGCGCCGGCGTTCAGAGCATTGTTCTCCTTTTCGAAGCTGACGCCCTGCACGTGCACGTCAACGCGCACCACATGCAGGCCGGTCATGCTTTCGATGGCGCGGCGAACGTTCTCCTGCGCGTCCTGTCCAGCCTTCTGGATGGGCGTGCCGTATTCCATGGTGACGTACAGGTCAACGCTGGCCTCTTCCGTGCCGATCTCGACCTTCACGCCCTTGGTGATGTTATTGTTCTTTTTGCTGAGGATGCCGCCGGAAACATTGCACATGCTGGCAATGCCCTCCACCTCGCTGGCAGCGACGCCCGCGATGGATGCGACCACCTCATTGGCGTAAATAATGTTGCTGGACTGTTCCGTATCCATTTCCACCGTCAAGGGGAGATTATCCTTCTTGCTCGCCATAAACAGCACCTCCTCAGGTTTCCATCATAGTATATCAGATTTTTTTCTCTTTGACAAGCCCAAGGGGACGCCGTCCCCTTGGGAATCCCCTGCCAAAGGGTCTTCGACCCTCTGGACACCCTTTTGGGCGAAATCCGGCAACGCGTTATCCTCGCCGGGGTCACGGCGCATAACGGATGCGCCGCGACGCACAGCCGCACCCCCGCGTCGCGGTGCGCCCTCCGCGCGCCGTGACCCCTGCTCGGAGATCGCATAGCAGCGTTATCCCCGAACGGGATTCTTAAGGGATGAAATCCCTTAAGCGGGGTGCAGGGGCAGCGCCCCTGCTCACTCCTCGTCCTTCACGATGGCAATGTGCAATTCGTCCAGCTGCTTCTGCTCCACGGTGCCGGGGGCGCCCATCATCAGGTCCTGGGCGTTCTTGTTCATGGGGAAGACGATGACCTCGCGGATGGAGTCCTCGCCGGCCAGCAGCATGACCATGCGGTCCACGCCGGGGGCGATGCCGGCATGGGGCGGAGCGCCGTAGCAGAAGGCGTTGTACATGGCGGGGAACTTGGCCTTCACGTCCTCCTCGCCCAGGCGCACCATCTGGAAGGCCTTGATCATGATCTCGGGATCATGGTTACGCACGGCGCCGGAGGACAGCTCCACGCCGTTGCAGACCAGGTCGTACTGGAAGGCGGTGATGGACAGGGGATCCACCTCGCCCGCGGCGGCCTTGTTCAGGATCTCCAGGCCGCCGTTGGGCATGGAGAAGGGGTTGTGGCAGAACTCCAATTCGCCGGATTCCTCGCCGATCTCGTACATGGGGAAATCCACGATCCAGCAGAACTCATAGCGCTCCCGGTCGATATGCTGGGGAGCCAGCTCGGCCACCATCTTGCGCAGGGTGCCGGCGGTTTTCTGGGCGGCGAGCTTCTTGCCGCAGGTCAGACCCACGAAGGTATTGGGCTTCAGGCCCAGGGCGGCGATGATCTCGTCCTTCTTGTCCTGGAGGAACTTGGCGATGCCGCCGGCGATCTCGCCCTTCTCGTCCACCTTGAACCAGAAGGCCTTGTTGCCGGTGACCACCTCCACATCGGCGCAGAGCTTGTCGATCTGCTTGCGGGTGGCGGTCATGTCGGAGACGACGACGGCCTTGACCACATTGCCCTCGAAGGGGCCGAAGCCGCAGGAGCCGATCAGTCCGGTGACGTCGGTCAGGGTCAGGTCGATGCGCAGGTCGGGCTTATCGGAGCCATAGACCTCCATGGCCTCGTTGAAGGGGATGCGTTTGAAGGGTGCGGAGGAAGCGATGTTATACTTGCCATACTTGGCGAAGATGGGCGGCAGCACGTCCTCCAGCACGGCGAAGACGTCGTCCTGGGAGGCGAAGGCCATCTCCATGTCCAGCTGATAGAACTCGCCGGGGCTGCGGTCGCCGCGGGCGTCCTCGTCGCGGAAGCAGGGGGCGATCTGGAAATACTTGTCGAAGCCGGAGGTCATCAGCAGCTGCTTGAACTGCTGGGGAGCCTGGGGCAGGGCGTAGAACATACCCGGATGCTTGCGGGCAGGCACCAGGTAGTCACGGGCGCCCTCGGGCGAGGAAGCCGTCAGGATGGGGGTGGTGATCTCCAGGAAGCCGTGCTCGTTCATGGCATTGCGCAGGGCAGAGACCACGTTGCAGCGCATGATGATGTTCTTCTTCACCTCGGGGTTGCGCAGGTCCAGGTAGCGGTACTTGAGGCGCAGGGTCTCGTCGGCCTCCTTGGAGCGGTTGATCTGGAAGGGCAGCTCATTGTAGCGGCAGCGGCCCAGCACCTCGATCTTCTCGGGCACGACCTCGATGTCGCCGGTCTCCATCTTGGGGTTCTTGGAGTCGCGCTCACGCACCACGCCGGTGACGGCGATGGTGGATTCCTTGTTCAGGCCCTTGATCACGGCCATCATCTCTTCGGTCTCCACCACGATCTGGGTGGTGCCGTAGAAGTCGCGCAGGACCACGAAGGCCAGGTTGCCGGAGACCTCGCGGACATTTTCCATCCAGCCGCAGAGCTGCACGGTCTTGCCGCAGTCAGCCATGCGCAGTTCATTACAGGTATGGGTACGGTTCTGCATATTCATTACCTCACTTCAGCATATCGTTCACGGCCTCGGCGGCTTCGCTGATGGCCACAGTGCGTTCCTCGCGGGTGTTCATGTTCTTGATCTTCACAACGCCGCTTGCCACTTCATCATCGCCCAGGGTGGCGCACAGGGGCGCGCCGGTCTTGTTGGCATACTTGAACTGGGCCTTCAGGCTGCGGCCGGTATGATCCATATCCGCCTTGACGCCCGCGTTGCGCAGCTGCTGCACCAGGGAGAAGGCGGCGATCTTGTTATCGCCCATGAAGGTGACGAACACATCGTACTGGTTGGGCTTGGGCAGCTCGATGCCCTCACCGTCCAGGAGCATCAGCACGCGCTCGATGCCCATGCCGAAGCCCACGGCGCTCAATTCGGGGCCTCCCAGCTGCTCCACCAGGTTGTCGTAACGGCCGCCGCCGCACACGGTCAGGTTGCCGTCCTTGGTGGTGGTGATCAGCTCAAACACGGTCTTGGTGTAGTAGTCCAGGCCGCGGACGATGCGGCTGTCGATCTGGTAAGGGATACCGGCGGCAGCCAGGCACTGCTGCAGCTGGGCGAAGTGCTCCCTGCACTCGTCGCACAGCACATCCAGCATGGAGGGCGCGTCCTTCACCAGCTCCTGGCAGTGCTTTTCCTTGCAGTCCAGCACGCGCAGAGGGTTGCGCTCGAAGCGGGTCTTGCAGGTGGCGCACATCTCGCCGATGCGGTCGGCCAGGTACTCCTTGAGCAGAGCGTGGTACTTCGGGCGGCACTGGGGGCAGCCGATGGAGTTGATGTTCACGGAGAGGTTCTTCACCCCCAGCTCGGACAGCAGGTGGAAGGCGGCCATGATCAATTCCGCATCGGCGGTGGCATCCTTGGCGCCGAAACACTCCATGCCAAACTGGTGGTGCTCGCGCAGGCGGCCGTTCTGGGGCGCCTCATAGCGGAAGATGGGCGCATTGAGGTAGTACATCTTGCAGGGCAGCGCGTCAGCGTAGAGGCTGTGCTCCACCAGGGCGCGCACGGCGCCGGCGGTGCCCTCGGGCTTCAGGGTGATGCTGCGATCGCCCTTGTCCTTGAAGGTGTACATTTCCTTCTGCACGATGTCGGTGGTGTCGCCCACGCCGCGCAGGAACAGCTCCGTGTGCTCAAACACGGGAGTGCGGACCTCACGGTAGCCTGCCTCGGCGGCGATCCGGCGTTCCAGCGCCTCCACATACTGGAAGCGATAGCTGTCCTGGGGCAGCACGTCCTTGGTGCCGCGGGGAGCCTGTGTCAACATAAAAATCCCTCCTGTATGGTCGTCCTGCATAGAGAAAGCCCCATGCAGAATAAAGAACTGCATGGGGCGAAAAAGCAATTTTCGCGGTGCCACCCTGCTTCGCGGCAAAGCGCCGCCTTGTTTCCCCCTGTAACGCGAGGACGCGCCTGATTCTCACCAGGAGGCTCCGAGGTGTCTCCGCGCGGGATCCGACGGGAATTTTCAGCATTCATTCCCTCTCTGTGGACGGTCTCCGCGCGCTCTTCTCATCACGGCCATACAAGGGATTTTATCAGGATTTCGCAGGGTTGTCAATGGTTTACCAGGTGTATTTCAGCGCAGTCTTCACACAGGACTGGTGATCGCTGTCCACCTTGTTGGTGCCATGGGTCTTACTGCCTGTGAAGTGCACGCAGAAATGCCCGTTGAAGCCATTGGAAATGGTGGATGTACCGTGGGGCATCCCATTCATGGAGGCAGCGTAGACGTGTCCGTTATACTTCACCAGAATGGGCCGGCGTTTCCAGCTCCAGCTGCCGCCGTAGATGGACTTCATGGTGGCGGTATCCGCCTTGCTGGCAGGCTCGGTATCCATGTGGCTGGAGCCGCTCCACCGCACCGCCTGGAAGGTCTTGCCGGTGTAAACGTCCTTGATGGTCACCGTGGCGCCCTTGGGGATCACGTTCTCATTGCCGAACCAGTTCAGGGATTCCGTCTTGATCTTGCTCGTCTGAGAAACGGTGGTCCCCGCAGTGCTGAAGAGCTTGCCAAGGGTCAGCTTGCCGGCGATGCCGTCACGGGTCAGGCCGTTCTTTTGCTGGAAGGCCTTCACCGCCGCCGTGGTGCCGCTGCCGTAGATACCGTCGATCCGGCCTGTATAGAAGCCTTTGTTTTTCAGCGCCTGCTGAAGTGTTTTTACATGATTGCCCCGGCTGCCCGGACGGGAGGTGGCCGGAGTACCGGCAGAGACGGCGGCGCCGGAATTGGTTTCCTCCTTATTGTTCGGCGCAGGCGTAGCGGAGTCCGCTGTTTTCTCCTCTTCTACCGTACCGGACACCTTCACGTATTGCTTCATTACATAACCGGTGTATTTGCCATAGCTGACCTTGTACCAATCGCCGCTGGCGCTGAGGATCTCCAGCCTGTCGCCCCTGTCCAGGGTCTGCAGAGCGCGGCTGGACTTGCTGGCCGCCTTGCGCAGGATCAGGGATGAGGTATTCACCTTGCCCTCCGCCGCCAGGGCGGAAGAAGCGCTCATCATCAATATCGCTGCAATACTTGCCGCTGCGAGGCGGCGCAGTTGCTTCATCATTCGCATGGATTCATCTCCTTTCGCCCAAACTATATTACATTTGTGTGACGTTTTCAAGAAAACCCATGTCATATTTACAAAACTGTAAGACCTGTAACACAGGCGCAGAAAAAGTGTGGAAATGTGTTGACAAAACGTCACGCCACGTGTATAATGACATACGGTTTTGAAGAAACCTGTGCCGTAGACAGCCGGTATCCGCAAGGATTTAAGGGAGTTCGCTCCGCCTGCCGAGGTGTGATGGATAGTTTTGTCAAGCTCTCCCTTGCGCCTGCGCAAGGGTTTTCTTTTACTCTCAAACCATTGAGGAGGTGCAAGAAGAAATGAGCAAGAATCGTGAGTTGAAGGTTCAGGTCGTGGCTGACATTGTTGAGAAGATCAAGAATTGCCAGTCCATGGTGATCTGCTCCTACTCCGGCCTGACCGTGGAGCAGGTGACCAACCTGCGTAAGCTGTGCCGTGATGAGGAAGTTCAGTACTGCGTGCTGAAGAACCGCCTGGTGCTGCGCGCCCTGCAGGAGCTGAACATCGAAGGTCTGGAAGGCCTGCTGGAAGGCCCCAACGCTTTCGTTTTCTCCACCAAGGACGTGACCAACGCCCCCAAGGTCGTGAACGACTTCATCGAGAAGAACAAGCTGCAGTCCCTGGAGATCAAGGGTGGCCTGATGGGCACCGAGGTCATGGACGTTGCCGCTGTGAAGGCTCTGGCCGCTCTGCCCAGCCGCGAAGAGCTGCTGGCCACCGTTGTGGGCTGCCTGGTCTCCCCCGTGTCTTCCCTGGTCGCCGTGCTGGACGAGATCGCCGAGCAGAAGGCTGCCGCCTGATTCCCCTGGCCGCCTGACGGCCGCATAACAAAACAACAGACATTTTTCTAAATTTGGAGGGAAAATAAAATGACTCATCAGGAAATTCTGGACGCTATCAAGTCCATGACTCTGCTGGAGATCAAGGAACTGGTTGACGCTATGAAGGAAGAGTTCGGCGTGACCGGCGCTATCGCCGTTGCCGGTGGTGCTGCTCCCGCTGCTGCCGCTGCTGCCGAGGAAGAGAAGACCGAGTTCGACGTCGTGCTGAAGGACGCCGGCTCCGAGAAGATCAAGGTCATCAAGGTTGTGCGCGAAGTCGTGTCCGGCCTGGGCCTGAAGGAAGCCAAGGAAATCGTGGAGTCTGCTCCCAAGACCATCAAGGAAGCCGTCTCCAAGGAAGAAGCCGAGAAGATCGCCGAGCAGTTCAAGGCTGTGGGCGCCACCGTCGAAATCAAGTAATTTCGCGCAAGGCTTTCAAGGGTGCATCCGCAAGGGTGCGCCCTTTTTGTGTGTAAGCAGTGTCTTGTTTTCATCAGCCAGGTGTGATACATTGAGTTCAGCCATTCTGTTTTTTGGGAGGAAGAACATGAGCAAGGTATTTTCCCGGTGCGGCATGCGCTGCGATCTGTGCCTGATTTACCGCCCCAACGTGGAAAAGGAGGACCGCCGCGAAGCCATCTGCGCCGTATTCAGCAAAGTCTGGCCCGACCGCGCCTTCGACCCCGCGACCATCATCTGCGACGGATGCCTGAGCGACAAGACCGACGCCATCCTGCAGGATCCCGAATGCTCTGCCCGTGCCTGTGTGTTGGAAAAGGGCATCGAGCATTGCGGCCATTGTGACTGCTATCCCTGCCACAAGTTCCCCGCCGAGCCGCCGAAGGAGTATATCTTCCAGAAGGTCGAGGTTGAAAAACAGTGGACCTGGGAGGATGAAAAGCTGATGGAGGCCTACACCTGCCGGAAGAACATGGACGAGTTCAGGCAGGGCCGGTAAGAGCCTTCTCCGGCTTGACTTCTCCCCCCCGCCATGGTACAATACCCCCGTCAACTGCATACGATGAAGGTACGGTTTGAAACGTTGTTCACAAAGTAAACGCAAGAGGGAATCCGGTTCGAATCCGGAACAACCGCCATTACTGTATTTGACCAGATGAAAGCGCGCATACCATTGGGCTTCACGCCTGAGAAGGGCGCTTTTCCGCGGGATACCGCGTCGTCATAAGTCAGGATACCTGCCGTATCTTTACAGGTTCAACACAATTTGGTGTGAAGAGTGCAACCGATCGGTCAGCCCATATGGGCCTTTTGGGCGCACTCCTTTTCTGTGAGTGGGCCGCCGGTCTGTTGCGCTCCTTTGACTATTGTGTCAGGGGGCGCTTTTGATTGGAGGTGAACGCCATGACCCCCGAAGAAAAGAGAATCTGGGCCGTCACCCAGCTGCAGACCCGCGCCGCGGCATTGCAGCGTTTACCGAAGAAAGACGACTTCGACGAGGTGACCCGCGCCCGCATCAAGGCATTTCTGGGGCCATGGCCGCGGGCGCTGGAAGCCGCCGGATTGAAACAACCCCGTCCGACCCCATCAAAGAAAAGGAGAGATCATCCATGAAGAAGTTCCTTTCCCTGCTGCTGGCGCTCATGACCCTTGCCCTTCCCGTCCTGGCTGAGGCTCCCGCTGTCAACGTTTATGTTTCCGTCACCGATGATACCGGAGCGCTGGCGCTGGCGTACCAGTCCGTCGCCGTCACCGACGCGGACGCCGACGGCGTGCTGACCATCAACGACGCCCTGACCTGCGCCCACGCCGCCCATCATGAGCTGGGCGCGGACGCCTATGCCGCCAGCGCGACGGACTACGGCATGTCCATGAACAGGCTGTGGAACGTGGAAAACGGCGGCAGCTACGGCTACTACCTGAACGACCTTTCCGCCTGGAGCCTGCTGGATCCCGTGGTCGAGGGCGATCACGTGAAGGCCTATTGCTTTACCGACCTGGCAGCCTGGTCCGATACGTATGCCTTCTTCCACGCTCCCGCGCTGAACGCCGGTGCCGGCGAAGCCATCACTCTGACCCTCTCCGCTGCGGCATTCGACGCCAGCTTCGCGCCCATCACCATTCCCGTGGCCGGGGCGACCATCACCGTGAACGGTGAATCCGCCAATGTGGTCACCGATGCCGAAGGCAAAACGACCATCACCCTCGCCGAATGCGGCGTGTATACCATCAGCGCCTCCACCGACGCCATGACCATGGTGGCTCCGGTGTGCGTGATCACCGTGGAGTAATATGAAAAAACGTATCTTTTCCCTCATCCTGTGTCTGATCCTGCTATGGGCGATCCCTGCCGGGGCCGTCCCGCAGGATGATCCGCAGGCCTGGCTCAATGGCGAGCTGACCCAAAAGGCCGGCCAGGGCGGCGAATGGTATGTCATCGCCCTGCGCCAGAGCGGCAGCTATGATTTCACCGCCTATCGCGCCGCACTGCTGGAGTATCTCTCCGACGCCCGGGTATCCTCGGCCACCACCCGGCAAAAGTATGCCCTGACGCTGGCGGCCGCCGGCGGCGGGGAGGAGTACATCGCCGGCGTTATGGAGGACTCCATCGGCCAGCAGGGCGTGATGAGCTGGGTCTATGGCCTGCACCTGCTGAACAACGGCTACATCAGCTCCACACACACGGTGGAAAGCGTCATCGCGCAGCTGCTCTCCCTGCAGCTTGAGGATGGCGGCTGGGCTGTATCCGGCGTCATTTCCGATGCCGACGTTACCGCCATGGCGTTGCAAGCCCTGTCTCCCCACAAAGCGCAGCCCGAGGTCTCCGGAGCCGTGGAGACGGCGCTGGCGCTACTTTCTTCCCGTCAGCTGGAGGACGGCGGCTTTGCCAGCTACGGCGTCCCCGGCGCCGAAAGCGTCGCACAGGTGCTGACAGCCCTCTCCTGCCTGGGTATCGACGCCGCCCGGGACGAGCGTTTCATCAAAAACGGCTGCACCCTGCCGGACGCGCTGGCCCGCTTCCGCCTGGAGGATGGCAGCTACAGCCACACCCTTGGC
Source organism: Clostridiales bacterium (assembly GCA_015056415.1). Lineage (GTDB taxonomy): Bacteria > Bacillota > Clostridia > Christensenellales > Aristaeellaceae > UBA11524. The sequence goes on from SVGJ01000006.1 coordinate 59,322, forward strand.
GGCGCCAGCAATGCCACCGCCACAGCCCAGAGCTTCCTTGCCCTGGCGGCCTACCAGCGCCTGCAGGAGGGCAAGGGCAGCATCTATCTGCTGGATCCCGCTGTGCCGCCGGCCTCCCATCCCGGCTGGCAGACCGTCGCCGGCATCGTGATCGCCGCTCTGGCCGTACTGGGCTGCCTGCTGCTCCTTCTGCTGAAGAAGCGCAGCTGGAAGAACTACGCCGCCGTGCTGGGCGCCGCCGCGCTGCTGATCTTCGCAACGCAGGCCGTCGACGTCCAGTCCGCCGCCGATTACTACACGCCTCCGCCGGCGGAGAAGGCCGATGCCATCGGAACGGTGACCCTTTCCATCCGCTGCGACGCCGTGGCCGGGCAGGCAGAGCACATCCCCGCCAACGGCGTGATCCTGCCCCAGACCAGCTTTGCCATCGCCCAGGGTGATACCGTCAGCCAGCTTCTCACCGAAGCCGCCCGTGCCCACGGTTTGCTCATGGATGTTTCCGGCGGTTACGTGGCGGGGATCAATTATCTTTACGAGTTCGACTTTGGCGAGTTGTCCGGCTGGATCTACTGCGTCAACGGCGAAAAGGCCAGCGTGGGCAGCGACCAGTACGTCCTGCGGAACGGGGACGCGATCACCTGGCACTACACATGCGAAATGGGCAACGACCTGCCCTGATGAAAGGAGAGTGGATCCATGCGCGGCTTCGCGGACCGCAATCCCATTGCCGTGGCGGCATGCCTGCTGGCACCGGCGGGCGTGGCGATGTTCAGCATGGATCCGCTTCTGCTGGCCCTGGCGCTGCTGGGCGGTCTGGTCACCTTCCTGCTGGTGGGCGGCAAGGGCGGCCACGGCTGGACGCTGGCGCTGTTTTGCTTCATGGCGCTGCTCAATCCCCTCACCTACCACAACGGGGCCACGGTGCTTTTCGTCCTGAACGGAAACCCTATCACCCTGCAGGCGCTGCTCTATGGCCTGACTGCGGCGGGAATGATCGTGGCGGTGATGTACTGGTTCCGCTGCTTCTCCCACATCATGACCAGCGACAGGCTGATGTATCTGCTGGGCGGCCTCTCACCCCGGCTGGCGCTGCTGCTTTCCATGACGCTGCGCTATGTGCCCCTGTTCGGCACTCAGGCGAAAAAGATCCAGCAAAGCCAGCGCGCCCTTGGGCTTTACAAGGATGATAACATCGTGGACAGCTTCCGCGGCGGGCTGCGGGTATTCTCCGTCATGGTGACGTGGACGCTGGAAAACGGCATCATCACCGCCGACAGCATGACCGCCCGGGGATACGGTCTGGGCCGGCGGACACACTTCTCGCTGTTCCGCTTCACCCGGCAGGACGCGCTCCTGCTGGCTGCGGCGCTGACGCTGACAGCGCTGACGATCTGGGGCATGACCGGCCGCGCCGTTGCCTACTACCCCACCTTCCGTTTTGACCCGCTGACCACCCGCGCCATGACCGGCTACGCAGCCTATGGGCTGCTGACGCTGCTCCCGGCGATCCATATTGGAAAGGAGGCCCTGACATGGCATTGCTTCAAGTCGAGAACCTGATGTTCGCCTATCCCCAGTGCGGCCAGCCTGCCATACGGGATGTCTCCTTCACGGTGGAGCAGGGGGAATTCGTGTGCGTATGCGGCGCAACGGGCAGCGGTAAATCAACGCTGCTGCGCCTTCTGAAGCGGGAACTGGCGCCCCTGGGCACACAGACAGGCCGCATCCTGATGGACAGCCTGCCCCTGAGCGAGCTGGACGCCAGGGAATCCGCCTTCTCCGTGGGCTATGTGATGCAGCGACCCGAGCAGCAGATCGTCACCGACAAGGTGTGGCACGAGCTGGCCTTTGGTCTGGAGAACATGGGGCTGCCCCAGCCCGTCATCGCCCGCCGGGTCGCGGAAATGGCGGCTTACTTCGGCATGGAGAGCTGGTTCGAGCAGTCGGTATCGGGCCTTTCCGGCGGACAAAAGCAGCTTTTGAACCTGGCATCGGTGATGGTCATGCAGCCCCGCCTGCTCATTCTGGATGAGCCCACCGCCCAGCTGGATCCCATCGCCGCTTCCGATTTCATCGCCACCATTCACCGTTTGAACCGGGACATGGGCCTGACGGTGATCATCATCGAGCACCGGCTGGAGGAGATCATCCCCCTGTGCGACAAGCTGATGGTGCTGGAGCAGGGCCGTCTGCTGACCTTCGCTCCGCCCCGCGAGGCCATCGCCGCACTGTCCGGCAAGGAGGAGCTGCTGCGCGCCATGCCCGCCGCCGCAAGGCTGCACCACGCGCTGCAGCCCGGCGGAGAATGTCCGCTGAGCGTCCGTGAAGGCCGCCGCCTGACGCAGGCCTACGGCAACTGTATCCGCGAGCTGCCCGAGGCGTCCGCGCCCTCCGCCCGCGCCGCCGCGCTGGAAATGAAGGACGTGTTCTTCCGTTACGAAAAAAACGCCCCCGACGTACTGCGGGGGCTGAACCTGACCGTCCGGGAGCAGGAGATCTGCTGCATCCTGGGCGGCAACGGATCCGGCAAAACCACTACGCTCACCGCTGCCGCCGCGCTGAACAAACCGCACCACGGCAGCATCCGAGTTTTCGGGAAAAAGCTGAAGGAGTACCGCAACCAATCCCTGTACAGGGAATGCCTCACCCTGCTGCCCCAGGACGTGCAGACGCTGTTCCTGTGCAACACCGTGCGTCAGGAGCTGTCCGACGCCCAGGCCGAGGCCGCCTCGCTGCCTTTTGACCTGACGCCCCTGCTGGACAGGCATCCCTATGATCTTTCCGGTGGCGAACAGCAGCTGGTGGCGCTGGCCAAGGTGCTGGCCACCAAGCCCCGGCTCCTGCTCATGGATGAGCCCACCAAGGGCATCGACGCCGCCGCCAAACACCGCCTGGCCGGCATTCTCCGCCAGCTGCGTGATGGCGGCATGACGCTGCTCATCGTTACCCATGATGTGGAATTCGCCGCCCTGTGCGCCGATCGCTGCGCCCTGTTCTTCCGGGGACAGATCATCTCCGAGGGCACGCCCCGGGCGTTCTTTGGCCAAAGCAGCTTCTACACCACCGCCGCCAGCCGCATGACCCGCGGGTATTACGATCATGCCGTTACCGTGGAGGATGCCGCCGCCCTCTGCTCCCTGAACGGCAGGAGGGCAGGCACATGATCGTTATCAAAAGCCCCCGGCTGCGTGTCGCGCTGCGATGGGCGATCCCCTGCATCGCCATGCCTGTGCTGGTTTTTCTGGGGGCGGTTTTTCTCGACGCCAGGCACCACCTGCTGGTGTCCTTCGGCGTAGCGACGCTTGCGGTGGTGCTGTTCATCGCCGGGTTTGAGCGCAGGCTTACCGGCTCCCGGCGGATGGTGCTGGTCGCCGTGATGACGGCCCTGTGCATTGCCGGCCGGTTCATCCCCTTCTTCAAGCCGGTCACCGCGCTGACCATCATTACCTCCATGTACATGGGCGGCGAAAGCGGCTTCCTGACGGGAGCCATGGCTGCGGTGCTCTCAAATTTTTACTTCGGTCAGGGGCCGTGGACGCCCTTCCAGATGCTGGCCTGGGGCATGATCGGCCTGATCGCCGGCTGGCTCCACCGTCCGCTGAAGCAAAGCCGCGTATTTCTGCTGGTTTACGGCGCGTTGTCCGGCCTGATCTACTCGCTGATGATGGACGTGTGGACTGTCCTTTGGTACGACGGCGGCTTCCGCTGGGAGCTGTACCTGACTGCCCTGGTCACCGCCCTGCCCCACACGGCGATGTACAGCCTTTCGAACCTGGCGTTCCTGTGGTTCCTGGCCAGGCCCTTCGGCGAGAAGCTGGAACGTGTCCGTCTCAAATACGGTATGTAGGAACCTGTCGGAATCTGCTTGCAATCGGCGTTGTGCTGCGATATAATAATTGGGTACGTATCGTTTCCCATGTAATCAGGAGCAAAGGAGATTGATCCCATGCCTACGGATATCGAGATCGCCCAGGCGGCGACGCCCCGCAAGATCGAGGAGATCGCCCGCACCGCCAACATTCCCGAGGACGCCCTTGTCCCCTACGGCCGCTACATCGCCAAGGTGGATCCCATGCAGGTCCCCCAGCGTGAAAAGAAGGCCCGGCTGATCCTCGTCACCGCCATCAACCCCACCCCCGCCGGCGAGGGCAAGACCACCGTTTCCGTTGGTCTGGCCGACGGCATGACCAAGATCGGCAAGAAGGCCATGCTGGCCCTGCGCGAGCCCTCCCTGGGCCCGGTCTTCGGCATGAAGGGCGGCGCTACCGGCGGCGGCTACGCCCAGGTGCTGCCCATGGAGAACATCAACCTCCATTTCACCGGTGACCTGCACGCCATCACCGCCGCCAACAATCTGCTGGCCGCCATGGTGGATAACCACATCCAGCAGGGCAACAAGCTGGGCATCGACCCCCGCACCGTGACCTGGCGCCGCTGCCTGGACGTGAACGACCGTCAGCTGCGCTCCATCGTTTCCGGCATCGGTGGCAAGGCCAACGGCATGCCCCGCGAGGACGGCTTCGACATCACCGCCGCCAGCGAGGTCATGGCCGTGTTCTGCCTGGCCCAGGATCTTCAGGATCTGAAGGCCCGCCTGGCCCGCCTGCAGGTGGCCCGCACCTTCGCCGGCGCGCCTGTGACCGCCGGTGACATCCACGCCGAGGGCGCCATGACGGCCCTTCTGCGCGACGCCATCCAGCCCAACCTGGTGCAGACCATCGACGGTACCCCCTGCCTGATGCACGGCGGCCCCTTCGCCAACATTGCCCACGGCTGCAACTCCGTCATCGCCACCAAGACGGCCATGAACCTGGCTGATTATGTGGTGACCGAGGCCGGCTTCGGCGGCGATCTGGGCGCTGAGAAGTTCCTGGACATCAAGTGCCGCCAGAGCGGCATCTGGCCTGACGCGATCATCGTGGTGGCCACGGTGCGCGCCCTGAAGCATCACGGCGGCTGCCCCAAGGATCAGCTGTCCGTGGAAGGCGTTGAGTATCTCAAGAAGGGTCTGACCAACCTGATGGCCCACATCGACCATGTGAAGAACGTGTGGAAGCGTCCGGTCATCGTGGCCATGAACCGCTTCATCACCGATACCGAGGCCGAAATGGCCGCCCTGCGCGCCGCCTGCGAGGAAGCCGGCGCTCCCGTGGAGCTGTGCGATGGCTGGGCCCGTGGCGGCGCTGGCGTGACCGAGCTGGCCAAGCTGGTCTGCGATACCGTTGACGCCCAGACCGACAGCACCCCCTCCTATACCTATGAGGACGACCTGAAGCTGGCCGACAAGATCACCGCCGTGGCCCAGCGCATCTACGGCGCCAAGGATGTGGCCTTTGCCGGCAGCGTGCTCAAGCAGCTCAGCAAGCTGGAGGAGGAAGGCTGGGGCAAGTGCCCGGTGTGCATCGCCAAGACCCAGTATTCCTTCTCCGATGATCCCAAGGCCCTGGGCGCACCCAAGGACTTCACCCTGCACATCCGCAGCGTCCGCCTGAGCGCCGGCGCCGGCTTCGTGGTGGCCTTCGCGGGCGATATCATCGCCATGCCCGGCCTGCCCCGTGTCCCCGCTGCCGAGGGCATCGACGTCAACGCCGAGGGCAAGATCGTCGGCCTGTTCTGACCAATGGGCTCTGCCCTTAAGGATCCGCGAAGAACCCTTTGATCCTTTCGAAACCCATCTTCCGCGCCTGGAAGATGGGTTTTCCCTTTGCTGGCTTCTTCGTTTTTGTAAATACAGGACATCAGCACTTGCGGCATTTCCCACACAATGGTATAATAATTTGTACGTGATTTTTCGCCAAGGAGGTCCGTGACCGATGCTGAAACGCTTGCTGGCGCTGCTGATGGCGCTGTGTCTGCTGATTGCCGCCCTGCCCGCCGTTGCCGAGGACGATGACGAGGACGACGAGATCGAAGAGACCGAGGAGTCCATCACCCAGGAGGAGCTGGACGAGCTGCTCCAGCTGGACGAGGTGGATGAGGATGAAGTCGTTACCCAGAGGGTGGGCGATGTCTATCAGGAAAAGAACCGCGAGGATTTCGACAAGAATTCCCCCGCGCTCTACACCTGCCAGCTCACCGACGCCTCCAGCCTGTTCACCGAGCGCAGCCTGAACAGCAAGCGCGTGACGTATGTGCGCTCCGCCACCGCCAAGCTGGATGTGCTTTACGTGGGCAGCTTCTGGGCCATTGTGCGCTATAAGGACGACATCGGCTACATCAAGCGCGACCGCATCCACAAGGTCACGCCTGTGGATCCGGTGAACACCCCGCCCTACGGTGTGCAGAAATCCGTCTATGTGGCCACCACCGCCGACGTGTGCGAGGTACGCAAATCCATGAGCGATTCCGATGACAGCTGGGTGGTGCTGAATCCCGGCACCAAGCTGAGCATCTGGAAGCTCCAGGACGGCTGGGCTATCGTACCCTACTGGCGCACCTACGGCTATATCAACCTGAATGATCTGACCGACCTGGTCCCCGTCTCCCCCACGGATGACCCCATCAACGAGGAATCCCCTATCGCCGCGTATACCTCCTATTATGATATGTCTTCCGCCAAGATCAACCAGAGCCGCATCATCAACATCCGTGTGGCCTGCCAGCGCCTTACCCGCGTGATGCAGCCCGGCGAGAGCCTCAACTTCAACAAGCAGGTCGGCCCCTACAAGGCCAAGAACGGCTACCAGAAGGCCTGGGTGCTGCTGAACGGCAAATCCGTTCCCGGCTACGGCGGCGGCACCTGCCAGGTTTCCTCCACGCTGTATAACGCGCTGCTGCAGCTCCCCGGCGTGGAGATCATCCAGCGCCGCCCCCACGGCCCCTCCGGCGCGAAATACCTGCCCCACGGCGTGGACGCAGCGGTGGGTTCCGACGCGCTGAATCTGCAGTTCCGCAACAATTACGATTTTCCCATCCGCGTGGAAGGCCACACCTCCGATGACGGCGCGCTGCTGATGCTGGTCTACAAGGTGGCCGAGTGAAGCTCTACCATCGGCTGAAGGAGGCCCGCTTTCTTTCCCGGCCCAACCGCTTCATCGCCCTGTGCGAGGTAGAGGGAGAAGCCGCCGTCTGTCATGTGAAGAACACCGGCCGCTGCAGGGAGCTTTTGCTCCCCGGCGTCGCCGTTTGGCTGGAGGAGAGCCGCAATCCTGCCCGCAAGACCCGTTATGACCTGGTGGCCGTGGAAAGCCGCGGCTACACCGTGAATATGGACAGTCAGGCCCCCAACCTGATCTTCGCTGAATGGGCCCGGCAGGGCGGGTATCTTCCCGGCCTCACCGATCTGAAGGCCGAGTCTGTCTACGGCGCCTCCCGGTTCGATTTTTCCTTCCGCGTCGGTGACAAGCAGGGCTTTGTGGAAATCAAGGGCGTGACGCTCTTCGATGACGCGAACATGGCCTTCTTCCCCGACGTGCCCACCCAGCGCGGCGTGAAGCACATCCACGAGCTGATCGCCGCCAGGCAGGCCGGATACGAAGCGGGCATATGCTTCGTTTTGCAGCGGGAAGACGTTGTCGGCCTCGCCCCCAACGACGGAACCGACCCGGCCTTCGGTCAGGCGCTTCGCCAGGCCCATGCCGCAGGGGTGCGCGTCATTGCCGCCGTGTGCCACGTCACACCGGAAAGCTGCGCCATCACCCACACCGTTCCCATTCACCTTTAAGGAGGTTCCGCCCATGAAGAAGCTGCTTGCGCTCGCGTGTACGCTGCTTCTTTTTGTATTCCCCGCGCAGGCGGAAATCCTCGCCAGTCAGACCCGTATCCCCCCGGCCTATGAGGTACCTGAATATGTGGAGCTGCTGCTGGAGGTGGCCCGTGCCGAGCTGGGCTACACCGAGGGCGACCGCGGCTATACCAAGTACGGCGAATGGGTGGGCGATCCCTGCACCCAGTGGTGTGCCGAATACCTGTGCTGGTGCGTGGATCAGGTGGATCAGCGCCACGGCACGGAGCTGCTGCGCAAGGTCTACCCCATGTACTCCGGCAGCAACACCGGCAAAAACTGGTTCATCCAGCAGGGCCGCTACATCGTCCGCTGGGGCAACCTGGAAGGCTGGGGCTACCAGTGGCTCAAGGGCGAAAGCAGCTACATTTCCACCGGGGATTACATCCCCCAGCCCGGCGACTGGGTCTTCTTCACCTGGGACAGCGACCGGGATACCGACCACGTAGCCATGGTGGAATACTGCACCATGGATCAGGACGGCAACGTGCAGATCCACGTACTGGAGGGCAACGCACCCTCCGCCGTGCAGCGCAACGTCTACGACCTGACCTACACCCGCATCCTGGGCTACGGCACCGTGCATGATGTGGCGGATGTCACCATGCGCTATGGCAACACCGGCGTGAAGGTGCTGCAGCTGCAGGAAAAACTGGGATATCTGAACTATCTTGACCCCGCCAAGGCCGACGGAGTTTATGGTATCGCCACTGCGGACGCTGTCCGAGCCTTTCAGTATGACTGCGGCCTGAAGGAAAACGGCATCGCCAACATCAAAACCCAGCAGGCCATCAACCTGTCCGTGGACGAGGCCATCGACAACGACCCGCTCACCTGGACGGTCATCGACGAATAACGCCACCCAACAAGGAGGCTTCCTATGGATCCCATTTATGTATTCGGCCATCGCAATCCCGACACGGACTCGGTGGTCTCCGCCATGGCCTACGCGGCCCTGAACAACGCCCTGGGCAACAGCGAGTACGTCGCCGCCCGCCTGGGCCACCTCAATGATGAGACTGCCTTTCTGCTGGATCGCTTCGGTTTCCAGCCACCGCTGTATATGACCACCGTCCGCACCCAGGTGCGGGATATCGATTTTGACCGTCCCCCCACCCTTTCCTCCGGCGTGGCGGTGAGCCGCGCGTGGGATGTGCTGCGGGAAAATGTGGGGCTTTCCGCCGTGCCTGTGACCGATGAGCACGGCTGCCTGTACGGCATGGTCACCGCCGGCGGCATGGCCGAGAAGGATATGGACTCCATCCAGCATCCCTTTATCGATGCAGTGCCGGTGTTCAACCTGCTCTCTGCCCTGGAGGGCCTGATCATCAATGATGAGAGCGACGTGTTCGATTGCATCTCCGGCGATGTGATCATCGCTCTGCCCGGCGGGAGCGAGGGTGTTCGCGGCATCCGCGAGGGTAGCGTGGTCATCTGCGGCCACCAGGAGGACGTGGTGGAGCTGGCACTGGAAAAGCAGGCCAGCTGCGTCATTCTGTGCCAGACGGCCCTGGCGGAAAAATACCGGGGCGTTTCCAGCCGCACCTGCATCATCGCCACCCCCTGCGACGCCTACCGCGCCGTCCGTATGATCTACCAGGCCATCCCCGTGGGCCGCATTGCCCAGATCAAAAACATCGTCCACTTCCACCTGGATGATTACATCGACGACGTCCGCGACGCCGTGCTGCAAAGCCGCTACCGCTCCTATCCCGTCCTTGACGAGCGCCAGAAGGTCGTCGGCACACTGAGCCGCTATCACCTGATCCGTCCCCGCCGCAAGCGCGTGGTGCTGGTGGATCACAACGAGCGCGCCCAGTCCGTGCAGGGGCTGGAGCAAGCGGAGATCATCGCCATTATCGACCATCACCGTCTGGCCGATGTTCAGACGGGCAACCCCGTTTTTATGCGCAACGAGCCCATGGGCTCCACCACCACCATCGTGGCCACCATGTATCAGGAGCGCGGTCTGCTGCCCTCCCAGCGTCTGGCCGGTCTGATGGCCGCCGCTATCCTTTCCGACACGGTGATGTTCAAATCCCCCACCTGCACCAACCACGACCGCCGTATCGCCGAGCGTCTCGCGCGCATTGCCGGCATTGATCTGGAGGAGCTGGGCAAGGAGATCTTCTCCCTGGGCACCAGCGCCGGCAAAACGGTGGAGGAGCTTCTCTCCACCGATTTCAAGGAGTTCCACATCGCCGGGCACACGCTGGGCATCGGCCAGATCACCTGCCTGGATACCGAAAGCGTCCTCTCCCGCCTGCCGGAGCTTCTCCCTGCCATGGAAAAGATGAAGCGCGATAAGGGATACGACCTGCAGCTGCTCATGCTTACCGATGTGCTGCGCGAGGGCACCGAGCTGATCTTCCTGGGCGACGGCGATGTGATCCGCATGGCCTTCAATGTCGGCGAGCTGCAGGATAACCACGTTTTCCTGCCCGGAGTGGTCAGCCGCAAGAAGCAGATCGTTCCCGCCCTTTCCCTGCTGTGGGGCTAAGACCAACCGAAAGTGAGGTGCATTTGATGCGCTCTTTCTTCCGCCGCGCGGTGTGCGCGCTGCTCTGCCTGTTTCTGCTCGTCCCCTCCCTTGCCTTTGCCGGGGCGGACGTTTCCGGCATACAGTTTGACCTGCAGTTCGAAATGGATCCCAGTGCCTTCCCGCCCGAGCAGCAAAAGGTGATAACCGGCATTGCCGACCTGGTGAACATCACCACCCTGCAGGGCACGCTGGATCAATCCTACACAGGCTGCTTCGACCTGAATGCTCAGCTCATGCTCGACGGCCAGGAGGACACCCGTACCTCCCTGCGCGTTTACGGCACCGAATCCTGCTGGGGCGTTGAATCCAGCCTGCTGGGTAACGAGATGCTCACCGTTCACCTGAACTCCATGCTGGAATTCGCCATGAAAGCGTACTACCATATGGAGATCCCCGTACAGCGGGCCGCGATCTTCATCTCGCCCTATGTCCACACCAGCGCCTTTGAGGCGTTGAGCAGCGCCTGGCGCAGCGTTATGCACGCCCAGGAGGGCGAACGCACCATTCCCCGGGAACAGGTGATGGCCCTGGCCGGCGAGCTGGCGGATATCGCCGCCAACGACCGTGCGCTCAGGGTATGGACGCAAGCCATCGCCCTGGAGGCCGGCTATAACGAGGACATCATGGACGCGCTGACCTCCCTGCCCGAATGGGCCGAGAGCTTTGTGGGGCCTGAGGGCATCCAGATCACCGTCATGGGCGCCACGGAAACCTGGCGTACCGGCGAGATCACGCTGTTCACCCGCACCGTGGAGGACACCGTGACTGCCTGGAGCGCCACCCTGCCTGTTACCACCAACGGCTATGAGCTGTCCGTTTTCTACAATGGCCAGCCCAACGGCGAGCACACCCTCCGCGTGAATATCACCGATGAATACGAGGACTGCGTGCTGGATTGCACCGTGAAGGCCGAGAACATCCCCGACCTGACCTGCGAGGTGCCCATCTCCGCCCCCTTCTCCCTTTCGCTGGACATGGCCGGCAGCTTCCTGGAGGAGGATATGCGCCTGCGCTTCCGGGGCGAGGGCGAGAACGGCTTCTTCACCCTGAGCAAGCTCAACGCCCAAACCGGCGCGCCCCAGCTGACCCTTTCCGGCACGCTGAATCCCTACACACCCCAGGCTACGCCGGATTTCTCCATGGCACAGCTGACCAAGGGGCAAAACCTGCTGGCCATCAACGATGAGGGACTGACCCGGCTGGTGACCAGCGTCGCCCCCTCCCTGGTGGATGGCGCCATCCCCCTGCTGGTGCATATGCCCGCCTCCAGCGTGCAGAGCTTCCTCGACCTGATGACGGACAGCGGCTTGATCGATTTTGTGGTCAACGGCGGCGCCTCCATGTATGAGGAGGACTATGGCGAAGAATACTACGAAGAGGACTACGGCGACGGGGAATACTACGAAGAAGAATACTACGACTGACCCACATCCGCGCGTCTCGCAAAGGGGCGCGCTTTTTCACACAATGTTCAATCGCATGCTATTGACAGTGTGCTGACGATTCGATATACTTGTCTTCAGCATATGAAAGGAGCCAGATTATGAGCGAACCTGACCAGGGCTTCGGATTATATATCAAACGGATATCCGACCTGCTGGGCAAGTATGCCAACCGCAACCTGCAAAGCCACAACCTGACGGTCAGCCAGGTGCATATGCTGATGCACATGGCCGGCGAAAAGCGGCCCTCCTACTCCCTCAAGGAGCTGGAGACTCGCTTCCGGGTGGCCCAGTCCACCATGGCCGGTCTTGCCAGCCGCCTGGAGCGCAAGGGACTGGTGGAAAGCCTATCCGATCCCGACGACAAGCGTGTGAAGCGCCTGCGCCTGACGGAAGCCGGCCACGCCGTGTGCCAGGCCGCCATCTGCCACATCCACGAAACCGAGGACAGGCTGACCGCCTGCCTGACCCCGCAGGAGCGCAGCCAGCTGTTATCCCTGCTCCGCCGCGTGTACGAGGCCAACAAAGAACCATCTCAGAAAGGATGATCTCAACCTATGCTGAAGACCCTGATGAGGCAGATCAAGGAATACCGGACTGTCTCCATCCTCACGCCCACCTTCGCCGCCCTGGAGGTGTTCATGGAGGTGCTGATCCCCTTCACCACCGCCGCGCTGATCGATAAGGGCGTCCAGGCCGGCAATATGACCGAAATCCTCAAGTACGGCCTGTATATGATCCTCCTGGCCTTCCTGAGCCTGTTTTTCGGCGTAGCCGCCGCGAAAACGGCCGCCAAGGCCTCGGCCGGCTTCGCGTATAATCTGCGTGAAGCCCTGTATGATACGGTGCAGACCTTCTCCTTCTCCAATATCGATAAGTTCTCCACCGCCGGTCTGATCACCCGTATGACCACCGATGTAAGCAACATTCAGAATGCCTTCCAGATGATCCTGCGCATCGCCGTCCGCGCCCCGCTGACGATGATCTGCTCCATGGTGATGTGCTTTGTGATCAATCACGAATTGAGCCTGATCTTCCTGGCGGCGCTGATGGTGCTGGCAGTGGTACTGTTCAGCATCATCCACGTTGTGTCCAGGCTGTTCAGCCAGGTCTTCAAAAAATACGACGCGCTGAACGCCTCCGTGCAGGAGAACGTTTCCGCCATTCGCGTGGTGAAGGCCTTTGTCCGCGAGGATCACGAGATCGGCAAGTTCTCCAAGGCTGCCGGGGCCGTATACAAGCTCTTCGTCAAGGCGGAAAGCATCATCGCGCTCAACGGCCCAGCCATGCAGCTGATCGTTTATGGCTGCATCATCGCGCTGAGCTGGTTCGGCGCGCGGTTCATCGTGGCCGGCAATCTTTCAACGGGCGAACTGACCTCTCTGTTCAGCTATGTGATGAGCACCCTGATGTCCCTGATGATGCTCTCGATGATCTTCGTGATGCTGACCATGTCCACCGCCTCCGGCCAGCGCATCTGCGAGGTCCTGCACGAGCAGCCCGACATCGTCAACCCCGAGGAGCCCGTGATGGAGGTCGAGGACGGCTCCATCGATTTCAACCACGCCTTCTTCTCCTATCACAAAGGCAGCGGCGAGGACGCGCTCAAGGACATTGACCTGCACATCAAATCCGGCGAGACCATCGGCATCATCGGCGGCACAGGCTGCGGCAAATCCTCGCTGGTGAACCTGATCAGCCGCCTTTACGATGTGAAGAGCGGATCGGTATGCGTGGGCGGCAAGGATGTGCGCGAGTACGACCTGGAGACCCTGCGCAACCAGGTTGCCGTGGTGCTGCAGAAGAACGTGCTCTTCTCCGGTACGATCCTGGAGAACCTACGCTGGGGCAAGGAGGACGCCACCGAAGAGGAATGCCGCGAGGTGTGCATCCAGGCCTGCGCCGACGAATTCATCGAGCGCATGCCCGATAAATACAACACCTGGATCGAGCAGGGCGGCGCCAACGTTTCCGGCGGCCAGAAGCAGCGCCTGTGCATCGCACGCGCCCTGCTGAAGAAGCCTAAGGTGCTCATCCTGGACGATTCCACCTCCGCCGTGGATACCGCCACCGACGCCCGGATCCGCCAGGCCTTCGCCCACAAGATCCCCGGCACTACCAAGATCATCATCGCCCAGCGCGTTGCCTCGGTGGAGCATGCCGACCGCATCATCGTGATGGAAAACGGCTGCATCGACGCCTTCGATACCCACGAGAACCTGCTTGAATCCAACGAGATCTATCGCGAGATCTACGAGACCCAGACCCAGGGCAGCGGCGACTTTGACGAGCCCACGCCCGACACGGAAGGAGGCGAAGCCAAATGATGAGAGGTCCCGGTCCCCGTGGTCGCGGCCCCATGATGCCCAAGGGTTCCTTCAAGGGCCAGGGTAAGATCCTCCTGCGCCTGATGAAGATCGTCATGGCCAAGTACAAGTGGCACTTCATTGCCGTTACGGCGCTGATCATCATCTCGGTACTTTCCGCCCTGCAGGGCACCCTGTTCACCAAGACCCTGATCGACGACTACATCACCCCCATGCTGAAGGCCCAGGCTGACGGCATCGCGCCCGACTTTGCTCCCCTGGCTGCCGCTATCGGCCGCCTGGCGGTGTTCCTGGTCATCGCGCTGCTCAGCTCCTATGGCTACAACCGTATTATGGTCAACGTCAGCCAGGGCAGTATGCTCCATATCCGCACCCAGCTTTTCTCCACCATGGAGAAGCTCCCCATCAAGTATTTTGATACCCATGCCCACGGCGACATCATGTCCGTCTACACCAACGACGTGGATACCCTGCGCCAGCTGATCGGCAATACACTGCCCCAGGTGATCAACTCCGGCATCACCATCGTTTCCACCTTTGTGAGCATGATCACCCTTTCCTTCCCGCTGACGCTGCTCTCCCTGATGATGATCGCCGTGATGATGGTCACCGCGGGCAAGTTCTCCGGCAAGGCCGGCAGCTACTTCGTTGAGCAGCAGAAGAACCTGGGCATCGTGAACGGCTACATCGAGGAGATGATGGAGGGCCAGAAGGTGGTCAAGGTCTTCTGCCACGAGGATCAGGCCAGCGAGAAATTCCGCCTCCTCAACGGCGAGCTGCGCTCCGCCGCGCAAAATGCCAACTCCTTCGCTAACCAGCTCGGCCCCATCAATAACAACCTGGGTCACATCAGCTATGTGCTGATCGCCGTCGCCGGCGCGGCCATGGCACTTTCCGGCTGGAACATGACCCTGGGCAACCTGGTCACCTTCCTGACGCTGAACAAGAACTTTACCCAGCCCGTCACCCAGATCGCCCAGCTGCTGAACTCCATCGTTATGGCCATGGCCGGCGCCAACCGTGTCTTCAACATGATGGATGAAGAGCCCGAGACGGACGAAGGCTATGTGGAGCTGGTCAACGCCGTGGAAAATACCGACGGCACCATCTCCGAAACCACCGAACGCACCCACCTGTGGGCCTGGAAGCACCCCCACCAGGATGGAACCGTCACCTACAAGAAGCTGGAAGGCGGCGTCACCTTCGACGATGTGGACTTCGGCTATACCGAGGAAAAAACCGTCCTGCACAACATCACCATGTATGCCATGCCGGGCCAGAAGATCGCCTTTGTGGGCGGCACCGGCGCCGGTAAAACCACCATCACCAACCTGATCAACCGCTTTTACGACATTCAGGACGGCAAGATCCGCTATGATGACATCAACATCAACAAGATCAAGAAAGCCGACCTGCGCCGTTCCCTGGGCATGGTGCTGCAGGATACGCACCTGTTCACCGGCACCGTGCTGGACAACATCCGCTACGGCCGCCTGGACGCCACCGATGAGGAGTGCATCGCCGCCGCCAAGCTGGCCAATGCCGACGCCTTCATCCGCCGCCTGGAGGATGGCTACAACACCATGCTCACCGGCGATGGCGCGAACCTCTCCCAGGGACAGCGTCAGCTGCTGGCCATTGCCCGCGCCGCTGTGGCCGATCCTCCTGCCCTGATCCTGGATGAGGCGACCTCCTCCATCGATACCCGCACCGAGACCCAGGTGCAGCAGGGCATGGACGCCCTGATGAAGGGCCGCACCACCTTCGTGATCGCCCACCGCCTCTCCACCGTGCGCAACTCCGATTGCATCATGGTGCTGGAGCAGGGCCGCATCATCGAGCGTGGCACCCACGACCAGCTCATCGACCTGCAGGGCAAATACTACCAGCTCTACACCGGCAACGCGATCGCCTGATGAAGCCGCGCCTGTTGCCAACTTTATCACCGTTTTTGTCAAAGAATTCGCAAACCTCTTTTCATCCAGCAAGAGTTGTGCTATAATGATGTAGAATTCGCAAAGGAGGGTTTTTCCAATGGCGATCGTTACTACGAAGGAAATGTTCAAGAAGGCTTACGAAGGCGGCTATGCCGTCGGCGCTTTCAACGTCAACAACATGGAGATCATCCAGGGCATCACCGAGGCCGCCGGCGAGTTGAAGGCTCCCGTCATCCTGCAGGTGTCCAAGGGCGCTCGCTCCTATGCCAACCACACCTACCTGGTCAAGCTGGTGGAAGCCGCTGCCAAGGAGAATGACATCCCGATCGCTCTGCACCTGGATCACGGTGATTCTTTCGAGCTGTGCAAGAGCTGCATCGACGGCGGCTTTACCTCCGTCATGATCGACGCTTCCTCCAAGCCCTTTGCCGAGAACATCGAGCTGACCCGCAAGGTCGTGGAATATGCTCATGATCACGGCGCTGTGGTCGAGGCTGAGCTGGGCACCCTGGCCGGTGTGGAAGACGACGTGGTCGTCGAGCACGGCGCTGAGATGTTCACCCGCCCCGAAGAGGTGGAAGAGTTCGTGTCCAAGACCGGCTGCGACTCCCTGGCCATCGCCATCGGCACCTCTCACGGCGCTTACAAGTTCAAGCCCGGCACCAAGCCCCAGCTCCGCTTCGACGTGCTGGAAGAGTGCGCCAAGCGTCTGCCCGGCTTCCCCATCGTTCTGCACGGTGCTTCCTCTGTGCCCCAGAACTTCGTGGAGGAGATCAACAAGTTCGGCGGCAACATGCCCGGCGCCATCGGCATCCCCGAGGAGCAGCTGGCTCAGGCTGCCAAGCTGGCCGTGTGCAAGATCAACATCGACTCCGACATCCGTCTGGCCATGACCGCCTCTGTGCGTAAGTACCTGTCCGAGCATCCCGACCACTTCGATCCCCGTCAGTGGCTGAAGCCCGCTCGCGACGCTGTGAAGGCCATGGTCACTCACAAGATCGTGAACGTGCTGGGCTGCAACGGCAAGGCCTAAGCTCATATCCGCAATCAAAAAGATGGCTTCATAAGAAGCCATCTTTTTTTGAATCCCCGCAAGCAACAGCCTGCGGGGATCTTGCTTATTCTTCTCTTTGCCTGGTGCCCACGTAAATGGTCTTCTGCTTGGGCTCGTAGCGGTCGGTATACATATGGGTGCGCTCAGTTTCCACACCGTCCACATACTTCACGCACCAGCTGTCGATCACGTAGCCCTCCTCGGCCTTCTGCACAAGCTTTTCCTCATCCACGTAGGTAACGTATTCCTGCTTCTTGTCCTTGACGTACTTGGTCTCCTCCGCGGGCTTGAGCACCTCGGTGGTGGCGGCCTCCAGCTTGTAGGAAACATTGCCCATGTCCATTCCGTAGATGGACACCTTGGCGATCCACTGCTTGCGGTTGTTGGGATCCGTCTGCACGGAAGCGGCAATGTAGACCGGACCCTCGCTGGTATTCTTGAAGGCGAAGTCGATCTTGCGGTTGCGGCTCCAGAACACGGTGGCGTCCAGTCCCAGCTCGGTGTAATTCACTGCCAGGGAGTGCTGTTCGCGCTTGGTGATCTGCATGCCGGCAGCCACCGCAGCCTGATAGACCGTGCTGCTGGCCTGGCACACGCCACCGCCCACGCCGCGGGTGATCTTCTGATAGGCATACTCATCGGCTTCATAGAAGCCATTTTCAATCGAACGTTCGCCCACGAGGTTGTTGAAGCTGAAGGTCTGCCCGGGCTGCAGGATGGTACCGCTGATGAGCTGGAACGCCCTGCGGATGTTATTGGTACGGCCTTCCTCGCTCTTGTAGGAGATGGTCGTACTGGCGCTGGCCCGCAGCGTCACCTGCTTTTGCAGATCCGCCACCGTCACCTGGGGCTGGATCGCGGTGGGTTCGATCTCGATGCTGCCGCTTTCCATCGTGGAGACCATCTGGTAGATCTGCGTTTTGATGGGATCGGTATCCAGGGTACGGCCCACCACTTCTTCCTGGAAGGTGAAGGGATGGGAGGTCTTCTGCGGATCAAACGCCAGCAGCGCCGCGTTTTGAGGCGCGCGGTAGACCTTATTCCGCAGCTCCGAAAGCACATTGTCCACCACGGAGGTATCGCCGCTGGGCAGCGCCGAATAAGCCTGATAGGGCGTTTCCTCCAGCGCCTCCATAGCGGCAAGGCGCTGCTGGGCAGTGCCGGTGTGGCCCTGTGCCCATGCCTGGCGCAGCTGTTCATACACATCCACCGTCATGCCCAGCTGGCTGGCGGTCAGCTCAGTGACCACCTGGCCCTGATAGGTCAACTTGACCGACCAGGCGTCGTTGCGCTGCTGCGCCTTGCTGGTGACCGCCGCGATGGCTTGCTCCTGGGTCATACCGCCCAGGTGGATGCCATCCACGTAGACATTCTGGCAGAACACAGCATCGAAGCCCGCTACATAATCATTTAGCTGCTTCTCCTCGCGCGCCCGCAGGCCCAGCACCACGCCGCCTGCCAGCAAGCCCAACGCCACAACGGCAACGAGGAGCAGCTTCCAGTTGAATCTGGGGGGCGGTGTGCCGCCGGAGGTATTTTGCGGCGGAACCGGCGGCTGCACCGGCGGATAGCCACCGCGCTGCATCTGCTGGGGATGATACCCCCGGTCGAAGCTTTGGCGCGGCGCGTTCTGCCAGCCCTGATTGGCGTAGCCCTGCCGGGCCTGCGGCATACCCTGCCGCGGGGCGTGCTGCTGCATGGGCTGCTGCTGCATGGGCTGCTGATACATCGGCTGCTGGGCCGCAGGCTGATAGACCGGCTGCTGCCAGCCCTGGGCGGAAGACGGCTGGCTTACCGGCGCGGATGCGTACCGGTCGCTGCGCCGCCTGCGCTGCTGCTCCGGCGGTACATACCCGTGATTGGGATACATCGTCTCCCTCCCTTCCTTTGTGTTGACGAAAAAATCGTCCTCTTCTTCACGTTTCGTTCTTTTCTCTGGCGATGGCCTGCAGCAGCCGCTGGACGTCCTTCTCAGCGCCGCTCCATTCAGGGCATATACAACCCGGAACACCGTGGCTGTCGCCTTCCTTATGATAATCGCTCCCGCCGGTGACCAGCAGGCCAAGACCGCGCGTCATGCGTTCCAGGCTGGCCGTTCGCCCCTGGCTGGAGGGATGGTAGACCTCCACGCCCATCAGGCCCTGCTCCTGCCAGTGGGCCAGCAGCATACGCAGGGTGGTTTCGTCCTTATCAAGCAGGACAGGATGGGCCAGCACAGGCACAAAACCATTGGCGCGCATCAGGGGCAAAGCCTCCGCCATGGAGAGCCGCTCCCCTGCCACATAGGCAGGCTTACCCTCGCCAATATAGCGTTCGATGGCCTCCTGCATGGTTTTCACATATCCCCTGGCGATCATCGCCCGGCCGATATGCGCCCTGCCCACCGTGCCGCAATACCCGGCCGTCATGCTTTCCCAGTCCAGAGGCATACCCAGCTCCACAAGGCGCCGCACGATGCGCTTGGCACGGACGACGCGCTTGCCAGCCAGCTCCCGCACCGTTTCGCGCAGCGCTTCAGCCTTGCCCTGGCCATAGCCCAGCAGATGCAGGCCTCGCATATCCCGCAGGCTCAGCTCCACGCCGGTGATCACCGGAATGGCAGTCTCCACGCCCCGCAGGCTGTCCACGCCTTCAAAGGTATCGTGATCGGTGATGGCCATCAGGGTCACGCCCAGGGCAGCTGCTTTCTCCACCAGCCGCAGGGGCGCAAGAACGCCGTCGCTGAAGGTGGAGTGCAGATGCAGGTCAGGCTTCATCATTGTGGTCGTTGAAAAGAATCTCCTCGGGGAACTCCAGCTTGTCAGACTGGGCAGTCTCCTGGGGCTCCTCCTCCGCAGGCTGTTCGGGCTCCTGAGGGATTTCGGGGGCCGCCTGCGGCTTATCGTCATCCTCGATCACGGGAACAACGCCGGTCTCCATCAGGCCGGCAAACTCGGCACGGCTGAGGGTGTCATGCTCCAGCAGGGCTTCCACCAGCTGGTCGAAGCGCTCACGGTTATCATCAATAGCCTTCAGGGCCAAGGCATAGCCCTCGTCCAGCAGACGGCGGACCTCCTGGTCGATCTTGGCGGCAACGTCCTCGGAATAGCCGCGGCTCTGGCCAAACTCCATGCCCACGAACACTTCCTGATCGCTGTCCAGGTACACCGGGCCGATCTTCTCGCTCATGCCGAACTGGGTCACCATGCGGCGGCACAGCTCGGTAGCGTGCTTCAGGTCGCTGGTAGCGCCGGTGGAGAACTCGCCCAGGCCACGCTGTTCGGCGGCATGGCCGCCCAGCGCCACAGCCACGCGGGCCATGAGCTGGCTCTGGGTCATCAGGTCGTGCTCCTCGCCGGGCAGGGACAGGGTATGGCCTGCCGCCTGGCCACGGGGCACGATGGTCACCAGATGCACGTCATCCGCGCCGGGGACAAAATGACCCACGATGGCATGGCCGCCCTCATGAATGGCCACCATGCGGCGGTCACGGTCAGAGACCTTATGGCTGCGCTTCTCGGGGCCCATCTGCACACGGGCGATGGCGTCGATCAGCAGCTGCTGGGTGATTTCCTTCTTACGGCCACGGGCAGCCAGGATGGCGGCCTCGTTCATCATGTTTTCCAGCTCGGCGCCGGTGGCATAGGGCACTCGCTTGGCGATATTGCGCAGGTCGATGTCCTTGCTGAGGGGCTTGCTGCGGGAGTGCACCTTCAGGATGGCCACGCGGCCCTCCAGGTCGGGATAATTCACCGTCACCTGGCGGTCGAAGCGGCCGGGGCGCAGCAGCGCGGGATCGAGGATATCGCGGCGGTTGGTGGCCGCCATAACGATCACGCCTTCATTGATGGCAAAGCCGTCCATCTCCACCAGGAGCTGGTTCAGGGTCTGCTCGCGCTCGTCATGACCGCCGCCCAGGCCGGCGCCACGGTGACGGCCCACCGCGTCGATCTCGTCGATGAAGACGATGGCGGGAGCGGCCTTCTTGGCCTGATCAAACAGGTCGCGCACACGGCTGGCGCCCACGCCCACGAACATTTCGACAAAGTCGGAGCCGGAAATGGAGAAGAAGGGTACGCCGGCCTCGCCCGCGACGGCCTTTGCCAGCAGGGTCTTACCGGTACCGGGAGGGCCAACCAGCAGTACACCCTTGGGGATGCGGGCGCCCAGCTCGGTATAATTCTTGGGATTGCGCAGGAAATCCACCATCTCCTGCAGCTCTTCCTTTTCCTCGTCGGCGCCGGCCACGTCGGCAAAGGTGATCTTGTTCTTGGCGGGATCCTGCATGCGGGCACGGCTGCGGCCAAAGTTCATCACCTTGCTGTTGCCGCCGCCCTGGCTGCGCATCATAAAGAACCAGAACACCAGGAACAGCGCCGTGATGACCAGGAAGGGCAGGAAATCGTACCACCACGGGATGGACACCGGCGCGCGGTATTCCACCGTGAAGCTCAAATCGCTCACGGAGATCTCGTCCAGGGATTTGCCCTGCCGGGTGGCTTCCATCTGGCGCACGGTCTCGATGAAATCATCGCCGATGGTAGTTTCGAAATCGTACCTGCGATCCGGGAAATCCGTGGCGGCCACCTTGGTGGTGGTGGTCAGACCGACCAGGGCATTATTGCGGATGGCAACACGCGCCACCTCGCCGTCCTCGATCATCTGCAGGAGCTTGGGGTATTCGATACGTTTGCTTTCAGTGACGCCCAGGCTGCCGTTGAGCAGAATAGCGATCAGCAAAAAGGTGCCGATCAGCGCCACATAACTCAGAAATCCTCTGGGAGATCTTTTCAAAGCCGGGTCCTCCTTCATTGGAAATAAATAAATGATTGCAGCAAGGGATTATTCGCCGCTGTAGATACGGGGATGCAGAACGCCGATATCGGGGATGTTGCGGTACTTCTCGTCATAGTCCAGGCCGTAGCCGACAACGAATTCGTCCGGAATGATGAAGCAGAAGTAATCCGCCTTCAGATCCACGCGGCGGCGGGCAGGCTTATCCAGCAGGGTAACGATCCTGATGGACGCGGCGCCGCGATCCGCCAGCATTTTCTTCAAATAGGACAGGGTCATGCCGGAGTCCACGATATCCTCGACGATGAGCACATCCTGGCCCACGATGTCGCGGTCCAGATCCTTGAGCACCTTCACCACGCCGGTGGTCTTGGTGGCGCTGCCGTAGCTGGACAGGGCCATGAAATCAGTGCGCAGGGGCAGGTCGATCTCGCGGATCAGGTCGCTGTAAAACACCACGGCGCCCTTCAGGATGCCGATCACCACAGGCGTCTTACCCTGATAATCAGCGGTGATCTGCTGGCCCAGCTTCTTCACAGCCGCCAGGATCTCCTCACGGGTCACCAGCACCTTGGACAGGTCACCATACAGCTTTGCGTCGCGTTCCATGCTGAGGTCCTCCTTATTGTTTCATCCATGGCATAACGCCGATCCAGTATGCCGTTTTGTTTTCGTTCGCCGGAGCGAAAGGGGGTACAGCGCCGGCGCCGATGCCTGCGGCCAGCAGCACCTCGTTGCCCCGGCACAGCAGCGGCACAGCGTCCCGGAAGGGGGCGTCCACCCGCTTGTTCGTCATGTAATCCTGCAGGGATTGCCGGCCCGCCTGGCCGTAGGGCCTGATCCAGTCCCCCGGCTGACGGGTGCGCACCACGCAGCCCTCCAGCAGCTCTCCGGGCATCGCCTGCGATGTTTTGCCATCGCCGGGGCCTTCGGCTCCTTCAAGGATCTGCAGCGTCACCCCGGGCTTCGTGGTCTCCCGCCCCAGCAGGTGCAGGTGCGTCCAGCCGCGATAGCCATGGCATCCGCCGGGCAGGTTGCACCGGCTGCCCACAGGCGCCTCCACCAGCTGGGCAAGCTGCTCCGTCTGCCGGCGGCTCAGCCCGCGCTCCTGCATGGCGTCGCCCGCATACCGCTGCCACCAGATCCGCAGCATCCGTGGGCGAAGCCCCGGCGGCACGTCCTTGAGCGTATCCAGCGGCAGCCATGCTTCGCCATCGTTCAGCGCGCGCCGCGCCAGCTGCTCCAGCACAGCGTTCTCCTCCCCGAGGAGCTCCGCGGTGGCCGCCATGCGCTGCGCGGCTCCCGGGGCCAGCCGCTCCATCAGGGGCAGCAGCTCGTGCCGCAGAGCATTGCGCAGATAGCGTGTATCCTGATTGCTTTCGTCCTCCCGCCATGCCAGGCCAGCCTGCGCGAGGATCTCCCGCAGCTGCCGGCGTGAGCAGCCCAGCAACGGGCGAATAACGCGCACGCCCAGTACCTCGCCATCCTCCGGCATGCCGGTGAGCCCCGTCAGGCCCGCTCCCCGCAGCAGATGCAGCAGCAGAGTCTCCGCCTGATCATCCCGATGGTGGGCCAGGGCCACCGCGTCAGCCTGGCGCTGTGCCACAGCCTGGCGGTAAAAGGCGTACCGGGTTTGTCTTGCCCAGTCCTCTCCCGGATGCTCCGGCGGTTGGGCGCGGTAGACATCCAGCGGCAGATCCCAGCGTGCGCACAGGTCGCGCACAAAGGCCTCGTCGTCATCGGAGGCTTCCCCCCGCAGGCCATGATTCACGTGCACGGCGCTGAGCTCCAGGCCCTGGGCCTCCCGCTGCTCAAGCAGCAGGTGCGCCAGCGCCACCGAGTCCGCTCCGCCGGAAAGCCCGATGATCAGCCGCTTGGGCAGCTTCAGCTTAATATACACGGAGGGGCGCGCCACATTCGGCGCAGGGCGTCAGCTTGGAATAATTGCCCTCGTTGATCTGGCTGAAGGTAAACTCCCCGTCAAAGGGCAGGTACTTCGGATCGGTGGAGGGGCAGTTGCGGTTGATGTGGTAATAGGAACCGCCGCCGGATTCATTCCAATACAGGGTGGTATTGGGCGTACCCTCCGCCGCGGCGGGCGGGGGTTCGGGCGTGATGTTGATGGTCGCGGCAGGGGTGGTCTCCACCACGTTGGATTCCAGGGAGGCCGGATCCACATACCAGGTGCCGTCTTCCTTTTTCATGATGACCTGGAAGCGGAACTTCTGGGGATCGCGTCCATTCTGCTTGTCGATCTCCGCGGTGACCGTCACCGTGCGGGCGGTGTCATTCTCCGTGCCGGAGATCTTCTCCACCTCATACTCGATGGGCACACGGTTCTGCAGGATAGAGAACAGGGCCTTCTTGGGCTCCGTCACGCTGCGCTGCCAGCTGGGCGCGCACAGGGTGATCATGTTATCCTGATTGTTCACCGTCCAGAAGTAGAAGAAGGATTTCAGCTGCTCCACAGCCTCGTTGTTCAGGCCGTTATCGGGCGCAGGCGTGGCGGCGGAAGCGGGCTGTTCGGTAGCCCAGTTGCCCAAAGCATCATTGCTGGCGGCATTCTGGGTGGTCACACTGTTTCCGGACTGCTGAGTGGTGACCTGGTTGTTGCCCTTGTTGAGTTCAGCAGCGTTATCTAAAGGAGGCGTTCCCGTCAGAGCGCTGACCAGCGCCACGATCGCCAGCGCGCCGTACACGCCGGTAAAGGTCAGGCGTACGTTGGAGGCCACCACGGGCTTGATCCACAAAAAGACCACCGAGAGCACCGCCAGCGCCACGAAGATCCACTTCAGCACCGGCACGCCCGGGAAGATCAGGCCCAGGATGAACAGCACCGGCAGCACGCCGCACAGCACCACCATGGCCACCGTTTCCAGACGGATGGCAGGCTGCTTGGGGCGCTGACGCTGCATCGGCTGCGTATAGCCGTAGCCCTGGGGCTGGTTGCCCTGGGGATACTGATAGCCCTGCTGATAGGGCGACTGGCTCTGCTGAGTGATAGGCTGATAACCCGGGCGCATCTGCTGGGACTGCTGGTAGCCATAATTCTGCTGGCCAAAGCCCTGCTGATGGCCCTGCTGCGGCTGCTGGGGATAATTCTGGGAGAACCGCTGCTGATAGGGCTGCTGATAGCTCTGCTGGAAATTCTGCCGGGGCGGATATCCCTGCGGCTGCTGGTAGCTCTGCGGCTGCTGGTAGCCCGTCTGCTGCTGATATCCCTGCGGCTGCTGGTAACCCGTCTGCTGCTGATATCCCTGCGGCTGCTGGTAACCCGTCTGCTGCTGGTAACCCGTCTGCTGGTAACCCGTCTGCTGGGGATACCCCTGCGGCTGCTGGTAGCCCGTCTGCTGAGGATACCCCTGCGGCTGCTGGTAGCCCGTCTGCTGAGGATACCCCTGCGGCTGCTGGCCCTGACGGGCGCCCCAGCCAGGGGCATTTCCGTAGTTAGGACGGCCGTTGTTCATCCGTATACCTTAACCTTTCTGCCGCGTGCTGACTGCGGCATCCTTCATCCTTCAGGCGGTTTCCCACCGAAAAAAAGCGTCATTAACAGGAATGGCTCGTCACCATTCACCCATTAGTATAACACAGTTTCCAGCCTTGTAAACAGTCATTTCGTAAAAAAACCGTGAACGCTTCTATCGGCCGCTCCCGGAACATAAGCTGCAACAGCATCGGAAAAAGAAAGGAGCATCCGACCATGACAGATACGACCACCCGGCCGCCCCAGGAGAAGGTCTGCGGCTATGAATACACCGTCCGCCGGGGCGACAGCTTTTATCTCATCGCCCACCGGCTGGGCATCCCCCTGCGGGACCTGCTGGAGGCCAATGCCGATATCAATCCCGCGCGCCTGATGGTAGGCGACGTGCTCTGCATCCCCATGGAGGAGGATGACGCGCCGCAACCACCCGTCATCACCCCCGCGCCCGATGAGCCCGAGGCCGACGACAGCCTCGACCGTCCCGCCGAGCCGGAAAGCGGCGCCGTGGACGAGGAAATGGCTGTCTGCCCCGAGGCGGACCGCCGTACCGTGAACACCGGAGAAACCATCTCTGATATACAGCTCAGCGCCAACCTGAACCGCCGCACCCTCGAAATGGCCAACCCGGATACCGACCTGGACGCCCTGTCTGCCGGGCAAGTGCTGTGCGTCCCGCAGGAGAATATCGCCTGCCGTACCGCCACCACCTATACCGTTGGGCAGGAGGACACGCTGGAAAGCATCGCGCTGCAATGGAACGTCTCCGTTGGAGCGCTGCTGCGCTCAAACCCTTGCCTGGCGCCCTCCGATTTCGCCGCGGGCGTGTGCGTCACTATTCCGTCCAGGGGATAAAAGAAAGGAAGCGGCGTTAACTGCCGCTTCCTTTCCTATTTTATATGCGGTGTGATATCAGCCGCCTCTTTTTTTGCTGCGCTTGCTGCGGTACATGGCCCCATCGGCACGGATGAGGAAATCATCCAGCTTGTCGTCGCTCCTGGGAACGGCGGCGAAAGTGCCCACGCTGGCGCAGATATTGCAGATCCAGCGATCACGGTGGTTCATATCATCAATGGTCACATGCAGGCTTTCCGCCAGCTGCATAGCATGCTCCCCATCCCGCACGATACCCACGGCGATGAACTCGTCGCCGCTGATGTGCACGCAGGTCATGCCGTCCATCTCCAGCACCCGCAGGGCGCGGCCCATGCGCGTGATGGCTGTATCGCCTGCCATATGGCCATATTCATCATTGATGGACTTCAGGTCGTCCATATCACAGCTGATCACGGCAAAGCAGCGGCCGTGGGCCTGCGCGTCCGCAAAGAGGGCAGGAGCCAGCTGGTTATAGCCTCGGCGGTTGTACAGGCCCGTCAGCGGGTCGTGGATGGACATGTCCTCCAGCGCCGTGGCATAGGCGGTTACGGTGCACTTCAGGTTCAGGCTCATCAGCGCGCCGCCCAGCAGCGTCAGCACGGAATAGAGCTCAAAGCCCGTGGCGTGCTGCAGATCGAACACGGCATAGCCAAAGAGCTTATCCAGGTAATACAGGGGGCTGAACACCAGCGTCAGAGGGGTCTGGTGCTCCTTTTGCAGGATGGGCAGAAGCTCCCGGGTATCGAAGGTCATCTGCGGCGCGGTCATCCCGCCGCTGTAGGAGGCAAGCAGCAGCATCCGCTCCGGATAGGCATGACCCTGGAGCTTGCTCTCGGGGTCAAGGAAATCCGGCGGAACGCACACGTGCATATCATTTACGCCCCAGCTGCCCGCGAAGTTGGATATCACCTTGCCTGCCTCCGTCTGTCCGGAAACGCCGGCAAGTGAGCTGGAGAAGCTGGAAGCGCGGGTGAGGCTGCGCTCAATATTGCGGTGCGCCTCGCTCAGGCGGCGCATATACTTCTCCGCCGTGTGGGGATCGCCCTCGCAGCCGCAGGAGGAACCGATGATCAGCTTGGTAGGCAGGGTGACGAGGCGCTCCTGAGGCCGTTTGCCATTCATCCATTCCACCAGGATGTTCACACTCTCGAAGCCAGCGTCCCTGGAGGGGCGCAGGATGGTGGTCAGGCCACGGCCAACGGCCTCCTGCAGGGCGTCGAAGCCGGTCACCTTCACGTCCTCAGGCACACGGACGCCGGCGGCGGCAAAGGCCTCCATCACACCGAAGGCCATGTCGTCATTGCCGCAAACGACCGCCTCGGGCAAGCCGCGGGGATCCGCCAGCATACAGGCCGCGGCCGTGCGTCCGCCATCGCGGGTCCAGCTGCCGTCAAACACGCTCTCCATCACACAGCCATGCTCCTGCAGCACCTCGCGGCTGATGTTGTAGCGATCCATGGCCACCTTGTTGCTCATGGGACCGGTCACCATGGCGAAGCGGCGGAAACCATGCTCCACGATCAGATGGTTCAGCAACGCCCGCACGCTGATGGCGTCGTCAAAGGTTACTTCGGCAGCGGATTCGATATAGGTATCGATGGCCACCACCGGATGGTCGCCCAGGTCGCTCAGCAGCTGATTGACGTGATCCAGCGCCATACTGGACACCATGGTATAGCACAGCGCCACCACACCGTCGAAGGTCTTCAGATCCGGCAGGTCGAAGATGGAATTCTCCCCCTGGTCGTTGCGGATCACGCCCTCCTCCGCCTGGCCCTGACAATTGAAAATGCACAGGTCAACATCATACCGGCGGGCCGCCTCGGCCATGCCCAGCGAGAAATCCTGCTGATATTCCTTGTCCAGTCCTGCCATGATAGCCGCGATTCGCTTCTTCATCTTACACACACCCAATGCAGGTTATTTTTCAGTTTCACATCCGGTATAATCAATATACCACACCATGTTACTTTATGCAACCTTGCATAAAGCCGGAAAAGTGATTTAGCAAAAAATCGTCCGGGAAAAAGTAATTTGTGTGGGAACAATTTCGTTTCTGATTCGTCAGATAGAGTGTAACCCACAAACAAGGAGGTACTCCCCATGAAAAAGACCGTCATCATTCTTGTTGCCGTTTTGCTCGTTGCTGCCATCGCCGGTGTATGCATCGCGCTTACTTCCAGAAAAACGCCCCCCGAGCCCGAGCAGATCATCGACGATACCGCCGGGGTGACCGATATTTTTGAAATGACCGGCACCGTCCTGGAGATCGGCGAAGGTTATTACCTGATCGAAAACACTGAAGGCCAGCAGGTACAGATCAACCTGTATGAGGATACTGTATTCGAGGGCGAGGCTCCCGGCGTGGGCGCCCTGATCCACGTTCTCTACAACGGCATGATGACCCGTTCCCTGCCCCCGCAGATCAACGCCCTGCGCGTCGGCTGCTATGTCCGCAGCGGCGCAGTGGTGGAATTGACCCAGACCGGCTTCACCCTGGACGACGGCGTGGAGATCATCGAGGTAAACGCGGAAGCAGAGCTGCTCCAGGGCATTGAGACCGGCGATACCGTGCATGTCTATTTCAACGGCGCCATGACCATGTCCCTCCCCGCCCAGATCGGCGCGGAGCTGATCGTTCCTTACACGGCCGAATAATTTATCATAACACAAAACACGCTGCCGGCGAAACCAGCAGCGTGTTTTTCTGTTGTCTTTCCGGCAAACGCAAAAAAGGCTGTCCCTCCAACGAGAGCAGCCTTTTTGCACGCTTCAGACCGATCAGGCGAACCTGTTCAGCACCAGCATCAGCAGGGCGATACCAACAAACACCGTAGCGGCGATCTTGGTGCCCATGGCCAGCTTGGCGTCGATGGTCTTGGCCTTGTTCTTGCTGAAGTAGCTCTCCATCTGGCCGGCCACGGCGCCCAGGCCCTTCGCGTTGCTGCTCTGCAGCAGAACGGTCGCGATCATGAACAGGCAAGCCAGGATCAGAACAATAGAAAGAAGAACATTTACAACTGCCATGTTAAAACCTCCTTGGCGTTTCGCCTAACTATGATACCACACGTTTCCCCAAAACACAAGCACAAAATGGATACCTATTTGGTCACTTTTTCGCCATTTGTTTGGTTTTTGTCCGTTTTGTCCCTTTTCAAACGCCTTCCGAGGCAGTAAAATAATTTCATACAGCAATCAAATATTCAATTGATATTTGATTGCTTCAAAATGTAAGTATTTACATAATATAAGGAGGTCTGTCCTATGGAGCTTCGTACCGCTTCCTCCCCCCGCGACGTAAAGACCTATGATACCGCCCGCCTGCGCGAGGAGTTCCTCATCCAGAACCTTTTCGTGGCCGACGAAGTCAAAATGGTGTATTCCCACATCGACCGCATCATCACCGGCGCCGCCGTGCCCGTTACCAAGGCCCTGTCCATCGACGCCGGCGATGAGCTGCGCGCCGAGTACTTCCTGCAGCGTCGCGAGATGGGCATCATCAACATCGGCGGCGAAGGCAAGGTCACCGTGGACGGTACCGCCTACACCCTGCGCCCCCGCGACGGCATCTACATCGGCCGCGGCTGCACGGATATCGTGCTGGAAAGCGCCGATCCCCAGAACCCCGCCCATTTCTATTTCAACTCCTGCCCCGCGCACAAGGAATACCCCACCGTGTACATCCGCCCCGAGGACTGCGTCCGCGTGGAGCTGGGCGCCCTGGAGACCTCCAACCACCGCACCAT
>SVGJ01000073.1 GCA_015056415.1 Clostridiales bacterium
GCGTACTCGAAGTTGGTCATGTCCGCGCCGGTGATGCAATCGTCGAATTCCATGTCGGAGACGATGTACATCCGGCTGGGCAGCTCCTCCTGCGGTACACGGTTCTTCAGCGCCGCATTCAGGATCAGCTCGAACACCCGCTGAAGGTTGGTGTTGGCTATCTCGTTAAAGCTCATGCAGTACTGCACCTTCTCCATGATGTCCCTGCCCTTGATCTCCACCAGCTCCGGCGTTTCCGAGAAGGTGATGAAATGCCCCCTGAACGCACCGGTGTTTCGTTCGGCAAAGTAGATGCCCAGGGCCATCGCCACCGCGGCGGGCTGAGGCTCGGCATCCCAGTACATAGAGCCGGAGCCGTCCACCACCACAATGGCATTTTCACCGCTCGTGAAATCCTCCAGTGCGTTCCAGGTCATGTTCATGGCCTTGCGCTCCTCGGCAGACAGCTCGGGATCGCCCCAGGGCTGCACGCAGGGCGCGATGATCTCATAGGGCGCCAGCGTGCCGGCGTGCAGGGTCTTCTCGCCCTTTTCCACCTGCTCCATGAAGGCGCCGTAGCGCTCGCCGTCGTTGCGGATGAAAGCGGCGCGGTACTTGAACATGGCCTTGGAGGGCTGGGCAGCGTAATCGAAGGTGTAGTCCTTCTCACGCAGGTTGTTCTCGATGATGCGGATCCGCGCGCGCAGCTTCACCAGCGTGCGGCGGTACTCCGCGTCGGTCATGCCCAGCGCGCGGGCGATCTTCTTGCCCATGCGGACGGTCTCCGCGTTGGAGGCATTCACCGAGGGCAGCCACTTGGCCAGCAGGGACACGCCCTCCCTGGATTCCATATCCTTGCGCATCTGCTCCCGGATCACGGCCAGCGCATCCTTTTCGCAGGCAGTGCCCATCAAGGTGATGAGGTCGTCAAAGCGGCCATACTCAGGGATGAGGGCAATGTTCCGGCGCAGGGCGGCAGGCTCGTGGCCGGCCAGCCAGTTCACGATGACCCGGAACACCCGGCGCTCGCCCAGACCGCCGCGGACGTCGCGCCCGAAGAAGAGGATCTTCATGGCGATGTCAGCGTTCTCAGCATAGGCGCGGCTGAAGCGGGTGATGATCTCCTCGTCAGACTCCCGGCGGATCGCGCCGATGGTGGCGAACAGGTCGAGGCATTCAGACAGGGTGCTGGCGTAGGTGACTGCGCCGTTTTCAGTGTAAGTCTTGTTGGCTTCGTTCTTCAGATGATTCAACATAGTAACTACTCCTTTCGTCTTCGGCCATCACCGGCGTTACCGCCGGCGCTGGCTACGCTCAGCGAATGCAAGCATTCGCTGTCGCTAGTCGGGCCTTGCCCGACCTCGATAAGGCGCAGCTACAAAACAGAATCAGTCTGACGCCTTGAAGTTGTAAATGGGCTTGAGGACCTCGATCACATCCACGGAATCGCGGATGACGTCAATGATGTCCTCCAGGGATTTATAGGCCATGGGAGCCTCGTCGATGGTGCGCTCGTTGACGGAGGTGGTGTACACGCCTGCCATAGTGGCACGATAGGCCTCCATGTCGAGAGTCTCGCGGGCCTTGGAGCGGGACATGAGCCGCCCTGCACCATGAGGCGCAGAGTAGTTCCACTCCGCGTTGCCTCGGCCCCGGGCCAGTACGCTGCCGTCCCGCATATTGATGGGGATCAGCACCAATTCGCCCTCATGGGCAGCGATAGCGCCCTTGCGCAGGATCATCTCATCCACATTGATGTAGTTGTGAATGGTATGGAAGGCTGACTTGGCCTCCATGCCGGTGCGCTGGAGGATGATCTCCGCCATCTTCTCACGGCTGCGGCGGGCAAAGCGCTGGCAGATTTCTACGTCGTGGAGGTAGTCCTCCATGAAGCTCCCGTACAGATAGCACAGGTCGGCAGGAATGGTAGGCTCCTTCAGCTGGAAGGCCTTCTCCATGGCCTTCAGCTCCTTCTGGATCTCCTTGCGTCGCCCTTGCTCCTTATAGGTGCGAATCAGCTCTTCCCGGGCAGCGAAGAACTCCTCCTTGCCCAGGTTCAGATCCACCGCCAGCTGCTGGTAGTGGTTGGCTACCTGCAGACCCAGATTACGGCTGCCGGAGTGGATGACCAGGTACTTGGTGCCATCTGCCGCAGCATCGATCTCGATGAAATGGTTGCCGCCGCCCAGTGTGCCCAGCGAGCGCTCCAGTCGCTTGGTGTCCTTGAGCGCACGGTAGCAGCGCAGCTCCGTGAGGTCGAAGCGCTCCTGGCGGCCCTCCCACACGTTCTTGCCGCTGGGGATGTAATGAGCAGCCTCATCCACGCGCTCAAAGTCAATATCGACCTGGCCCAGCTCAACAGTGTACATACCGCAGCCGATATCCACGCCCACGATGTTGGGCACGACCTTGTCCACGATGGTCATGGTGGTGCCGATGGTGCAGCCCACGCCGGAGTGGACGTCCGGCATGATGCGGATGCGGGAACCTGCGGTGAATTCGTGATCGCACATCCGGCTGATCTGTTCTATCGCCTCATTCTCCACGACGGTGGCGTAACAGATGGCGGTAGCGTACTTTCCTTTGATTTCAAACATGAGGTCTGCTCCTTTCTTTCAGGATGAAACAAGGCATCTCCGGGACTTGAACCCGTAAGCTGTGAAAGCGTGCCAATTCATTGCTGTAGATGCCTTTACAAGACGCATTTCTTTCCCGGTAGACATGCGAGCGTGAGCAAATACCCTTTGCTGCGTTTTCAAGTCTGATCCGCATCCATGCAGAAATGCATTGCTGTCTGCGTCTTTCATGGGGAACCACAAGACACCATTCGATACGGGATTCGAACCCGCCGTACGCTGATTTTCAGTCAGCTGCTTTACCACTAAGCGTTTCGAAGCTGCTGTTGGCGTCTTTGAAAACAAGGTACATCCTTTAACGGATTGCTCCGCCAGCGTCATAGTTTTCAAGACTATTTCTATGGTTGCTGTAAGTACCTTTTGACTACAAGGTGCAGTGTAAGCTCTGCTGATTACAAATCAACCGCTGTTCTGTTGCTGTGCGCACCTTACGAGCATAGTATAACCCGCCCCGTTCCCATTTTCACGGAAAAAAAGCTGCGAACTCATCTGAGTCCGCAGTTTTTTTGTGCGATCAATCGCTTTTTCACATGTTCTACCACATGCGCAGGCTCCGTCACCTGCACATAGGGGCCGAAGGACAGGATCCGGATGACCAGCTCTGCTTCGTCCTGCTCGTAGTATTTGAGGTGCAGCCGGTAGCGGTTGTCGCTCAGGCGCTCGCATTGCTTTTCGAAGTGGGCAAAATGCAGCAGCACACGCTCCAGGGCGTTGCGCTCATCGGTGATCTCCATGGTCAGGCCCACCCGCTCCTCCCGGGGCGGCGGCAAGTACCAGGGGGTATTGCCGGTGTAGTACTCGCAGCTGGTGATCCGCCCCAGATTGAAGGTTCGGAACTTGCACCGGCTGGCAATGACGCGGATCTTGTCGTCCTTCATGGAGTATTCCAGCCCCACCGGATAAAGACGCGCCCAGGCTTCCTTGCCGTGGCGGTTGAGCAGGGTGATCTGGATGGGCCGCTTTTCCCGGATGGCGTTCAGCACCAGCCGGAAGTTGCGGATGTAGCTTTCATCCTCAAAGGGATCGCCGTCCGCGTACTGATCGAAGACGCGGTAGTTGTCCCTGGTGAAAAGAGGCTCCACGTCCGCCAGATCTGGCAGCTCCACGCCGAAAAGCTTCACCCGCGGATCCTCGCAGATCGCCTTGAGCCACTGCTTCTCCAGCAGCGTCAGCGGCATGGTGGGCACGTGCTTCAGCACCGGTGTGAGATCCTTCTTCAGCAGGGGCCATCTGCCGCTTTTCAGCGCAGGCAGGATGGTCAGCACGCTCTCGGAGAAGGCACATTCGACCACATGCTGCTGCAGATCCTTCTCCGTCATGCCGGGCTGGAAGGCGGTTTCGATGATTCTCGCCACTGTATTGTAGTAAGCGGAATACAGCTCGCTGAAGATCACTCGTCCTCACCTCCGTCCAGGCCGTACATGCGGTACATCTCTCGCAGATCGTTCTTGAACTTGTTCTCAGCCGTCCGGTTGGAGAAGTCCAGCCGGGTGATGCGGGAGATGAACGTGCGGATCCACGGCAGAATTTCCTGAGTATCGAAAACCTCCGCCGTGTAGCGCCATGTGTGTTCATCCACCTGCATCACGCTGCCGCAGCGCTTCTCACGCTCCAGCCGCTTGATGATGAAATCTTCATCCTCCGCGACCCGCACGTCAAACTCCACATGCTCCATGTGGTGAGTCGTCCAGCGAAAGCTCACGCCCCATGCGTGGGGTTCCAGCTTCCGGAAGGTATTCAGCAATTGTGCATACCTTTCGCATACTTCTCCGGCCTTGACGCTGAGGATATAGTCGATCCGATAGGCGTTGAGCCGGTTGGTCTTTTCGTGCAGCGCCATCAGGTACTGCCTGCCGTTCTGCGCGCTGATGTAGATCTTGATGGGCACCAGCTGGATGGTGCGCACCTCGCCCAGATGGCGGCTCAAGTTTTCAATGATGATATGCCGCTGCTCCCGGATGGCATGGAACAGCTGTGCCAGAATGCCGCTGTCCATGGCTTGGGTGATGTAATGGTGCTTGAAATGGAAGACGCTCTCGTGCTCCGGCAGCTTATCCTGTAGAAAGGAGCCTGCCACGCCGACAGGTGCGACCTCGCTGAAGAAGTCCACCGCGTCCGCCAGCTGCTCCCACTGCACGTCTGCCGCGCGGCTGTACAGCACAGTGCGGCCCTGCTTCTCCATGCAGATGATGCCGTTTTCCGCGTACTCCTTCAGCTTCTTACGCACGGTGGACTCATCGAAGGTCATGTCGCTTTCCGTTACGCTCAGATACCGGTCGATCTCTTCCACCAGCTCAGACAGCGTCAGTCTGACCTCGGGAGTATGAAGAATGTCAAACAGGATGAAGTGCAGCGTGATATCGCCGTCGGTGAAGGACTTGGCCTTCCATGCCTTGTAGAAGGGATTACGACGGTGGATACGACTGTCCACAGAAAGGAACACGTTCTTGCCTTCAGCCGTCTTGGCAAAGCGCATATGATCGCCCAGCCAGCTTTCGATCCGGCGGCGCTCGTCATCGTAGGAGCGCGCGCTCTTCAGGTCATACTCCACACGGCTCTTGAAGCCATACACATAGAAGTCCCGCATGTACGCGCGGATCTTGTCGAATTTCTTGATCAGCTCGCTGTAGGCCATGAGCGCACCTCC
>SVGJ01000038.1 GCA_015056415.1 Clostridiales bacterium
TTCTGTAATAGAATGGATGTACCTGAATAGGTGAGGTCTATCCAGACCGTGAATGAGACTGAGGTGAACCATAGATGAAGCACTTGTGGAAGAGACTGGTGACGCTGGCGCTGGCAATGCTGATGGCGCTGTCCGTTTGCCCTGAGGGGCTGAACAGCAGCGCGAAGGCGGCGGGCGCATACGGCAAGGTCACAGCGGATGGCGTGAAGGTGCGCAAAAAAGCCAGCACCTCCGCGGACTACTGGTTTAAGCTGGATACGGGCTACGTCTGCGAAGTGAAGGACGTGCAGGCCAGCGGCGACATCACCTGGTACAAGGTGAATGTGGAGCATCCCGCGCCCGACAGCACCCGCACCTACATCGGCTACATCCATGGGGATTTCTTCGCCCTTTTGACGGAAGACGAAGCGGCCGACTACGAGGCCAACGGCGCCCTGGAGGAAGAGAAGCCTGATACCTCTGCCGGCGATGCAGATACTGAAGAGGATAACGCGGAGGAAGACTCCGCCACCTCGACCGGCTCCGGCGCCAGCGACAATGCCAACGCCTATGCCGGCGCCACGGGCCAGATCACCAATGATGGCGTGAACTTCCGCGAAACAGAGGGCGGCGGCCTGATCCGCAAGCTGAACCGCGGCACCGTGGTGGAGATCCTCTCCATCCCCGCGACGGTGGACTCCAACCACTGGTATAAGATCCGCTACGATGGGGACGAGGGCTATGTGATGTCCACCTTCCTGAAGGTGATCTCCACCGGCGATCCCAATGGCACACCTACCGATCCCGATACGGATATCTCCACCCTGGGCTATGTGCGGCTGGTGCTTTCCTCCGCCAATCTGCGGCTGACCCCCGGCGGCATCGTGGGCGCCCAGTGGGAGGAGACCGGCGATGTGCTGGAAGTCGTGGACAAGCCTGTGGAATACAAGGGCTTCCTTTATTATCCCGTGGTTTATGAAGGAAAGAATTATTACGTCCGCGAGGATACCGTGGAGCTGCAGGCAACCCCGGGCAGCTCTGGCTCGCAGCAGGAACCCGCGACGGTCGTGGGCTATGTCCGCACCACCAAGAGCGGCGTGAACCTGCGCCTGAAGCCCGCCGGCAAGGTCATTGAGCAGGTGGCAAAGAACACCGTGCTGCCTGTGCTGGTCGGCGCCTTCAAGGAGAGCGGCTACTACTGGTACTATGTTGAAACCTCCGACGGCGCCCGCGGCTATTTGCGCAGCGATTGCGTGAAGGCCTGCAACGCCGATGGCTCCGATATCTCCTCCGGCGGCTCCGATACCCCCGTGGAGACGGATCCCCCCCAGCAGACCAATTACGGCTATGTGGTGACCACCCTGGATAAGGTCAACCTGCGCACCAAGCCCACCGGCTCCTCTCAGGAGCAGATCAAGCTGGGCGTGGTGCTGCCCCTGACGGGCGAGGTGATCACCGGCACCGGCAAGTATGACTGGTATCCCGTGAAGGCCGCTTCCGGCCGTACCGGCGTGGTTCGCAGCGACTGCGTGAAGCTGTGCAACGCCGATGGCTCCAGCCTGGGCGCCACCAGCGCTCCCACTGAGTCCACCGAGCCTACCCAGACTCCGCCGCCCAGCGCCACTGTTTCGGCATACGGTTATGTGAAGCTGACCAAATCGGGCGTGAACCTGCGCAAGACCGCGGGCGGCGATCCCATCACCCAGCTGGACAAGAACACCGTGTGGCCCATGACCGGCGACAAGGTGAAGAAAAACAACGTTTACTGGTATCCCGTGAATGTGAACGGCACCAAGGGCTATGTACGCGAGGACTGCTGCTTCAAGCTTTCCGCCACCCAGCAGGAAAGCTACCTGGCTGGCAATGGCGTGCCCGAGGAAATCCCCGAGGAAAAGGTGAGCTACGTCATCACCATCGTGGATTCCGTGAACCTGCGTGCCGCCGCGACCAAGGATTCCGCTGCCAAATACAATGTGCCTCTGGGCACGGTGATGGCCTTCAAGCAGGCCCCTGTAGCCAATTCCAATTGGTATAAGGTCGTTTACAAGAACACTGAGGTCTGGGTGCTGGGCTCCTGCGTGGAGGAAATGACTGCCTCCGAGTATGAGGAGTGGCTGGAGCAGAACCCCGACAACACCCCCCAGCCTGACGTGATCGAGGGCTATGTGAAGCTGACCAAGAATGGCGTGAACCTGCGCAAGACGGCTTCCGGCGCGGTGATCAAGCAGATCGATGAAAAGGGTACCGTGTACGCCTATTCCAAGACGGAAAGCAAGGCCGGCTACACCTGGTATTATGTGAAGACCAGCTATGGAAACGGCTACCTGCGCAGCGACTGCGTCACCGAGTGCAATGCCGATGGCAGCGGCTTCAATACCGGCAACACCAATACGCCCTCCAACTCCGGCCAGGAGGCCAGCTACACCACCCTGAAGAAGGGCTCCACCGGCAACGCTGTGAAAAATCTGGTGCAGGAGCTGATCAACCAGGGCTACTACACCGGCAAGGTCACCAGCAGCTACACCACCGCTGTGGAGACCGCCGTGAAGGCCTTCCAGAAAGCCAAGAACCTGAAGGTGGACGGCATCGCCGGCTCCAATACCCAGCACGCCCTCTTTGGCACGGTGCCGGTGGGTTCCGGCAACAGCTCCAACCTGACCATGACCATCTATCCCGCCGAGAAGATCGACTGGTTCACCGGCGGCATCCAGCAGCTGTGGCCCAAGGGCGCCAACTATAAGATCTACGACGTGAAGACCGGCATCGTCTGGTGGGCGCACCGCTGGAGCGGCGGCTATCACGCCGACATCGAGCCGCTGACCGCGGCCGACACCGCCAGGCTGTGCAAGATCTATGGCGTGGAAAAGGCACAGGATATCTACGATAAGAACCTGTGGGAACGCCGTCCCTGCCTGGTGACCATCGGCACCCGTACCTTCGCCTGCTCGCTGGACGGCATGCCCCATAACCCCGATGGCGATACCATCCCGGATAACAACATGACCGGCCAGATCTGCCTGCACTTCACCAACTCGAAGGGTCACGAATCCGGCGCGGTGAGCACCAGCCATCAGGAGGCCATTGAGTACGCATATAAGCATGCGCCCAACGGCCAGAAGTAACCCTATCATACAAAGGACGCCCCCGGCTGGAAACGGCCGGGGGATTTTCGATTGGATATGTGCCGTTCAGGGGCGAAATCCCTTATTGCAAGAATAGTGGGAGACATGATATAATATAAGATGCGTTCGTATGGACACGAGCGGGTTAGGAGACAATTATGTTTGAATTTGTAAAGAAACTTCTGGGCGGCGGCAATGACGCGCATCTCAAGAAGCTGACGAAAACCGTGGACGCGGTGGACGCCCTGGAGGACGACTACCGCAAGCTGACCGATGAACAGCTCAAGGCCAAGACGGAGGAATTCCGCGCCCGTTTGCAAAAGGGCGAAACGGAAGAGGACATCCTGCCCGAGGCCTTCGCCACCGCCCGTGAGGCAGCTGCCCGTGTGCTGGGTATGCGCCCCTACCGGGTACAGGTGCTGGGCGGCATCGTGCTGCATCAGGGCCGCATCGCCGAGATGAAGACCGGTGAAGGCAAAACCCTGGTGGCCACCCTGCCCGCGTATCTGAACGCCCTCTCCGGCAAGGGCGTGCACGTGGTGACGGTCAATGACTATCTGGCCCGCCGCGACTCGGAGTGGATGGGCAAGGTGCACCGCTTCCTGGGTCTTTCCGTGGGCCTGATCGTCCACGATATGGATAACAACGAGCGCCGTAAGGCTTATGCCTGCGACATCACCTACGGCACCAATAACGAGCTGGGCTTCGACTACCTGCGCGACAACATGGTCATCCGCCAGAGCGACCTGGTGCAGCGTGAGCATCACTTCGCCATCGTGGACGAGGTGGACTCCATCCTCATCGACGAGGCCCGCACCCCCCTGATCATCTCCGGCCAGGGCGAGAAGAGCACCATCCTCTACGAAAAGGCCGACCAGGTCGTCCGCACCATGAAGCGGGATGTGCACTACACCTACGAGGAGAAAAAGAAGGCTGTCGTCCTCACCGACGAGGGCGCCCAGAAGGTGGAGCGCGCCTTTGCCATCGATAACCTGAACGATCCTGAGCATGCCGAATTGAACCATCACATCCACTGCGCCCTGCGCGCCCACGTCACCATGAAGCGGGACGTGGACTACGTGGTTCAGAATGGCCAGGTGGTCATCGTGGACGAGTTCACCGGCCGCCTGATGGTGGGCCGGCGCTATTCGGAAGGTCTGCACCAGGCCATCGAGGCCAAGGAGCACGTGAAGGTGGAGCGGGAAAGCAAGACCCTGGCCACCATCACCTTCCAGAACTACTTCCGTATGTACAAGAAGCTCTCCGGTATGACGGGTACCGCCAAGACCGAGGAGAGCGAGTTCCAGGGCATCTATTCCCTGGACGTGGTGGAGATCCCCACCAACAAGCCCAACATCCGCAAGGATCTGGACGACATGGTCTACAAGAACGTGCCAGCCAAGTTCAATGCCGTGCTGGCTTCCATCGAGGAGCACCACGCCAAGGGCCAGCCTGTGCTGGTGGGTACCGTGACCGTGGAGACCAGCGAGATGCTCTCCGGCATGCTGCGCCGCCGTAATATCCCCCACGAGGTGCTCAACGCCAAGAACCATGCCAAGGAAGCCGAGATCGTGGCGCAGGCCGGCCACTTTGGCGCGGTGACCATCGCCACCAACATGGCGGGCCGCGGTACTGACATCCTGCTGGGCGGCAACCCCGAATTCCTGGCCCGCCGCGCCATGCGCCAGGAGGGCATCGACGACGAAACCATCGAGGCGGCCGTGGGTCACAACGAGAACGTCACCGAGGAGATCCTTGCCGCCCGCGAGAAGTATCAGGCGCTGCACGCCTCCTTCAAGAAGCAGACCGACGCCGAGCACGAGCGTGTGCTGCAGACCGGCGGCCTGCACATCATCGGCACCGAGCGGCACGAATCCCGACGCATCGATAACCAGCTCCGTGGCCGCGCCGGCCGTCAGGGCGACCCCGGCTCCACCCAGTTCTTCATCTCCCTGGAAGATGATCTCATGCGCCTGTTCGGTTCTGAGCGCATCAGCGTGATCGTTGACCGTCTGGGCCTGAAGGATGATGAGCCCCTGCAGGCGGGCATGCTCACCAAGCAGATCGAATCCGCTCAGAAGCGTATTGAGGGCCGCAACTTCGAGACCCGCAAGCACGTGCTGGAGTATGACAACGTCATGAACCGCCACCGCGAGGTGATCTACGGCCAGCGCCGCCGTGTGCTCATGGGCGAGAACGTCCGCGAGAACGTCATCGGTATGTCTGCCAAGCTCATCGACGCCGCCATGGGCCGCTTTGCCGCCACCAACGATGGCGACGACTGGGAGTGGGGCCAGCTCACGGCCTTCCTGGAGAACCTGTGCGTCCACCCCGGCACTATTGAAAAGAACAAGCAGATGGTCATCAATGATGAAGACAGGCAGGGCTTTATCGACCTGCTGAAGGAGGACGCCCGCGCCTTCTACGAGGAGCGCGAGACTCTGCTTGGCGAGATCGGCGTGGATATGCGCGAGTTTGAGCGCGTGATGCTGCTGGGCAGCGTGGACCGCCGCTGGATGGATCACATCGACGCCATGGATCAGCTGCGCGACGGCATCGGCTTCCGCGCCTACTCGGGCAAAAACCCCATCACCGAGTATCAGATCGAGGCCGGCTATATGTTTGAGGAGCTGAATAACCTCATCCGCGAGGACACCGTCCGCCGTGTTTATCAGGCGAAGGTGGAGCGTACCCCCGAGCGTGTGCAGACCGCCAAGCCCGTGGACGCCCGCCTCTCCGACGGCCCCCGCCAACCCCGCAAGGTAAAGGCATCCGAGCGCGTTGGCCGCAATGATCCCTGCCCCTGTGGCTCCGGCAAAAAGTACAAGCAGTGCTGCGGCAGGAACGCTGAATAACGGGAGCAAAGGGGCTTTCGGCCCTTCTGCACTCCCCGACCAAAGGGGCTTTCAGCCCCTCTGGACTTCCCGACCAAAGGGCCCTTCGGCCCTCTGGACTCCCTTTTTCCGGGCAGCGGCCTGGCTGCGAAAATGCAGGATACAGAAAGTTGGAACGATAGATGATTGGATTCTTGTAACGGGTCAGTGTGCGATGCTTTTTATCCGATCGACATACATGAAATGAGGTAATTGACAATGCTGGAACTGGAACAGTATGCACAGGATATCGAAGTGATCCGCAAGTCTCTGCTGGCCGCAGGTGACGCGCTGCACATTGACCACATCAAGGAGCAGATCGACGAGCTGACCGAGGAAATGAATCAGCCCGAGTTCTGGAACGATACCGAGCGCTCCACCCGTGTGAACCAGAAGCTCGGCCAGCTGAAGAACAGGGTCGAGCACTATGAGAAGCTGCTCTCCTCCGCTGATGATATCGAGGTCATGATGGACCTGGCCAAGGAAGAAAACGACCAGGACATGGTGGACGAGGTCGGCGCCGAGCTGGAGAAGCTCCGCGAGGCCGCCGACGCCCTGGAGCTGGAGACCCTCATGCGCGGCGACTATGACGACAGCCCCGCCATTCTTTCCCTCCACGCCGGCGCCGGCGGAACCGAGGCCCAGGACTGGACTCAGATGCTCTACCGTATGTACACCCGCTATTGCGAAAAGATGGGCTTCACCGTGAAGGTGCTGGACTACCTGGACGGCGATACTGCCGGTGTGAAGTCCGTGACCTTCGAGGTCTCGGGCGATCATGCCTATGGCTATCTCCGCGGCGAGAAGGGCGTGCACCGCCTGGTGCGCATCTCTCCCTTCGACGCCAATGCCCGCCGCCAGACCTCCTTCTCCTCTCTGGACGTTTCCCCCATCCTGGAGGACGACGACAGCGAGATCGAGATCAACATGAAGGACGTCCGTGTGGATACCTACCACTCCTCCGGCGCCGGCGGACAGAACGTTAACAAGACCTCCTCCGCCGTGCGTATGACGCACTTCCCCACGGGCATCGTGGTCGCCTGCCAGACGGAGCGCGACCAGGTTCAGAACCGCGCGACCTGCTTGCGTATGCTGCGCTCCAAGCTGCTGGAACTGCGCGAGCGCGAGAAGGAACAGCAGATGGCCGATATCAAGGGCGAAATGAAGAAGATCGAATGGGGCAGCCAGATCCGCTCCTACGTCTTCCAGCCCTACACCATGGTGAAGGATCACCGCACCGGCTTCGAAGTGGGCAACATTGACGACGTGATGAACGGCAACCTGGAGGGCTTCGTCACCTCCTACCTCAAGATGCAGTAACCAGAGGAGGCTTTGCCTCCTCTGGACTCCACCACCAAAGGGGCTCTGCCCCTTTGGAAACCCTGGCAGGGGCTTTGCCCCTGCACCCTACGAAGGGCCTTCGGCCCTTTCGAAACCCATCCGGGGGTATCATGCCATGCACATTTCCCGGGGGTCACGGCACGAATACGGTCGCGCCGCGACGCGGGGAGAGGAACTTCGATCGCATGATGAAATTACGTAAATTCCTTGCTGTTCTGTGCGGTGTTTTGCTTTCGCTGGGGGCGGCGGTGGCGGTGCTGGCCTTCCTCGTGGATGGCATGGGCGGTTCCGCGCCGCTGAT
Source organism: Clostridiales bacterium (assembly GCA_015056415.1). Classification (GTDB taxonomy): domain Bacteria; phylum Bacillota; class Clostridia; order Christensenellales; family Aristaeellaceae; genus UBA11524. The sequence goes on from SVGJ01000038.1 coordinate 7,617, forward strand.
GCATACGCTGATGGAGCGTCACGCCCCGGCGGAGAAGACCGGCCTGCCGGCGGAGCACTATACGGCCATGACGGAGATGATCACGGATTATCTTTCCGGCCGGGAGCAGATCTTCCAGTTCGGCTTTACCGACGCGCAGGGAGTTGCCCGCCAGTGCTTCCGCGATCACGAGCAGCGGCACATGGCGGATGTGAAGGCCTTGTTTGACCTGTGCCGTATGGTGATGCTGGTTTCCGTGGCGGCGCTGGTGGCGCTGGGCTTCGGGGCGTATGTGCTGCGGGATCGCCGCGCTCTGGTGGCCCGGGGCTTCCTGTGGGGCTGCCTGGGCGTGCTGGCGGCGCTGACGGCGCTGGCTGTTTGGGGTGCGGTGGATTTCGAGGGGCTGTTTGTGCTGTTTCATCACCTGTCCTTCACCAATGACCTGTGGCTGCTGGATCCCCGCACGGATCTGCTCATCCGGCTGATGCCCACAAACTTTTTCGTCCACTATGCCGCCCTGCTGGGCGGTACATGGCTGGGCGCGCTGCTGCTGATGGCGGCAACGGCCCTTCACTTGTCCAAGAGGTGGAAAGCATGACCTATGAAGAAACGGCGCGGGAGACCGTCGCGCGCCTGAAAAGACAGGAGAAGGTGCGTATCCTCGCCCTGGAGACCTCCTGCGATGAGACTGCTGCCGCGGTGGTGGAGAACGGCCGGACGATTGTGTCCAACGTGGTGTTCAGCCAGATCGACCTGCATGCCCTCTATGGCGGCGTGGTGCCGGAGATCGCCTCCCGCGCTCACGTGGAGGCCTGCGACCGGGTGGTGGATCAGGCCGTGAAGGAAGCGGGCATGACCCTTGCCGATGTGGACGCCTTCGCCGTGACCTACGGCCCCGGCCTGGTGGGCGCGCTGCTTACCGGCGTCAACTGCATGAAGGGCCTCAGCTACGCGCTGGGCAAGCCGCTCATCCCCGTGAATCACATCGAGGGCCACGTTTCTGCCAACTACCTGACGCACTCCGACCTGGAGCCTCCCTTTGTATGCCTGGTGGTGTCCGGCGGTCACAGCCACCTGGTGCAGGTGACGGACTACGGCGAATATCGCCTGCTGGGCCAGACCATGGACGACGCCGCCGGTGAGGCCTTCGACAAGGCGGCCCGTGTGTTGTGCCTGCCCTATCCCGGCGGCCCCCGCATCGACGCCCTGGCCGAGGAGGGCGATCCGCACTACCTGACGCTGCCCCATCCGCACCCCGATGGCCGGTATGATTATTCCTTCTCCGGCTTGAAGACGGCATTCCTCAACGCGGCCCACAAGATGGAGCAGAAAGGGGAGGAGCTGCCCAAGGCGGATATGGCCGCATCCTTCCGGTACGCGGTGGTGTCCGCCCTGGTGGAAAAGGCCGTGCTGGCCGCCAAAGAGACCGGCGCGAAGTGCCTGGCCATGGCGGGCGGCGTTTCCGCCAACCGGCTTTTGCGCCGCATGATGCAGCAGGAGTGCGACAAGGCGGGCATCCCGCTCTATATGCCGAAGATCTCCCTGTGCACCGATAATGCCGCCATGATCGGCTCTGCCGCCTACTACCGGATGCTCCGGGGCGAGGTGGCAGACCTCTCTCTGAACGCTCAGCCTTCGCTGCGGCTGGTATAACGGAGGTATACGAATGAACAAGAAAAAAGATCTTCTCCAGGCGCTGAAGTTCACGCTGTTTTCGATTTCCGCGGGTATTGTGCAGGCAGGCAGCTTCGCTATCCTGCATGATGTGCTGGGTCTGGAAAGCTACTGGCTGAGCCATGTGCCCTCCCTGATCCTTTCAGTGATCTGGAATTTTACCTTCAACCGCAAATACACCTTCAGGCCCACCAACCACATCGCCCGGGATATGATGCTGGTGGCTCTGTACTACCTGGTGTTCACCCCCGCCTCCGCGCTGTGGGGCACCTGGCTGGAGAAGCTGGGCCTGCACGATTGGATCATCGAGATCTTCAATATGCTGGTCAACTTCGTGACCGAGTTCCTCTTCCAGAAATTCGTGGTCTACCGCGAGAAGAAGGTCGAAGCACTTCCTGAGCAGGTGGAAGATTAAAGAATTCTCATTTTCTTCTCATGGAAACGCACTGGTTGCGCCGGGCGCTTGCGTGGTATCATACAGCCATGGAGGTTGATTGATGATGCTGCAGGTACTGACCTGGCCCTTCCGTATGGCCGCTAAACTGATTGGATGGATCCTGGATCTGGCCGGCTCGATGATCGGCTTTGCCATTGGCCTGGTGTTCTGCTGCCTGGGCGTTGCGCTGTATATGACGGGCATCGGCGCCATTCTGGGCGTACCGATGGTGATCTTTGGCGGCGGACTGATGCTGAAGAGTATTTTCTGAAAAAAGGCTGCCTGGTGGGCAGCTCTTTTTTTCGCAAAACGAAAAGCCGCCCGGGGACGCCGGACGGCGGGGATTCAGATGAAGAACAGCCCCCGGCCCCGGGGGAACAAGCGTGACCTGCGGCGTCATTTGTCGTCCCCTGCCCAGGTTTCCACACAGAAGCCCTTGTGCCCGCAGCAGGAGCAGGTTAGCTTGCGGGTGCGCAGGGTGTGATTGGCGAAAAAGGCCTCGCGCTTGTTGGGGCGGAAGGTTTCGTGGCACTGGGGGCAGATGTAGGCCACCTTGTTAAAATACATGCGGGAGAAAACAACGCAGAAGGGGATGAGGAACGCGGTCCATACCGCGAAGGGCCACCAGAGCCCCTTGACGGCCCACAGAATGATGGCGATGAGCTCCAACGCCTCCATCGCAAGGCCGATGACCACCAGCTTGATGTAAAGCCGGTTGAGTTTCTTTCTGTTTTCCATATTGAGCGCCACGTCCTGAATGGATTCAAAGGAGAAGTCGTGGGCGTCCTTCAGACCCTGCTGCAGCGTGGTCAGCTGATCAAGCTGGCGCTGCTTCTGGTCGATCTCCTCCCGCAGGATCTGCGCCTGCTGGCTCAGCAGCAGGTCGATCACGCTGCCGGGGTCATCCTCCTTCAGCAGCTGGCTGATCACGGGGATGGACAAACCCAGCTCCCGAAGAAAGCAGATGACCCGCAGGCGCTTCACGTCTTCCTCTGCGTAGAGGCGGCGGCCGCCCTCGGTCAGCTCGCTGGGGCTGAGCAGCTCACGGGTGTCGTAGTACTGCACCGTGCGTACGGTGACCCCGCAGAGCTTGGCGATTTCTCCTGTGGTGTAGTAGGACATGGCATTTCCCTCCTTACACTGGCATCATAGCTCATGACGCAGCGTCGCGAGCAACCCCTCACGCAGGGGGATTTTTGCGGAATGTGAAGATATTATAGCCAAAAGACAGCCGGGAAGCAAGCAGAGGCTGGCCGCACCACCAAACAAACTGGCGGGCAGCTTCTTTTTTTGCTTATTCGTTGCATACACAACTTTTTTGTGGTAAACTTGTTTCACTACATCAATGGAGGTCTTCCACCGATGGCATCAAAAGTTTATTATTGCGACCTGCGTACCCGCCATAACGAAACCCTGCTGCAGAAGCTGCGCCGCCTCATCAAGACCGCCGGCATGGGCGAGATCGATTTCGAGGGGAAGTTCACCGCCATCAAGCTCCACTTTGGCGAGCTGGGCAACCTGGCCTTCCTGCGCCCCAACTATTCCAAGGTGGTGGCTGATTTCGTCAAGGAGCTGGGCGGCCGCCCCTTCCTGACGGACTGCAACACCCTTTACGTTGGCAGCCGCAAGAACGCGCTGGATCACATGGATACCGCCATGGAGAATGGCTTCAGCCCCCTTTCCACCGGCTGCCAGATCATCATTGCCGATGGCCTGAAGGGCACCGATGACGTGTACGTCCCCGTGGAGGGCGAATACGTGAAGGAAGCCAAGATCGGCCGCGCGGTGATGGACGCTGATATTTTCATCAGCCTCAATCACTTCAAGGGCCACGAGGGCACCGGCTTTGGCGGCGCCATCAAGAACATCGGCATGGGCTGCGGCTCCCGCGCCGGCAAGATGGAGATGCACTCCGCCGGCAAGCCCTATGTGGATCAGGACAAGTGCATCGGCTGCGCCATCTGCCAGAAGAACTGCGCTCACGACGCCATTACCATTGCTGACCGCAAGGCCAGCATCGACCACAGCAAGTGCGTGGGCTGCGGCCGCTGCATCGGCGCCTGCCCCAAGGACGCCACCCGCCCCGCCGAGGACGAGAGCAACGACATCCTCAACCGCAAGATCGCCGAGTACTCCCTGGCGGTGGTGCAGGGCCGTCCGCACTTCCACATCAGCCTGGTGATCGATATCAGCCCCTATTGCGATTGCCATGCCGAGAATGACCTGCCCATCCTGCCGGACATCGGAATGTTCGCCAGCTTTGACCCTGTGGCACTGGATCAGGCCTGCGTGGACGCCTGCCTGAAGCAGCAGCCCATCCCCGGCAGCCGCCTGGATGAAATGCCCCACGTGTGCGAGGATCACTTCATCAACAGCCAGCCCGCCACCGACTGGCGCTCCCAGCTCAGCCACGCCGAGAAAATCGGCCTGGGCACCCGGGAGTACGAGCTCATCGAGATGCGGTAACCTCTGGCCCGGGCAAAAGCCCGCAAGCCGGTTTTTCAAACAAAACAGGATAGCAAAGCGTCAGGCAGCGGAGCATAAGCTGTCTGACGCTTTTGCTTGTTCCTTATAAATACAGAAACAGTCAGGAGAAAACATATATAGACAAAGCATACCCCGTGTGCTATACTACATATTGTGGAATATTATACCATATTGGTTTGTTGTACCCAAATGGAATACAGGATCAGGCGTTACAAACAGAGTTGGACGGGAGATGGGTCTGCATGAAAACGCGCAAGGCTGTGAGATGGATCGGAGCGCTGCTGGCCATCATGCTGGTTATGTTTGGCATGGTGAGCGGAGCGGCGGCCGAGGAAAACTTTGAGCAGGACGGCTCGAAGATCGAGGGCATCGATCTGTTTTGGCTGACGCCGGACAGCACCGTGGACAACGAGGGCCATACCGTGCCGCAGGCCGAGCAGACGGATAATGGCAGCGATCGCCATAACCACCTGTATCTGGCCACCAGGTCGGACGATCCGCTGAGCATGACCTACCAGTTCGAGATCAGCTTCTCGGGCCAGTATGACTACGCGCCGGGTGATATCCAGGTCACCATTCCGGCGCAGGTCTGGCATGCCCGCGATACCTCGGATGAGGCGGCAGGCAGGATCAACCCGAACAAGATGATCGGCTCCATGGAGCTTTCGGTGCCCGCCGCGCCTTCCACCAGGGCGGATTTTAACTGGCAGCTGATCAATGGCAATTATGTTTTGACCAATACCAAGACCATTGGCGCCACCAGTAAGGCCATGTTCCAGATGTCCATCACGAACCTGGTGCCGCATAATGTGGTGGACATGAGCGAGTGTGATCCCATCACCGTGCACGTGGATGTGGTGACCAATCGGGGTAATGTGATCTCCCGCACGTCCGAAGCGATCACCGCGCAGATCGACACCATCGCCGAGATCCGCAGCGCCTATAAATCCACCAACAACGAGCTGTATGAGGATGTGCCGGCCAGCATTCCCGCCGGCCTGCTGGCGAATCTGCCCGAGGGCGCTGATCCCGAAGATTATATTTATGTGCGCTGGTACAGCTATGTTTATCACCGCGGCAACCAGCCATTCTCCCTGGATATCGAGGATACCGTTTCCGCCGCGTACAGGCAGATCAAGGACGCCAGCGGCAAAGTGACGGGTGAGGAATTCGTTACCGATGGCATTCTGCTGGGCTTCACCAATTATGAGGGCAAGGCCCCTGCCACGGGCGACCACGACCTTGAGGCCAATATCCTGAAGAATACCTATCACACGGATACCACCACCTCCTATGACCACACGGTCTACATGTGGTCCGCGTACAAGAAGTCTGATTTCTATGTGCCTACGGCCAAGGAGCCCCAGGTCGTTTATGTGATGCGCAACAACATTGACTGGATCCTGACCGAGTATGACGCCGAGGCGGCCGATCCCGGCTACGGCAAGCCCCTGGACGCGCAGAAGGTGACCATCGCCCCCGCACAGGCCTCTGTGTTCTATATGCCCACCCGCTGGTCCAAGCCTACGGGTCACTTTGAGGTGTTCAAGTGGACGGAAAACCAGCCCAATGAGGACTGGAACTACGGCTATGGCCTGAATCAGCTGATCGACGGGGAAGACGTCAGCATGAACTTCCACCTGAAAACGGTGGGCTTCGGCTATCCGTGGACCAGCGTGCGCACGAATCCGGATGATCCGGAGTATGTGGGCGAGGAGGACGTGAAGGCCGAGGATTTCGGCAATCTGGGCTGGAGACAGATCACCGAGGACTTCGACACATTCTTTGACAACAACGATACGCCCCTGACGGAACGGGATTTCGAGATCACCTCTATGCGGGTGACCGTGCCCAGCAAGCTGCGCTACCAGAAGGCCGGCTATCCCCGCTACGGCTACTATGAACTGAACGGCAATATCGTCTACGGCCAGATGCCGGCCAGCCAGTACGGCTATTTTAGCGACAGCAGCCTGCCCACGCCCGACCTGCAGATCGAGTATCAGCTCAACGGCGACGGTCAGTGGCGTCATGCCGCTACGGCCAACTGGGGTGATAACGGCAAGGGCGCGTTCCGGTTCATGGATGTGGCGGAGGGTATTACCACCTCCGGCATGACGGTGTACTTCCCCGAAAACACCACGGACGTGCGCCACATCTTTGTGAGCAATGTGTATAACGGCAAGAGCGCTGCCAAGTGCGATCTGGGCGCCGTGCAGTGGGATGTGTATCTGGGCATCGACCTGAAGGCCTCTGAGAAGAACATCGCCATCGCGGAGAACTGGTTCAAGCTGACGGACACCCCCAGCACCAAATTCCGCAACGATGTGCATATGTTCGTGGACGGTTGGATCAAGGCCAATGCGGACGGCACCCCCGGCGAGGGCGTGCGGCTGTATCCGGATCATCCCAACGCGTTCTTTGATACCTCCCGCGCCACCATCGCGGGCGCCAGCTACGGCGTGAGCCTGAGCAAGAAGGTGGACTTTGACAACCGAAGCCTGTCCAACGGCGGCGATAACGACGTGGAATACCGCCGGGCCATCCTGCATTACAGCGCGGAGGTCAGCGAGCAGAGCAACCTGATCAATCGCACGGACTACGACAAGGCCGTGGAGGAGGGCGTGATCCCCGCGGAAACCAGGGGCGTATGGTATGACCTGCTGCCCCTGGGCGTGACGCCGCTGATGGATACCATCCAGCTGCGCGACGATGACGTGATCACCAGCAAGTATACCATTCCGGACTATAAGGGAACGGGGCGGATCCTGCTGGTGGTGGAGGCCGACCTGACGCCCGACCCTGTCCAGAAATATTCGGGCAGCAAGCCCGTGGGCTATGTCGATAAGCCCTCCATCAAATTCGACGCGGTCTACACCTGGGACGCCATCAAGGATTACGGCATCGAGGCGGATAACTACATCGCCTTTGAATCCAAGGTGGATAATCTGCGGTATGACACGCTGGGCACCATCACGGGCCAGCGGGGCAATCCGGATGATCCCACGGCGGGCAACAACAATACCACCCCCTCCATGCCCGCGGATATCGCCCAGGCCATGACGGACCTGGATCCCAACACGGACGAGAGCCGCTTTGTGTACGGCAAGGCGCCGGTGCGCCTGGATCTGATCACCTCGGCGCTGTCCGGCATCGCCAAGGCGGTGCAGAACGATCTGGAGGGCGTGTGGACGCAGGGCCTGGCGGATCAGGATCAGGTAACGGTGTACGAGGGTCAAAGCTATACCTACCGCCTGCGCGTGTCCTCCAGCGAGAGCACGGTCACCAGCGATATCGTCATTTATGATACCATCGAGAATTATCATATCCCCGATCCCGAGGATGACGAGACCCAGGACGCCACCAAGGCGGAGGATTACAACGATAAGGAAAGAAAGAAGAACTGGCAGGGCGACTGGCAGGGCGTGGGCCAGTGGCGCGGCACGCTGGAATCCGTGGATCTGAGCGAGTTCGTGGCCGATGGCGTGGCGCCTGTGCTGTATTACTCCCTCATGCCCGACCTGACCTTCGCGGATTCCACCCCCGATATGTCCCAGGATGAGCGCCTGGAGCTGTTCTCCAAGGGCGCTTATGACCTGACGGACGCCGACATCTGGCACAGGGCGGAGCTGACGGCCGAGGGCAAGTGGAACGTGCCTGCCGATGTATACGGCAAGATCAGCGCGGTGGCGCTGGACGCCCGCAGGACTGCCGACGGCGCGGCTTATGTGCTGGGCGAGGGCGAGGCTGTGTCCGGCTATCTGCACATGGTGGCCCCGGACGACAACAGCGATCCCGATGTGTGGCACGCCAAGGGTGCTTATGCCCACAAGACCGATGGAAACGGCAACCCCATCCAGGAGGTGGACTGGGAGGCTGCCATGGAGGATCCCGCCAACAATATGTACGCCTTCAACAACACCCGTCTGAAGTGTGTGCAGACCGGCACCGGCGGCACCGGTGTGGGCGAATCCTCCAACATCATGATCCGCAACGACTATACCCGCGTGGGCATTCTGCCCAGCATCCTGAAGGTGGAAAAGGTCTGGAAGGATCAGAATAACCACGATAATATCCGTCCCGATGAGGTGACGGTGATCTTGCTGCGCAAAGCCATTGGCTTGGCGGGCGATTTTGAGGAGGTCACGGACGCAAGCGGCGCGCCGATGACGGTGACGCTGAACGGCGCCAACAACTGGACGGACTACTTCTACCAGGTGGACGTGGTGGACGAGGACGGCAACCAGTATGTGTACAGCTTCAGGGAAAATGAGATCGAGGGCTATACGCTGACGGTCAGGGAGACCGGCGACGGCCAGTATATCCTGACCAACAGCCACCCCAATGAGCAGGTCGAGCTCAAGGGCGAGAAGCAGTGGAATGATGATGACAACGCTCTGGGTCTGCGCCCCGAGAGCATCACGGTGAAGCTGTACCGCGATGGCGAGTACGTGAAGAAGCAGACCGTAACGCCCAGCGGCGGCAGCTGGACCTATAACTTCGGCAAGCTGGACAAGTATGAGCAGGGTGGCCGCGAGTACCGCTACACCGTGGAAGAGGACTATGTGCCCAAGTACGTGGCCAGCAGCGACAGCTACAAGCTGCTGGTGAACGACTACGCGCCCTTCGGCGATCTGTCCGTGCTCAAGACGCTGAAGGAAGCCACGCCCAAGGCGGCTGAGAACGAATTCACTTTCACCATCAAGCTGCTGGCGGAGCAGACCGATCCCGCCGTGGAGCCTGCGCCGCTGATGGATGAATATGCTTACGAGCTCTTCCGGCTGGGGAGCGACGGCGAAAGCTGGCAGAGCGTCTCCACCGGCACGCTGACCTGCTCCAGCACCTTCGTGCTGAAGGGCGATGAGAAGATCGTGATCTACGACCTGCCCTCCGAATCCACCTACGAGATCGAGGAGGCGGAGAAGGAAGGCTTCGCGCTCACCGGCAAGGTGAACGATAAGGGCGTCATCCGCGCAGGCCAGACGGTCGGGGCGGAGTTCATCAACACCTACAGCGCCTCGGGCGGGACGCAGTTCAACGCCAGCAAGGGCCAGACGGGTCACGGGCTGCGCAAGAACCAGCACCAGTTCCAGATCGTGGATATGACGGAAGGCAGTGCCACCTACGGCCAGGTGATCCGCACGGCCTATTCCGGCACGCCCGTCAACGAACAGGATGACGAGACCGGCGTGATCACGGCGGAGGCCGTCGCTGCCTTCGGTCAGCTGGACTACACCCACAGGGACGACGGCAAGACCTTCACCTACGAGGTGGTCGAGGTGGACGCCGAAAAGCCCGGCTACACCTATGACGAAACCAGATACACCGTGACCGTGACCGTGGAGGACAACGGCGACGGCACCATGACCGTGACGGCCCTTGACGGGAACGGCAACGATGTGACCGCCGCCGATGGCAGCGGTATGTCCTTCGACAACGAATACCATGCTGAGGGCGAGATCACCCTGAAGGCCTGGAAGGTGCTGGAGAAGCGCGAGCTGAAGGCCGGGGAATTCACCTTTGAGCTCTACAAATACGATAACGCCACCGGCGAAACCGTGGGTGATCCCATCGCCACGGCGACGAACGACGCCGAGGGCAACGTTGTGTTCCCCGCGATCAGGTTTGACCAGGACGACGTGTCCCTGGATGACGCGAACCCGGCGAAGTATTACTTCCTGGCCAAGGAAAAGGTGGGCAACGACGCCACGGTGGTGTATTCCGACCAGGTGTACAAGTACGAAGTGACCGCCTACGATAACAACGACGGCACCCTGTCCTTTGTGGAGGGTACACAGCAGGGAACGAGGGAAATAAACGAATGCGCGACCTGCGGCAGTATCGAGAAAAAGGGCGTCCCCCACGTTTCTCTTTCTGGCCAGGATAATGGTTCGGGCTATTACAGCGTATATTCATACGGGTATGGCCCGGCGTCAGAGACGGATCCGACAGATTGCGCGGCGTGCTCCAACGGCTGTGAAGCCTGTGAGTATACCGGGCATAAACTGGTGGATTATCCGGCCATTGGAACTACCTATTACGATGGCGCGTTGCGCACGGAAGACTATACAGTAAAAGCCGTTGGCTATATGACGCTGCCGGAGGCGGTGGATGACTATACTTCATCCTTGAACAGGGTGGCGAATCTTACCTACGCAGTGTATTTCCATGACTATGGCGAAAAAATGCTCCAGTATAATATGAGGCCGTATTATGAGTTGAAACGTGTTTTCAACTCGGAGGACCTGGCCACGCTTTCCGGTACGTCGTTCAGCAGGGAAAACTATCTTGCCCAATTTGAGCGGTTGGACTATACTCCGGTGCTGGATAACTGCCCGGACTGTAATGGCAGCGGCCATATTGAAGGCGGCGTGACCGTTACCGGCGAGCAGAGCATGCCTGTGTTCGTTAACGATATCAAGCCCGGCGTCCTGACGATCAACAAGAGCGTGAATAACAACCCCAATCCTGACCCCGACCAGGAGTTTACCTTCAAGGTGCGCTTCACCGGCGAGATGAAGGAGACGCCGGATTTCACCCGGACAACGTCCGGATCTGTGTCTACGCCGACCACGCCTGCACAGAATTCGCAGGTGTTCCACGCGTCGTCCAGCGAGCTGTGGGGAAACGCTTATGCCGTGATTGATAAATCAACGGGAGTCCTTACTTTCTTCCGCTCGAACGGCAGTTATGATCATAATGGCAATTACTTTTACATGGGCAGTTCGACCCGAAAAGAGGTTGGCAATAAAGTCTACTATACGGTGAGCGAAGCCTCTACTACCCTTATGGGCAGTGGGACCTTTGGCGTATCTACGACTGATGCGCCATATGTCAAAGCGGTAACGATGGTGAACGCTGTCAGACCCAGGTGGATGGAAGACTGGTTCTATGGTCTTACCAATCTTGAAACGGTGGATCTGTCAATGATGGATACCAGTCTGACGACCAATATGCGGTATCTGTTCTCGGGTTGCACGAGCCTGAAGACGATAGACCTGAGTACGTTTGACACAAGTAGTGTTCAATACTTCGCCTACATGTTCAGAGGCTGCTCGAACCTGGAAACTGCCAATTTGTGCAATTTTACCACTCAAAGAATATCGAGCCTCTATTATCCGGGCGACGGCGGAATGGCGGGAATGTTTTCCAACTGCTCTTCTTTGAAGGAGCTGGATATGGGCAGAATTGAAAGAGTTGTGCAGGGTGGAAGCATGTTTACTAATTGCCCGGCACTGGAAATTCTTGATCTTGGCAGCCTGAGTTCGCCGGAGCCTTACATGTTCGGTACAAACGGGTGCCCGAACCTGAAAGTCTACACGCGCGCTGCAAGCACCTATTTTTCCTATTATCCAAGAACCTCAGTACCGCATGATTACTGGGTAGACGAAAACGGCACAACCTGGCCGAACAGTCAGGTCTTTGGTGGGTCTGGCCCCAGCGGCACCCTGGAGCTGTGGCATCCTTCCTATGCCATGACGATCGACCCCAATGGAGGCGCAGGTTCCAACATAACCTATTATCCCAGGGATTGTGACTGCGATGGAGCGACTACCATTACCCCGATGCTGTATCGCTTTGGCTATCGGCTGGCCGGATTGTCCTATAATGGCACCACCTATCCGCTCGAGGGCGGCGTAGTGACGCTGCCCGCCGGGATCGCGGGGGGGAACAGTCAGATTAGTATGACTGCCGTGTGGGAGCAGCTTGATGCCTCCGAATCGACCAGCGATAACGTGGCTGTGTTTACCATGAAGGCAGGCGATACGGTCACCTTCGCGAACCTCCCCGCCTATACCGGCTATGAGGTCTGGGAGGAGACTCCCGATGGCTGGGTGCTGGTGCACAAGATCAACGATGTGGGTGAGATCGCGCCCCTGAGCACCAGATGGGCCAACTTCACCAACGAATACCGCACCAATGAGGCCCAGGTCATCTTCCGTGCCAGCAAGATGCTGGACGACAAGGCCGCAAAGGCGGAATCCTTCCAATTCATTTTGAAGGACGCCCAGGGTAACAGGCTGCAAACGGTGAAGAATAAGGACGGTGGTGCGGTGCAGTTTGCTGCCATCGCATATGATCTGGACGACGCCGGAAAGACCTTCACCTACACCATCAGCGAAGATACCAGCTACTATAATTACGACATTACTGGACTTGTCCCGCCTCAGATCGTTTACGATACCAGCATCTACACCGCGACCGTTGCGGTGAAGGACAACGGCAACGGCGTGCTGAGTGCCACCGTGACCTACAAGGATGCTGCGGGCAATGTGCTGGACAATCCGCCGGTCTTCCGCAACGAGACAGGCCCCGGCGCCCTGCGTCTGGTGAAGGGTGTCTATGTGCCCGGCACTATGAAATCCTACGAAGACTGCATCGCCGGTACGGACTTTACCTTCGAGGTCACGCTGAAGGACGTCCATGGCACGCCCTGGGCAGGTGACGAAGACGGTAATGTATCCCTTGAACGCTATGTGTACGACGAGAACGGTAAATACAACAGCACGCCCATAACCGAAACATACCCCGTTGTGAATGGCGTGGTGCGGGTGCCCATGGATTCCAGAACCTCCAATGCGGTGCTGTATGACATCCCCGATGGTATCCGCTATGAGGTGAAGGAGACCGGCACCTACCCGGGCTGGGAAATGGTACAGGCAAGCGCTGTTACGGGTACGATCACGCCGTATTACGGCTCTGTCAGCAGCCATGGCATAACAGCCACGATTGTCAACAATTACACCCACAAGGGCACGGCCGTGCTGGAAGCCCAGAAGATCCTGGAGGGCCGCACGCCCAGGGAGGGCGAGTTCACCTTCCGGCTGCTGGACAGCCAGGGCAATGTGATCGACGAGACCACCAATGAAGCCGGTACCGGCCTGGTGGTGTTCGACGAGCTGCCCTATGACAAGGAAGGCACCTACGAGTACACCATCCGCGAGGTGAAGGGCGAGGACGATACCGTTGAGTACAGCGACGAGGTCATCAGCGTCACCGTGGTCATGGAGGACAAGGAGGGCGAAGGCCGCCTGACCCCCACCATTACCTACGCGGGCAACAAGAATACCATTACCAACAAGGTCAAGCCCGGCAGTCTGAAGATCAGCAAAACGGTCGTCAGCAGCTACGAGGGCCACGCGGAGAAGGAATTCACCTTCACCCTGTACCTGACCGACGCCCTGGGCCAGATGCTCAGCGGCGAGTACGGGCTGAGCAATGGCGAAACGCTGACCATGGTCAATGGCTCCGGTGAACTGAAGCTCAAGGGCGGCGAGACGGTGACCATCACCGGCCTGCCGGACGGCGCCAGCTACAGCGTGGTGGAAGCGGCCGAGGGCGGCTTCGCCCAGAAGAGCAGCGGCGCCACCGGCAAGATCTGGGCCAACGAGACCGCCACCGCGGCGTTCACCAATACCTATCACGCCGAGGGCGAGTACGTGTTCACAGCGGTAAAGACGCTGGAAGGCAAGGAACTGGCGGCGGATCAGTTCGTGTTCGAGCTGTATGACAGCGAGGGCTATGTGCTGGAGAGCGTCCTGAATGACGCCCAGGGCAATGTGACCTTCAAAACGCTGGAATTCACCGAGGAGGACGTGGGCAGCAGAAGCTATACCATCTCCGAAAGAAACACCGGCGAGGCAGGCGTCACCTACGATGGAACGCTGTATGAGATCACCCTGACCATCACCGATGACGGCGACGGTACGCTGGAGGTGGAGGCGGAAGGTATCCCTGAGGAAGGCATGACCTTCGTCAACACCTACAGCAACGAGACGGAGATCACCGCCACCAAGGAGTGGAAGGGCGATGAGGAAAACAAGGACGCCCGCCGGGAGATCACCTTGAGCCTGTATGGCAAGGCCGGAACGCTGACGAAGAAGCTGGTGGACGTCAGGACCATCCCCGCCGACGCCGAGGGCGACGCGCTGACCGTGAAGTGGGAAGAGCTGCCCGTGTTCGAAGTGCAGGATGGCAAGGCTGTGGAGATCCGGTACTCGGTGGAAGAAACCATGGCCTACGGCGAGGATGAGAAGAACCCCTATCTGTCTGCCGTGATGGAAACGACGGGCGAGGGCTTCACGGTCATCAACCGCTACAACAGCGTAACGGTGGAGCTGCCCGGCTTGAAGACGCTGGAGGGCCGCGAGCTGGCCGAGGGTGAATTCAGCTTCGCGCTGTATGACGAAGCAGGCAACGAGCTTGCGAGGGCAGTCAACGACGAGGCCGGCAGGTTCAGCTTTAAGCTTGACTATATGAACAGCAACTCCCAGAGCGATCTGGGCCGGCATACCTACACGGTGAAGGAGCTCAAGGGCGCGCTGGAAAGCGTGACCTATGACGAGACCGTGTATACCGTAGAGGTGACCGTTGCGGAAAATGACGAGGGCACGCTGACCGCGGAACCCGTCATCACCAGGGACGGCGAGGCTGTGGAGGAGATCGCCTTCGAGAACAAGCTTAAGACCACGCTGTTCACGGTGCGGAAGAGCTGGCAGGGCGGAGGCGGAGGCGCCATCGAGCTGACGCTGTACGCCAACGGC
>SVGJ01000039.1 GCA_015056415.1 Clostridiales bacterium
AACAGCGGCATTGATACCGTGGGCGTTCTGACCCAGTATCAGCCCCTGGAACTGAACGCCTACATCGGCTCCGGCGCGCCCTGGGACCTTGACCTGTCCAACGGCGGCGTGTTCGTGCTGCCCCCCTACCAGAAGGGCAAGGTGGGCGAGTGGTACCGTGGTACCGCCAACGCCATCTACCAGAACATGGCGTTCATCGAGCAGTACAATCCCGACTATGTGCTGATCCTCTCCGGCGACCACATCTACAAGATGGACTACAACGCCATGCTGAACTTCCACATCCGTCATGGCGCCGACGCCACCATCGCCGTGCGTCCCGTGCCGTGGGAGGAAGCCAGCCGCTTTGGCATCATGAACACCGATGCCGACGACAACATCACCGAGTTCGAGGAGAAGCCCAAGAATCCCAAGAGCAACAAGGCCTCCATGGGCGTTTACATCTTCACCTGGGAGAAGCTGCGCAAGTACCTGACCGACGACGAGGCGGACAAGAAGTCCTCCAACGACTTCGGCAAGAACATCATCCCCACCATGCTTGCCGACAAGCAGGTGATGTGCGCTTACAACTTCGAGGGCTACTGGAAGGACGTTGGCACCATCGAATCCCTGTGGGAAGCCAACATGGACCTGCTGGAAACCCCCATGCCCGTGGATCTGCATGACAAGAAGTGGCGTATCTACGCCCGTAACCCCGGCCTGGCTCCCCACTACATCGCCAAGGGCGCTGTGGTTGAAGACAGCCTCGTCACCGAGGGCTGCGAGGTGTTCGGCACCGTGAAGCACTCTGTCATCTTTGCCGGCGTCACCATCGAAGAGGGCGCCAATGTGCAGGACAGCGTGGTCATGCCCGGCTCCGTCATCAAGCGCGGCGCGGTCGTCCGTCGTGCCATCGTGTCCGAGAACGCCGTGGTCGGCGCGGGCAGCTTCGTTGGCGAAGAGACCGGCAACATCGCCGTGGTTGGCCAGGGCATCACCGTGCCCGCCGGCGTGAAGGTTGCCGCCGGTGTGCAGGTGGACGAGACCACCACCTATTGATGCTCCCTTCCTTATCATTGCAGCGAAAGGATTGAAATCCATGAAAAACGTTATGGGTGTAATCTACACCGGTGAAAACGACGCCCGTCTGCGCGAATTGACCATGACCCGCGCCATCGCCGCTCTGCCTGTGCTGGGCCGCTATCGCGTGATCGACTTCCTGGTTTCCTCCATGGTGAACGGCGGCGTGAAGAACGTGGGCGTTATCATGCAGAAGAACTACCACTCCCTGATGGATCATCTGGGCTCCGGCAAGGAATGGGACCTCCACGGCAAGAACGACGGCATGTATGTGCTGCCTCCCTTCCTGACCCGCGAAAACGTGGGCGTGTACTCCGGTATGCTGGACGCCCTGCGCTCCAACACCAACTACCTGACCCGCTCCAAGCAGGAATACCTGGTGCTGAGCGGCTCCAACATCATCTACAACGCCAAGATCGCTGATCTGGTGCGCTTCCATCAGGAATCCGGCGCCGACATCACCATGATGTACACCAAGGATCCCTCCATGCAGCGCGACGAATACGGCTGCTACATTTCCATCGACGAGGCCGGCAACGTGACCGACGTGGAAGTGGATCCCACCCATCCCAGCTACGAGAACTCCTCCATGGATGTGCTGGTGATGAAGCGCGAACTGCTCCGCCAGCTGGTGGACAAGGGAGTCGCTCACGGCCATCACGACATGAACCGCGACGTGCTCATCCGCCTGGTGACCGAGGGCAAGGCCCGCGTGAACGCCTATGAGTACAAGGGCCCCTGCTGGCGCATGGACTCTGTGCAGAGCTACTTCAAGTTCAACATGGACGTGCTGGACGCCGCCAAGCGCCGCGAGCTGTTCCATCCCGCTCTGCCCGTGTTCACCAAGGTTCGCGATGAGATGCCCGCCCGCTATACCGACAGCGCCAATGTGGTCAACTCCCTGGTGGCTGACGGCTGCGTGATCGAGGGTACCGTGGAAAACAGCATCCTGTTCCGTGGTGTGCATGTGGCTCCCGGCGCTCACGTGAAGAACTGCATCATCATGCAGGACGGCTACGTGCAGGCTGACGCCTACATCGAGAACTGCATCCTGGATAAGCAGGCCACCATCAAGCGCAATGCCCGCCTGATCGGACCCGCTGTGTATCCCATCGTGATCGCCAAGAATGTGGTAATCTAATACTTGCTTTTACCGCGCCAATCGGTTATGATTGTACCCGTTGGCGCGGTCTTTGGCGATGTGCCAACGGCTTAATACCTTTAGGAGGCTATTGACTGTGAAGATCCTTTTTACCGCAAGTGAATGCGTACCTTTTGTAAAGACCGGCGGCCTGGCTGACGTGGTGGGCGCCCTGGCTCCCGTGCTGGCCAAGCAGGGCCACGACGTGCGCGTGATCCTGCCCCTGTACTCTTCCATTCCTGAGAAGTACACCCAGCAGATGACCCATGTGTGCGATTTCGAGGTGCAGCTGGGCTGGCGCCGCCAGTACTGCGGCATCGAGATGCTCCAGCAGGACGGCGTGACCTGGTACTTTATGGACAACAAGTTCTACTTCGGCCGTCCCTATATCTACGGCCTGGGTGGCGATGAGTACGAGCGCTTTGGCTTCTTCTGCCGCGGCGCGCTGAATGCCCTGCCCATGCTGGACTTCCAGCCCGACGTGATCCACGCCCATGACTGGCAGAGCGGCATGATCCCCGCCCTGCTGAAGATCCAGTATGCGCATCTGCCCTTCTTCGCCAATATGAAGACCATGTACACCATCCACAACCTGCAGTATCAGGGCATCTTCGGCATCCGTGAGGTGCAGGATGTTCTGGGCCTGGGCGACGGCCTGTGGACCGATGACAAGCTGGAGTGCTACGGCTGCGCCAACTTCATGAAGGCCGCCCTGGTGTATTCCGATGTGATCACCACCGTGAGCCCCTCCTATTCCGAGGAGATCCAGACTGCTTACTACGGCGAGCGTCTTGACGGCCTGCTCCGCGCCCGCAAGGAGAGCGTCTATGGCATCCTGAACGGCATCGACATGGTGGACTACGATCCCGCCATCGATAACCGCATCGCCAAGACCTACACCTTCGAGACCCTGGATGACGGCAAGGCCGCCTGCAAGGCCGACCTGCAGCAGAAGCTGGGCCTGGAAGTCAACCCCGATATCCCCGTCATCGGCATGGTGGGCCGCCTGAGCAATCAGAAGGGCCTCGATCTGGTGGACTACATCATGGGCGACCTGATGCAGAAGAAGGTGCAGCTGGTGGTGCTGGGCATGGGCGAAAGCCGCTATGTCAACCTGTTCAGCTGGGCCGAGGGTGAGTACAAGGGCAAGGTTGCCGCCCGCTTCACCATGGACCATGCTCTGGCGCATCAGATCTACGCCGGCTGCGATATGTTCCTGATGCCCAGTCAGTTCGAGCCCTGCGGCCTGAGCCAGCTGATCGCCCTGCGCTACGGTACCGTGCCGATCGTCCGCGAGACCGGTGGTCTGCGTGACACCGTGCTCTCCTATAACGAGTACACCGACGAGGGCAACGGCTTCTCCTTCTTCAACTACAATGCCCACGATATGCTCAACACCATCCAGCGTGCTATCGACTATTACAACGATCACAAGGATGTGTGGAAGAAGCTGCAGCAGCGCGGCATGACCGGCGATTACAGCTGGACCAACTCTGCCGGCAAGTACCTGGCCATGTATGAGGAGCTGTGCGCCGGCGTGCAGAAGGTTGACGAAGCCCCTGCCGAAGTTCCCGCCGAAGAGCCCGCTCCCGTGAAGAAGCCCCGCAAGCCCCGCGCCAAGAAGGCCGAGACTGTTGAGGCGGCTCCTGCTGAAGCACCCAAAAAGCGTGGCCGCAAGCCCAAGGCCGAGGCTGCCGTGGCTGAAACCACTAAGGCTCCCGTGAAGAAGCCCCGCGCTCCCCGCAAGAAGAAGGTCGAGGAGACCGCTGAGTAATCCGGTATGTTTACAGGCGCATCCGTAACAGGATGCGCTTTTTTGTAAGTAACATCAAGAGATCTTTCGTGCCATGGTGGTATGATGATACGGAAAGGAGGAAGCACCATGTATGAGTGGCATGAGGCCATCCAGAAGATGATCGACTGGATCGAGCTTCACCTGACGGATGAACCCACCCTGATGGAGATATCGCGGCAGATCGGGTATTCGCCCAGCTATTGCTCGATGCAGTTCCACCGGCTCTGCGGCGTGACCATCAAGAATTACGTGGCAGGGCGGCGGCTGGCGCGCGCGGCCATCGACCTGCGTGATACGGATGAGCGTATTCTGGACATCGCGGTGAAGTATGGCTTTTCCTCGCAGGAGGCGCTGACACGGGCCTTCAAGCAGATCTTTGACTGTACGCCAGGAGCCTACCGGCGTCAGCCTGTGCCTGTGCCGCTGCCCATCTACAAGGTGATCTTCTTCCCGGAGCACTATCAGGCATTGCATCATGGAGAGGAGAATGAGGATATGGTAACGGAGGCAAGATGGCGGCTGGAGTACATCCCGGCGCACAAATATCTTGGCATCTGGGACAAGAAGGCGCAAAACTACTGCGAATTCTGGGAAGGCAAGGACTGCGACAGGATCTGCGGGATCATCGACAGCCTGAGCCATGTGAGCGATCCGCTGGTGACCGGTCACACGGCCGGCTGGTATCTGGGTGAGGATGGCCGGCGGCGCTACCTGTATGGAACGGGGCTGGTCACCGGCTACGCGGGCGAAGTGCCTGAGGGCTTTGAACTGCGGGATATCCCGGAAGGGTACTATGTGGTATTCTTCCATCCGCCGTTTGATTTCCTCACGGAAAATGTGGACGTTATGGGCCGGGTGGAAGAGCTTGCCTGGCATTTTGACCTGGAGAAGGAGTACGCCGGTAAGTTCGCCTGGGACGAGCAGGCAAGACCCTGTTACCAGCGGCATTATCCCGAGGGGCGCGGCTACGAGGTGCTGCGGCCGGTCAAAATGAAATGAGCGGAAGGGCGCATCCTGTGCGGGTGCGCCTTTTTGTTGCGGAAAGACAAGTATTTCCGTGGAAATTGATGCGATGTATACTGGCGGTGAGGCAGGATATGTGGTACAATCGTAACGAACGTGAAATGCGTCGAAATGCATCGAAAGGAGCGATCTTGCTTGCACCGCAGAATGTGCCTGCTTTTATGCCTTGTACTGCTGATGACCGGCTGGACTGCCTCCTTTGCATACGCAACGGAAATCGACTCCGCACCCCTGATCCAGGCCAGCGTCCGCGATGGTATGGTACGGGTGTATCTTTCCTCTATGGGCAACCCCACCTCGCTGGACGTGACTATTGCCGGCAGCTATTCCACCAATGGCAATCACGATATGAACCTGACCAATGGCGAAACGGTGAACATCTCCTTCAATCAGAGCACGGGTCAGATCACCATGAAACGGAATGGCAACAGCTATGCCATGGGGCGGGAGATGATCTTCCGCCGTCACGCCACCAAGGGCAGCAACGGATTGCGCATCGCGCAGACCCGCATGCCGGGGAATCTTTACCCGGGCGATCTGCGGCTCATCGCGCAGAAGTCCGGCTCCGGCTGGCGGCTGTATGCCATTGTTCATGTGTATATTGAGTACTATCTTTACGGCGTGGTGCCCTATGAGATGGGCAACTCCGCCAACATCGAGGCGCTGAAGGCCCAGGCCGTAGCGGCGCGTACCTATACGCTGAACAAGATGAACCTCCGCGCGAACAGCCTGTATGACGTGGTGGATACCACCAACGATCAGGTCTACTATGGCAATTCCGATACGACGGCCAACTGCACCGCGGCGGTAGACGCCACCAGGGGCATCGTCGTCATGAATGGCGACACGCTCACCGGCACCTATTACACGGCTTCCAACGGCGGCCAGACGGAATCGGCCAAGAGCGGATTGAGCGCCAGCGGCTACAGCTACCTGGGCGTGAAGGATGATCCCTTCGACCTGATGAACTCCGCCTCGGTCAAGCGGCAGGTCACGGTGTATGCGGATAATACATCTGCGGCGCAGAACGAGGCGCTCCGCACCCTGCTGAACAACAAAGCCGGCACGAGGGTAACGCGCATCCATGCCATTACGCCGCATACGCCCATGTATGCTTCTCCCAGCCGGCTGTATACCCAGATGGACTTTGACGTGACGCTGAGCAACGGAAGAAGAACCACCCTGACGCTGGGGATCTTCTCTGAAATGGAGAAGGCGCTGGGAATGAGCATCAACAGCCGCCAAAACGAGCTGTGGACGGTGGAGACCTACAACGATTCCTTCAAGCTGGTGTCCCGCCGCTTTGGTCACGGTGTGGGCATGAGCCAGCGCGGAGCCATGCAGATGGGCTCCATGGGCTATACCTATGACCAGATCCTTGGCTTCTATTATGAAGGCTGTTCCCGTGTGCAGTATGCCTTCAGCCACACGATCCTTTCCTCGCTGGAAAGCGGTGGGAACGACACCATCATCAACAATGAACCTCCGGCAGACATTACCGAAGGCAGCGGTAACACGGCGTCGGTAAAGCTGGCGGGCGTGAATGACAGACTGGCCATCCGTGACGGCGCCAGCGAAAACGCCCAGGTGCTGACCAGCGTGGTCAACGGCGGTATCGTGACGGTGCTGGCCAAAGGAAATAATTGGACCTTGGTGCAGCTGGGACAGATCGTGGGCTATGCGCCTACCTCGGCGCTTCGCTTTAGCGGTACGCCGCCTGTTTCCTCCACAGCTACGCCAACGCCTGTCAGTCAATGGGCCACGGTCAGCTGCAACGGCACGCTGAACCTGCGTACCAGTCCCAGCCTTACCGCGGGCGTGAAGGCTTCCATTCCCGATGGTGCTGTGCTGTGCGTATTCCAGACCAGCAACGGCTGGGCGCAGGTGCAATACGGCGCTTCGGTGGGCTGGGCCTCCATGGATTTTTTGCGGATGAGCAGCGTCTACCCCGGCCAGACCACCGGACAGGGCAGTATGCCTGCCGTAGTGAGCATCCCCTCCGGCTCCGGCACGGTCAACCTGCGGGAGACCGCCTCCACCACCAGCCGTGTACTGACCACCATTGCCCATGGCGGCCAGGTGACGGTGCTGACCAACGATGGCAGCTGGTGCTATGTGCAGGCAGCGGGATACGAAGGCTATGTGATGACCAAGTTCCTTGCCATCAACGGCACGGTGGAGGAGCTTCCCGAAACGGATGCTTCCCCCGAACTGGGCGCGGGCGAGGTGGAGGCCATTGTCAAAACGGTCTCCGGCACGCTGAACCTGCGTGAGCAGCCCACCACGGCCGCCCGGGTGCTGATGACCATCCCCAGGGGTGAAAGCATCATCGTTACCAGCCGCGGAACAGAGTGGTGCGCCGTGCGTTATGCGGGCTTCAGCGGCTATGTGATGACGCAATACCTGACCTTTCCGGCGGATAGCTCCGCAGAGCCGGTAAGCTATGCCATGGTGGCAACGCAATCCGGCGCGCTGAATATGCGCAGTCAGCCCACAACGGGTTCCTCTGTGGTAACGCAGATCCCAAAGGGCGCGCGGGTGGGCGTCATCAGTCAGAACGCCGGCTGGAGCCGCGTCCGCTATGGCGAGCATACAGGCTATGTGATGTCCAGCTACTTGCGCGCGGAAGGTTCCACGCCGGAGGTCACCGGCAGGTATGCCCGGGTGACTACCGCCAGCGGCAGCCTGAACCTGCGCGAGACCGCCTCGGCTGACGCTCGGGTGCTGATGGGCATTCCCCAGGGAACCGTGCTGGAGGTACTGAGCTATTCAGGGGGCTGGGTGAAGGTTAGCTATGCCGGGCAGACGGGCTATGTGATGGATAAGTTCCTGACCTTCACCGATCAGCCGCTGCAAGAGGACAACCCCGCATCTGGAAGAGATGTTACCGTCAATACGGGCGGGGGCGGCCTGAACCTGAGGGAAACGGCTGACGCCAATGCCAGGGTGCTGCTTTCCATCCCCGATGAAAGCCGGGTGGAGCTGCTGATCGAGGGCGCCGCCTGGTGCAAGGTAAAGTACAGCGGCCATACCGGCTATGTGATGACGCGCTTCCTTGATCTGGATAGTGCGGAGCCAGAAACCGGCGTCCGCTTTGTCAACACCGTTTCCGGCGGATTGAATCTGCGGGAAACTGCCTCGGCTGACGCGCGTGTACTGCTGGCGATTCCCAGAGGAACAGCGGTAACGCTGCTGGAGGAAGGCAGCGAGTGGTGCAAGATCCAGTACAACGACAACATCGGTTATGTGATGACCAAATTCCTCAGCAAGGAGTGAACCTATGGAGCTGATCCAGCCCGGCGAACGCCTGGATGACCTGCAGCTGGCCGATATGCGCATCCTGCAGAAGGAGAATGGCTTCCGCTTTGGCATGGATGCAGTCCTTCTGGCTGATTTTGCCCGGGTTGAGGCGCGGGATGTAGTCGCCGATTTTGGCACAGGCACAGGCATCCTGCCGCTTCTCCTGCTGGGACGGGGGAAGGGAAGCTACATCCATGCCTTCGAGATCCAGCAGGATATGGCCGATATGGCCCGTCGCACCATGCAGCTCAACGGATTGACGGACCGGGTAACGGTCCATGCCATGCCGGTGGAGCAGGCGCTGACGGTGCTGGAGCCGTGCAGCCTGGATGTCATCATCAGTAATCCGCCCTATGGTACGCCGGGAACAACGCTGCTGAATCCATCAGATACGCTGCGGGTGTCAAGGCACCAGAGCCCCGAGGGGCTTGCCGCCTGGCTGACCATGGCATACAGGCTTCTGAAGGGCAAGGGCCGCATGGCGGTGGTGTACCCCGCGCCGCGTATGCTGGAAATGATGCAGGCTATGGAAAAGGCGCATTTGGCGCCCAAGCGCTTCCGGATGATCTATCCAGCGGCACATAAACCGTCCAATCTGGTGCTCATCGAGGCCGTGAAGGACGCCAAGCCCATGCTGCATCCCGAGTCGCCCCTGATCGTCTACGAGGCGGACGGCAGTATGACGCCTGAGCTGAAGCGGATCTATCACCTGGAATAAGAAAAGGGCAGTCTGCGACAGACTGCCTCTTTTTACGGGTTCAGCCGAGCCACGGCAAAGCTGAGTACAGCCGCAAAGGCTGTCCAGGCGGCGTAGGGAACGAGAAGCCAACCGGCGACGGGGCCTGTGCGGAAGGTCCTCACCATCAGACAGAGCACCAGCGCCAGCAGCAGAAGCAGCCACCAGAACGCCAGACCAAAGGCCTGCATCGTAAAGAAAATGAAAGGCCACGCCAGGTTGACGATCAGCTGCACAGCATATAGCACAATGGTGGCGCGGCTGGGCGCATCCTTGCGGATAGCCAGCCACAGCGAGACGCTCATGGCGGCGTAGAGGATCGTCCAGGCTACGGGAAAGACCCATCCGGGCGGAGCGAAGCCTGGGCGGGCGATCCCTTCGTACACGGCCATGGAATCACGGGTCAGAAAGCCCACCAACGCGCCGCCGCCCAGCGTCAGCACAAGAATAAGGGCAAGCGTGGGCCAGCGTTTGCGCAGGGGAAGTTCCGTCATGCATATCACCTCATGATATTGTATGGCGTTGACGGATGGAATATTCTGCTGCTATAATGATCTGGAAATGAGGTGTTTGCGTGGAGATCATCGTGATTGGCGGCGGGGCCGCGGGCATGGCCGCAGCCATCGAGGCAGCGCGTCGCGGCGCGCGGGTAACGCTGCTGGAGCGCATGGAGAGAGTGGGCAAGAAGCTCCTGGCTACAGGCAACGGACGCTGCAATCTGATGAATGTGGGCGAGCCCTGCTATCCCGGCGGAGATGCCTTTGCTCGCGCTGTGCTGAGCAGATGCGGCGCGGCGGAGCAGCAGCTCTTTTGGGAGAGTCTCGGCCTGCGCCTGCGCGAGGAGGAGGGTGGCCGGGTGTATCCCGCCAGCGGTCAGGCCTCCACGGTGCTGGAGACACTGCGCCTCGCCATGGATAATCTGGGCGTGCAAGTCGTCACAGGAGCCGCGGTGAAGGCTGTTCGCAGGCAAAAGGATGGCTTTGCGGTGATCTCCGAAGGACAAACCTGGCGGGGCGATCGAGTGATCCTGGCAGGCGGCGGTTGCGCGCAGCCCAAGCTGGGCAGCGACGGCAGCCTGTGGGAGATCATGAAAGGGCTCGGGCACAAACTGGTGAAGCCCCGCCCCGCGCTGACGCAGATCATGACGGATACACTGCCCGTCAAGGGGCTTGGCGGCATCCGTGTGAAAGCCGGCGTGGCGGTGGTCAACAACGGAAGGATCCTGCACGAAGAAAACGGTGAGGTGCTCTTCGCTGATTACGGCGTCAGCGGCGTATGCGTCATGCAATGTGCCCGCTTTGCCTGCGAGGGTAGCGTGATCCGGCTGAATTTGCTGCGGGGCATGGGCTTTGAGGATGTGCGTCAGGCGGAGCGGGAGCTGCTGCGCCGCCGTGCCGAATGGAAGGATCAGCCTATGGAGAAGCTGCTTACCGGCGTTTGTGTACCCAGGCTGGCCGCCAGTCTTTGCATGGAGGCTGGGATCCGCTTCCGGGACAGGCTTGTTGGCTCGCTGAAGGAGCATGAGGCGGCGGCGCTTGCCCGGGTGCTGGAAGCGTTTGATTTGCCCGTGAGGGGCGTGAAGGGGTTTGACTCGGCACAGGTGACTGCCGGCGGCCTGGATCTGAACGAATTTGACCCGAAGACGCTGCGGTCGACTGTTGTGCCGGGATTATACGCCGCCGGCGAAATGCTGGATGTGGACGGAACCTGCGGCGGATTCAACCTGATGTTCGCCTTTGGCAGCGGCGTTGTGGCAGCCAGGGCTTGTGTGGAGGAACGCGAATGACCATTATTGAGACCTTGTGCCTGGAATTCAAAGTTGCGCCCTGGCAGGCCGAAGCGGTGATCCGTCTGCTGGACGAGGGGTGTACACTTCCGTTCATCGCACGATACCGCAAGGAGCAGCACGGCTCCCTGGATGACCAGAAGCTGCGAGAAATCTCTGAAAGGCTTACCAGCCTGCGGGCCATTGAGACCAGACGTGGAGAGATCAGCGAATCGCTGAAGAAGCTCGGCGTGTGGACGGAGGAGCTGCAGTCGGCGCTGGATAAGGCCGCTACCATGGGCCAACTGGATGATATCTATCGCCCCTACAGGCCCAAGCGCCGCACCCGTGCCATGATCGCCAGGGAAAAGGGCCTGGAGCCCCTGGCGGATGTGCTGCTGCTCCAGCTCAGCAAGGCCAAAACGCCTGAAGAGCTGGCGGATGGCTACATCGATGAAGAGAAGGGCGTGTCCAGTGCCGAGGAGGCCCTGCAGGGCGCCATGGATATCCTGGCTGAACGCATCAGCGATGATCCGCAGGTCCGCACGCGGCTCAAGCAGCTATATCACCGGGATTGCATGGTCAAAACACGCCAGAGCGGCGAAGAGGACAGCGTTTACCGGATGTATTACGATTATCAGGAGCCCCTGCGGCTGATGCCCTCCCACCGGGTGCTGGCTATGAACCGCGGCGAAAAGGAAGGCTTCCTGAAGGTGGGCCTGGATGTGAACGAGGGCGGTGTGCAGCGCATTATCCAGGCGGATTACGTGGCGCACACAGGCAGCCTGGCCACCGAATATGTGATGAAGGCCTGCGAGGACGCCTACAGCAGGCTGATCGCTCCCTCGCTGGACACGGAGCTGCGCAATGAATTGACCGATAAGGCGCAGACGGCGGCCATCCGCGTCTTTGCCATGAATCTGAAGCCCCTGCTCATGCAGCCGCCGGTGCGCGGCAAGGTAGCCATGGGCCTTGACCCGGGCATCCGCACCGGATGCAAGGTGGCCGTGGTGGACGCCACCGGATCCGTGCTGGATACGGGGGTGATCTTCCCGCTGCCCGGGCATGGCAAGGTCGCGCAGGCCAAGGCCATCGTAAAGAACCTGATCCGCAAGCACGGCGTGTCCATTGTGGCTATCGGCAACGGTACTGCCAGCCGGGAGACGGAGCAGTTCTTCGTGGATGTGATGCATGAGATGGATATGGGCAGCGCGCTGAGCTACATGGTGGTCAGCGAAGCGGGCGCATCGGTGTACTCTGCCTCCAAGCTGGCGGCGGAGGAATTCCCGCAGTTTGATGTGAGCCTGCGCTCGGCGGTTTCCATCGCCCGGCGCCTGCAGGATCCACTGGCTGAGCTGGTAAAGATCGATCCGAAGGCCATCGGCGTGGGACAGTATCAGCATGACCTGAAGGAGAGCGAACTGGACGCCGCGCTGGACGGCGTGGTGGAGGACTGCGTGAACGCCGTGGGCGTGGATGTGAACACCGCCAGCCCATCGCTGCTCAGCCATGTGGCCGGCATCAACAATACCGTGGCGAAAAACATTGTGGCCTACCGTGAGGAAAACGGCGCCTTCCAGACCCGCGCGCAGCTGAAGAAGGTACCCAAGCTGGGGCCGAAGGCCTTCGAGCAGTGTGCCGGCTTTCTGCGTATTCCCGGAGGCAAGGACCTCATCGAGAATACCGGCGTGCATCCGGAAAGCTACGCCGCGGCCAAGGCGCTGCTGAAACGCTTCAACATGAACGCGAAACAGGCAGCCGAGGGGTTGCTGCGTCCTGAGGCGGAGAAGGCTGGCTACGATACGCTGGCCGCCGAGCTGGACGTGGGCGAGCCCACCATTCGGGACATCGTGGTGGAGCTTTCCAAGCCCGGCCGCGATCCCCGCGACGAGCTGCCGCCGCCGCTCCTGCGCACCGATGTGATGGACATGAACGACCTGGTGCAGGGTATGGAGCTGAAGGGCACCGTGCGCAACGTGACGGACTTCGGCGCGTTTGTAGATATCGGCGTGCACAGGGACGGTCTGGTGCACATCAGCCAGTTCGGCGGGCGGCGTATCAATCATCCCAGCGAGGCGGTACGCGTTGGAGATGTGGTCACCGTTTGGGTGCTGGAGGTGGATGCGAAGAAGAACCGCATCAGCCTGACCATGCGCAAACCGGCGGAGAAAAAGTAATCAGACGTGAAACGACGGATTTCAGACACGGAATCCGTCGTTTTCGCTCGTTTGGATAGACAGGTGTAACCTGATATGTTATTATTTTGTCAAGGAGGTAGGAAAAATGATTCAGTTTGACCACGTTTCCAAGCAATATGGGAAAAGCGCCACCCTGGCGGTAGACGATCTGAACATGACTGTTGAGCAGGGGAAGCTTTTCGGGTATATCGGTCCGAATGGAGCGGGCAAATCCACCACGATCCGCCTGATGACCGGCATCCTTGCGCCCACTTCCGGCCGGGTGCTGATCGGCGGATACGACATGAGCAAGGATCCCATCGCGGCCAAGCGGCAGATCGGCTTCGTTCCCGACAGCCACGAGCTGTATGACCGGCTGACCGGCCTGGAATATCTGAACTTTATGGCGGATGTTTATGAAGTGTCCTCCGCCCGGCGCAGGGAGCATATCGAGAAATATCTGAACCTGTTTGAACTGGAGGACGCGGCAGGGGAGCAGATCCGCTCCTATTCACGCGGTATGAAGCAGAAGCTGACCATCATCGGCGCGCTGATCCATCAACCGCCCGTTTGGGTGCTGGATGAGCCCATGGTGGGTCTTGACCCGAAATCCTCCCATGTGCTGAAGGAGGAGATGCGCCGTCACTGTGCCGCGGGAAACACGGTTTTCTTCTCCACCCATGTGCTGGAGGTGGCCGAGCGTTTGTGCGACGAGATTGCCATTATCGATAAGGGCAAGGTGCTGGCCCGAGGCACCATGGAGGATCTGCGTTCCGGCGAATCCGGCTCCAGCCTGGAGGAACTGTTCCTGCAGCTGACCGAGACGGAGGGCGGCGAGGCATGAGAGATTATCGACTGATCCTTGGCCTCACGCTGCGCAATCGCCTGGCAGCCCTGCGCGCGGGCAGCTGGCGTAAGGATAACGGCAGGATCGACGTGGGCCGTATCGCGGCGAGTGTGGTGGTCATCCTCGCGCTGGTGTTGCTTGCGGGTGTGATCATCTTTGCGGAGGTCAAGCTTTTCGGCGTTCTGAAGATATTCAACCAGGCGGCGCTTCTGCCGGCGCTGGCGCTGCTACTGAGCCTGTTGTCCACGCTCCTGCTGAGCTTCTTTCATGTGCTGAGTGGACTGTATTTCAGCAGGGATACGGTGTGGATGGCCTACCTGCCGGTACGCTCCCGGTCGGTCATGGCGGCCAAAATGACGGAGATCTGGATGGGCGAGGAGCTCTTTTCCGGTGCGATCCTTCTGCCGGTCTTCATCCTGTATGGCATTCACTTGCAGGCTGGCGCGCTGTATTATGTGCGCATGGCGCTGATCGTGTTGCTGGCGCCTGTGCTGCCGCTGTGCATTGTCGCGTTCCTGACGACGCTTTTGTCCCGGGTAACCTCGCTGGTGCGGAACAAGGAAGCTCTCAGCGTGGTGCTCTCGATCGTTTTGCTGGGCGGTATACTGGCGTTGGAAAGCACGCTGCTGCCCAGGATCCCCGATGACGCGGACACGATGTTCTTTGTCCGGCTGCTGCTGGATAACGAGGGCATCCTGAACCTGCTCACCGGCGCGTTCCCGCCGGTTGAGTGGGGTATACATGGCTTGCAGGGCAACTGGGGTGAGTTCGCGCTCTATATCGGCTGCTGTGCCGGTGCTGTGGCGCTTATGCTATTCCTGCTGGGTGGCGGCTACCTGAATGTTTGCCTGAAGCAGCAGGAGCAGGGAACCCGTAAGCGCAGGCTGCGTACAGGTGACGCGACCTGGCGGCAGCGCAGCCCGCTGATGGCGCTGTTCCGCAAGGAGTGGCTGGCCGTGATCAAGAGCCCCACGGTGGCCTTCAACTGCCTGCCGGGTATTTTCATGTTCCCGCTGATGATCGTGATGGCCGGCGCGGGCATAGCCTCCTCTATGGATATTCATGTGCTGCTCGGTGAATTGCGGACGCTGGTAGCCGGTATGAACGCGCTGGATCTTGCGCTGATCGTCGGCGCTGCTGTTGGCTTCTCCAGCTTCATCAATCCTGCCGCATCCACGGCGGTCTCCCGCGAGGGCAGCAGGCTGGAGATCAGTCGGATGATCCCCGTGTCCGCACGGACGCAGATGACGGCCAAGCTCATGATCGGTATGCTGATCGACCTGATGGCTGTGGCGGTGGCTGCGGCGATCTTTATCGCATTGCTGCCCGGTCAGCTTCTGGCGATTCTACTGGGCAGCCTGCTGGCGCTGCTCCTGTGCTATGCAAGCTCTGCCCTGAACCTGACGCTGGATGCTGTGCGGCCCAACCTGACCTGGACCAATGAGGTGCAGGTGGTGAAGCAGGGCGCTAACGTGGCCTTTGGTATGCTGATGGGCCTGGCGCTTTTCATCCTGCCGGTAATTCCGCCCTTCCTGCTGCTTGGCGCCGCACCCGCGGTACGGTTTGCCGCGGCAGTGGCGGTGCTCGCACTGGAGGCGGCCTTTGGCCTGGTGATGTTCCGCCTGGTGGCGGAAAAACGCTTCGCTGTGCTGGAGCCTGCTTCGTAATGGATGTAACTTCCTCCATGAATGAAAGGTTCATGGAGGATTTTTCTTCCGCAGAGGAGAATACTTTAGCGTAGTATCTGATCCAACGATGCGGAGGAGGCAATCATGATGATGACGATTCGCGATATGTATGACCTTGATTACACGCTGGCCAAGGATTATCTGGGCCAGTTCACCTACCCCTGGGAGGCCTTGAAGGGCATCAAGGATATGATCCTTGCGCTGGGCGAAACGCTGGGCGAGGAGTATGAGCAGAAGGCGCCCCAGGTGTGGGTGCATAGGACGGCTGTCGTTGCGCCCACGGCGTTCCTTGGCGCGCCCTGCATCATCGGCCCGGAGACGGAGGTGCGCCATTGCGCGTTTATCCGCGGTTCGGCGCTGGTGGGCGCAAAGTGCGTGGTGGGCAACTCTGTGGAGCTGAAGAACGTGATCCTGTTTGATAACGTGCAGACGCCCCACTATAATTATGTGGGCGACAGCATCCTGGGCTATAAATCCCACATGGGTGCCGGCTCCATCACCTCCAACGTCAAGCAGGACAAGAGCCTTGTGGTGGTTCACAATCACGGCGAGGAGATCGAGACCCATGTGAAGAAGTTCGGCGCCATGCTGGGCGATCATGTGGAGGTGGGCTGTAACAGCGTGCTGAATCCCGGCACGGTGGTGGGCCGCAACAGCAATGTGTATCCGCTTTCCTGCGTGCGCGGCGTGGTGCCGGAAAAGCACATCTGGAAAAACACCGGCGTCATGGTTCCCAAGGAGGACCGGTAAGGAGGTCTGCCGATGAAGAGCGAGAATACGCTGTATATCGTTGTCCCTTGTTATAAGGAAGAAGAGGTGCTGCCGGAGACCTCCAAACGGCTGAAGGCCAAAATGGAAGCGTTGATGGAGCAGGGCAAGGTTTCCGAAAAGAGCCGGATCATGTTCGTCAACGATGGCTCCAGGGACAGGACGTGGGAGATCATTTCACAGCTGCATGAGAAGGAGCC
This sequence comes from Clostridiales bacterium, assembly GCA_015056415.1. GTDB lineage: Bacteria > Bacillota > Clostridia > Christensenellales > Aristaeellaceae > UBA11524. The sequence continues at coordinate 16,500 of SVGJ01000039.1, forward strand.
TGATCTGTTTTCCGGCGTGAACCTTGCGCGCAACCGGGGACATCAGAATGCGCTGCTGGCCGGCCTGATGACGGCTGTGAACCATGCGGATATGGTGATCTCCATGGATGCTGACCTCCAGGACGATGTGGACGCCGTGGATGAAATGGTTGACGCCTATCACAACGGATTCGACGTGGTCTATGGCGTGCGCTCCTCCCGTGAGACGGATACCTTCTTCAAGCGCTTTACGGCGGAAGGATTTTATAAGCTGATGAAGGCGCTGGGCGTGGACATTGTATTCAACCATGCCGATTATCGCCTGATGAGCAAGCGTGCCCTGGAGGGACTGGCACAGTTTGGGGAGGTGAACCTGTTCCTGCGGGGAATCGTTCCGCAGATCGGCTATCCCTGGACAACAGTTTGCTATGAGCGCCATGAGCGTTTCGCGGGGGAGAGCAAATACCCCCTGAAGAAGATGTTGTCCTTTGCGTTTGACGGCATCACCTCCTTCAGCGTGAAGCCCATGCGGTTGATCCTGGTGCTGGGCGTGGTGGTGTTCTTCATCAGTATGCTGATGCTTCTGTGGTCGCTGCTGAGCAAGCTGCTGGGCAGCACCGAAGCGGGCTGGACGTCTCTGATCGGCTCCATCTGGCTCATTGGTGGCATTCAGCTGCTGAGCCTGGGCGTCATTGGCGAGTATATCGGCAAGATCTACAGCGAGACCAAGCAGCGCCCCAGATTTATTATTGAGCGGGTGCTGAACAAAACCGAATAAGCCGCGTAAAAGCCGCGCTCTGTTCTGAGCGCGGCTTTTGATTTGCGTGAGATCAGGTTGCGATCTTGACCCAGAGCGTCTCGGGGTTTTCCGGGGTGTAGCCAGGGCCGCGATGTACCGTGAGACGCACACGGAGGCCATCCACACGGGTGTATTCCACGATGGGCGTTTCGTTGGCGGCAAGCTGCGCGTTGATCTGATCGAAATCAAGGAAGTTCTGCACAGAGCGGCGGCTTTGCTTGTCCACGATCTCAGCCATGTAATAGCGGAAGGCCTTGGAGAAGAGCTGGTCGTTCTCCTGCAGGGCGTTATGGAAGTAATCGTGGGCGATGATCTCGCGAACCTTGTCCGTACGGAGATTCACGATATATACGCCGCGATAGTAATGGCTGGTGGCCTGCAGGAACGCGTCGATATCCGGATGGCCGGAATGGAGGCACTGGGTGGCCTGCGTGGAGGGACTTTGGACGGCCTTTTGCTTTTCCTTCTGTTGATAGAAAAGATACTTGGCCTTGTACATACGGCTTTCGGCAGCGCGGATCATGTTGTCCACATTGCTGGTGCGGGAGGCCCATTCATAACCGATGGAAACTGTGTAGCCCGCTTGGTTGATGGCGGACTCCGCCCGGGCAATGTTGGTGGAGACGATCTGCTCGGTGGTGTTTTCAACAAGGATGATGAACTCGTCGCCGCCAAAGCGGTAAACATTCTCGCGGCCAAAGGCTTCGGCGAAGGACTTTGCAATGGTGCGCAGCATGACGTCGCCATGCTCGTGGCCATAACGGTTGTTGACGGCATGGAGGTCGTTCACATCCACATAGACGCAGGCGAATCCCTCAGGAACACCGGAGCAAAGCTTCTCCAGCCGCAGGTGATAGCTTGTTCGGTTCATGACGTCGGTCAGGGTATCCACGGTGCTGGCGATGTTCAGCTGGGTGAGGTAATCAATATTGTTGGCGGCGATGAAGAAATCCGGAGAAAGGGCGTCCAGAAGGATGGCGGCGTCGCCATTATCGGGGCTGAACGCGCCCATGGCCTGGTGGATGCTGCCTTCAGGTGTGGTGAGGGGGATCAGTACGATGGAGCGCTGGTTGTGGTTCCGCAGGAAGCGGGTCAGGCGGGGGGAGGCGCGCAGCTGCTTGCCAGAGGCACGCAGGGTGAGCTTTTTGCGATGCTGGCGGCACAGGGTAAGGATCTCCTCGTCCAGTTCACCGGAGTGACGCTGATAATCAGCGACGAGGTCAGCATCCTTGCCGGTGATGGTAGAGATTGCCGGCAGCTGTTCATCGAGCAGGAAAACGGCTGCTGCGCGGGCACGGTCGGAAACGGCCTGAAGCGCGGTATGGTAATGGTCAGGCTTGAGGTAGACCTCCATCAGCTGAGACTGAATGCTGGAGACAAACTGATTTTTGCTGTGCAGCTTCTGATCCAGGAGGTGGATCAGAATGAAATAGATGATCACGCCCAGGGAGATATACGCCACGGTGGTCAGCAGCAGATCACGGGATTCATAGGCAAAGGACATGGCCGCGCTTTCGGGCACGGAGACCATGACCATCCAGTTGTTGATACCGATGGGCGCGTAGTATATGTACATATATTCATCCACGGACAGAGACCGGAAGGCCGAGTAGCCCTCGCGGCAGGCGGCCAGATCCGCCTCCATGACGGAAAGGTCGAAGCCGGGCTTGGCTTCATAGTGGCTGTGAACTGAGCCTGTGGTGGTGTGGCCGCGCAGCCCGTCCAGAATGTAATTACCTGTATCGGATTCCAGAATGAAGGTGTAGGACTGGCCGTCATAGGCGGTTACCCGGCCGATGTCATGGCCGGCGGAAAGGTCATACACACCGTAAAGGATGGCGATGGTCTCGCCCTCTACGTTGATGGGAACAGCGCTGCGGATAACGTTCTTTTCGGGGAGTACAAAGCCGGCGGACACGTTGGAAATATAGGGCAGGCGGTCGACCTCGGCGTTATAATCCAGTTGTCCGGTGAGGTCATAGGTGCCTGTGCCCGTGAAGAGCGTTCCATCCGGGAAAAGGACCTGCAGCCAATCCAGCATGCCGCGCTGCTCGAAGGAGGCGAGATGAACGTGCAGGTCATGAACGCCTTCCTCCATCAGAACAGCAAGCATATCTGCCACCACGCGCAGCTGCTCCCTGTCGCTCATGGCATGCTCGTAATAATTCGTGCTGAACTCGGCGGTGGCTTCCTTTAACCGTTGGATGCACTGTTCCTCGGCGTGGTTGATGATCTGGGTCGAAAGCGTCAGCTGGCAGATAACAAGATATATGATCAGGAGCGTAACGGCCAGAATACGCTTGCTCCGCATACCAACGGAGATGGAGATTTTTTCGTGCTGCAAAATCGATCACCTGATATCATTTGAGAGTGAATTGTCTGCCTATATTATACACCTGCGCAGGGGGAGATTCAATAAAAAAGCTTTCATGCTTTCACATTTTTGCGGGCAAAATATCTGCCGGAGGGATGTGGAATGTGCACAAGCATTGCCTGGAACAACGGCGGATTCTTCTTTGGAAGAAACCTGGATCTGGAGGTGGACTTCGGCCAGCGGGTGGTGATCACGCCACGCCGGCAGCGCCAGGTCTTTCGCAAAGAAGACGCCATGGAGCTGCATTACGCGATGATCGGCATGGCAACGGTCATGGAGGGTTGCGCCCTGTATGCCGATGCGATGAATGAGAAGGGCTTGTGCGTCGCTGGACTGAACTTCCCGGAAAACGCGTACTATCCGGCAGAGTGGGATGGGAGGGAGCACTGTATTTCTCCATTTGAGCTGCCCTGGTGGGTGCTGGGGCAATGCGCCACAGTTCAGGAGGCCCGGACGCTGCTGGAAAGGACGAAGATCGTGGGGATACCCTTCAGCGGCGATGTGCCCATTTCGCCGCTGCACTGGCACATCGCGGACGGACAGACTTCCATCGTGCTGGAATGTATGCGGGAGGGGATGCGTATTCACGTGAATCCCGTAGGTGTGCTGACCAATAATCCACCCTTTGAATTTCATCTCAACAACCTGCGTCAGTACATGAACCTGACGCCGCTTTGTCCGGAAAACCGCTTTTCCGACAAGCTGGAACTGAGCCCCTTTGGCCGGGGCATGGGAGCCATCGGATTGCCGGGGGATGCGTCGCCGGCATCGCGGTTCGTACGTGCGGCATTCCTGACGCATAATGCCATCTGCGACGCGCAGGACAGCGTCGGGCAGTTCTTTCACCTGCTGGACAGTGTAGCCATGACCCGGGGGAGCGTGATCGCGCCGGGTGACAAGTGGGAGCAGACGCTGTATTCCTGCTGTATGGATGTGGATGAGGGGGTGTATTACTACAAAACATACACCAACAATCAGCTGACGGCGGTGCATCTGCGAAATGCGAATCTGGACGGGGAAGCATTGCTGGAGTTCCCGCTGGAAATGAAGCAGCATATCCTGCACGTCAACTGAACACAGGAGCCTCCCGCATGGCGCGGGAGGCTCCTGCTGATATATGAAGGAGTTGCTTGTGTGATCAGCGCTGCACACGGCCGGTGCCGGAGCCCTTCATCAGGGATTCGACCTCGGAAACGGTGACGCGGTTGTAGTCGCCGATGATGGTGTGCTTCAGGCAGGAAGCAGCCACGGCGTACTCCAGGGCGTCCTTTTCGCTGTCGTAGTTGTTCAGGCCGTAGATCAGGCCGCCGCCGAAGGAATCGCCGCCGCCCACGCGGTCAACGATATCGGTGATGGAGTACTTGCGGGAGAGGAAGAAGTCCTTGCCGTTGTACAGGCAGGCGCGCCAGTCGTTGTGATTGGCGGACTTGCTCTCGCGCAGGGTGATGGCCACGCGCTTGATGTTGGGGTAGGTCTCCATGGCCAGAGCGGCGATGGCCTTGTAGTTTTCGATGTTCAGCTCGCCCTCTTCCACGTCAGCCTGGGATTCAGCCTTCAGGCACAGGGCCTTCTGGAAGTCCTCCTCGTTGGCGATAACGGTATCAACGTACTTCACCAGCTCGGTCATCACTTCATCGGCGCGCTTGCCATACTTCCACAGGTTCTTGCGGTAGTTCAGGTCGCAGGAAACGTGGATGCCGCGCTCCTTGCAGGCCTTCAGGGCTTCCAGGCACAGGTCGGCAGCGCCCTGGGAGATGGCGGGGGTGATGCCGGTGAAGTGGAACCAGGTAGCGCCTTCCAGGGTCTTGTCCCAGTCGATGTCGCCGGGCTTGGCTTCGGCGATGGAAGAGCCGGCACGGTCGTAGATGACCTTGGAGGGACGCTGCACAGCGCCGGTCTCCAGGAAGTAGATGCCCACGCGATTGCCGCCGCGGACGATCTTGCTGGTATCAACGCCGAAGCCGCGCAGTTCGCGGATGCAGGCTTCAGCGATGTCGTTCTTGGGCAGCACGGTCACAAAGCTGGCGTCCATGCCATAGTTGGCCAGGGAAACGGCAACGTTGGCCTCGCCGCCGCCGAAGGTGGCCTCCAGGGCGGGGGACTGGAAGAAGCGCTCGTAAGCGGGGGACTTCAGACGGAGCATGATCTCACCGAAAGTAATAACCTTAGCCATTGTAAAACCCTCCAGTAAAATTCTGATTCGTAATCAGGAATGCGTAATTTGGAATGCTTACTTCTGCACCAGGTGGCAGGCAAAGCCGCCGATCTCGTCCTCGAGGTAGATGGCGATGAGCTTGCCGTTCTTCACGACGGCGCTGTCCTCGATGAACTTGAAGCCGCGCTGCTCCAGGTGCCACTTGGCACGCTTCACGCTGTTGGTGCCGATGGCGATGTGGCCGTT
>SVGJ01000040.1 GCA_015056415.1 Clostridiales bacterium
GACGTGGAGAAGCTCACCTGGTTCAACTGGGAGTACATCCGCAAGATGGACTTCGAGAAGTACCTGACCATGGTCACCCCCTGGTTCGATCAGGTGCTGGCAGGCAAGGGCATCGACTACCGCCGTCTGGCCCAGCTGATGCAGGAGCGCACCGAGGTCTTCAACCGCGTGCCCGACATGGTGAAGTTCCTGGGCGAGCTGCCGGAGTACGGCATCGACCTGTACACCCACAAGAAGATGAAGACCAACCCCGAGGTGGCCAAGGCCTCTCTGAAGCTGGTCAAGCCCGTGATCGAGGGTATCACCGACTGGACGGAGGAGACCATCCACGACGTGCTGATGGCCGCCATCGCCGAGGCCGGCCTGAAGAACGGCGCAGTGCTCTGGCCCCTGCGCATCGCCATCTCCGGTCAGGCTTCCACCCCCGGCGGCGCCATCGAGATCGCCTGGCTCCTGGGCAAGGAGGAGACTCTCCGCCGCCTGGACGCCGGTCTGGCAAAACTGAGCTAAGTTCCCCATTTCATGGCATGCAGCCGGAAAAACGTCTCCGGCTGCCGCCATGTTTTTTCCGCCCCATACTTCCATTTTTTTACGAGGTGATCGAGATGACTGACAAGCAGGTCAAACGACTGGCTCTGGGCGGCGTAATGGCTGCGCTGGTTTTCGTGATGACCTATCTACCCAAGGTTCCCGTGCCTGTCACCGGTGGCTACGTCCACCTGGGCGACGGCATGATCTTCCTGGCCGCCATGCTGCTGGGCCCCATGGGCGCGGCGGCTGCTGCCGTGGGCAGCGCGCTGTCCGACCTGGTGGGCGGATATATGACCTACCTGATCCCCACCTTCCTGATCAAGGGCGCCATGGCGCTGGTGGCATGGAAGCTCTACAAGCCCGGCAACTGGCTGCGGACTGCCATTGCGTTCATCATTGCCGAGACCGTAATGGTGGCAGGCTACTTTGCCTTCGAGGCCGTGCTTTACGGCGTCCCCGCCGCTCTGGGCGCTGTTGGCCCCAACGCTATTCAGGGCTTGGCAGGCGTGATCGTCGGTCTTTTGTGCTACACGCTGGTGCCCCGGCTGAAGAGCATCATCAAATAAAAATTTCAAAGCATCGTCTTCGGGCGATGCTTCTTTTATTGACGGCACATACGCCACCCGCTATAATAGAAAAGATCAAACGAGGAGGTGCTACCTTCCATGAAACGCTTGCTGGCCCTGCTGATGATGCTGCTGTTCATCATCCCCACCGCCCATGCCACGCCCATCCCCCTGGATGATATGTCCCAGCTGCCCGAAACCAACGACGAGGGCTTCCTGCCCGAGGGTTCCGATCCCGTGTATTATAAGGATTTCGAGAGCGGGTACTGGTTCTACCTGGATTCCACCCTGCGCCTGGAGATCACCCGCACCCAGACTTCCAAGCCACTGATCACCTATTATCTGGCGGACATTTACCTGGCCAGCGGCTCCTCCATGTATACGGTGACCTACAATCCCGAGCGGCCCGGCCGCACCCAGGGACTGCCCCAGACCATGGCGAGAAACAACAACGTGGTTTATGCCCAGAGCGGCGATTTCTATTCCTATCGCGTCAGCCATGATAATTATCCCGGAAACATCGTCCGCGACGGCAAGGTGATCTACAACAAGAGCTACTCAAAGCTCCTGGAGCGTGTGCCGAACCTGGCCACCATCGGTTTCTTCCCCTCCGGCAAGGCCGAGGTGAACGAGGCCTGGGAGATGTCCGCCAAGGAGTATGTGGACCGCGGCGCCACCACCGTGATGGCTTTCGGCCCCATCCTCATCCGCGACGGTGAAATGGCCGATCTCTCATCTGACGCCTACTCCCACAAGGAGCCCCGCAGCTGCTTCGGCATTGTGGAGCCCAACCATTTCGTAGGTCTGCTGGTGGAGGGTCGCAAGGATCACTCCGACGGCGCCACCCTGGCCACCTGCGCCCAGCTTCTTTCCGACATGGGCTGCTGGGACGCCATCAACCTGGATGGCGGCAACACGGCGGCCATGCTCTTCATGGGCGAGAGCGTTCAAATGAATAACAGCGGCGGCGTTGACGAAAACGAACGCGCCATCCCCGACATTCTGTGCGCCGGCACATATTGAGAAAGGAAGATACCTATGATCCGCCTGAACTGCGATTATCTGGAGGGCTGCCATCCGGCGATCCTCCGCAAGCTGACCGAAACCAACCTGGAGCAGACCGTTGGCTACGGCATGGATCCCTATTGCCAGCAAGCCGCCGGCATGATCAGGGAAGCCTTCGCCTGCCCTGAAGGCGTCGTGCACTTTCTGGTGGGCGGCACCCAGGCCAACGCCACGGTGATCGCCGCCGCTCTGCGCCCTTATGAGGGCGTGCTCTGCGCCGAAACGGGACACATCAACGTGCATGAGACCGGCGCCATCGAGGCCAGCGGCCACAAATGCCTGGTTCTTCCCCAATTCAATGGCAAAATCACCGCCAGACAGGTTGCCGACGCCGTGGCCGCCCAGGGCGATGACGAGCACATGGTCAAGCCCGGCATGGTGTACATCAGCCTGTCCACGGAGCTGGGTACCCTGTACTCCCGTCAGGAGCTGGAAGCGCTGTACACCACCTGCCAGGAGCTTGGCCTGTACCTTTACATCGACGGCGCACGCCTGGGCTATGCCCTCACCGCACCTGCCTGCGACCTGACCCCTGCCGATGTGGCCCGCTTCAGCGACGCCTTTACCATCGGCGGCACCAAGGTTGGCGCGCTCTTCGGCGAGGCTGTGGTGATCAGCAATCCCGAGTTGAACCGCAACTTCCGCTACATGATCAAGCAGCACGGCGGCATGCTGGCCAAGGGTCGCCTGCTGGGCCTGCAGTTCATCGCGCTGATGGAAGACGGCCTGTACTTCTCCATCGCCAAGAAGGCCGTAGCGCAGGCACTGCGTATCCGCGAGGCGCTGGTAAACAAGGGTGTCCCCTTCTTCATCGATTCCCCCACCAACCAGCTCTTCCCTATTTTCTCTGACGCTCAGGCCGAAGCCATCGCCCGGGATTTCGAATTAGCCTTGTGGGAACGTGTAGATAACACCCATGTCGCCATGCGTGTCTGCACCTCCTGGGCTACCCCGGATGCGTATGTGGACGCGTTCATCACCGCGATTGAAAAACTTTAAACCAATACAAAAGGAAGCCTGTCGGGAGATGTGGTATAAAAGGAGGCTTTATCCTTTACATCACAATGTCTGCGGTTCGTTTGTGGCGAATGCAATCGGTCAGCAATAGCGGCAAGCCATAACAGATGGGGTAGTTACGGACACAAATGGAAGCTGATATTGAAATATATATGCTGAACACTGTTTTTTATGCTACAATAGTTTTGCGATCACCTGGCAAGCAATAGTATAAAAAACATATTTTCGGGTTTGTAATGGAGGAGAACAGAATGAAAAAACGACTTTACAACTTGCTGGCTTTGGGCTTGGCGCTATGCATGGCACTTGCAACACCTGCAACAGCATTGGCTGTGGTCAAATATGACGATACTTCTGCAGAAGCCCTGCCGGTAGGCACCGAGCTGGAAGAAGACGCTACTGTATATGCTGACAAAGCAGGCATTGCTACCTACCATGATTTCAACGAAAGCACAGGAACATATACCGGGACGACGACACATGATTTTGACGCCGGCTATTTCCAGATCCTGTCAACAGAATCAGGGGGGTATGTGTGTCGCATAACAGAAAACTACGATTATGAGGACAAGACATATGTCACCTTTGACCGCACTCTGATTAGCTATACCATCGAGTATTATGACAATGATCAGACGACCCTGTTGTACAAAGCGGAAAATGTAACGGTGGAGAATGCGGAACAGCACGTGATCCCCACGGCGACCAAAGATGGTTACATTTTTTCCCACTGGGTTCCTGCAAGCAGCGGAGGGGAAGTCCCCCCCGGCCTAACGATGGATACCTTCTTTTTAGTTACACAGGGCCATCCAGACTATAACTATGTGATTAAGATGGTTGCCGCGTGGACAAAACTTCCTGCCACAGGGGATGATACACCGATTGGCATGTTGGTAATGCTGACGATGGTTTCGCTGGCATGTTTTGCCGGGTTATATGCTTATCGGAAACGGAGCTTTTAAGAGGGTAAATCTCCTGCAGTTCATTTGACCTGTGAAGCCAGGAAGAGTCAGCGTGAAAGAAGTAATCACACCAGGACTTACGCCGGAGAAAAAAGAAGGCCTGACCAGGTCGCAAAGAAGCGCAGCGCAAAGCTTGCTGAGCGTCTTGGTTTCCATGTTTTCATTGGCACACAGCCGGCGCACAGTTTTGTTATCAATGCCACATTTCTCCCGCAGCCAGTAGGTGCTCAGCCCACGCTGCGCCATGAGCTGCCACAGTTTATCAAATCGAATCATACTATTCCCCCATATTGACAATTTGTATTATGGGGGTATAACCCCTGTATTAAGGGGATATATCCCCATATCGTCATGGAGGAAATAGCATGGAACTTTGGCAGGAGATCCCGTTGCACGCATTAGTAAGGGGCGATATCCACGTCATACTTGACGCCAGAGAGGCTTCAGCCGCTGCTATTGTTGAGCAGCGATGCTATCAGGCTTTGCAGCAAATCAGAGACATTCTTGATGACGATCGTCTTGATGATCCGGCATGATTTCAGATAAAAAAGAAGCCTGTCATATGACAGGCTTCTTTTTTTGCGGAAGTTACTCCTCAGTCTCTTCCTCATCCTCTTCAAGCTCCGGGAAAACGGGCTTGCCGCAGGCGGGGCAGAGATAATCCTCGTCGAAATCCACATCGGAGGCGCGGAACTCGATATCGTGACCGCAGGAGGGGCAGGCGTAGGAGATCAGCTCGTCCTCGTCGTCCTCTTCCTCGTCGTCATCATGGCAATGGCACTCGCAGTCACAATCACAATCGCAGTCATCGTCCTCGCAATCGCAATCGCAGCAGTGGCAGTCGTCCTCGTCGTCGCCGAAGAGGGTTTCCTCCAGATCGGCCAGATCATCGTCGATGGACTCCACATACTCGTTCAGCTCTTCATGAGCCTCAGCCATGGCTTCCATCTCCTCGGCCATGTCAGCCACCATGTCCAGAAGTTCTGCCAACAGCTTGTTGGAATCCTTCTCCATGTTGAGCTTCATGCCGGCGGCCAGACCCTTCAGATAGCTTGCCTTGTCAGTCAGTTTGCTCATTGTGATAACCTCCTCATACATCCGGAAAACTCCGGGAGGTGTCGGAGAGCCCGCAGGCCCTCTGACTGCAATCGTATCCGGTGGCTTTGCCGCCGGGGCGTTTTCAGCTCTATGAGGTCAGGCTTTGGCCTGACTAACGCAGCCCATTGATTGCAATGGGCAAGTGTAGCCATCGCCGGGCCTGCCCCGGTGATGGCCGAAACCGAAAACATTCCTTACGCGCAGGAGCGGCCGTGGGCTTCAGCCCACAGCGACGGAACGCAAACCACGTCGGAAGCCTGCTTCCGACGAAAGCGCAGCGTTTAGGCGCGCTCCATGTACTCGCCGGAGCGGGTGTCGATACGGATCATATCGCCGGTGTTGATGAACAGCGGCACCTGCAGGCTGTAGCCAGTCTCCAGGGTGGCGGGCTTATAGGTGTTGGAAGCGGTGTCGCCCTTGAAGCCGGGCTCGGTATCGGTGACCTGCAGGATCACGAAGTTGGGGGCTTCCACAGAGAAGGCAGAGCCCTTGAAGAAGCGCATGGTGACGTTGGTGCCTTCCTTCACGAAGGGGATGGCGTCCTCCACCTTATCAGCGGACAGGGGGATCTGGTCGTAGGTCTCCACGTCCATGAAGTAGTACAGGTCACCGTCGTTATAGACGTACTGCATTTCCTTGGTCTCGATGATGGCCTTGGGCATCTTGTCGGTGGGGTTGAAGGAGCGCTCAACCACAGCGCCGGTCATCACGTTTTTGATCTTGGTACGGACAAAGGCAGCGCCCTTGCCGGGCTTCACGTGCTGGAAATCAACGATGTTCCACACGCCGCCATCCCATTCAACAGTAATGCCCTTACGGAAATCGCCAGCAGTAATCATGATTCATTCCTCCATCTATTTCTTTTGATTTGTTTAGCGGATTTATTGAAAGCCCCTGGGGGCAAACAACCAAATTACAGGATGATCAGTTCCTTGGTGGGGGTGGTGAGGGGCTCGCAGCCGGTCTCGGTCACCAGGCAGGTGTTCTCGATGCGCACGCCGCCCATGCCGGGAATGTACACGCCGGGCTCGATGGTGATGACCACGCCGGGCGCCATCACATCGTCGGAGATGTAGGACAGGCGGGGATTCTCGTGGATGTCGATACCCACCGCATGGCCCAGGCTGTGACCGAAGCGGCCCTCGTAGCCCTGAGCGTCGATGTAATCGCGGGCCAGCTTATCCAGCTCGGCGCCAGTTTTGCCGGGGGCCAGGGCCTCCTCGCAGATGGTCTGGGCATAGAGCACGGTGTCGTACACGCGGCGCATATCGGCGCTGGGTTCGCCCAGGGCGACGGTGCGCGTCATGTCGGAGCAATAGCCGCCCACCTTGGCGCCAAAGTCCATGGTGATCATATCGCCCTTGCGCAGCCTGCGGGGGCCGGGGATCGCATGGCAGAGGCTGCCGTTCTCGCCGGAGGCGATGATCGTCTCGAAGGCGTTGCCGGAGGCGCCCAGCTTGAGCATGGTGAAATCCAGCTCGATCTGCAGATCCTTCTCGGTCATGCCCTCTTTGATCTTGGGCAGGATGGCCTCGAAGGCGGCGCTGGTGATGGCGGCCGCGCGGCGCATGGCCTCCACCTCGGCAGGGGACTTGATCTCGCGCAGCTTTTCGGGAGCGCGGTCAAGGGAGATATAGGATACACTGTCGCCCACGGCATTGCGCAAAGCTTCGAAGGCGCGCACGGTGAGGTAATTGTCCTCATAGCGCAGGGTTTCCACCTTGTCTTCCTCGCACATTTTGGCGACCCACTGGTTGTGACCCAGACCCTTGTCGGTCATCACGACCTGGAAGCCGGGGGCCTGCTGCTCCGCCTGTTCCACATAGCGGAAATCGGTGATGATCACCCGGCGGGAGCCGGAGATGTACACGCAGCCTTCGCCAGTATATCCTTCGGAAAGATAAAACATATTGGAAGGATTATGCACCACCACAGCGCTTTGCGCCGTAAGCTTCAGCTGCTCCACAAGCCTTTCAGAAGCTGTCAAAATCGTTCACTGCCTTTCCCGGATTGTCCAGCCTGCTTGTGGGTGGACATATCCGCTAAACAGTATATCACAAAACCGCGTTAATGAAAAGGTTTTTTTGCCGGAGCGCCCAAGAATAATTACAAAAGACAATTTTTCCTTTTCACGCCCACGGATTTATGCTACAATAAATGAACAAAACCGTTGATTCGTTTTTTCAGGAGGTCACAGCCATGGCCCGAAAAGTCATAGGTTTGGTCACCGCGGGGCCGGAGGACGTCTATTCCAAGCGTCTGATCGCCGGCGTGTGTACGCGCTGCCGGCTGTACGATTACGACCTGGCCGTGTTCGGTTCGCTGGTGCCCATCGGCATGGCACAGGAGAAGTATCTCTCCGGGGAGCTGAACATCTACAACCTGATCAACGATGACCGTCTGGACGGCATCATCATCGATGGGCCTTCCCTGATGGTCAGCCTCACCCATGAGCCGATCGAAGCGATCCGGCAGCTGCTGACGGAGAGGTGCAGCAAGCCCGTGGTGGTCGCCGGCTCCGCGCTGGATGGTTACCCTTCTTTCGTTTCCAGCGACAGGCACGTCCTGCAGGATATCACCCAGCACGTGATCGACGTTCATCACTGCCGCGAGTTGTATTTCCTGGGCGGGCCGGAGAGTAATTCCAATACCATCGACCGCCGCAACGGCTTTGCCGATGCGCTGGCCACCCGGGGGATCCCCTATGACGAGAAGAACGTCTTCTACGGCGATTTCTGGTACTTTGGCGGCGCGGCGCTGGCCATGCGCATCATCTCCGGCGAGATCCCGCGGCCGCAGGCTGTCATCTGCGCCAGCGACCACATGGCCATCGGTCTTGTGAACCGCCTGACGGAAAACGGCATCCGCGTGCCCGAGGATATCATCGTCACAGGCTTCGATGCCACCCAGGATGCCGCCATCAACAGGATCACCATCACCAGCATTCCCGCGGATGGCGAGAGCATCGCGGCCAACGCGGTGGATCAGCTTCGCCGCATGATCGATCCCGACGCGCCGCTGGCGCCCTATACCCCCAACGCCGCCAAGCATCTGCAGATGGGCATGAGCTGCGGCTGCAACCCTGATATGCTCCAGATCATGGATCAGCTGCGCACCTCCTTCTACAATTTTAATTATGATTACGCCAGCGACCAACACTCCGTTGACATTGGTATGCTGATCGAGAGCAACATGGTGGAATACCTTTCCGACTGCGAATCCCCCCAGGATTGCATCCGGCTGATCTATAACCGGACCTACCTGATGGACCGCTACGACGATTTCTATCTCTGCCTGGACGAGAACTGGCTCAATGCCGACCTGTGCTGCAGCACCGGTTACCCCAAGCGCATCAAGATGGTGCTGCACAATACGCCCGAGCCCGGCTCCGGCCACTATGAGAACGGTCCCGTTTTTGACACCTCCCTCATGCTGCCTGACCTGGGCAACGAGGAGCGTGAGTGTTCCATCTTCTTCTTTATGCCTGTACACTTCCTGGATCAATCCATGGGCTACGCCGTTCTGCGTCACGCCCTCAGCGACCCGCGCCATATCACCTGCGTGGTACGCAACTGGCTGAAAAACGTGAACTCCGGCCTGCACATCTGCCGTACTGCCCACCGGCTGGAATCCCTTTCCTCCCGCGACGGCATGACCGGCGTCTACAACCGCCGCGGCATGGAGCTGATGCTGGATCAGATGCTCCGCCACGCCAGCCCCGATGATGCCGTTCTCGCCTTCGTTATCGACATGGACAAGCTCAAATATATCAACGATACCTATGGCCACGCCGATGGCGATCTGGGCATCAACGCCGTGTGCGGCGCCGCCATGGCCATCACCGGCGGGAACGAGCTGTGCGTCCGCGCCGGCGGCGACGAATTCTACGTCATCGGGATCGGCGCCTATACCCCGGCCGAGGCCGACGCCCGCATCGCCCGGTTCCATCAGGCTATCGACAGCGCCAACGCCAGCCTGCGCAAGCCATTCACCCTTTCCGCCAGCATCGGCAGCGCCTGCATCCCGCTTTCCAGCGGTATGTCAGTCATGGGTATCATCCGCATCGCCGACGCAAAGATGTATGAAAACAAGGTGCAGAAAAAAATCCAGCGTAAAGACTGATCACTTTTCCTTCCGGCCGCAAAGAAATTACACGCAGGGGTATTGCATTTCCCTCCTTTATCAGATATAATGGATTGGATAGAGCAAAGGAGGATGGCCTGTGAAATTGCTGCTCAAAGGCGGTCAGGTTTACGACCAGGGTACCTTCGTTCCTATGGACATTGAAGTGACGGACGGCGTCATTACCGCCCGTGGAACTTCTATTCCCACCACCGATATTGACCGAGTGCTCGACGTGAGCGGTCTTCATGTTTTTCCCGGTTTCGTGGATGTACACGTGCATCTGCGGGAGCCGGGATTTTCTTATAAGGAGACCATCGCCACCGGCACCAGGGCCTGCGCCCGTGGCGGCTACACCACCGTGTGCGCCATGCCCAATCTCTCCCCCGCGCCGGACTGCGACGAGCACCTGCGCCGGCAGGAGGAGCTCATCGCCCGGGATGCGGTGATCCGCGTCCTGCCCTACGGCACCATCACCCTGGGCCAGAAGGGCGAGGGCGAGCTCACCGACATGGCGGCGCTGGCTTCCCGCGTCTGCGGCTTCTCCGATGACGGCCGGGGCGTGAAGGAGAAAGAAACCATGCGTCAGGCCATGCTGAACTGCAAGGCGGCAGACAGCATCATCGCCGCCCACTGCGAGGACATGAGTCTTATCCCCGCCGGCGGCGCGATCCACGCTGGCAGCTTCGCCAGGGATCACGGCATCCCCGGCATCCCCTCGGAAAGCGAATGGGGCCCCATCGCCCGGGATGTGGAGCTGCTCAGGGAAACCGGCTGCCGCTACCATGTGTGCCACGTTTCCGCCAAAGAAAGCGTGGAGATCATCCGCAGGGCCAAAGCGGAGGGTATCGACATCACCTGCGAGACCGGTCCTCACTACCTGCTCATGTCCCAGGACGACCTGAAGGATGAGGGCCGCTTCAAGATGAACCCGCCCCTTCGTGACAAGGCTGACCGGCAAGCCCTGATCGAAGGCCTGCTGGACGGCACCATCGACATGATCGCCACTGATCACGCGCCCCACTCCGCCGAGGAGAAATCCAGGGGACTGGCCAAGTCCGCCATGGGCGTGGTGGGCATCGAAACGGCCTTCCCGCTGCTGTACACCCACCTGGTCAAGCCGGGCGTCATCACCCTCAGCCAGCTGGTCGAGGCGCTCACCACCGCGCCCCGCAAGCGCTTCCGGCTGGACGGCGGCATCAAGGTGGGCGACCGCGCGGAGATCACCGTCTTCGACCTGAACGCCACCGGCACCGTGAACCCGGCGGACTTCCTCTCCATGGGCCGCGCCACGCCCTTTGAGGGCTGGAAGGCTGAGGCAGAATGCCGCTACACCATCTGCGGCGACAACATTGCTTATGAAGGAGGATGCTGATGAACTTCCGCATTATCGAAAACAAGCAGCTCACCGCCACCGTGTGGCAGATGAAGCTGGAGGGCGATGCCACGGGCATCACCAGGCCCGGTCAGTTCGTGCAGCTGAAGCTGCCGGAGTTCTACCTGCGCCGCCCCATTTCCGTCTGCGACTGGACGGACAATACCATCACCCTGGTGTACAAGGTGGTGGGCCAGGGCACCGAAGCCATGGCGAAAATGCAGCCCGGCTTCG
Source organism: Clostridiales bacterium (assembly GCA_015056415.1). Lineage (GTDB taxonomy): Bacteria > Bacillota > Clostridia > Christensenellales > Aristaeellaceae > UBA11524. The sequence goes on from SVGJ01000040.1 coordinate 10,971, forward strand.
AGATGGACGTGCTCACCGGCCTGGGCAACGGCTTTGACACCAGCCTCTGTGGCGAAAAGCCCCTGCTCATTGGCGGCGGCGTGGGTCTGCCCCCCATGATCGGCCTGTGCCGCGCCCTGATCGAGGAGGGCAAGAAGCCCGTGGTGCTGGCCGGCTTCAACACCGCTGATGAAGTCTTCCTGAAGGACACGGTGGAGCAGATGGGCGCCACCTTCGTGCTGGCCACCATGGATGGCTCCGCCGGCGTGAAGGGCCTGGTCACCGACGCCATGAAGGACATGGAGTTCGACAGCATCGCCACCTGCGGCCCGGAGCCCATGCTCAAGGCTGTTTACAACGCGGCGGAGGTCCCCGGCCAGTTCTCCTTTGAGGAGCGCATGGGCTGCGGCTTCGGCGCCTGCATGGGCTGCAGCTGCAAGACCAAGTACGGCAATAAACGCATCTGCAAGGACGGCCCTGTGCTGGTCAGGGAGGAGATCATCTGGTAAGCGGGCAGTGCCCGCCGCCATTCCGCCCCAGGCTTTGGAACCCTTACTTGACTTCCGCGCGCATACAGGAGGAAATCCAATGAAAGATCTGTCCGTCGAGCTCTCCGGCGTCAAGCTGGACAACCCCATCATCCCGGCCAGCGGCACCTACGGCTTCGGCCAGGAGTTCCTGCCCTACTACGATATCAACATCCTGGGCTCCCTGAGCTTCAAGGGAACCACCAGCGAGGCCCGCTTCGGCAACCCCACGCCCCGCATCGCGGAATGCCCCAATGGCATGCTGAACTCCGTGGGCCTGCAGAATCCCGGTGTGGAGCACGTCATCGCCCACGAGCTGCCCCAGCTCCGCAAAACCTTCCGCAAACCCATTGTGGCCAACATCAGCGGCTTCTCGGTGGATGAATACGTCCACTGTGTGGAGCTGCTGACCAAGGAGGATCAGGTGGCCATCCTGGAGGTGAACATCTCCTGCCCCAATGTGCACGGCGGCGGCATGGCCTTCGGCACCAGCCCCGAGGCAGCAGCCGAGATCACCCGCGCGGTGAAGAAGGTCGCCACCAAGCCCGTGTACATCAAGCTCTCCCCCAACGTGACGGACATCGTGGCCATCGCCAGGGCCTGCGAGGACGCCGGCGCCGACGGTCTGAGCCTGATCAACACCATGCTGGGCATGCGCATCGACCTCAAGCGCCGCAAGCCCGTGCTGGCCAACGTAATGGGCGGCTACTCCGGCCCCGGCATCTTCCCGGTGGCAGTGCGGATGGTCTATCAGGTGACCGGCGCGGTGAAGATCCCCGTGATCGGCATGGGCGGCATTTCCACAGCCCGTGACGTCATCGAGATGATGATGGCCGGCGCCAAGGCTGTACAGGTCGGCGCGGCCAATCTGGTGGATCCCTACGCCTGCAAGACGATCATCGAGCAGTTGCCCATCGAGATGGAAAAGCTGGGCATCGAGCGCCTGGCAGACATCCAGCGCATCTGATCGCACACTCAAAACCGAAGGTTTCCAAAGGGCGACCGGAAAGCCCTTTGGTCGCCTCCGCAGAGGCGAAACCCCTGCGCCACAAGCATTTCGCCTCTGCGGAGGCGAGGAGGGGGCTTTCCGATCGCCCCCTCCACCCCTTCGGTGCAAACAACTCTATTAACTCCAAAGGAATGTACATATAAGGAGGACACCCATCATGGCTAAGGACGTCATCATTGCCCTGGACTTTGAAAACAAGGAAAAGACCCTGGCTTTCCTCGACCAGTTCACCGGCCGCAAGCCCTTTGTGAAGATCGGCATGGAGCTGTACTACGCCGAAGGCCCCGCCATCGTGAAGGAGATCAAGGCCCGCGGCCACAAGATCTTCCTGGATCTGAAGCTCCACGACATCCCCAACACCGTGAAAAAGGCCATGATGGTCCTCCGCCACCTGGACGTGGACATGACCAACCTGCACGCCTCCGGCACCATCGCCATGATGGAAGCCGCCAAGGAAGGCCTCACCAAGGAGGACGGCTCCTGCGCCACCCTGCTGGCTGTGACTCAGCTGACCTCCACCAGCGAGGAGCGCATGCAGAACGAGCTGCTCATCAACGCCACCATGCCCGACACCGTGAAGAAGTATGCCCAGAACGCCAAGGCCGCCGGCCTGATGGGCGTGGTCTGCTCCCCCCTGGAGGCCGCGCTGGTCAAGGAAGCCTGCGGAAGCGACTTCATGACCGTGACCCCCGGCATCCGCTTCGCCGATGGCGACGTGGGCGATCAGGTGCGCATCATGACCCCCGAAAAGGCCCGCGCCGCCAGCGACTACATCGTGGTGGGCCGCCCCATCACCGCCGCCGCGGATCCCGTGGCCGCCTACGCTCGCTGCGTGAAGGATTTCCTGGGAGAGGAAATCTAAACCGAAAGTTCATTAGCTGAAAGGAGATTACTGTCATGGAAGTTTACAAGCATGAGTTTATCAAGTTCCTCGAGGACGCCGGCGTACTGAAGTTTGGCGATTTCACCGCCAAGTCTGGCCGCAAGATCCCCTACTTCATCAATGCCGGTGACATCAAAACCGGCGACCAGATCGCCAAGCTGGGCGAGTTCTACGCCCGCGCGTACATGGAGAAGATCGGCAACAAGCGCACCGTACTCTACGGTCCCGCCTACAAGGGCATCTCTATCGCGGTGTCCTCCGCCGTGGCGCTGAGCAAGCAGGGGCTGGACGTTCCCTTCTTCTTCAACCGCAAGGAAGCCAAGGATCACGGCGAGGGCGGCGTGTTCGTGGGCTATGTGCCCAAGGCTGGCGAGGAAGTGGTCATCGTGGAAGACGTGATCACCGCCGGCACCGCCATCCGCGAGAGCATGGCCATCCTGGGCAACCTGGAGGGCGTGAAGGTCGCCGCCACCTTCATCATGGTCGACCGCAAAGAAAAGGGCAAGACCGAAAAGTCCGCCATGGCTGAGGTACAGGATGAGTTCGGCTTCCCGGTGTACTCCGTGGTGGACGTGTACGACATCATCGAGTACCTGGAGCAGGACGAGAAGAACGCCGAGAACGTACAGCGCATCCGGAACTACCTGGCCATCAACGGTGCGAAGGCCTAAGAGGATTTCATCCCCTTAGGAATCCTCTGACAAAAGGGCTTTGCCCTTTGGAATCCCGGCAGGGGCGCTGCCCCTGCACCCTGCGAAGGGTCCTCGACCCTTTCGAAACCCTTTTCCTGTGCTCTCCTTTGTTGATCTGCGTAAGATGAAAGGAAGAAATATGCGCCATTTGATTGATATCACTGATTTTTCCGTACAGGAGATCGAGGCTATCCTGGATCTGGGCGATAAGATGATCGCAGATCCTGCCGCCTATGGCGATTGCCTGAAGGGCAGGATTCTGGCCACGCTGTTCTTCGAGCCCTCCACCCGCACCCGGCTGTCCTTTGAATCGGCTATGCTGAGCCTGGGCGGCTCCGTGCTGGGCTTCTCCTCGGCTGATTCTTCTTCCGCCGCGAAGGGCGAGAGCCTCACCGATACCATCCGCACCGTGGGCTGCTATGCTGACATCATTGCCATGCGTCATCCTAAGGAGGGCGCGCCCATGGCAGGAAGCTTCAAGTCTACCGTGCCGATCATCAACGCCGGCGACGGCGGCCACAACCATCCCACCCAGACGCTGACCGACCTGATGACCATCCGCCGGGAAAAGGGCCGCCTCAGCCACATGGTGGTGGGCCTGTGCGGCGATTTGAAGTTCGGCCGCACGGTGCACAGCCTCATCGGCGCCATGAGCCGCTACGAGGGCATCGAGTTCGTACTGATCTCCCCGCCGGAATTGAAGGTTCCCGCTTACATCACCCAGGGGCTCAGCGACCGGGGCATCCCCTTTACCGAAGTGGAAACCATGGAGGAAGCCATGTCCCGCCTGGATGTGCTCTACATGACCCGCGTGCAACGCGAGCGCTTCTTCAACGAGGCGGACTACATCCGCCTGAAGGATACCTACATCCTTGACCCGGACAAGCTGCGCAACGCCAAGGCTGACCTGAGCATCATGCATCCCCTGCCCCGCGTGAACGAGATCTCCGTCAAGGTGGACGATGATCCCCGCGCTGTGTACTTCGACCAGGTGCGCAACGGCCGCTTCGTCCGCATGGCCCTGATCAAGACCCTTCTGGAGGCGTAAGATGAATATTGATTCTATCAAGCGCGGCATCGTGCTGGATCACATCAAGGCCGGCCGCAGCATGGATATCTATAAATCCCTGCACCTGGACGAGCTGGAGTGCTGCGTGGCCATCATCAAGAATGTGAAGAGCAACGCCATGGGCCGCAAGGACATCATCAAGATCGACGATGACATCACCATCGACCTGAACGTCCTGGGCTACATCGATCCCGGCATCACCGTCAACATCATCGAGGACGGCGTCATCGTGGAGAAGAAGCACCTGGAGCTGCCCGAGCGCCTCACCAATGTGATCCGCTGCAAGAACCCCCGCTGCATCACCTCTGTGGAGCCCGAGCTGGACCAGATCTTCCGTCTCACCGACAAAACCCGCCAGATCTACCGCTGCATCTATTGCGACTCCGAGAAGAAAAAGAAATGACCTTCTCAAGTTCCCGCGCCCCGCGGGAACTTTTTTCATTAGCGCATACTTTTCCCAGCCTGCGTACGTCTATATCTGTGAAAGGAGGCGGCCCCGGATGACCATTGCACCAAGCTCATGCAGGCCCAGCGCCGAAGTGGTAGAGCGCTGGATGACACAATACGGCACCGATGTGAAGCGCCTGTGCCTGATGCTGCTGCGGGATCTTCCCCTTGCGGAGGACGCCGCCCAGGAGTCCTTTCTCAAGGCGTGGCGCGGCTACGGCGCCTTTCGCCGGGATGCTTCGGAAAAAACCTGGCTGATGCACATCGCCGTGAATGTATGCCGGGATATGCTCCGCACCAGCTGGTTCCGCCGCTTTGACCGCCGCGTGATCCCCGAGGAGCTTCCCCTTACTGCCGAGCCCGGCCTGCCCGACCCCACCCTGGCCCAGGCAATCATGTCCCTTCCCCTGCGCCAACGGGAGGCCATTCTCCTGCGATATTGGCAGGGCATGAGCATCGAAGAGATCGCCCTGGCCCTTCGATGCAGTGAAAACACTGTCAAGTCCTGCCTGCAGCGGGGCAAGCGCAAACTGAAGGAGCAACTGGAAAGGTGGTATTTCGATGAATGACCGTTTGAAACACAATCTTGACCGCCAGCTTTCCGTCATTGCATGGACAGAGGCAGACGCCCACGCCGTGCGCTCAGGCATGCGGGAGGACGCCCACGCGCGGCGCAAGCTGCCCGCCGTGCTGGTACTGGCGGTGCTCCTGGTCCTGATGGTCACCGCGGCAGTTGCCGCCACCCAGAGCGGTCTGCTGGGATTGATCCAACGAATGCAATATCCTGACCTGCCCGCCGACGCCCAGGCCTACATCCAGACCGATGGCGTCATGCTGGAAACAGAGGACTTCATCGTTACCATCCCGGAGCACTACTACGATGGCCGCACCCTGCGCACGTCCGTCACTGTTACCCCCAAAGAGGGCAAAAAGCTGCTGTATCCCATCGACAAAGTAACGAACCGCTGGCAGGAGCTGATCCACATGGATGCCAACGACGCCGACCCTGAGGATACCCGCACCGTAATGGACATGTTCAGCGCCTTTGAAGAGGTGCACAGCGTACAGCTGCTTTCGTTCTGCGATGGAGAATACCTCCAGGAAAGCTCCCCGCACGTCTACTACACCTGCGATTACGCCTTCGACCCGGAGACCTGTGCGCTGACCTTTCTTGTACAAGCCAGATCCGAGGAATCGCTTCTCCAGCGGAAATTGACCCAGAAGATCTCCATATACAGGGATAACGTGGGCATACCGCAGAAGGCCACCCATGCCATAATAATGGAAGCCAACGTCAAACCGGAAGTATATGCGTGCACCACGCCCGTTCTCTATCCCGAGGCTGGGGTGCGCATCAACAGCCTGACCCTGGAGGTGCTGCCCCAGGACATCTACTACACCATCGACTTCACCATCCCGGACTGGAAGGGCGAACTATATAACAGGACGAATTCTCCTGCCATCATGTTTTTGTTTTATAAGTCCATTCCGGAGGAAGGAGTTGCTGCGGAATATCTCTCCTCCGGTCTTCGCAGCCTTCATAACATGCGCTGGATCGATGACGAACACTCCATCGCAACCGGCGTGCTGTCCCGTAGTGAACTGAGCGATACCTACTACATCGCCATCCGGGACTTCGCCCAGCAGAAACGCCTGGGCGTCAACGCCTTCCACGTCCACCCGGTTGACGCTGAATAACGTATGCCCCTGCCCTGTGCGGGGGTTTTTTCTGCCCGTAAGAACATGAAAAGTGCACCTCCCCCGTTGCATTCCCATGTTCTTCTATGGTATCATAGATGAATCAACCGCCTAAAGGAGGTATCCATTGTGTCCGAACAGGTAAGGCAGATCGCCATGCGAATTACTGACCTGCGTGAAATCTCGGACTACACCGTCGCCCAGATGGCTGAAATGTGCGGCGTGTCCGAAAGCGAATATGCCCGCTACGAGAGCGGTGAAACGGATATCCCCATCAGTTTCCTGCTGAAGCTGAACGAGATCTTCCAGGTGGATATGACCGAGCTGCTCACCGGCGAGGCGCCCCGCCTCAACGTCTACTCCGTGACCCGCGCAGGCAAGGGTGTGGACATTCGGCGCCGCGACCAGTATGTCTATAAAAACCTTGGCTATAATTTTGTTCACCGCAAGATCGAACCGCTCTTCGTGACCATCCCGCTGGACGCCAACAAAAAGCTGGAGCCCAACGCTCACGAGGGACAGGAGTTCGATTACATCCTCTCCGGTACGATGAAGATCGTTGTGGCCGGTCACGAAGTCATCCTCCGGCCCGGCGACAGCATCTACTACAACTCCCGCGCGCCCCACGCCATGACCTGCGCGGGGGATGAGCCGGTGAACTTCCTGGCCATGGTGATTCCGGACTAATATAACTAAGGAAGAAGGATTCACCGCATGCTTGCGACCCGCTATATCCGCACTGACTTTACATCCCAAAAGGATTTTGAAGAGAATTACACGCTGAATATCCCCGAGCGGTTCAACTTCGCCTACGATATCGTGGACGAGTACGCCCGCATCTCCCCCGAGAAGCCCGCCATGGTGTGGACCAATGTGGAGGGCGAGGAGCGCCGCTTCACCTTCCGGGATATGAGCGAAAAGAGCAACCAGGTGGCCAATTACTTCCGCACCCTGGGTCTGAAGAAGGGCGATCCCGTCATGCTGGTGATGAAGCGCCGGTATGAATACTGGTTCTGCGCACTGGCCCTGATGAAGCTGGGCTGCGTGATCATTCCCGCCACCGCCCAGCTGGCCAAGAAGGACGTGGTCTACCGCTGCGAGGCGGCCTCCATCCGCGCCATCGTCACCGTGTATCTGGACGAGGTTTGCCATCACATGGAGGAAGCCCTGCCCGAGTGCTCCACCCTGGAGCACCTCATCACCCTGGGCGATCGCGAGGGCTGGCTGAACCTGAACACCGGCATGGCCGCTCAGCCCACCATCTTCGAAAAGCCCGAGGAGCTTCCCAGCAACGACGATATGCTGATGATGTACTTCACCTCCGGCACCACCGGCATGCCCAAGATGGCCGCCCACTCCTATACCTATCCTCTGGCGCAAATCGCCACCGCCGCCTACTGGCACAACGTCAACGATGATTCGCTGCACATTGCCGTGGCTGACACCGGCTGGGCCAAGGCCGGCTGGGGCAAGATCTACGGCCAGTGGATCTGCGGCGCGTGCCTGTTCGTTTACGATTTTGACCGTTTCATCGCTGCCGATATGCTCCGTATGCTGGAGAAATACCACGTCACCAGCTTCTGCGCGCCGCCCACGGTGTACCGCTTCATGATCAAGGAGGACATGGCCGGCTATGACCTCTCCGCCCTGAAGTGGGCCAACACCGCCGGCGAGCCCCTCAACCCCGAGGTCTTCCACCAGTTCAAGAAGCTCACCGGCATCGAGATCCACGAGGGCTTCGGCCAGAGCGAGACCACTCCCCTGCTGATGACCAGCAAGTGGATGGAGCCCAAGATGGGCTCCACCGGCCGCCCCTCCCCTGCTTATCATATCGATCTTGTTGATAACGAGGGCAACCCCGTGGAGGACGGTGTGGAGGGCGAGATCGTGGTGCGCCTGGATCAGGGGCGTCCCGCCGGATTGTTCCTGGGCTACTACCGCGATGAGGAAAAGACCGCCGAGTGCTTCCGCGGCGGCATGTATCACACCGGCGACATGGCCTGGCGCGATGTGGACGGCTATTACTACTTCATCGGCCGCAGCGACGACGTGATCAAGTCCTCCGGCTACCGCATCGGCCCCTTCGAGGTGGAAAGCGCCCTGATGGAGCATCCCGCCGTGCTGGAGTGCGCCATCACCGCTGTTCCCCATCCTGACCGCGGCCAGGTGGTCAAGGCCACCATCGTCCTCACCAAAGGATACGAGCCTTCCCCCGAGCTGGTAAAGGAGCTCCAGAATCACGTGAAGAAAGCCACCGCGCCCTACAAATACCCCCGCATCGTGGAGTTTGTGGACGAGCTGCCCAAGACGCTCTCCGGCAAGATCCAGCGCGTGAAGATCCGCAAGGAAGACGAAGGCAAATAAATCGCATAGCATAAGCCCCTCCGCCTTTGGCAGAGGGGCCGTCTTTTATCCTTCCCTGTGGATCTCCAGCATGACGAAGTTCATCATGTCCTTCATGCCGCGATCCATGAATGCCTTGTCCTGCTGGGCGTACTCATGCCCGCTGGTGAACCAGTCCGACCATGCCTCGTCATACCGGGCGGACTCGTACCCTTTCACGGTAATGCCCGCAGTTCCCTGCAGGATGTTCTGCTTCCACCAGTCCACGCTGTGGAACAGGCTTGCTTCCTCTCCGGCCCATTCCCGCATGAGCGGACTGTTCTGAGCTCCCTCCTCCTTCACGCCGGGCATGGCCAGCAGCGCCCAGCCGCCCGGCGCCAGCAAGGGCATGATCTTCTGCGCAAAGAAGCCCTCTTGTCCGCCAAAGTAGTGATATGCGTCCACGCTGACGATGCTCTGAAAGAAGCCCTCCGCATAGGGCAGATCGGCAGCATCCGCGTGGATGGGGATGATTTTCCCCTGTTGGCCCCATGTCTGGGCCCGCTGCCAGTTGTCCCCGGCGGCGATCCACAGATCGGTGGCGAAGACCTTCTCCGCACCGGTCTCCCGCGCCAGGAAGAGCGAGGTGATCCCCGTGCCGCAGCCCAGATCCATTACATAGCCCTCATCCACAGCGCCAGGGGCATTCAGCAGCAGCTCATCCAGCAGCTTGAGCGAGTTGGGACCCATCAGGTGCTCTTTTGTGAAAAATTCCCTGTAGTTTTCCGTGCTCATGTTCGTTCCTCCAAATCAAAATGGTCTGAAAGCACGCTGCGCATGCTTGCAGACCATACGGAAAACACACTCTCCGGCCGGTATTCTAAGGCATTTGCAGCGCACTGGAACAGAAGAAGCCGTGCCTCTTCCATTCTGGTGAAATATGGCTTGCAAATCACTACCTTAGAATTCCCAACCCCTTTCCGGTTCGTTGGCACCAGTATACTCCAATATTCCAGCCCCGTCAAGGCACATAATACCCCGGCGTTTCTCTCAGGGGCGCCTGCAAAAGCTTCTCCAGCGCCGCATGATAGTTCCCCGGGTTCGTCTTGGCGATGAGCTTGATCATCTTCTCCGGCCGCTCAAAACAGCCCGCCACGTACTTCATCATGCCACGCATCCGGCAATGCACCTGCGCCGCCGGAAAGATGCGGCTGTACTCCTGTTCCAGTGCGTCGTGGAAGCGGGCAAGCTCCTCCACATTCAGCCCCGGGCCGCCGCCCAGCTGCCTGGGCAGGGCGGGATTGGCCAGCAAGCCCCGGCCCAGCATCATGGGCATGCCGGAGTATTCCGCCTGCAAAGCCAGCCCTGCGGGGAGCTCCAGCAGGTCGCCGTTGTACACCAGCGGCAGCCCTGTCTCCGCCGCCATGCGGAAGGCCTCGGGGTAAACGCTGCCCTTGTAGAACTGCACCCGGACGCGCGGATGCACGATCAGCTCCTTCATGGGGTACTGGCGCAGGATCTCCAGCAGCGCGCCCCATTCCTCCGGCTGGGCAAACCCAATGCGTGTCTTGACCGAGACAGGCAGGGGAGAATGAGCGAAGATCTCATCCAGGAACGCCCGCAGCGCCTCCGGCACCCGCAGCATGCCCGCGCCCTTGCCCTTGGCCGTCACCGTGCCGGAAGGGCAGCCGATGTTCAGGTTCACCTCATCGTAGCCGCGATCCCGCATTTCCTGTGCCGCCCAGAGAAAGTGCTCCGGGTATCTGGTGAGGATCTGCGGCACCACGGGTACGCCGGCGTTGTTCTCCGGGGCGATATCACGCTGCTCCCGGGGCGGGAAGCAATGGTGCACCGTCGGGCTGACGAAGGGGATGTAGTACTTGCTCACTCCACCAAACAGGCGGTGATGCACCCGCCGGTATACCGCGTCCGTAAGGCCCTCCATGGGCGCCGATCGAATATCCATGCAGTTCCGCCTTTCAAAAAAACTGTGACCATTATAGCACATTTTGCTTGACAAAGACAAATTCCGCCGCTATAATGTCCACCCCATGAAAAAAAGGAGGAAAAATCGATGCGTTTTTTGGAGGCAGAAGGCCTGAGCAAAACCTACATCCGCCGCTGCAAGCCCAAGGAAGGCGGCATCTCCCGGCTATGGAAGCGTGACACGCAGGTCATCCACGCGCTGCAGGACGCATCCTTCTCCATTGACGAGGGCGAGCTGGTGGGCCTGATCGGTCCCAACGGCGCGGGCAAATCAACCACGGTGAAGCTGCTCACCGGTATCCTGACGCCCACCGGCGGCACCTGCCAGGTGGACGGCCGCGTGCCGTGGCTGGAGCGCCGGGAGCATGTGCGCCGCCTGGGCGCGGTGTTCGGCCAGCGCACCCAGCTGTGGTGGGA
>SVGJ01000007.1 GCA_015056415.1 Clostridiales bacterium
GGCGGTGGACTGCTTCTCCGTCCAGGCGGCGCGCTTCATGTCGATCTCCTGGCGCAGGCAGCGCTCCTGATCCCGCAGGGCAGCGGCCTTCTCGAAGTCCTGATGGCTGATAGCGTCCTTCTTCTCGATGATAACAGCCTCCAGCTGCTTCTCCTGCTCCTTCACGTCCGGGGGGGCGGTATAGGTTTGGATACGCACGCGGGAGGCGGCCTCGTCCATCAGGTCGATGGCCTTGTCGGGCAGGTAGCGGTCGGCGATGTACCGGTCGGAGAGGCTCACGGCGGCAGAGAGCGCCTCGTCGGTGATGCGCACCTTATGGTGAGCCTCATAGCGATCACGCAGGCCGTGCAAAATAGCCAGAGCCTCCTCGGCGGTGGGTTCGCCCACCATGACAGGTTGGAAGCGGCGCTCCAGGGCGGCGTCCTTCTCGATATGCTTGCGGTACTCATCCAGCGTGGTGGCGCCAATGCACTGCACCTCACCACGGGCAAGAGCAGGCTTCATGATGTTGGCGGCGTCCAGGCTTCCCTCTGCCTGACCGGCGCCCACGATGGTGTGGATCTCGTCAATGAACAGGAGGATATTGCCTGCCTTGCGCACCTCGGCCAGCACAGTCTTGACCCGCTCCTCGAACTCGCCGCGGAACTTGCTGCCGGCCACCATGCTGCCCAGGTCAAGGCTCATGACCTTCTTGCCCACCAGCATCTCCGGGATGTTCCCCTGCACGATACGCTGGGCCAGGCCCTCCACCACGGCGCTTTTGCCCACGCCGGGCTCGCCGATGAGCACGGGATTATTCTTTGTGCGCCGGATGAGGATCTGGATGATGCGCTGGATCTCCTTGTCCCGGCCGATCACCGGGTCAAGCTCGTTCTGCTCGGCGGCACGGGTCAGATCCCGGCAATACTGCTCCAGCATCTTGCCGTCAGCCTTCTGCTGCTTGGCTTCCTCCTTCATCTGGGGTTCGGCGGGGCGCTCGGTGCGGATGCGCTGCACCAGCTGCTCCCGGGCCTGCTGAAAATCAACCCCCAGCTGCCTGAGCAGATTGGCGGCCACGCCCTCGCCCTCACGGAGGAGCGCCAGCCAGAAGTGCTCCGCGCTGACGTAGGTCTGCCCCAGCCGACGGGATTCAAGGATGCTCAGTTCCAGCATTTTCTTTGCCCGGGGCGTCATCTCGAAGCGGGGCGTGCCGGAAAGCAGCATCGTTTCGCCCTTGCGCTCAGAGAGCATGGAGGCGATCTTTTCATAGCTGACCTTCTCGCCAATGGCGGGAGGCAGGTTGTCGCCCTCCTCCTTCAAAAGGCCCAGCAGCATATGCTCGGTACCCACATAGGGCTGCCGCATCTCCGCCGCGGCACGCTGGGCAGCGGCCAGGGCGCGCTGCGCGCGCTCGGTAAACCGTCCGAAAATAGCCATATTGTTCCTCCTGTTATTCCTTCAGCATAGCACGGATACACTCTGCGCGCTTCTCATCCAGGGCACGGCCTGTCAGATTGGATTCCGTCAGCGCCTGCAGGTTCGCGTCCTGCGCCTGCTCCAGCATGGCGTCCATGGTGGCCAGCTCCACAGGCAGCAGACCCATGGCCGCGCCCAGACGCACACCGCTCCAGTGCTTGAAGAACTCGTTTTGGCTCATGCACCGGGCATATTTCATGATGCCCCAGGCACGGTAGATGGTATCCTCCAGGGCATTGCGGCCGTTGAGCAGGGATTTCTCCCGCAGGGCCATTTCCATATCGGTCAGCTGGTGGCCCACTGCCGTCACCGCGCTGATGAGCTCCTGCTCCGTGCGGCCCAGGGTGACCTGGTTGCTGACCAGGTACAGGTTGCCCAGCGCCTCGGAGCCCTCGCCATACACGCCACGGATGGTCAGGCCCACCTTGGCCACGATCTGCCCCACACTGCCCATCTGCTTGAGAATGGTGAGCATGGGCAGGTGGATCAGCAGCGAAGCCCGCATCCCCGTGCCGGTGTTGGTGGGGCAGGCCGTCAGGTAACCCAGCTGCTCGTCATAGGCAAAGGAGACCTGGCGGCTCAGGGCGTCATCCACACGGAAGCACTCATCCGCGGCGCTCTGCAGCTCCATGCCCCGGCGGATCGCCTGTATACGCAGGTGATCCTCCTCGTTCATCATGATGGACACGCCTGCCGCCTCATTGAGCAAAACAGCCGCCACGTCCACATTGCGCAAAAGGTCCTTGCTGATCAGATGCACCTCGGCCAGGGCCTTGCGCTGCACATCGTCCATGTCCCGCAGTCGCAGGAGCTCAAAGCCCCCGTCCTGCCCGGAGAGGCGCAGGGCATTGGCCGTGCGGGCCACGCACATGGCTGCCGCGTCACTCTTCTGCGCCACGTCAAAGGGCAGATCCTGATAATTCCTCGCCAGCCTTACCCGGGAGGAAAGCACGATCGCGTCGCTCATGCCTCCGCCTCCTTTTCCGCCAGGGCCTTAAGCTGGTCACGGATGCGGGCGGCGGTCTCGAAATCCTCCACAGCGATGGCCTGCTCCATCTGGCGGGTCAGATCCTCCTGACGGTAGCGGCTGCGCTGGGCGTCCTCGGTAGCCAGGGGTCTGCGCCCGGCATGCTGCACACGGCCATGGATCTGCAAAAGCATGGGCTGAAGCTGCTCATGGAAGGCCTCGTAGCAGGCCGGGCAGCCCAGATGCCCGGACTTGGTGAACTGGCTCAGGGTCGTGCGGCAACGGGGACAGACCACCTCGGGCTGTTGCTCCGCGGGAGTATCATTCCCGGTGATGGCGGATAATATGGAGCTCAGCAGGCTTTTGATATTGCCGCTGGCGATATTCATATTCATTTTGGCCATGCAATCCCCGCAGAGGTGGCGGGTCTTCACCTCGTCCCCCACCATGACGGAGAGGGTGTAGCTGGCCTCATTGACCTTGCATTCTTCACAAAGCATCGTCATTCATCCTTTCGATGAGGTACGGTTTTGCCGGGCAACGGCGGTAAGCATGCTCTTCATGCTGCGGGCGCGCAGGGCGTCCTTCAGCGCATCAGGCACAGGCACACCCAGCGCCTGGCCAGAGACAGCCGCGCGCATGATCTCGCCCTCAGGCAGGGTGATCACCTGCTGCTGCACAAGCTGCCCGATGAGCCGCGCGGCCTCCTCCTCGCTGATGGCGGAGCCAATGCGCTCATTAATAAGATACGCCAGGCGCTGCTGGCCGCTCTCCACCACCCGGACAATGCGGATATACCCGCCGCCGCCCCGCCGGGACTCGATCACATAGCCATCGTCCAGGGTGAAGCGGGTGGCCAGCACATAGTTGATCTGGCTGGGGGCGCAGCCGAAATACTCCGCCAGCTCGTTACGCTTCAGCTCGACCTCTGTTTCCTCCTGGCTCAAAAGCGTTTTGATAAAGCTTTCGATGGAATCGCTCAATCGCATGGTCATCCCTCGTTTCTGACTTTCTTTGACCAATATCAGTATAGCAGTTTTTCAGGGCTTTTGCAACCCCTGGCCTGGCTTCTCTCATACAAAAGGAAAGAGCCGGAGAGCATATACTCTCCGGCTCCGCAGCTATGCCGATTACTTTTTGATCTGGTTCAGCGCGGCGTTCAGGGCCAGCAGCTGTTCCTTGCTGATGGACACGTTGGCGGCGCCCATCAGGCTGGTGAGGCGCAGCACGGTGAAGCCGCCCATCATCTTCATCATGTCAGGGGTCACGTCGAAGCCCATGGCCTTGCCGCCGGACATCTGACCCATGATCTGCTGCATCAGCTGGCCAAACAGCTGCATGCCGGCAGGATTCTTCATGATGTCGTCCAGCTTATCGTTCAGGGAGAAATATCCCTCGGGCTCGGTGATGTCGAACCAGTTCAGGATAGCGCCCTTCTCCTTCAGGCGATAGGCCTCGTTGAACTTCTCCACCTTCACGATGATGCTGTCGTCGGTGCACTCACCAGCCACGGCGTGGAGCTTGCTCACACCGGTGTTGGGCACATCGAAGTAGAAGAAGTGGTCAGCAGCGGCCTTCTTGCCCAGGGATTCGCCGTTCACGAACAGCTCCACCTCAGGCTGATTGGAGTACACGGTGACC
The DNA here is from genome assembly GCA_015056415.1 of Clostridiales bacterium. GTDB lineage: Bacteria > Bacillota > Clostridia > Christensenellales > Aristaeellaceae > UBA11524. Next base: position 4,064 of record SVGJ01000007.1, read on the forward strand.
TTGGTCACATCCTCCACGCGGTCCACATAGCGCTTGCCGCAGATATGAACGAAGGGATCGTCGCTCAGCCAGGCCTTGTAGGCGTAGAAGGCGTCCTTCTTGTACTTGCGGTCGAAGGTCATCAGGCCCTTGTGGTTCTGGCCGTTCTCGCCGCCCTCGGCACGGTTGTCGGCGCCGAAATCGAACATATTCCACACATGGGTGGCCCACAGATACTTGCGGGTGAACAGCTGCTTGATCAGCTCCTCATGGTAGAAGGCCTGATATTCCTCGGTATAGTCGCCCTGGGTGGGCTTGGAGGTGTGCCAGTTCAGGGCCTCGCAGCCATACTCGGAAACGCCCACGGGGATATTGGGATGCTTGGCATGGAAGTTATCGAACCAGGGGCCGTTCATGGTGGTATCGCCGCCGTACCAGCCGAAGTAGTGATTCCAGCTCACCACATCGGGGATCTGCACATACTCGGCGTCCATACTGCACATGGACACGATGGCGATGGTGGTCAGGCGGGTCTTGTCCATCTCATGAACCAGGTTGTTCAGGATGCGGTGGTTCTCGATCAGGTCGGGATCCTCGGCGCCCTTCATGGTGATCTCGTTGGAGAGGCCCCACACCACGATGGAGGGATGGTTGTAATTCTGGGTGATAAGCTCCTTCATCTGGGAGATGGTGTTCTCGCGGCCGCCGGGCATATGCTGGGAGATATAGGGGATCTCCGCCCAGATGACCATGCCCTTCTCGTCGCACAGGTCATAGAAGTACTGATCGTGCTGGTAGTGGGCCAGACGGATGGTGGTGGCGCCCACCTCGCAGATGTAGGCCATATCCTCTTCGTGGTGCTCGGGCAGCAGAGCGTTGCCGATGCCCCAGCGGTCCTGATGGCGGCTCACACCGCGCAGGGGATACTCCTCACCGTTGAGGATGAAGCCGTTCTCGGGATCGATGCTGAAGGTGCGGCAGCCGAAGCGGGTGGTCACCTTATCCAGCACCACGCCGTCCTCCACCAGCTCCACCTCGGCGGTGTACAGGTAGGGATCCTTACGGCCGTGCCACAGGTGCACGTTCTCGATGGTGATCTCGTGCTCGGTCTTGCAGGCGCACAGGGTCTCCTCGGACACCACGCAGCCGCAGGCGGCCTTCACAGTGTAACGGAGCTGCTGGCCTTCCTTGACGTTAGTCAGCCACACCTGGGTCTTGACCTTGGCGTCCTTGCCCTCCACCACGGGCGTCACGGCAATGCCGGGGCCGCCGCAGTACTCCAGGTCGAAGTGGGATTCAGGCACGCACACCAGGTTCACGTCGCGGTACAGGCCGCCGTAGAAGGTGAAGTCAGCCACCTGAGGATAGACCTTGTCGCTGGGAGCGTTGTCCACGGCGATGGCCACCAGGTTGGATTCCTTCAGGGCTTCGGTCACATCCACACGCCAGGTGGAGTAGCCGCCGTCATGATGGGCCAGGTGCTTGCCGCCCACATACACATCGGCAGAGGAGTTGGCGCCGCGGATCTCCAGGAAGTACTTCTGGGCAGCGGGGATCTCCTCGCGGTCGAGCTCCTTGACGTACCAGCAGGTGCCGCGATAGAAATCGCCGGCGCCGTCCTGGCCATCGATGTCGTTCCAGGAGTGAGGCAGGTTGACCCAATAAGGCAGCTGAGGCACCTGCGCGGGGTTCAGCCGGGCCTCCTTGGAGAAGGCCCATTTGCGGTTCAGATTCAGGATCTGGCGCATTTTGTATCATCCTTTCTTTGTTGAAAGACCGAGAAGGCGCCCCCGCCTTGGGAACACCTTCTCGTGTAATCATTCAGGGGAATCAGTTCTGACCTTCGTGACGGGCCTTCAGCTCGGCGTTCATGGTCATCATGGTCTTCTTGTCCAGATTGTAGACAACAGCAATGCCAACGAACTGCAGCACAGCGCTGAACAGATACAGGCCAGCAACCAGCCAGCACATATTGTAAGAAGTAGCTGCAGACTGGCCGGCGGTGCCCAGGTCGGACACATAGCCCAGCGCGCCCATAATCAGCAGCACGATGGAGGGGCCAACACCCTGAGCCAGCTTACGGAAGAAGGAGTGCAGGGAATACACGGTGCCTTCCTCGCGCTTGCCGGTCTTCCACTCGTTGTAGTCGATAGCGTCAGCCATCAGAGCCCAGGATACGCAGGTGTAAACGCCCATGCCCAGACCGAAGACCACCAGACCGATCATGTAGACGATCAGGGCAACCATCTTGTTGGCGATCATGGGGAACACCAGCATGATCAGGCCACCCGCCAGGGATACGATCGTGCCAGCCACAGAAGCTTCCTTCTTGCCGAACTTGTTCACGATCTTCTTGATGAAGGGCATGAACAGGAACATGGGCAGGAAGCCAATCATCTGCACGATGCCGGACAGGGAGGCCATGCCAAAGTAGGTAGCGAACATGATGGTATTCGCAGTGGTGGCAGACTGCATGCCAAGGAACATACCCATGGCGGCAATGGTGGCGCCCACAGCGGGACGGTTCTTCATAAAGTTGCCAAACGCGGAGAGCACGTTGAACTTCTCGCCGGCTTCGTTCGTCTTGACGGAGTTCTCATCCACACGAATGGTGATAGCCTTGATCATGAACATAAAGGCAATGAAGCCCAGCACGCCCATGAGCAGAGCGACCCAGAACACGCGCTCACCCAGCAGAGTCTCAACCTGGACGCCGGTCTGCTCATTCAGCAGAGGCGTGCCGTCTTCGTTGAACTCCTTCTTCCAGATCAGCAGGGGCAGGATGATGCCGGGGATCATGCCGCCAACCATGGAGCCCACAGAGCGCCAGGTGGACAGCTGGGCACGCTCGCCGGAATCCTCGGTCACCAGGGACAGCATGGAGCCGTAAGGCACATTGGCCACGGTGTAGCAAGCATCCCAGATGATGTAGCCCAGGATGAACAGCATCGCCTTCACCACAACGGGAGCGTTCGGGAAGGGCAGGAACACGGCGGCGCCAGCCACCAGCAGGCCGCAAGCACCCACGAAGATGTAGGTCTTGAACTTGCCCATCTTGTACTTACGGGTATCAGCGTCGATCATGGAGCCGATCAGCGGATCGTTGACAGCATCCCAGATCTGCACGAGCAGCAGCAAAGCGGACAGCAGGCCGGTTTCCATCATCATGAAAACGAGCCAGAAGGTCTGAACGGTACCCTTCAGCGCAAAGCTCATGTTGCAGCCAAAGTCACCGGCAGCGTAAGCGATCTTATCGCGCATGCCGAACTTACGCACCTGCTTGGTTTCAGCCATGGTTTACCATTCCTTTCATCAGGAAATCATTTGGGTTCACCTGTCCCCCGACAAAAATCGTCAGGTTTAGTTGATTCTATTTTAGCGGCGCGTTTCCGGAATGGTTATGATGATTTTTGTGACTATTCGTAAGTTTTTTCTACCGCCTATATTTGCCACAAAAATAATACGGTTGCGGAGAAAAATAAGAAGGTTTTCGCGTTTTTTGCGTCGAAAAACTATAGCAACCATTCTTTCCGGAGAGGAGGTACAGCATGCCCTTTGATGCAGAGATCAGCTTTCTGTTCCGGCTGATGAAAAAATACGGCGTTCAGACGCTTCGCTTTCCCCGTAGCGAGCCGCCGCAGATCGACCTTGGCCTGCGGGAAAACATCCACCTGATCGACCTGAAAAACGATTTCTTTTCCCAAATGCAGCACCGCACCGTATACGCCATCGACGACGCGCTGCTGTGCCATTATAATACGCTGCTCATCCCCAACAGCGATGAAATCCTGCTCATCGGCCCCTACCTGACGCAGGAGATCAGCGATCAGGCACTCCTGCAGCTGATGGACAAGCACCATCTGCCCTCCGGCACGCTGCCGCTTTTGACGCACTACTACCAATCCCTGCCGGTCATCATTGCCAACGACAGCATGATGCTTGGCCTGGTGAACACCCTGGCCGAGACGCTTTGGGGCGAGGACTGCGAGTTTGAAACAGAATACATTGAAAACTCCAGCCTGGCCGAGATCAGCCGCAACGATGATCCCTCCTACCTGAACAAGATCATGGACGCCGCCGACCTGAAGCTGATGGAAGCCCGCTACGAGGCAGAAAACCGGCTCATGTACGCCGTGTCCCACGGGCATACCCACCAGGCGCAGATGATGATCTCCCGCGCCAATGAGCACGTGATGGAGCAGCGCACGCTGGATAACCTGCGTAATGTGAAGAACTACGGCATCATCCTTAACGTGCTGCTGCGCAAGGCCGCCGAGGAGGGCTCTGTGCATCCCCTGCACATCGACCAGCTATCCTCCACCATGGCCCGCCGCCTGGAGCAGCTCCGCTCCCCTGCCGACGCGCTGAAGCTTTTCAGCACCATGGTACATAAATACTGCCTGCTGGTGAAGAATCATTCCATGAAGAACTACTCCCAGCTGGTGCAGCACGTGATCCTCCGCATCGACGCCGATCTCACCGCCGACCTGAGCCTGAAGGCCCATGCGGATTTCCTCAACGTGAACCCCAGCTACCTCTCCACCCTGTTCAAGCGGGAGACCGGCATGACCCTGACCGACTATGTGAACCGCCAACGCGTGGAGCACGGCATCTTCCTGCTCAACGCCACGGATATGCAGGTGCAGACCATCGCCCAGTACTGCGGCATCCCGGATGTGAATTACTTCACCAAGACCTTCAAGAAGTTCATCGGCAAAACCCCCAAGGAGTACCGCCAGAACATCAGAGGAAGGTAAGGCATAACAAAAAGGCTCCCTTACGCAGGAAAAGGGATGGAAAGGAAAGAGTTATCCTTCACTTTGCACCAAAGAAATACCGAAACAGCAAGCCCGCCAAGGCTTGCTGTTTCTTGTTCTGCGTGATAGAATGAATGCGATAAACTTGAAGTTGACTAACAGTTGAACAGGATGAGCGAAATGAAATTCAACAAATATTTCTTCGAGAACTTTTCAATCGATACTCCTTTCGATATGAAGAATCCAAGATATGTTTTATCGTTGGATGGTGTAGACTCGATTTTAGAGAAAGTCATAGTGAACAGACCATATTCACTTACAATAGATGATTTCGACGATAATGAGTTGGTAAGGTCATTATTGTATGTTGAGGTTCTTCAGCAGAAAAATGGAAAGCTTGCGATGAGCGTACCTTTTTTCGTAGAAAAAGATGCGAAAGTTTTAAAGGAACTGAGCAAACGAGTAGCAAATAGTATTGCCGACGAGCTGCTTGCCCACAAGGAGCAGATTCTCAGTATTGCTATGTGTATTGACAATAACTATCCTGCTGAAAGAAATTTGTATCATATCTTGTGTGGATACATTTTTGATGGCTTAATGTTTGACTATTTAGAGAATAGTGAATTGGTAACAACCTCATGTATTCATGGTTCAGGGTTGGATTATTTAGTGATTTTATATGAGGATACAGGTACCTTGAATGAATACAGCGATTTGCTCCTATGTTCCTATAATCGATTGACTATAAACGGAAAGGGTTTCGTGTCTTTTGGCGATAGTAATGGTAGTCGAAAAGATTTGTATCGGTACAAACGACAAAATGAGTTAAACCTTTTGTCGGAACAAGAAAGGACATATATCTGTCGTCCAACAGAAGATTTAATAGAGAATTTCAACAGATTGGCAGACGGATGCAAAGTTGATTCTGCATATATGGCGATATACGAGTATTTTGATTACTTCCAAAACGGAAAGATTATTGTACCAATTTATAATTCACATTCACATGATATCGCTAATAAGTTATATGAGTTTGTTTTGGGAATAGTTAAGGAACATATCAACAATGCGTTGGTCGCAATGCAGAATGAGTACAGACTTTCAGCAATTGCCCACGAAGTTAAGGTCAAAGATATTGCTAATGAAATCTATCACTTGATTTTTGGTGAAGTAAATGAACTTCTTATTAAGAACGGACTAATCTTAGAACCACCGTATTATCAAGGTGAAGGCAGATATTTCAAATCATTTGAGAGGTAAATTCATTGTCGAGCAGCCAAAAAACACTTCCCATTGTTTGGTGAGGGCGCAATTATACGCACCGTTTCGGTGCATTGCGTTTGTACACCCACATAAGCAAAGGAGCATCCGAACGCCGAATGCTCCTTTGTTGATTGTTGGATAAATTGTTCCTTAAGAATCCTCCCGCCAGGGAGCCTTCTTTATTTGCCTTATTTCAGATCGTACACGCTGCGCAGGCGCAGATTCTCCGCCTTGCCGCGAAGTACCCTGATGCGCTTCTCCCCGGCATTCATGTCGAAGAAATTATCGCTGAACAGCACATCCGGATCGCTGCTCTCCACGCACACGTGCTTGGCGTAGGCCTTGGCGGAAATCACCAGTTCGTCGCCCTCCCAGTGGCAGGAAAGCTGCGGATCCAGCCACTGATAGTGCTTGGGCGCGCACAGCAGCGCCGTGTTCTCGGAGACCGTCACGCCGTCTGCTACGAAGGAGCAGGTGAAATAGTGCTTCGTCAGATCGCAGCGGCCGGTGTAATCGATCTTGTCCAGCCAGGCAGTGCTCAGGGCGGGAACGGTCAGCTCACGGCTGCCCTGCTCCACCACAGCGCCGGTATTGTCCCGCAGGGCCCAGTATACCGTGCCGGAGACGGACTGCATCGTCTCGTTGGAAACGTTCAGACGGGCGCTGCAATCGATGGGCGCGGGATGGAACTCGTTGATCTTGGGGTTCTCGGTAAGCTCGCCGGTCTCCTCGATGGAGATCAGCACCGGGGCAAAGAACCGCTTGGCGCCGTAGTGCATGGCCTTCCAGCGGCCATAGTAATCGATGGACGCCCAGGAGGCCACGGGCCAGCAGTCGTTCAGCTGCCAGATGATGGCGCCCATGCAGCGGCCGCGGTTGCGGCGCCAGTGCTCCACGCCGTAGCGGATGGCGTCGGCCTGCAGGAGCTGCGAGGCATAGAGCAGGTCATCGAAATTGGTGGGATACTTGTAGGTCTGGCTCAGGTAGGCCAGGATCTTGCCGTTGGCGGCGGCATTGCGCTGGTGGCGCTCCATGATGCGGGAGAAGATATTGCGATCCTCCGGCAGGGTGAAGCTTTCCACCGTCTTCAGTCCGGGGAAGGACTGGAAGCCGAATTCCGACACATAACGGAAGTGATACTTGCGGTAATCGGTAAAGGGCTTCTCGCCGTGCCATACATCCCAATAATGGGCGTCGCCGCGGTTCTCGGCGCTGGGATCATCGAAATCGCCGCCGGAGGAAGGCGATGACGGCCACCAGTAGGTCTGGGGGGCGTGCTCCTTCACGATGGCGGGCAGGATGTAGGAATACATCTTGATGTAATCCGCGAAGTGCTTGGCACGCTTGGGCTCGAAATCGCCCTTCTGGCCGTTCAGCAGGCTCTGCAGCGCCCGGATGGCGAAGCTCTCGTCCTCGTTATTGCCGCAGATCAGCGCCAGAGAGGCGTGATGGCGCAGGCGCTTCACATTCTGCTCCGTCTCCACACGGATGGTCTTCTCAAAGGTAGGCTTCAGGTCGTAGAAGGCGCAGGCGTACATCAGATCCATCCAGACCAGCAGACCCAGCTCATCGCAGATATCGAAAAAGAAATCGTCAGGGTAATAGCCGCCGCCCCAGATGCGGATGGTGTTCATGTTCACCAGCTTTGCGTCCTCCAGCAGGCGGCGGGTACGTTCCGGATTGACCCTGCTGAGGATATTGTCCTCGGGGATGTAGTCCGCGCCCATGGCGAAGATCTTCACGCCGTTGATCACATGGCAGAATTCCTCGCCCCACTGATCCTTCTCACGGCTGATGGTCAGTGTGCGCAGGCCGATGCGGCGCTCCCAGCAGCTGCCGGGGACCTCGGCCTTCACGGTGTACAGGGGCTGCTGGCCGTAGCCGGCGGGCCACCACAGCTGAGGGTCATCGATGACGATGTCCCCGCCGTCGCTCTCCCAGGTCTTACCGTCGGGCGCCGTGACGGTGATCTGCACCGGCGCGCTGCCTTCCACCTCAGGCCGGAAGCTCAGGGTCACGCGGTTTTCCTCATGCTGCTGCAAAACCAGCACGCTCAGGACGCGGGGCTCATCCACCAGCTGAAGTTCGATATTACGCCAGATACCCGCGTCGGGCAGGCGGGGGCCCCAATCCCAGCCATACATGCAGTGAGCCTTGCGCACATGGGAGAATCCGGGCGTCGCGTCGCTGGATTCCCAGCCGGGGCTCTGCTCATAGGCGGCCAGCGCGAACTCGATGGGGGAATCGAAATACACGCTGATGTGGTTCTCGCCTTCCCGGAGCAGGGGCTTCACATCCCACTCCCAGGTGACGTGCATATTGTCCACATCCGCCACCCTCACGCCGTTCACCGTCACATGGCCCAGGGTGTCCAGACCATCGCAGTGCAGGAGGACGCGGCCATGGGCCAGATCCTCCCCCGTGAGGGTGAAGCTGCGGCAGTATTCATACTCCTTGCGCAGCAGCTCAAAGGCCTCGCGCTCGTTCTCCCGCCAGAAGGGATCCGGCATGGAGCCATCCCGCATCAGGTCGGCATAGACAGAGCCGGGCACGATGGCCTCGTGCCAGGTGGCCGTGCCGGCCTCCCGCATTTTCCACTGACCGTTCAACGTAAGCTTTTTCATGACCGATCAACCTCGCATCTTTTTGCTGGGAATTACTTCTTCGCCGGCAGCTTGTCATAGCCGGCATACTGCATCATGGTCTGGATCAGGATCTCGTTGGGCCAGGTCAGGGTTTTGCGATCCAGCAGGCCGAAGCGCTCGCCGTTGCCCTTGAAGACGTGGTTGTCCCACACCACACAGGGAATATTGCGCGAGCTGGCCGTAGCCACATAATAGGCATAGAAGTTGACACGGTCCTGCAGGTTGCCGTTTTTCTCCATAGCGCCGTATTCGCCGATGACCACCGGAATGCCATTGGTCACGTAAGTCTTATGCAGGCTGGATACAAAGCGGATGATCTCCGTCAGCTGGCCAGCGTTGGTCACGGGATTAAAGGAGCTGGTGCCGGGCATTTCCAGCGCGAAGCTATACGGGGTATAGGCATGGGCGGACACGATGATGCGGTTATCCGCCGTGTCCGTGGGCAGGTGGAAATAGGTCGTGTTGCAGGCGGCGTCGGGGTTAGCGCAGTAGGCCGGCACCATGAGGTAGCGGTCGGCATTCTGGCTGCCGCTGGCGCGCACGGTGTTCACGAAGGCCTGGTTCAGCCGGTTGATGCAGCCGGCCACCTCCACACAATAGGGATCCTCCTGGTTGAACCACCACTCCTGGCTGGTACCCGCGGGCCGGGGCTCATTCATGGATTCAAAGATCAGGTGATGGTCATAATCCTTGAAGCGCTCCGCCAGCTGCGACCAGATGGCGGTGATGTACTTCTCCGCCGTGGCGTAATGCTCCTCAGTGGGGAAATAGTACTCGGGATACACGTCGTGATGGGTATTGAGGATCACATACATATCGCGTTCAACAGCCCAATCCACCACTTCCTGCACACGATCCAGCCAGGGAGTGTTGATGTTGAAATCAGCTTCCACATGGTTGTGCCAGCTCACCGGCAGGCGCAGGGTGTTGAAGCCAGCCTTATGCACGGCGTCGATCATATCCTCGGTGGTCTTCACGCCCACCCAGGAGCTTTCGATCTTCAGGTCGTCGCCCTTGTTGTAATCGTTGATGGCGTCGAAGGTATTGCCCAGATTCCAGCCGATCCCCATGTTTTTGACAAAGGTCATAGCCTCGTTATCCGGGATCTCCTGCTGATAAATGGTAGTGATCTTAGGGATGACCACATCCTCGCCATGCGCGCAGGCGGCGCACAGCAGCATGCTCAGAAGCAGCAGTACGGAAAGGATCTTTTTGTACATATCCGGTTCTCCTTTTTACGGATGTTTTGCAACAGTATACCATATCAGGACAAAATGTGCTATAATGGAAAAAAACTTTATTGAAAGGATGTATTCGCCTATGGATACCATCCGTCTTGGCCGTACTGGTCTGGTCGTGAACAAGAATGGCTTCGGCGCTCTGCCGGTGCAGCGCGTGGGCACGCAGGACGCCGTGAAGCTCCTGCGCCGCGCCTACGAAAGCGGCATCAACTACTTCGATACCGCCCGCGCCTATACCGACAGCGAGGAAAAGCTGGGCCTCGCCCTCGCGGACGTGCGGGAGAACATCGTCATCTCCACCAAAACGCATCAGTTCACGGTGGATGGCTTCTGGAGCAACCTGCGCCAGAGCCTTGCCCTGCTGAAGACCGATTACATCGACATCTACCAGTTCCACAATCCGGATTTCCTCCCCCGCCCCGGCGACGGCACCGGCCTGTACGAGGCCATGCTGGAGGCCAAGGCGAAAGGCATGATCCGGCACATCGGCTTCACCAACCACCGCATCGCCCTGGCCATCGAGTGCGTGGAATCCGGCCTGTACGACACACTGCAGTTCCCCTTCTCCTACCTGGCGGACGAGAAGGAAGTCGCCCTGGTGCGCCTGTGCGAGGAAAAGGACGTGGGCTTCATCTGCATGAAGGCGCTGGCGGGCGGCCTCATCACCCGCAGCGACGTGGCCTATGCCTACCTGGCCCAATACCCCGTGGCGCCCATCTGGGGCATCCAGCGGGAAAACGAGCTGGACGAGTTCCTTTCCCATCAGGAAAATCCCCCCGCCTACACCGAAGAAATGCAGGCCTACGTGGCCCGGGAGCGAACCGAGCTGGTGGGCGAATTCTGCCGCGGCTGCGGATACTGCCAGCCCTGCCCTGCCGGCATCGACATCCAGAACTGCGCCCGTATGTCCCTGCTGCTGCGCCGGTCCCCCACCGCCGGCCATCTGAGCGCCGAGGGACAGGCCAAAATGATGAAGATCGAAAACTGCATCGGCTGCAACGCCTGCAAATCCCGCTGCCCCTACGGGCTGGACACCCCCGCCCTGCTGCGGCGCAACCTGGAAGACTACAAAACCTTTCTTAAATAAGGAGCAGTTATGGCCTTTTTGTACGAGACCCATATGCACACCTGCCAGGGAAGCGCCTGCGCCTCCTCCACCGGCGCCGAGCACGCCCGGGCCTACAAGGCGCTGGGCTACACCGGCATCATCATCACGGATCACTTTTTCCGCGGCAACACCGCCGTGCCCCGCGACCTGCCCTGGGAGCAGCGGGTGAATATGTTCTGCTCCGGCTATGAGGACGCCCTGGCCGAAGGGCAGCGCATCGGCCTGGATGTGTTCTTCGCTTGGGAGCAGAACTTCGACAGCGACGAGTACCTGGTCTACGGCCTGGACAAGGCGTGGCTCCTTGCCCACCCCGAAATGGAGCACTGGACCCGCCAACAGCAGTTTGACGAAGTGCACAAATACGGCGGCTGCGTTATTCAGGCCCACCCCTTCCGCAACAGGGGCTACATTGCCGCCATCCGCCTGGGCAGGCAGTTCTGCGACGGCATCGAGGTCTCCAACGCCGGCAACAACGCCTACAACGACGCCGCCGCCCTGCGCTACGGCAAGGAGTACGGCTTCGTGATGACCTCCGGTTCCGATAACCACCATGCCGGCAGCGCCCTGGCCCACCCCGAGAGTGTCACCGGCGTGGCGCTGGAAAGGAAGCTGACCTCCATCCATGATTGGGTGGAAATGATCCTCACCCGCCAGCCCATCGGCCTGTGCGTGCCATCCAGCCGCTTCGACATCCCTGCCGACGCGCCCACCCTCGCCACCTACTGGATGGACGAGAAAGAAGCGCTCATCCCCACCGGCCGCGACTGGCTGCATGAATAAGCAAAGGCCCGGAAGCAAGTTGCTTCCGGGCCTGTTTTTACCACATCACGCGCACCGCGCATCTTTTCCCGCCGGTTTTGAGGGACTCCAGCAGCTGTGCCCGCACCGGCACGCCCAGCAGCTGCCCAAACAGCTTTTTCGCATATCCCACGGTGCAATAGCACCATGCCTCCGGCAGCCGCCCCTCCACCCGCTTCACGCAGCCGCAATAGCACTGTGGATAGCAGAAGATCAGCTCCCTCTCAGAAATATATTCCAGCCACGCAAAGGTCTCACGGCTGTTGAACAGGTCCACCATCCCCTGCAGGCTTCCAGCCTCATTGCGATACTTCGTCAGCAGCTTTGCCGTAGACGCGCCGTCATTGCAGATGCACTTTTCCCGCAGCCGCAGCAGAGTATCCGTGTCAAAGCGGGCAGTCAGATCCTGGCAGGCAGCCTGAGCCCACTGAAATTTCTTTTCGATACCGGCGGCCTTGGAAAGCGCAAACCGCACCTCAAAGTCTGCGGCGGCCGACTCACCCATCACTTCCCGGATCGCAGCCGTCATGCGCAGGGAATGCGCGTTATCATTCTTTGGCACAGCCACAACTCCTTTCCAGCGGTTTCTTTGATTATAGCACAGGAAAGGGAGCATCGTCCAGCCTCACATGGGTACTGCCAGCCGCTCCAGCGCCCGGCCGCCGGCATGCTGGCGCACATATATATCCGTGCACTTCTTATACTGGGCAAAGGTGCGCCGTGCCGCCTCCACATCGCCATAAACCTTCCAGCAGCCGGAGAGCTTGGCCTCCGCCTTCCTGTGGATGAAACCCGCCACATCCTGCGGCGGATAGCCCAGGAACAAACCGATCTCATGGGGAAAATCCGCATCCTGCGCCAGGCGGCAGCACAGCCTCTTCACGCACAGGTTGGCGTTGCCGCAGGGATAACCCCGCTCCGCCAGCAGCTGGCAGGCAGCGGCGTCAGCGAGATCGGCGTCCAGCCTCCCCGGCCGATAGACGTACACCAGCCCGATCCCCTCGCGATACCGCAGGGGCAGCACCCGCAATCCCTTCCCCGCCAGGCGGCGGTTCATGCTCCGCACACTTTCGCGCAGTTCCTCCGCTGAAGAAAAGCGGCAGGTGAACATATTGCCCGTCTTCAAGCTGGCCAGCGTCGGCGCGCAATGCCGCACCAGCAGTTCCTCCGACATACAGCCACCTCCACGTTAGCCATTTCTAACCAATAGTGTTTTATCAAGCGCGGTATGATCCGCGCCTTCAGTTAGGATATTCTAACCGCCAGTAATCTATCATATACAGGCACATTTTGTCAAGCAGAAAGGGAATCGAAAAGAAAATCGAAAAAAAGAAAAATTACCTCTTGCATTTCTTCCGGAGTTATGATATAGTATCAACGTTGCCGAAAGCGGCATGCTGATGTAGCTCAGTAGGTAGAGCGCATCCTTGGTAAGGATGAGGTCACCGGTTCAAATCCGGTCATCAGCTCCAATTGACCAGTCAGAAATGACTGGTCTTTTGTTATTTCATGGGTCAAATATGCATCTTTTACACCCCGCCGCCGTCATTTTGATGACCTCGCGGCTTTTTTCGTGCCGTTTTATCACAAAATGTATCACAAAACGGGTGTTTTGGGGATTTCCCCTTCTATAATATGTTGTTGAAAATGGAGTATCACAAATTTTATCACAAAAGGTAGGCATCATCCACGGCATTGATGCCCTTTTTGCTGCATCCCTGCGGGCATGGGCATAGCGGTTCATCGTCGTGGTTGTTTTGCTATGGCCTGCCACCGCCGCCCCTATATTCATCTTGCCTTTCATCAGACCGGGGTGCCCGCGCACAGGTCAACAGCCCATCCAGGTGCTTCTCTCCCGGATGATCGCAGAATCTACCCTTCCGCCTGTTGAAAAAGATGATAAACTCCCATATAATAAACTGTGCTAATGGATGCGCGTTCATCTGCCGATCCGGATCTGCCATCCATCCGGCGGCCCCTGACAGCACGAAAGGATGTGCACAATATGCTCTATCTGCTTCTGGCCATACTCTCCAGCGCGCTGGTGTCGCTGACTATGCGCTTCGGCGAGGACAAAGCCCCCAACCGCATCACCATGCTGGCGGTTAATTATGCGGTATGCACGCTGCTGGCAGCCCTTTTCACCAAGGGCGGACTGATCGCCGCCGGTGAGGGGGCCGGCGTGGCCCTGGGCCTGGGCGCTGTGGGCGGCGTAATGTTCCTGGTCAGCTTTCTTTTGCTGCAATGGAACGTTCGCGTCAACGGCGTAGTGCTTTCCTCCACCTTCATGAAGCTGGGCGTCCTCGTGCCTACGGTGATGGCCATCACCCTCTTTGGCGAAACGCCCCGTCCCGTTCAGTTTGTCGGGTTGGCGCTGGCGGTGGCGGCGATCCTGATCATCAACCTGGGCAAGGGCGGCAGCAAAGCAAAAAGCGGCCTGGGCCTGATGATCCTGCTGCTCAGCGGCGGCCTGACCGACTCACTCTCCAAAATCTACGATCAATGGGGCATTCCGAAGTGGGAGAGCCACTACCTTCTGTATATTTTCTGCGTCGCGCTGATCCTGAGCGTCGCGCTGACACTGTATAAACGCCAGCGGATCACCCGGACCGACGTGCTGTGCGGTGTGGCCATCGCTGTGCCGAATTACTTCTCCGCGCGCTTTCTGCTGCTCGCGCTGAACAGCGTGCCCGCCGTGCTGGCCTACCCCACCTACAGCGTAGCCACCATCGTGGTGGTCAGCCTGGCCGGGCTGGCATTTTTCCGGGAAAGGCTTTCCTGCCGCCAGCTCATCGGCATGGGTGTGATCCTGGTTTCCATCGCGCTGCTGAACCTTCCCGCTCCGGCTGCTGTATAAAAAAAGAGAGGCGTTCTGCCTCTCTCTTTTATTTGACGTATTCGCCGTAGCGCTGCATGAACTGTTCGTATTCCTCCCTGTCGGTGATCCACACGATCACGTGGGCTTCCCTGATGCCCAGGCGTTTGTAGGCCTCCCAGCGGTGGTTGCCATCGTTGAGCTCAAACTCGCCCAGGGTTTTCCCTTCCGGGATCAGGTAGTGCGCGATCAGCGGAGGCAGATCCGGCTGCTGGGGAATGGCTTCCATCATCTGCCGAACACCGCGCTCCCACACCTCGGGATGGATCTGATACTTCAGTCCCTCCTCCACAGGGCCGGTACACCGGTGGAACAGGTCGAGGGGCATCGCAATGGGCCCCAGGAAGATCCTGTCCACGATTTTCAGCCCGTCGGAGAAAGGTTTGTTGTGCCCATCGGAAAGCAGATAGGCATGCACCCAATCCTCCAGTCCGCCCTGCCGCGCCCATTCCTGGGCCGAGGACAGCGTTCCCTGATATTCCATCTTCATCGTCTCCTTTCTGCAATACACGATCCGCTTGATAGACTCGCAGGAGAGATGATATTTGTCCGCCAGCTGCTCAATGGGATCTCCCACGGCAAACCGGGCGCGGATCTCCCGGTTGCGCTCCCGCAGATATTCCCGGTAACCGCTGGCAGCGCCCCACGCGCGCTTGCGCTCCCGGGCGGGAACATATACCAGCTTGCCTGAGATATACTTCTGCACCTGGCGCAAAAGCGGCTCCGGCAGAAGATCCCGCGCGTTCTCGTATTTCATGGCATTCTCTCCTTTCGCAAACATTGTACCGCAGAAAACAGGGGCCGACTATCCCGCAAACACATATCAGACGTTTATGCCACAACGGAAACTGTGCATTGCGTTCAGTGAAAAAAAAGTATATAATGTTAATTGAAAACGCTTGTTTTTCATCGCAGAGGACACATGCAAGGAGGGGTTATGATGCGTACCGCGCGTGCAATGGTGTTTACAGCCCTGCTGCTTTGCGCAGCTTTGGCGCTGGGCATGCTTCCCGCAGCCGCCATGGCGGAGAACGACTTCAGCGTTGTGGCGGAGCCTGCGCTGCTGGAGATCACGGAGGGACAAATGCAGCTCGAAAACAACGAGCTGATCGCACATTACGAATCTCATCCCGAGAGCGTATCCACCTCCTTCGTTTATGAATGGTTCAGCTGTGACAAGGACGGCGCCAACCGGCAGCCCGCTCCCGGCGGAAACAACGGAGAGCATGCGTACCGCGTCTGTGAGGAGCTGGCTCCCGGAACGTACTACTTCGTATGCGAAGTGTCCGGATACGATATCAACAGTCGGATGGTGGATACTGTTTCCTCCAATGTGGTCAAGGTCGTGATCAATGCGGGCACGCCCCTGGTCATCTTTGATCCTGCTGAGGGCTCCTTCGCGGAGATCGGCCAGGTTCCGATCGTTGTCACCCTGAGCAATGGCAAGCTGCCATCCTCCGCGCCTGTTTCGGCGCTTGAGGACTTCTTCTTCACGGGATGGTACACCAGCGACGATACGCTGATCGCCGATCCGGAAAACCACACCTTCACCCATACCACCAGGCTCTTCGCCAAGTATTCCGCTACTGCCTGCGCAAACTTCGACGCCGCCGGCGGTTCCTTCGGCGATGGGACGTCCTCCTGCATCGTTGAATGTCCGGACGGGATCATGACCTCCGCCATGCTGCCGGAGGATCCCACAAGGGACGGCTATATTTTCCAGGGCTGGTACTACGCCCCCTCCGGCACTGAATACCTGCTGGAGCTGTATGATGGCGACGTCTTCGAGCTATCTTACGCCAGCGTTGATTTCTGCGCCAAGTGGACGCCGGACGCCTCGCTGCCCCAGACAGGCGATCCCACCCTTCCTCTTTTCTGGCTGGGTCTGGGCGTTATGAGCATGACGGGCCTTCTGCTCCTTCGCAAAAAGGCGCGTGCCTGACGGCATACATCATTAACTGAAAACGGACGACCTTAAAGGCCGTCCGTTTTTTGCTTCACTTTTTTGCGGATCAGGCGAAGAACAGCTTGGACAGGGTCATGGGATCGATGTACTCGCCGTCCTTGTAAACGCGCATATTGCCGGAGGCGATCTCGTCGATGAGCATCACCTTGCCATCAGCGTCGTAGCCATACTCGAACTTGATGTCGTAGAGGATCAGGCCCTTCTCCTTCAGGTCGTCGGCGACGATCTGGGTGATCTTCTGGGTCATGTCCTTGATGGTGTCGTACTGCTCCTCGGTCATGACGCCCAGGGCGGCAAGAGCGTCCTTGGTGACCAGGGGATCGCCCTTCTCGTCATCCTTGAAGGTCATTTCGACGTAGGCGGGCAGGTCGGCGCCGGACTCGATATAAGCGCCGTAGCGGCGGATGAAGCTGCCCACAGCCTTGTGGCGGCAGATGACCTCCAGGCCGTGGCCGAAGGGCTTGGCCTTGAGCACTTCCATGGTGGTGTTGCTCAGGTCGGCGTTGACATAATGGGTGTAGATGCCGGCGGCGTTGATCTTCTCGAAGAAGTAGATGGACATACGCAGGTTCACGTCGCCCACGCCTTCGATGGTCAGGCCCACGGAGTTCTCGCCGGGATCGAACACGCCGTCCTTGCCGGTGCAGTCATCCTTGAACTTCAGCAGGCAGTTGCCGTTCTCCAGGGCATACACATTCTTGGTCTTGCCGGTATAGATCAGATTGAGATTTTCCATGGTTGAATCCTCTCCATTCTGTGTCGGGTGAAGTAAAAAACATTACGGTTAAGTATAACGCCGCAAACACGAATAAACAATGGCGCATATGTGAAAAATGTTTGCTAAATCGCACCTGCCGGAGGGTATTTCGGCCGGAAGCTTTCAGCAAACGTTCCTTCTTTCAAAAAAAAGTCCTATAAAATACAAAAATATGTTTGCCAAAGTGAAAACTTGCTGTATAATATTGCAGTAAAAAGACCAGAATTTCTTCGGCGACTCTTTTTGCAGAAATGAGGAGTGTTTTTATGAGCCGTATGATTGGTACTGTCTCCATGGGCGTTCGCGCGCCCATCATCCGTGAGGGCGATGATCTGGCCAGGATCGTGGTAGAATCCATCCAGGCCGCCATGGCCGAGGGCAGCATCGTCCCCCGCGACCGCGACGTCGTCGCCATGACCGAGGCCATCGTGGCCCGTTCTCAGGGCAACTACGCCAGCGTGGAGAACATTGCTGAGGACGTGCGCGCCAAGCTGGGCGGCGACACAGTGGGCGTGATCTTCCCCATCCTGAGCCGCAACCGCTTTGCCATCTGCCTGCGCGGCATCGCCAAGGGCTGCAAGAAGGTCGTGCTGATGCTGTCCTACCCCTCCGACGAAGTGGGCAACCACCTCATCGATTGGGATCTGATGGACAAGAACAATGTGGATCCCTACCGCGATGTGCTCTCCGAGGAGCAGTACCGCAGCATGTTCGGCTACATCAAGCACCCCTTCACCGGCGTTGATTATGTCGAATATTATTCCGAGCTGATCCGCAACTGCGGCGCCGAGGTGGAGATCATTTTCGCCAACGACTGCCGCGCCATCCTGGATTACACCAAGAACGTCATCAACTGCGACATCCACACCCGTGAGCGCACCAAGCGCCTGCTGAAGTCCGCCGGCGCCGAGCGCGTCTTCGGCCTGGACGAGATCATGACCGAGTCCATTGGTGGCAGCGGCTACAACGCCCGCTACGGCCTGCTGGGCTCCAACAAGTCCACCGAGGACACCGTGAAGCTCTTCCCCCGCGAGTGCCAGGATCTGGTGGAGGACATCCAGGCCCGCCTGCTGGAAGTCACCGGCAAGCACATCGAGGTGATGGTCTACGGCGACGGCGCCTTCAAGGATCCCGTGGGCAAGATCTGGGAGTTGGCCGACCCGGTGGTCTCCCCCGCCTACACCGCCGGCCTGGAGGGCACCCCCAACGAGCTGAAGCTCAAGTACCTGGCCGATAACGACTTTGCCGGTCTCTCCGGCGAGGCCCTGCGGGACGCCATCAAGGGCGCCATCCAGCAGAAGGACGGCTCCAGCCTGGTGGGCAAGATGGCTGCTCAGGGCACCACGCCCCGCCGCCTCACCGACCTGATCGGCTCCCTGTGCGACCTGACCTCCGGCTCCGGCGACAAGGGCACCCCCATCGTGTACATCCAGGGCTACTTCGATAACTACACCAACGACTGATAACATATAAAAAAGAGGCTTACCGAGCGGTAAGCCTCTTTTGTTGTTTGCCTCAATGGCATTGTTATGCTCCGGTCACGCCTTTATTTCGCAGTCAGGCTGCCCAGCATGAAGCCGAAATCCTCGGCGGTAGCTTCCAGTTCGTCGGCATCGACACAGGTATAGGTGAACGTATACATATCAGCGGCGCCGGAAACATACACCTGAATACCATGCATCTGAATGCCGGAAAGCTCATAGACATACTCCAGCATCATGCCGTTCTTATCGCCCAGATCAATGATGGTTCCCTCTTCGATAAACTGGATGTTCTCTGCCACGGTAGACAACTGCGACATCATTGCGGGCGCCAGAGTCAGCAGCACCTCGTCGGAGGCCCGCATTCCCACATTAGTGAAAGCCACATTCACATTGGTCATACCGGTCTCGCTGAGCAGTATGACCATACCGCTCTGCCGGATCGTGGGGCCATAGGTCTCGGCCATCTGGGCCAGCTGCGCGTCTCCCTGCTTGGCGGCAACAGTCAGAATATACTCAATATTCTCTTCACTCAGCACGATCCAGTTGCTGGGATACATGAAAGAATACTGCCCATCGGGATGGGTATAGGTGAGATATTCGGCAGTTTCCGCCATGGACACCACAGGCAGCAGAGCCAATACCAGCGCTACAAAAACAGAAAAGAACTTTTTCATCATGACCTGATCCACCTTTCATTTTTCTTCCAATTAGGGTATCAATACAGTATCACTTTCCCCGTATTCTGTCAATCTTTGTCCGGAAGATATATTCCGCGAACGATCCGCTATCCTATGCGGAGCACTGTCGTCACTTGACATCCAGCCTCATGAACACCCTGGGCCGACCATCATAAATATCCTTCTGTGCCACACGGACGTAGCCCGCCTTTTCAAACGAGCTCAGGCTGGGCACGTTCTCCGGGTCCACGGTAGCATAGATGGTCTTATAGCCCAGCGTCCTTGCCCGGGCCAGAAAGGCGCTCTGGATCCCCCGGCGCTGATAATCGTTGGAGACCATTACGTCCTCGTAATTCAGGCTGTCGGGATCATCCATGCCGATCTGCGCCGCATAGCCGCCGTGATGCGCCATCCGCGCGGGTACGAGGATGTTCATCGCCACCAGGCGCGCGCCGTCCCAGATTCCCACGGCGTTGCCGGCCTTCGCCTGCTCCGCCAGTTCCTGCTGGGTGCTACCGTAATACCAACGGGGGTTGGGAAGATGGGCAAACATATCCTGCATCAGGGCGTACATGGCGGGCGCGTCCGCCTCCCTCAGGGCAACCATGCGGGAAAGCCAGTCAGTCATAGGGCACCTCCGAAATCTGTTACCGGTTATATTCTCCGCCGCCCCCGCCACGTCCTTTTTCTTGACAGCATTCTCCAAGCAAGGTATCATGTTGGATAGAATGGAGGTTTGTACCAATGACCATCTTCTGGGACTGGAACGGCACGCTGGTGGACGATGTGGACACCGTGGTGCGGATCAACAACCAGGTTTTTGCCCGGCACGGCTATCCGCCCACCACGGCGGAGGAATACCGCCGGCTGTTCCGCTTTCCCGTGATCGAATATTACCGTGACCTGGGCGTCACGGACGAGGACTTCCGGATCATCGCCAGGGAATGGAACGAAGGCTTCGTGGCCGCGTTCCCCCAGGTGCCCCTGAAGAAGGACGTAGCCGAGACCCTTCGCCGCTTTCACGCGGCAGGCTTCTCGCAGGTGATCATCTCCGCCTCACAGCAGGATCAGCTGCGGGCGCAGGTGAAGCAATTTCCCGGGCTGAACGGCGTCTTCGACGCGGTACTGGGGCTGAACAATGTCTATGCCGTGAGCAAGGTGGAGCTGGCCCGGGAATACCTGGCCCGCAGCGGCGTGGATCCTGCCAATGCGCTGTTCATCGGCGATACCACCCACGACGCCGAGGTGGCCGCCGCTATTAGCTGCCCCTGCCGGCTCATCTCCGGCGGACACCAGATGGACACGGTTCTGGCCACCGCCGGCGTACCCGTGCTGCAAAGCCTGACCCAGCTCTATGCTGAACTGAACGTATGACGGAGGCCCCCATGCAAGACGAGCTTACCATCCCACAGGGGTTACCCGAGGGCTTCACGCTCACGCCTCCCGAGGGGCTGACCGGCACGGAAGCCCTCCGCCGGCGTGAAAACGGCCAGAGCAATGCTTCCAAAGCGGACGACGGCAAGACCCTGTGGCAGATCCTCCGGGAGAACCTGTTCACCCTGTTCAATCTGCTGAACCTCTGCCTGGCACTGGCGCTATTGGCGGTGGGCTCCTACCGCAATATGCTGTTCATGGGCGTGGTGGTGTCCAACACGCTGATCGGCACCGTGCAGGAGCTGCGGGCACGCCACACCATCCGCAAGCTGCAGGTTCTCAGCGCTCCCACCGCCCATGTGATCCGCGACGGCACCGAGCAGGACTGTCACCCCGACGCCCTGGTGCTGGGCGACCGGGTGATCCTCCGCGCAGGCGACCAGGTCTGCGCCGACGCCATCGTGCTGGAGGGCAGCGGCGCGGCCAACGAATCCCTGCTCACCGGCGAGAGCGACGCTGTGCCGAAGGCGGCCCATGACTGGCTCATGTCCGGCAGCTATATCACCGAGGGCCGCTTCGTGGCCCAGCTGCAGCGCGTGGGCGATGACAGCTACGCCAACCGCCTCACCCGCGCCGCGCGGAAGATCAGGCGCCCCCGATCCGCCCTGATGACCGACCTGAACAAGCTCCTCAAGCTGGTCAGCGCCATTCTGCTACCGCTGGGGCTGCTGCTTTTCTGCAAGCAATACTTCCTTGCCGGGGATCCACTGGATCAGGCGGTTCCCTCCTCGGTGGCGGCCATGATCGGCATGATCCCCGAGGGACTGGTGCTGCTCACCAGCGTGGCCATGGCCGTGGGCGTAATCAAGCTGGGCCGGCACGATACCCTGGTGCAGGAGCTTTACGGCATCGAGACCCTTGCCCGCGCGGACGTGCTCTGTCTGGACAAGACCGGCACCATCACCACGGGGGAGATGGCCGTGGACGGGCTCTATCCCCTGGATGGGGACGAGGCCGGTCTCATCGCCGCGCTCTCCCGCTTCCTGGGTTGCTTTGAGCTCACCTCCGGCACGCTGAAGGCCCTGGCTGAGCGGGCCACCCCCGGCAGCGAGGAGCCCCTGGCCGTGCTGCCCTTCTCCTCTCAACGGAAGAAATCCGCCGCCTCCTTTGCCGATGGCACAACGCTGATCCTGGGCGCTCCCGCCATGGTGCTGGGCGAGGCCTATTCCGGCGACATCATGCGTCTGGCGGAGCTGGAGTCGGCAAATGGCAGCCGTGTGCTGCTGCTGGCCGAAGCCCGGGGCCGCGTCACCCAGACCGACACGCCCCCCGTTTCCCGTCCGCTGGGGCTGATCTTCCTTTCCGACACGCTGCGGCCCAACGCCGCCGATACCCTGCGCTACTTCCGGCAGCAGGACGTGACGGTGAAGGTCATCTCCGGCGATCATCCGCAGACGGTGTCCGCCATCGCCCGACGGGTGGATCTTCCCGGCTGGGACAGGTGGGTGGACGCCTCCACCCTCGCCACCCCCGAGGCCATCCAGGACGCCTGCGAGCGCTACACCGTCTTTGGCCGGGTGAGCCCCAGCCAGAAGCGGCAGCTGGTGGAAGCCATGAAGGCCGCCGGGCACAGCGTGGCCATGACCGGCGACGGTGTGAACGACATTCCTGCCCTGAAGGCCGCGGATTGCTCCATCGCCATGGCCGGCGGCTCCGACGCGGCCAAGCACGCCTCCCAGCTGACGCTGCTCACCGATGATTTCGCCTGCCTACCTCTGGTGGTGGGCGAGGGCCGCCGGGTCATCAACAATATCACCCGCGCCGCATCGCTCTTCCTGGTGAAGACGCTGTATTCCTTCGCCCTGAGCGTGCTGCTCCTGTTCCTGCCGGGGTCCTATCCCTTCCAGCCCATCCAGCTGACGCTCATCAGCACGCTGACCATCGGCACGCCCTCCTTCTTCCTGGCGCTGGAGCCCAACCGGGAGCGTATCCGGGGCGGCTTCCTTGAGACGGTGCTGACCCGTGCCGTTCCCGGCGCCGCGGCCGTGGCGCTGTGCGCCGCCCTCTCCATGATGACCGAGCATCTGGGCTGGCCTGCGGCGGTCTCCTCCACGCTGGCCACCCTTTCCGCCGGGAGCATCGGCCTGATGATGCTGGCCACGGTGTGCTGGCCCTTCACCCCCCTGCGCGGCGGGCTGTGGGCCGCCATGCTCACCGGCTTTGTGCTGGCGGTGCTGCTGCTGGGCAGGCTGTTCTTCCTGGAAGCGTTGACTCCCCTGCAGCTTCTGCACCTGCTGGTGCTCATCCTGCTGGGCGCGGCGGTGCTGTTCGCCGCCCGTATGCTGATGCGCAAGCGCATCAACCATCATCATCAGGCTCAGGCCTGAGAAAAGCGAGGTAATCCTTATGCGACTGGGCGCCCTTGAAGCCGGCGGCACCAAAATGGTGCTCTCCCTGCTGGACGAAAACGGAACCATGCTGGAGCGCTGCTCCATCCCCACCGAAACGCCGGATATCACCATGCCCGCCATGATCGATTTCTTCCGCGCCCATCCCGTGGACGCGCTGGGCATCGGCTGCTTTGGCCCGCTGGACCTGAACCCGCAGTCCCCCGCCTATGGCTCCATCACCGCCACGCCCAAGCTGGCCTGGCGGAACTACCCCATTCTGCAGGAGTTCAAAAAGGCACTGGACGTCCCCGTGGGGATCGATACCGACGTGAACGCGGCCGCGCTGGCTGAGGCTCGCCTTGGCGCGGCCAGGGGACTGGGCAGCTGCCTGTACGTCACCATCGGCACAGGCATCGGCGGCGGCGTGATCATCGGCGGTCAGCCGGTGCACGGTCTGGTTCACCCGGAGGTGGGCCACCAGTTGATGAGCCCTGCAGCCAACGATCCCACGCCCGACGGCTTCTGCCCCTACCACAAGCACTGCCTGGAGGGCCTTGCCTCCGGGCCCGCCATCGGCAAGCGCTGGAACACCCCCGCCCCCGAGCTTGCCCCCGACCATCCCGCCTGGGACGTGGAAACCACCTACCTGGCCCAGATGTGTCACAACGCCATCATGAGCTTCTCGCCCGAGAAGATCATCCTGGGCGGCGGCGTGATGCAGCAAATGTTCCTCTTCCCCATCATCCGCCGCAAAACAGTGGAGCTGCTGGGCGGCTACATCTGCCATGAGCAGGTGGATCGCGGTCTGGAAGACTACATCGTTCCTCCGGGACTGGGTGTGAACAGCGGCGTGATGGGCGCGTATCTCCTGGCCAGGGAGGCGTTGCAGGCATGAACATCGTTATTATCGACGCCCAGGGCGGCGGCGTGGGCAGGCAGCTGATCGAGCAGCTCAAGCGCGCCCTGCCGGAGCAGCGCATCACCGCCGTTGGCACCAACGCCCTGGCAACCTCCGCCATGCTGCGGGCCGGAGCCGATCAGGGCGCCACGGGGGAGAATGCCGTGAAGGTCTGCGCCGCGCAGGCTGACCTGATCCTCGGCCCGGTGGGGATCGTCCTGTGCGACGCCATGCTGGGCGAGATCACCGGCGAAATGGCCTTGGCCATCGGCCGCAGCCGCGCCCACAAGATCCTCGTTCCCATGAGCCGCTGCCAGGTCACCGTGGCAGGCGCCCCCGCCATCACCACCGCCGAGGCCATCGAGGCCGCCGTGCGGGAGACCCTGCAGCGCGTTCGCAGCGCGACATAAAGGAGCATACCATGCAGGAATTGTTTTCCATTCACGTGATCCTCACGCAGACCCATACCGTGCAAAGCCCCAAGGGGGCCGTCAGCATGGTGCTCTTTGAGGGAACGTGCGATTGTGATTTCTTCCACGGACGTATCCTGCCCGGCGGCGTGGATACCCAAAGGGACGGCGCCCTGTCCGCCAGGTATATGCTGGAGGGCACGGACGCCGAAGGCAATCCCACCCGCATTTTCATTGAGAACAACGGCGTGTGGGGCGAAAACGGTCAGTGCGTCACCCATCCGCTGATCCGCACCGATAATCCTCGCCTGGCCTGGCTGGAGGAGGCCGTCCTCACCGGCGGCATCACCGGGCACGAGAAGGGCGTGGATATCCACTTTTACCAAGCATGACCGCGAGGTGAGCGCCATGAAGATGGTCGTTTTCGGTTCCCTGAACATCGATAAAACCTACTCCCTTGAGGATTTCGTCCGCCCGGGGCAGACCGTATCCGCCCGCAAGATGGAGCAGTTCTGCGGCGGCAAGGGATTCAACCAGGCCATCGCCCTGCGCCGCGCCGGCAATGAGGTGCACTTCGCCGGAGCCGTGGGCCAGGACGGACAGATGCTGCTGGACGCCCTCGACCAGAGCGGTATCCGCCGGGAATGCGTGAAGATCACCGCCGGCGCCACCGGCCACGCCATCATTCAGCTGGACGCGGCGGGCCAGAACTGCATCATCATCCTGGCCGGCGCCAATGGCGAGATCACCCCGGAGGATGTGGAGCATACCCTGTCCCGCTTTGCGCCGGGTGACCTGATCGTTTTGCAGAACGAGATCTCCTGCGTGCCGCTGATCCTTCGCCGCGCCCGGGAAATGGGCATGACCGTGGCCTTCAACCCCTCGCCCTATGATAAGAAGATCGCGGATTGCGACATCTCCTGCGTGGACTATCTTCTGGTCAACGAGACCGAGGGCGAGGCCATGACCGGTGCCGCGCAGCCCGAAGCCATGCTGGACGCCCTGCGCGCCCGCTATCCTCACCTGAACGTGGTGCTGACGCTGGGCGGCGACGGCGCTATGTACCAGAATGGCGACGGCCAGCGCTTCACCTGCGCCGCCCACCCGGTTCAGACCGTGGACACCACCGCCGCCGGAGACACCTTCACCGGGTATTTCCTCTCCGGCATACTGGGCCACGGCCAGGCGCAAACGGCGCTGCGCACCGCCGCCGTTGCTGCCGGCATCGCTGTTTCCCGCAGAGGCGCGGAGCCCTCCATCCCCATGATGGACGAGGTGGCGGCTCTCCTGTGAACGCACGAACCCCCGAACGAGGCATCGTTCGGGGGTTCGACTTTATTTCACTTTGGCAAAGATCATCCGGCCGGCGCTGGTCTGCACCACGTTGCCCACCACCACGGCGGCGGATTCTCCCAGCAACTGGCGGCCGCCGTCCACCACGATCATGGTGCCATCGGGCAGGTAAGCCACGCCCTGACCGGGCTCCTTGCCCTCCTTCACGATCTGCACGGTAAGCTCCTCGCCCTGCACCACGGCGGTGCGCAGGGCCGCGGCCAGCTCGTTCAGGTTCCAGGCGGCCACACCGGCCACCGCAGCGGCCTTCTGCAGGCTGCTGTCACAGGTGATGACCACACCCTCCGTCTCCTGGGCCAGGCGCAGCAGCTTGATATCCGCGCCGGGCAGGTCGTCATAATCGGTCTCATCGATGCGCAGGCAGAGTTTCCCCTCCGCCTTCAGCTTTTCCAGAATGTCCAGGCCGCGTTTGCCCCGGCCGCGCTTGATGGCATCGGAAGATTCAGCGATGCGCAGCAGTTCCGCCAGCACAAAGCCCGGCGCCACGATCTCACCCTCCAGAAAGCCCACCCGGCTCACCTCAAGGATGCGGCCGTCGATCAGCACGGAGGTATCCAGCAGCTTGGCACGCAGGCGAGGCTCCTCGTCCGTCTTGCGGTGGCGGCGGGAGAGCCTGCCCGGCATCCGTTCCATCAGGTTCGTCACATCGGAGGCACGCTTCCAGCCCACCGTAACGCCCGTCACGCCCAGCACCACGTAAATAATCGTGGAAAGCACCGTGGTGAACATGCTCTGGCCCATAAAGGTGAAGATCTGCGAGACCAGCGCCGCGATGATCAGCCCGGCGATCAGCCCGGCCGTGCAGCTCACCACCTGACCGAAGCTCATACGGTCCAGGCGTTTTTCCAGCGCCGCGGCGCCGGCCACGCACAGGTGGATGATCCGCGGGCTGAGCAGATAAAACACTCCGCCGAAGATCACCGCCGTGCCGATATACGCCGTCAGCAGCACGCCCAGGGTAAGCGGCACCTCAGGCTGAACGACGCCGTAGATCTGCATCGCGCCCAGCGTGACCGCCACGCCCAGGCCCGCGCCCAGCAGGGCGATCAGCCACCGCAGCAGCAGCTGTACTTTTTTCGATTTAAGCAAATAAGGTCACTCCTTGTTAAAACAACACGCTCAGGGCCTGCATCACCGTGTCCACGCCCAGCAGCTTCACGCCCTCGGGCGGGGTGAGCCGCTTCATATTCTCCTTGGGGATCATAATGGTATTGAAGCCCAGGCGCTGGCACTCGGCAATGCGGCGCTCGCACTGGGGGATGGCACGCACCTCGCCGGCCAGGCCCACCTCGCCCATCACGGCCACATCGGCGCCCACGCTCTCATCCTTCAGTGAGGAGGCCACCGCCACGCACAGGGCCAGGTCAGCCGCGGGCTCGGAAAGCTCCAGGCCGCCGGCCACATTGATGTATACATCCTGATTGTAGGTCTTCTGCCCGGCGCGCTTCTCCAGCACGGCCAGCAGCAGCGCCACACGTCCGGAATCAGCGCCGCCCACCGTGCGCCTGGGTGTGCCGAAGTAGCTCTGAGAGGTCAGGGCCTGCACGTCGCACAAAAGGGGGCGGGAGCCTTCCAGCCCGCAGAAGACCACCGAGCCGCTGGCGCCCTTGGCGCGGTGGCTCAGCAGCTGTTCGCTGGGGTTCACGACCACCTGCATACCCTTATCGGTCATCTGGAACACGCCCAGCTCGTTCACCGAGCCAAAGCGGTTCTTCACCGCCCGGAGCAGGCGGTATTCCTGCTGGCGGTCGCCCTCGAAATACAGCACCACGTCCACCATATGCTCCAGCATACGGGGACCGGCGATAGCGCCCTCCTTGGTCACGTGACCCACCAGGAAAATGGCCGTGCCGCTCTCCTTGGCCAGGCGCATAAGCAGGCTGGTGCTTTCGCGGATCTGGCTCACGCTGCCGGGGGCCGAGGCCATCTCCGGCCGGTACATGGTCTGGATGGAATCCACCACCGCCACGTCGGGCTGGGTCTCCCGCAGCTTCTCCTCCACGCCGTCCAGGGAGTTCTCCGCCAGGACGTAGAGGTTCGGCACGTTGATGTTGAGGCGCTTGGCACGGAGCTTCAGCTGTCTGGCCGATTCCTCGCCGCTGACGTAGAGCACCCGCTTGCCCGTCTGGCACAGGTTGGCACAGACCTGCAAAAGCAGCGTGGATTTGCCCACGCCCGGATCGCCGCCGATGAGCATCAGGCCGCCCTCCACAATGCCTCCGCCCAGCACCCGGTCCAATTCGCTGATGCCGGTGGAGATGCGCAGGGTCACATCCTCGGGAATATCCTTGAGAAGCATGGCCACCGCACCTGTGCCGGGACGCTGCTTGGCAGCCTTCGCCGGGGCCGCGGCTGCCGCCACGGTTTCCTCCAGGGTATTCCACGCGCCGCAGCCAGGACACTTTCCGATCCAGCGGGACGTTTCATAGCCGCAGGCCGTGCAGGCAAACAGTGTTTTTTCCTTCGCCATGCTTTCACCTCCAAGATTGAACCATTATACCACAGAAAGCCATGAAAGGAAACCAGTTTTTCCCGCGCTTGTTACAAGCGGCGCTCTTGCCAAGGCATTGCCAAAAGAGTATAATATATGCTGCAATTTTATTTCGATCGGAGCGAACCGACATGAAGCGCTTTTTCGCACTGCTGTGCATGCTGATCCTGCTGCCCACCTGCTCCCTGGCATGGGAAGCCCTGCCCCTGGGTGGCCCCGCCCCCTATGCGCCCATCGCCGACGCCTATGGTGAGGACGGCCTCTCCTATGACGATGGCACGCTTTCCATCCGCATCGAGTTTGGCGAGGCCTATGGCGTCAAGGTCACCTATGTGTACATCCAGCTGACCGACGCCAGCCAGCTTCGCACCGCGCTGGCCGCGCCCTATCCCTCCAAGAAGACGCTGACGGTGCCCCAGATCGCCGAGGGCACCAACTATGTGCTGGCCTTCAACGGCGACTTCTTCTCCTACCATTCCGAGGGCGTGATCATGCGCGGCGGCGAGATGCTCCGCTACAACACCTCCAAGAAGTCCTATGGTCGCGATATGCTCATCATCAACGACAAGGGCGATTTTGACTTTATCATCCCCGTGACCAAGGACAACTACGAGGCCTATACCGGCACACCCCGGGAGATCTTCTCCTTCGGCCCGGCACTGATCATCGACGGCGAGGTGCAGGAGTACGAATACCGGAAGAAGACCTCCTGCGGTTATCCCACCCCCGCCCAGCGCCTTGCCCTGTGCCAGCTGGACACCCTCAGCTACCTCATCGTATACACCGAGGGGCCTGAGCAGGTCGAAAACACCGGCCTTTCCATTCCCCAGTTCACCGAGCTGCTCTCCAGCCTGGGCGTCAAGCATGCCTACAATCTGGACGGCGGTCACTCCTCCACGATCTATTTCAACGGCCGCCGCATCAATTCGCCCGATACCAAGGATCGCAAGGTTGGCGACATCATTTATTTCGCCACGCTCCGCTCCGAATAAACCCATCTGATCTGGAGGCGTATCCATGAAACGCTTGCTTTGCCTGCTTCTGACCCTGATGCTCCTGCCCCTGCCGGCCCTGGCCGAGGAGGAAGAGGAGCTCCTCGCCGCTGCCGAGCTGGACGTGATCCTCAAGGATAACCGCACCGAGCTGGATCAGACCGCCCTGCGGGACAACAGCGACTCCACCGGCTATGAGCCCAAGTCCGCCAGCAGCTATATCTTCTCCACCGAGATCAGCGGGGAGCAGCCGCTTTATCAGGTCTTCCTGCGGATGAACTCCCTGCCCGCCTCGGCGGAGATCCAGGTGAAAAACGCGAAAGACAAATACGTAACCGTAGCTACCGTCACCTCCCCCGGCCCGGAATTCGTGCTTTCCAGCAGCGAGCCCATCACCGGCAGCATCCGCCTGGTGATCCGCTTTGAAAAGGCCGTGCCCCTGCACCTGAAGGAATGCCGGCTGTTCGGCCAGGGTGGACTGCCCGCCTCGCTGCACCAGTGGCGCAGGAACGAACGGGCTGACGTGCTACTCATGACCGACGCGCTGACCGATGCCGATCCCACCGCGCTGAAGACCTGGAGCGACGCCGGCGCGTCTGTCGCCATCGCTGCCCTGACCGCCCCCTCCGGTGAGATCCTCGCCCAGACCGACGCCCTGTGGGAGGCCGGATTACGCCTTGCCCCCCTGTATGGCGATTTCCGCGCCATGGAGGGCGACGCCGCCCAGAAGCTGAAGACCTGGAAGGAAAAGCCCGTCCTCAAGACCCTGACCGAATGGACGCGCTGCTTCCAGCCGCTGCTTCTCCTCTCCGGCAGCGAGGTGACCCAGACGCTCCTCCCCACCGTGTGCGAAAACGCCTATAACTACAACTATGAGACCGAATCCGCCGCCGAATACGGCCTGTGGATCGTGCCTGATTCCTGCCACGTCACCGACGACGTGACCGGTCACATTGCCGCCCTGGCTCCCCGCAGCTACGACGCCCTGCGCGCCTGGTGCGCCGAGGATTTCGCCTCCGCCCAGCATGGCGATCCCGCTACGATCCCCTATCCCGCCGACCGCCTGTCAGACGGCTACCTGGCCGAGGGCGAGTTCGTCCACGAGGATCCCGATAACGGCCTGTGGGCGTACCTTTCCCCCACCGTGCAGGTGGAGATCATCCGCTACGAGCAGCCCGAGTTTCCCCGGGTGTGGTTCGAAACGGACGTGAAGTTCAAGCCAGAAACCGAAAAGTTCCAGCAGGTGCTCTACGCCAATGCCTCCTTCGAGGGCCAGCAGATCTACCCCGAGACCCTGGCCCAGACCTCCGGCATGGTACTGGCCATCAACGGCGACTACTACCCCTACCGGCTGGACCGCAAGCAGGCCGCCGGCAACATCCTGCGCAACTATAAACCCCTGTACGATTACAGCGACAAGAACAAGCGCAACTTCCCCAACCTGGACACCCTCGCCCTGCTGGACGACGGCACGCTGCAGGTCTACGCCGGCAACGAGATCACCGCCTCGCAGCTGGCGGAGCGCGGCAACGTGCACGACGCGCTGTCCTTCGGCCCCTATCTGGTGCGGAACGGCGAAATGCGCATCTACGACGGCTCCTCCTGGGATACGCCCGAACCCCGCTGCGCCATCGGCATGATCGGCGCCGGCCATTACCGCATCCTCACCGTGGAGGGCCG
The DNA here is from genome assembly GCA_015056415.1 of Clostridiales bacterium. GTDB lineage: Bacteria > Bacillota > Clostridia > Christensenellales > Aristaeellaceae > UBA11524. The sequence goes on from SVGJ01000007.1 coordinate 35,202, forward strand.
CATGCCCAAGGGCGGCGCCCGCGGCCTGAACGTGAACGATCTGTCCAAGCTGATGTATTCCCAGGGCGTCAGCGACGGCTTCAACCTGGATGGCGGCAGCACCATGGTGCTGATCTTCATGGGCCGCAAGCTGAACCTCACCGGCAAGGACACCAGCATCGGCAAGCCCCGCAACCAGCACGAACTCTTTGGCGTAGGCACCTCCACGCTGACCCACACCGACATGCTCAAATCCAAGTAAGGGGACGATGATCTATGCGTAAGCTGCTTTTCATCCTGACCGCGCTGCTCCTGCTGGCCCTGCCCGCCCTGGCCGAGGAGATCCCCGGCATGGTGGATATGACCTACCTGACCCAGGTAAGCGAGCGCGACGCCAAGGCCCTGGCGGAGGAGCTCAACGCCAATCCCGACGCCACCGCCTGCGACCTGCGGGGCGTGAAAGTTCCCCTGGAGGCCCAGGTGAAGCTGCTGGACAGCTGCCCCCAGATCGATTTCTACTGGACGGTAAAGATCGGCAATGAGGCCACCCTGGACAATCATCTGACCCACCTGAACCTGGATGAGCTGCCCAGCCGCTCCGGCTACCCGAAATTCAAGAACACGCTGCGCTGCTTCTCCGGCCTGGAAGAGGTGACCATGTTCTCCTACCGCTACTCCGTGAAGGAAATGGAGTCCATCCTGGCGGAGTTCCCCGACGTCACCTTCCACTGGACCATCCGGCTGGACAGCTATCTCATCCCCAACGACGCCACAGCCTTCTCCACCAACAAGGGCCGCCGCGATCCCCGCTATACCCCCCGTCAGCTGGACGCGCTGAAGCACTGCCCCAACCTGGTCGCCCTTGATGTGGGCCACAACGACGTTTCCGACCTTTCCTTCCTGACCCAGTGGCCCGGCCTGCGCATCTTTATCTGCGTGGACTCCAAGCACCGCGTAACGGATATCTCTCCCCTCAAGGACATGCACGACCTGGAATATGTGGAGCTGTTCATGCAGGGCATCACGGACATCTCCGCCCTGGAGGGTAAGACCAAGCTGCTGGATCTGAACCTGTGCTATAACGACATCACCGACCTGACGCCCCTGCATTCCTGCGTGAACCTGGAGCGGCTGTGGATCTCCAACAACAAGCACCTCCCTCAGGAGCAGATCGACGCCCTGCAGGCCGCCCTGCCCAACCTGGTGATCGAAACGGAAACGAAGCAGTCCACCGGCGTTGGCTGGCGCGAGCATCCCCACTACTTCACCATGCGCGAATCCTTCCTGAGCCATTACTACGTTCCCTTTGAATAATTCCTTCGGACCTGCCCGGCGCGCACATTCCACGGCGCGCCGGTTTTGATAATATCATGTGAGGTGCATCGCCATGACGTTCGAAAACTCCTGGCTCTCTGATCCCACGATTTTCGCCGTGAACCGCCTGCACGCCGTATCCGACCACCAGATCTACCGCTCCGCCGCCGAGGCCGATGCTGATGCTTCCTCGCTGGTGCGCAGTCTGAACGGCCTGTGGAAAGCCCACCTGGCCCTGCGCCCCGCCGACGCCCCGGACAGCCTGCTGACCTGCGCCGATATGGATGTCACGCTGGTGAACATCACCGTTCCCGGCGAGTTCCAGCTGCAATACCCCGAATGGGACGCGCCCCAGTACGTGAATGTACAGTACCCCTGGGATGGCCGCGAGGCGCTGGTGCCCCCTCAGGTTTCCGAAGAATACAACCCCACCGTCACCGCCATCCGCACCTTCGACCTTACCGCTGCTGACCTGGACTGCGGCCGCGTGGTGCTGACCTTCGCCGGCGTGGAGGCCGCCCTGGCCCTGTATGTGAACGGCCAGTTCGTCGGCTACAGCGAGGACAGCTTCACCCCTCATCACTTCGATGTGACGCCCTATGTGCGTGAGGGCTCCAACCGGCTGGCCGCCCGCATCTTCAAGCGCTGCGCCGGCAGCTGGATGGAGGATCAGGACTTCTGGCGCTACAGCGGCATCCACCGCAGCGTGAGCCTGACCTTCGAGCCCCGCACCCACCTGGCCGATATTTTTGTCCGCACGCCCCTGACAGAGGATTATACCCGCGCCCATCTTCAGGCAGAGCTGACCCTCCATCGTCCCCAGGGCACGGTGACCGCCGTGCTTCAGTCGCGGGCTGGCGAGGTGCTGATGACGGAAAATCAGCCCGCCGCGGAAACGCTGCGCATCCACAGGGAGATCCCCGGCGTGAAGCTCTGGTCCGCCGAGGAGCCCAACCTGTACGCCCTCACCATCACCCTTACCGACGAAAACGGCGCGGTGGCCGAGGTCTCCCGCCTGCAGGTGGGCTTCCGCCAGTTCGAGATGATCGATAAGGTGATGCACCTCAACGGCAGGCGCATCGTGTTTCGGGGCGTGAACCGCCACGAGTTCGACTGCGATCTGGGCCGTGTGGTGACGCAGGAGATGCTTTTGAAGGATATCCGCAACATCAAGAGCATGAACATCAATGCCGTGCGCACCAGCCATTACCCTAACACCTCCGATTTCTACCGCCTGTGCGACCGCTACGGCCTCTATGTCATTGATGAAACGAACATCGAGTCCCACGGCTCCTGGGCGCCCATGCACAATTGGGTCGTTCCCGGCGACAAGCCCGAGTGGCTGGAGCTGACCCTGGACCGGGGCCGCAGTATGCTGGAGCGCGACAAGAACCACCCCTGTATCCTCCTGTGGAGCTGCGGCAACGAAAGCTTCGGCGGCAAAAACCTCTACGAGCTGAGCCGGCTCTTCCGCCAGCGCGACCCCAGCCGCCTGGTGCACTACGAGGGCGTTTGCTGGGACAGCCGCTACCCCGATACCACCGACGTCCACAGCCAGATGTACTGCAAGGCCGCTGACATCGAGGCCTATCTCAACAACGATCCCGATAAGCCCTTCATTAACTGCGAGTATATGCACGCCATGGGCAACTCCCTGGGCGGCATGAAGCTGTATACCGACCTGGAGGACAAGTACCCCATGTATCAGGGCGGCTTCATCTGGGATTATGTGGATCAGTTTCTGCGCGTTAAGGCCCACAACGGGCACACCCGCATGGCCATCGGCGGCGACTGGGGCGACCGCCCCACCGATTGGGAGTTCATCGGCAACGGCATCGTGATGGCGGACCGCAGTCTTTCCCCCAAAGCCCAGGATGTGCGCTTCCTGTATCAGGACGTGATCCTGACCCCTGACGCCACCGGCGTGACCATCCGCAGCCGCCGCCTGTTCTCGCCCCTTGCCGGCCTGACGCTGAAGTGGTCCATCGCCTGCGAGGGCAAGCTTTTGCGGGCCGGAGCGCTGCTGATGCCTACCATCCAGCCCGGCGAGAGCATCCACCTGCCCCTCCCCTACGGCGAAACGCCCGATTCCGGCCTGCTGGTGGCCACCTGCCAGCTGCTGCACAAAAACCACCCCATCCTCCCCGATGGCGAGATCATGGCCGTTGGCCAAAGCATCCTGCGCCAGGCCGCTATCCGGCCCGAAGCTCCCGGCTGCGCCCCTGCCCCCGTCCATGGCGATGTGAACGTGGGTATGCACACCGGCGAGCTTTCCGTGCTGTTCCAGAAGGGCAAATCCGGCATGATCTCCTTCAAGGATAAGCTGGGCCGCGAAAGCCTGCTGCGCGCGCCGCAACTCTCGCTGTTCCGCGCCCCCACCGATAACGACCGGGGCAATGGCGACGCGGTGCGCCAGGGCGTATGGCACATGGTAAGCCGCTACGCCTTCGTCTCCAGCGACGAGCCGGTATATGAAAACGGCGTTTTCAGCATCACATACCATTACGCCGCGCCGGTGCTTCCCGGCACGGATATCACCGTGACCTATGCCATCAGGACTGCCGACGCTGTGGAGATCACCCTGTGCTGGCCAGGGGTGGAGAATCAGCCCGACCTGCCTGCCCTGGGCGTGAGCCTGCAGCTGGATCCCCGGCTGAACCGGGTGTGCTACTATGGCTACGGCCCTGAGGAAAACTACTGCGACCGCCGCGAAGGCGCGCTGCTGGATACCTGCTCCTACGCCGTAAGCGATGGCTGGACCCGATACGGCAATCCCCAGGAAAGCGGCAACCGCATGGGGGTGCGCCGCATGGCCATTACCAATGAAGGCGGCCACGGCGTGGAGATCACCGGCGACGGTCTGGAGATCAGCGTGCAGCCCTACCTGCCCGAGGAGCTTATGGCGGCCGCCCACCCCGAGGAGCTGCAGGGCTCCTGCCGCACCATTGCCGATGTGGCGCTCTTCCGCAAGGGCGTGGGCGGCGACGACAGCTGGGGCGCGCCGGTGCTGCCGCAGTTCACCTATCCCTCTGATAAGCCCTATACCCTGACCTTTACCCTCAAAGCCCTGTAAATTATTCAAGGCCGGCTCTTTGCCGGCCTTGAATAATGGCATTTTTACTTGCCCCCATTCTTATCCTATGATATACTATTGTTGTTATCGGGAATCAAGGAGGGCTTATGAAACCCCGCACCAAAAAAATCCTCAACTTCGCCTTCATCTTTGGCACACTGGCCGTTGTGCTGCTGGTGGGCTTCAACGGTCAGGAGATGTCCGGCGCCATTGCCGCGCTCAAAAGCATCGGCCCGGAGTGGATCGTTCTGTGCCTGCTGGCCTGGGCTTCATATCTCCTGTTCGACTCGCTGAGCCTGCATCACTTCCTGAAAACCCAGGGACAATCGATCTCACTGGCCTCCTCTATTTTCGTTTCACTTTCCGGTATGTATTATTCCAACATCACCCCCGGCGCCACCGGCGGCCAGCCCATGCAGGTCTATTACCTCAAGAAACGCAGCGTGCCCATTGGCATCGGCACCTCGGCGCTGACGGTGAAGCTTTTCGCCTTCCAGTTCATGCTGGCGGTACTGGGCACCGTGCTGTGGATCGCCTACAGGGAATATATCGCCCTGCAACTGGGCAACAACATCTGGATCCTGATCATCGGTTATGTGTACAATGTGATCGTGGTAGCCTTCACGGTGCTGATGGCCACCAACAAGCGGCTGGTTCGCTTCGTTGTGCTGCTGTTCATCAAGGCCGGCGCGAAGCTTCGCCTCATCAAGGATCCTTCCGCCACCCAGGCACGCTGGGAGGACGTGATCGACACCTTCCACAACAGCGTGATGATGATCGCCCGTCGGCCCATGGACCTGGTGGTGCAGCTGTTGCTGGCCACGGTGCAGATCCTGTCCCTGATGGCGGTGACCTTCTTCATCTACCACGCCTTCAGGCTCACCGGCTCCGACTATGGGCAAATCACCGCCCTGGGCGTCATGCTCTACACCTCGGCGGCCTATACGCCCCTGCCCGGCGCTTCCGGCGCCCAGGAAGGCGTCTTCGCCCTGTATTTCTCCCAGGTTTTCCCCGATGGCATCCGTCTGATGGCGCTGCTGCTGTGGCGCTTCTTCACCTATTACATCACGCTGATCGTCGGCGCCATCGTTTCCGTAGCCAACGGCTTCCGCTCCGGCAAAAAGAAGCCCGCCCAGGATTGACAACACCCTGCCGCCCATGTTATGATAACGTCAACGTTTCCATGAAGGAAGCATCCGGACAGACGTCCTGCTTTCTTCATGGAACTTTTTTTATTTGGAGGATGATCCTGATGCAAAAGAAAAACCAGCTTTATCGTATGGTAATTACCTCGGTGCTTCTTGCCCTGGGGTTGGTACTGCCCTTTCTGACCGGCCAGCTGCAGTCTTTTGGCCAGCTGCTGAGCCCGCTGCACATTCCCGTTCTGATCTGCGGCCTGACCTGTGGCTGGGGCTGGGGGGGTGCGCTGGGGCTGATCCTGCCGGTGCTGCGAATGATGCTTTTTAGCCGTCCAGGAGCTGTTTCCGCCTACCCCATGATGTTCGAATTGTGCGCCTATGGTGTGCTGACCGGCCTGCTGTACCCCTGGCTGCGCCGCAGGCTGAGCCGGCTGGGCGCAAGCCGCCTGGTCGCCATGCTGGCCTCCCTGGCGATCGCTATGGTCTGCGGCCGTATGGTGGGCGGCATAGCCACGTCGCTGCTGCTGGCCACCGGCATCATTTCCCGCGAACCGCTGACCTTCGGCGTATTTATCTCCGATTATTTCATCGCCACCACCCCGGGCGCTGTGGTGCACCTGATCGTGGTGCCGGCTGTTGTTCTGGCGCTGGAAAAGGCGCATCTTTCCCCCAACGCTTGACGAAAAAAGCCCGTTGCGGTATCATGATAGAATGAAAACCATCTCCCGGAGGAGTTTATCATGCGCAACAAGAACCTGTGGGTCATCCTTGCCGCTGTCGTGTTGATCATCGCCGTGTTTGTGGCTTCCATCTGGATCAAGCCCACGCCTGCTGACATCAGCGACCAGCAGATCGTCGTCACCACCGATGCTCCCACCAATCCGACCGATATGCCCGCCGCTACCGATGCGCCTGCCCCCGCCGCTTATCTGCTGGTCACCGTTGGCGACGTGACCTATCAGCCCCTTCCCCTGCAGGGCGAGGGCGAGTTTTCCCTCACCCAGGGCGATACCGGCAGGGTAAACGTTGTCCACGTCACCCGCGACAGCATCTGGATGGCGGAATCCACCTGCGATAACCAGGACTGCGTGGAGCAGGGCGTGGTCTCCCTGGAGACGATGGATAACCGGGTGCTGGGCAATATGATCATCTGCCTGCCCCACCGTGTGACGCTGCAGCTCTACTCCGCCCAGGAAATGGACGCCTTGCTCGCGTCCCTTGAGGAGGCCGCGCAATGAATCCCCGCAACGCAACCAACCGCATCGCTCTTTCAGCGCTGCTGGTAGCGCTGATGCTGGTGCTGGGCTATGTGGAAAGCCTGTTTCCTACCCCCATTCCCGGTATGAAGCTGGGGCTCAGCAACAGCATCCTGATCTTTGCCGTATATATACTGGGCATTCCCAACGCTTTTTTGCTCATGATCCTGAAGGTGCTGCTTTCCGGATTGATGTTCGGCGGCGTTTCCGCCATGATGTACGCCTTCGCCGGCGGCCTGCTCAGCATGATTTTCATGTGCCTGCTCAGCCGCATCAAGGGTGTGCACGTGGTGGTGGTCAGCATGACAGGCGGCCTGATGCACAATGTGGGCCAGGTCGGCATGGCGATGCTGATTCTTTCCACCCCCAAGCTGCTGTATTACATGGCCATCCTGATGGTCGTGGGCTTGGCCTGCGGCGCGCTCACCGGCGTATGCGCCGACAGCGTGATGAAGCACCTGAAGAAAATGTTCAAGCATTAAAGCGGTTTTCAATCGCATACAGAAATCGAAGCCCATGTTTGACGCATAAAGAAAAAGCGGAGCATATGCTCCGCTTTTTTTCATACGCCCGCTTCTTCGCAGGCCATTTCCCAATACTTCTCGGGGATATGGGGCCAGTGGCAGCTGCCTTCGCCCGCCTCGCACAGGGCCATGGCCCGTCCAAGCACCGATACCTGGGATACATTCATCCCCCGCAGCACGCCCGCCGTGACCCGCATCCAGCAGGGCGCGATCTCAAACAGCTGCTCCCGGCGCATTTCTTCGATGACCTGCTCCACATCGTAATCCAGCTGAACCATGGTCTCCTGCCAGCGGCCGTCCAAGCCCTCCAGCAGCATATACTCCGCCTTGCCCCCGCTCTGCAGCGATACGCCCACCGCGCCGGGATTCACCGCCCGGCGGCCAGCATGCTCCAACCATGCCTGACGATGCCGGTGCCCGCAGAGGATCAGCGGCGTTTGAGCAGCCTCCATAGCCTCATGGGCAGTCTCGCCGGGCGGAACAAGGCGCTCGCCAACATCCCGGGGCGAGCCGTGGCAGATGGTCACCGCAGGCAGGCCGGGAAGTTCCATCACCCGCGCGATGGGCAGGCCGGCGAAAAACGCCTTGTCCCGTTCTGTCACCCGCTGGCCCATGTACCACAAAACACCCGTGGTGGAGCTGCCCCGCTGCCACAGGCTGGTATCCAGCGCGCCCAGCCAGTAGTTCTCCTTATTCCCGCGGATGAACACGCAGGGATGGTTTTCCGCCCAGGCATACAGCATTTCCATGGTGCGCTGGGGGCAGGGCAGCTCGCCCAGGTAATCCCCCAGGAACCAGTACGCCTCCGCGCCCTGCTGCTCCGCATGGGCAAGGCAGCGCTCCAGCGCCACGTGGTTGCCGTGAATATCCGCCATCACCGCGATGCGCATGGCTTATGCCTCCTTCGCCTTCCGCTCCGTGAGCTCCATCAGCTCCCGCTCGCCGGCGATCTCGCTCTCGTGGGGATACTGGGCCGCCATCCTGTTGAACCTCACGCGAATATCTTCCGCCTTCTTCTCGTCCTTGTCTCTGAGCAGCGACACGGCGTACTGAGTGCGAAGGATGGACGGGAACTGCTTCATGGCCTTGGCGAACTGCTGGATCTCCTTTGTTTCCAGCCTGGCCACCATCTCGCCGGGGCGGTCGTTCATCATTTCGAGCCACGCCAGGTCAAAGGTCATCAGCTGGCGGTAGATCCCCGGCACATATTGGTCATCCATCAGGAGCAGCATCTGCCGCTCCGCCTCATCAAAGTTCATGGCATCCATCTGGCGATTGGCGGCCATCACCTCCATGGAGAGCACCATGGCATTGGCCCGGGCCTCCTGGGGATAGGGCGCGAAATACTCCTCCGGCAAGTCCCGGGGGCGCTTGCCCCAGGCGATCTGCTCGTTGCACTTCATCTGCAGCCAGAAAGCACGCCGTGCCTCCGTGCTGCGGCCGATGGCCAGGATGTTGCTGCCATCGTTGTTCACCTTGCCGCCCGGGATCGGCACGATGTTCGTCAGCCCCAGGAATACGCCGGTGAGCAGCAGCATCCACAGGGCGACGCTCACCCACTTGCCCACGGGGAAGATCATAAGCGCCACGCCCGCCAGGACCGAGAGCAGAAAGTTCACCGCCACGCCGCCCAGGTTGTACCATACATAGGGGAAATCGCCTCCGTTGTACTCCGGCGGGCTCATCAGGCACTGGCCGCCGGTGCCTGCCAGCGAGAACCGGCTGAGCCGTACCTTGCCGTCCGCGCCCTTCTCCCACATCAGGCTGCCCACCCGGTAGCTGAGGAACTTATACCCCGTCATCATGCCAAAGAGCGCATGGCCCGCCTCGTGGACGATGATATGCACATACAGCGAAACGATAAACGTCGCCATGATAACAATAAACAGCACCGGATCCACCTTGACGTCCACATCACTGACGCCCAGGACAACGCCGATCACCGCGCCGATCAGCAGGCAGGCGGCGAAATAGATCACACCGCCCCACGGAAACTTCTTCTTTTTCTTCTGTTCAGCCATTGGGATCAAACCTCCTTGAACGCGTCCTTGCCGATCTCACGGTACACAAAATGCGCCGCGCCCTCCGGCTCGTTGAGGATATAGGGCACCAAATCCGGCGGATAGATCTCCAGTCCGGGCAGCTCCGCCAGGGGGATCCACTTGTATTCCAGGTCGATCCTCTCCCCACCCAGCTCATCATAACCGAGGAAGGAGCCGGTCAGGGGAATGGCGGTCAAGTCGTCCAGCTCCACCTTGTAATACAGACCGATCTGATGGCAGGGCCGCTTGCCCCAGGGGAAGAACACCTCGCCCACGGCCAGCAGCTTTGTCGGCGTGACCGGAGCGTGGATTTCCTCCATGAACTCCCGCACAAGGGCCTCGGCCTGGGTCTCGCCCAGGGCCACATGGCCGCCGATGAAGGCATGCTCCGTGGTGCCGGGCGGGCATTGCACCAGCACCTGGCCATCATACACCAGCACACCGGAGACCCGGCTGGAAAAAACGAATTGATCTTCGCGGAAAAGAACGTCACGCATGATCACACCTCCACCGGCAGCCGTCCCCCGTTGCCCGGGAGAAGCAGCGCCTTCACTTTATCTCTTTACCACGCAACACCAAATTATTATACCACACGCAGCATTCCCACGCAATGAAAAAACCGCCTGAGCGCTCAGGCGGTTTTTTATCAATGCACATAAACCAAGCCGCAGGCCTTGGGGCCGATATGGGTGCCAATGGCGGCGCCCACGTTGATGATCCGCTCGTCAGGCACCTCAATGCCCAGCGCGCGGACGCGCTCAGCCAGGGCCAGACCGTTGACGCGGTCATCCGTGTACATCACATAGAAGGGGAAGTCCCCGTCGGGCAGCTGCTCCTTCACCTTATCGCACATGAAGGCCATGCCCTTCTTCATGCCCATGACCTTGGCGGGGATGGCCAGCTTGCCATCTTCATCCACCTGCAGGATGGGCTTGATCTGCGCCAGGGAGCCCACGCGGTACACCACATTGGAGATGCGGCCACCCTTGTAGAGGTACTCCAGGGTATCCATGCAGGCATACAGCACAACACGCTTGCGCATTTCTTCCAGGGCGGCAATGATTTCCGCAGCGGACTTGCCTTCATCCCGCAGGCGCACGGCGTATTCCACCACCATGCGCTGGCCGCCGGTGCCGTTTTCGCTGTCCACCACATAACAGCCGGGCAGGTTCAGCTTCTGGCGGAGCATTTCCGCGTTCTGATATGTACCGCTGAAGCCCGAGGAAATGGTGATATAGATGGCTTCATCCCCCGCCTCGTGGGCCTGCCTGAACAGATCCGTCAGCACCTGGGGCGAGGCCTGGGCCGTCTTGGGGAACTGACCAGAGGTGCGCAGCAGCTCATAAAACTCATCCTTGGTCAGGTTGACGTTTTCCTGATACTCCGACGTACCGAAAATGACCGTCAGGGGGATACAGGCAACACGCATTCGTTCCATTTCTGCCGGCTCAAAGTCAGCAGCGGAATCGGTGATGATCCGTACCATGGTCTCCTCCGAAAAACATTCTGGGCACAAAGTGCCGTACAGGATATTCTACCATAAATTATTCCGCTTGAAAAGAGCGCAAATGTAAAAGAGGTGCATTCCGTAAAATGCACCTCTGATCGACGGATTTTTAGCCCCTGCGCACCCATACGGTCATCTCGCCCTTGCCCCGGTTACCCCAGGCATAGTAGGGTACAAAGGTGAGCTGCTGGGGCTGCTGAGCATGAACGGACTCGGTATACAGGTCGCTCTCTCCCTCGGTACGCAGGCCCTGGCAGGTGATGGTGGTCACGCCGCCCATCAGGCTATCCTGGTGGCTGACCTGCGCTTCGCCCGCCTTGACCGAGAGGTTCCACAGCTGCTGACCGTTATCCTTTTCCTCCAGACAATACACCACAGGGCCGCGCATAAGAGCAGTCTTGCCGGCGTAGTTGGGCGAGCGAAGGCTGGCGGACATGAAGCGCACCTCCATGGGCATATCCAGCGTGATCACGTCCCCCGCCGCGAAGGCATTCTCCAGGACGAGGTAGCCCTTCTCCAGGACGGCTTCCACCCTTTCGCCATTGATGGCCAGGGTGTACTCGTTTGCCCACCAGGGCTTGCGGAGCATCAGGCGGAAAGCGGCGGCGCTGTCCATGGTGATCTTCACGCTGCCGCACCAGGGGAAGTTGGCCTCCATGGTGAAGGCGATCTCCTGCCCGCAGGCGTTGGTCTTCACCTTCGAAGCGATGTACTGGTCCACCAGCAGGCTGTCACCGTCCGAGGCATAAATGTAGTTGCCCAGGCCGGTCAGCGTGCGCAGCACATTGGGCGGGCAGCAGGCGCAGCCAAACCAGCCCATGCGTTCCGGATCCACCGCCATGTCCTGGCGGCGCACGCAGCGGTCAGGCCAGACCTCCAGGGGGTTGATGTAGAAATACCTGGTGCCGTCCAGGCTCACGCCGGAAAGAATGCCGTTGTACAGCGTACGCTCCACGGTATCGCCATAGCAGCTGTCGGGCTGGATGCGGTTCAGGCGGGAGGCCGTCATCGCCAGGGCGATAGAGGCGCAGGTCTCGGTATAGCAGCGCTCCGGGGGCAGGTCGTAATCGAAGGAGAAGGCCTCGCCCTCGTGGGTGGAGCCCACGCCGCCGGTGATGTACATCTGCTTGTGGATGATGTTCCGGAAGACCGTATCCGCCGCCTCCACCAGCGTGGGATCACCGGCCATTTCGCCCACGTCCGCCATGCCGGAAAGCATATACAGCTGGCGCACGGCGTGGCCGTTGGCTTCCTTCTGCTCGCGGACGGGCTTGTGGGCCTGGTTGTAGGTATACTTTGCCTGCGGATAGCGCAGCTGGCCCCAATAGCTGGGCTTATCGCCGCGAGCGATGGATTCGGCGTCGTAATAATGGGGCTGCTGGCCGCGCACATCCAGGAAGTACTTGGCCAGGCGGATGTAGCGTTCCTCGCCGGTGACCCGGTACAGCTTTGCCAGGCCCAGCTCGATCTCCTGATGGCCGGGATAGCCGTGAAGCTTGTTCTCCTCAGGGCCGAAGTTGGTATCGAAGCAATCCGCCACGCGGCAAGCCATGTCCAGCAGCTTCCGCTTGCCGGTGGCCTCGTAATACGCCACAGCCGCCTCGAACATATGGCCGGCCACGTACATCTCGTGGTGATCGCGCAGGTTGGTGAAGCGCTTGTCCAGCCCCTTGACGATATAATAGGTGTCCAGGTAGCCGTCCTCCTGCTGGGCCTTGCCAGCCAGGTCGATGGCCTCGTCGGCGGTCTTTTCCAGCTCCGCGTCGGGATGGGTGGCGAGGGAATACGCCACGCCCTCGATCCACTTCCACAGATCGGTATCCTGGAACCAGAAGCCGTGGAACTCGCCCTGCTTCAATCCGGCGGCGATCTCGAAATTCTCAATGCAATGGCTGGGCGCCACACCGGGCACACGATCGTTGAGGGTATCCCACATATAGGGGATGGTCACCTTCCGCGCGGTATCGATACGGGCGGTGAAGAAGGGATCGGTGATCTGAATATCCTTCAGGGGGAGGGTCTTGAACATAAGCTTTCTCCTTTAACCGATTTTCTCAAGCACGGGGATGATCTCCAGCGGCGCGGGCACGGTCACCCGCTGTCCGCCCCGGAGCACCTCGCCGGTATCCACATTACGCCACTGGCCCTGGGGCAGATAGACGCTGCGGCTGCGGGCGCCCATCTCCATCACCGGGGCCACCAGGTACCTGCTGCCGAACATATACTGGTCCTGCAGCAGGGCGCAGTTTTCGTCCTGCGGGAACTCATAGAACATACCACGCAGCAGGGGCGTTCCTGCCTCGTGCGCCTCCCGCATCAGACCGCGGACGTAATCCCGCATTTCCTCGCGCCGGTTCATGTATTTGACCAGAATGGGATACGCCTCCTCGCCAAAGCTCCAGACCTCGTTATCGCTGCCGGTGAACAGATGCTGCGTTCCATCCTTGCGGAAAACCTGGCTGTCCGGCTGGCGGTCGCCGTGCAGGCGCATCACGGGGCAGTAGCACCCCCACTGGAACCAGCGCACCAGCAGCTCACGGAAGCCCTCGTCCCTGGGGTTGCCGCCGTGGAAGCCACCGATATCCGTCGTCCACCAGGGAATGCCTGCCACGCCCATGCTCACGCCGGCGCAGACCTGGCGGCGGAAATACGCCCAGTCGCTCATGATATCGCCGGACCACACCAGCGCGCCGTAGCGCTGGCTGCCTGCCCAGGCACAGCGCACCAGATTGACGGGATTCTCCTGCCCGGCCTCCACCATGCCCTCATAGAACACGCGGGAGTAATACTGGGGCCACACATTGCCCACCTGCTGGTTGGTGCCAATATGGTAACGGTAGGCCTTGAAATCGTAGGTACCGTACTCCGGCTCCGCCTCGTCCAGCCAGAAGATGCGGATGCCTTGGTCGTAGTAATTCTTTTTGCACTTCTCCCACACATATTTGCGGGCGCGGGGGTTGGTGGCGTCGAAGAACATGGAGTCCTCGGCAAAGCGCATGCCGATCTGCTCACCGTATTCCGCCCGGACCAGCAGCCCCTGCTGGAGCATCTCGCCGTAATTCTCGCTGGTGAGCGCCACCTGGGGCCATACGGAGACCATCAGCTCGATGCCCATGGCCTTGAGTTCCCTGACCATGCCCGCCGGATCCGGGAAGAACTCGGGATCAAACCGGAAATCGCCCATGTGCGGCCAGTGGAAGAAATCGCACACGATCACGTCGATGGGCAGGCCGCGACGCTTGTATTCCCTGGCCACCTCCAGCAGCTGCTCCTGGTTCCAGTAGCGCAGCTTGCACTGCCAGAAGCCCAGGCCATACTCAGGCATCATGGGCACAAAGCCGGTGGCCCGGGCATAGTTCAGGCTGATATCGGCGGGCCTGTCGCCGGCGGTGATCCAGTAATCCAGCTGCTTGGTCGTTGAAGCATGCCAGGAGGTGCGGTTGCGGCCAAAGTTCACCCAGCCGATGGCCGGGTTGTGCCACAAAAAGCCGTAGCCCCTGCTGGACATGATAAACGGTACGCTGGCCTGGGAATTGCGGTGGGCCAGCTCCAGCATGCAGCCCTTCCAATCAAGGAATTCCTCCTGATACTGGCCCATGCCGTAGATGTGCTCATCGTCAAAGCCTTCGAAGGTGGCCGTCAGCATATGATCGCCGCCCAGGATGGGTTCAAACTTGCGGGACTGCAGCACCAGGGCGTTCTCGCCATCGGTCTCCCGCAGGAGCACCTCGCCCTTCTGGTTCAGGAAGGTGATGCGTACCCTGCCCTTCCAGCCGCACACGTCCATCTTAGCGGTGATCTTTCCGCAGCGCAGCGTGGCATGGGCCTCATCGATGAGGCGATACTCCACATCCTCGCAGGGGGCGGGATCGAGCAGGGCAAAGCGATCGTCCCGCACGTCGCCCATCAGCACCGCGCGTACGCGAAGGCTGTCGGGGCCCCAGGGCTCAACCACCACCGTCTCGCCATGATTGCGCCAGATGACCTGCCGGCCATCGTATTCAAAAAAAACCATATGCACTTGCTCCTTGCGCTCAGTCTGTTAACAAATAGATTCGCCGCTGTCCGGCATTTCCCTTGCGCAAAGAAAAAAACTGTGATACATTGTTGCTACCACACAGGAGGAAAATTTCATGAGCAAGCAGATCTGGCCCACCCTGACCATGGGTACCTGTTATTATCCCGAGCACTGGGACGAATCCCTGTGGCTCAGCGACCTGCGCCGCATGAAGGAAGCAGGCATTTCCGTGATCCGCATCGGCGAGTTCGCGTGGAACAAGTTCGAGCCCCGCGAGGGCGAGTTCACCTTTGATTTCTTTGACCGGTTCCTTGATCTGTGCCGGCAGGAGGGCATGCAGGTCATCTTCGGTACGCCCACCGCCACGCCTCCCGCCTGGCTGACGGAGAAATACCCGGAGGTGCTCAACGCCTTTATCGACGGCACGCTCATGCGCCACGGCCTGCGCAAGCACCACAACTACACCTCCCCCAAGTACCTGGAGCTGTGCGCCCGCGTGGTGACGCAGATCGCCCGGCATCTTGGCAGGCATCCCGCCATCGTGGGCTGGCAGATCGACAACGAGCTGAACTGCGAGTGCAACACCTTCTACGCTGAATCCGACAGCGTGGCCTTCCGGGTGTTCCTGCGGGAGAAGTACGGCACGCTGGAGGAGCTGAACCGGTCCTGGGGCACAGTGTTCTGGAACCAGGACTACACCGGATGGGATCAGGTCTATGTTCCACGGCCCACGGCCAACGGCTCGCAGAACCCCCACATGGAGCTGGATTACATCCGCTTTGTTTCCCACAGCGCACGGCGGTTCTGCGCCATGCAGGCGGAGATCCTGCGCCAGCATATCGGCGAGGGCGTGTACATCACCACCAACGGTCTCTTCGGCCATCTGGATAATCACGCCATGACCCGTGAAAGCCTGGATGTGTACACCTATGATTCCTATCCCAACTTCGCCTTCCCCCTGGATCAGGCCTTCAACCACAGCGCCCTGAATGACCGCAGCTGGTCCCGCAGCCTGATCGAGACCCGTTCCGTCTGCCCGCATTTCGGCATCATGGAGCAGCAGTCCGGCTCCAACGGCTGGCACAGCCGCATGGAGGGCCCCATGCCCCGGCCGGGCCAGCTGACCCTGTGGAGCATACAGTCCATCGCCCACGGCGCGGACTTTGTGAGCTACTTCCGGTGGCGCACCTGCAATTTCTCCACCGAGATGTACTGGCATGGTATCCTGAACTACGATAACCGTGACAACCGCCGCCTGCAGGAGGTGCGGAACGTTGGCCGGCTGATGAAGCAGCTGGCCCCTGTGGCCGGCGCGGACAGCAAGGCCGCCTTCGCGCTGGTGCGGGATTACGACAACCAGTGGGACGGCGAGATCGACATGTGGCACCGCCGGATCCAGCAAGCCAGCGAACAGGCCGTGTTCGAGGCGAGCCAGTACACCCACACGCCCTATGACATGCTCTATCTCCAGCCGGAAACCACCCTCGGCGACCTGACCCGCTATCCCGTGCTGATCTACCCCCACGCGGAGATCCTCACCCCGGAACGCTCCGATCTGCTGAAGGCCTACGTCGAACAGGGCGGCACGCTGATCATCGGCTGCCGAACCGGACAGAAGGATCCCGACGGCCATTGCGTGATGCAGCCCATGCCGGGTCTGCTGGCCGGCATCACCGGCACGCAGGTGGAGGACTTCACCTTCTGCTCCCCTGCCGAGCCGCCTGTTACCGCCATCTGGAACGGCGAAACGCTGGACACCCCCGTCTTCAACGATATCCTCACCGCCACCCCCGGCGCGAAGGTGCTGGCCCGGTACGCCTCCAGCTTCTATGCCGGCGAGGCCGCCCTGGTGGAAAATCCCGTGGGCAAGGGCCGGGTGCTGCACCTGGGCAGTGCATTCTCCGTGAGCAACCTCAGGCAGCTGCTGGCCTACACGGGTGTGCTTTCCCCCTGGCAGGATATCATTCACTTGCCCGAGGGGCTCGAGCTCACCGCCCGAGAAAAGGACGGCCGCACCTTCCTCTTCCTGCTGAACTATCGCAGCGAGGCGCAAAGCTTCACCCTGCTCAAGTCTGCCGCCTCCCTGATCCATGGCGATCTTCCCGCCGGACAGCATACCTTGCCCGCCTACGGCTTCGAGGTCATCGAAATATAACGCAAAGGGGACTGCGCCTGCAGTCCCCTTTCGATATGCCTGAAATATGCTTACAGCGCTTTTCCCGTGGCGCTGTGATCGGTGGAGAAGGTCACGTCCTTTGTGTCCTTCCTGCGTGAGGTGAGCCTTCGCGCCCGAAGGAGCCGGGCAAAGAGCTCCTCGTCAATGGGCAGCTCCACGGGCCTTTCCAGCCAGGAGGAAAGGTGCATGGCATTGGAGAGCATCAGCGCGTTGAGACCCTCCGCGCCCTCGGCCACCAGCGGCGTTCCATGCAGGATATGCGCCGCGAAGGCATTGGTCACGCCGATATGCTGAGGATTCTCCCCATCGGTCTCCACCACGATGGGCTCGATCCGCGGCGTGGGATAAGCATCCGCGCTTGAGCGATAGCCCTCGCTTTCGCTCATGGGCAGCTTCCACATCAACAGCTTTCCGTTCTCACAGATCAGCTTGCCCTTGTCAAAGGTGATCTCCAGCCGGTTGGTGCCGGGCAGGTCACCGGTGGAAGCAATGAACACTCCCGTGGCGCCGCCTGCGAATTCCAGGTAGGCGGTCACATCGTCCTCCACCTCGATGTCGTGCCACTTGCCCTCATGAGCAAAGGCCCGCACCTTCACCGGCAGACCGCAGATCCACTGCAAAAGATCCAGCTGATGGGGGCACTGGTTCAGCAGCACGCCGCCGCCCTCCCCCGCCCAGGTGGCGCGCCAGGAGCCGGAATCATAATACGCCTGGCTGCGATACCAATCGGTAATGGTCCACGCCATGCGCTTCATGGGGCCCAGCTCGCCGGAATCCACGATCTCCTTCATCCTGCGGTAAACGCAGTTGGTGCGCTGGTTGAACATCAGCGCGAAGGTCCTGCCACTCTCCCGTGCTGCCTCCAGCATGGGCTGCACCTGCGCGGTATACACCGCCACAGGTTTTTCGCACAGGACGTGCAGGCCACGGCGCAGGGCCGCCACCGTCAAAGCGGGATGGTCATAATGCGGCACGGCGATGATCACCGCGTCGCAATCCGCCTGGTCGATCAGCTCCTGCCCGGAGGTAAACACCGCCACACTCTCCGGCAGGGTTGCACGGGCCCAGTCGCGCCGCTCCTGACGCAGGTCGGCCACGCAGCACAGCTCGATCTCCACCGCTCTGCCCGAAAGGATCAGCCTGCAATGCTCCGAGCCCATGTTGCCCAGGCCGATCACACCCATCCGCAGCTTATCCATCACAGTTCCTCCATACGCCTTGATTTGCTTGTATACTTTCTGTACCAACAGGCCTTTCTCCTCCGAGGAAAGGATAGTTCCCGCAAATTTCAACATTTTTCCCGATATCGCTTGCAAGTTTTCGCAAAGTATGATATAACGGCATTGAAAACGTTTCCGAGAAATTGAAAGGGGGCCCCTTGTATGCAGCGCAACGCAGGTATTTTGCTGCCCATCACCAGCCTGCCCTCCAAATACGGCATCGGCTGCTTCTCCCAGAGCGCATACGATTTTGTGGACTGGCTCCATGATGCTGGCCAGACCTATTGGCAGATCCTGCCCATCTGCCCCACCAGCTACGGTGACTCGCCCTACCAGAGCTTTTCCACCTTCGCGGGCAACCCCTACTTCATCAGCCTTGAGGCGCTGATCGAGGAAGGCGTGCTCACCCAGGAGGAGTGCGACGCGGCGGACTTCGGCTCCAACCCTGCCGATGTGGACTACGCCAAGCTGTACGAAAACCGTTACCCCCTGCTGCGCAAGGCCTACGAGCGCTCCGACATCAGCCATAACCCCGATTATCAGCAGTTCATCGGCGAGAATCACTGGTGGCTGCAGGATTATGCCCTCTTCATGGCGCTGAAGAACTTCTTCTGCGGCCAGAGCTGGAGCACCTGGCCCGAGGATATCCGTCTGCGCTGGGACTTCGCGCTGGATCACTACCGCGAGGTGCTGTACTTTGACATCGAATTCCAGATGTACCTGCAGTTCAAATTCTTCCAGCAGTACAAGCAGCTGAAGGCCTACGCCAACAGCCGCGGCGTCAAGCTGGTGGGCGATATCCCGATCTACGTCGCCATGGACAGCGCCGACACCTGGGCCAACCCCCAGCTCTTCCAGCTGGACGAAACCAACACGCCCATCGCCGTGGCGGGCTGCCCGCCGGATGGCTTTGCCGCCACGGGCCAATTGTGGGGCAATCCCCTGTATCGCTGGGATCACCACAAGGAGACCGGCTTCCAGTGGTGGACCACCCGCCTGTGGTATTGCTACCAGCTCTACGATGTGACCCGCATCGACCACTTCCGCGGCTTTGACGAGTACTATGCCATCCCCTATGGCGAGCCCACCGCCGTCAACGGCAAGTGGATGCCCGGCCCCGGCATGGATCTGTTCAACGCACTGGAAAAGAACCTGGGCAAGCATGAGGTCATCGCCGAGGATCTGGGCTACATGACCGACACCGTCCGCCAGCTGGTGGATGACTCCGGCTTCCCCAACATGAAGGTGCTGGAGTTCGCCTTCGACGCCCGCGACACCGGCTCCGCCAGCGACTACCTGACCCACAACTATCCCGAGAATTGCGTCGCCTATACCGGCACTCACGATAACGAAACGCTGGTCAGCTGGCTGGATACCATCAGCAGAGCCGAGGTGAAAATGGTCCGCGACTATCTGTGCGACTATCACACCCCCAAGAAGCACCTGTACAAATCCCTCATCGCTCTGGTGATGCGCAGCGCCGCCAAGGATTGCATTATCCCCATGCAGGATTACCTGGGCCTGGACAACTCCGCCCGCATGAACAAGCCCTCCACCCTGGGCGGCAACTGGCGCTGGCGTCTGGTGCCCGGCCAGCTTTCCGACGAGCTGCGGGAGTACGTCTTCACCACCACCCGCCGCTACGGCCGTCTGAACCCCTTCCTCCACTGGGAGGAGGAGCAGGCCAGAAAGGCCGCCGAGGAGGCCGAAGCCGCCCTGAAGGCCGCTGAGGAAGAGGCCGAAACCCTTGACAGCAAAGCTTCCGAGCCTGTATAATCAAATTAATTTCCAATGAAAGGAGCGATCTTTATGATGACGACCCGTATCCTCGCCTGCAAAAGACTTGCTCCGCACCCCTCCCTGCGATAAACAGCCGGGACTGTTTTCACGGTGCAAGCTTTTGCCTGCACCGTTTTTCTTTTTTCACAACGACAGAAAAGGAGCGAAAACATGACCAGCATCCGCCTTCGCAGCATCCACCCCCATGACGATGTCTTTCTGCACACACTAATGAATCATCCTGAAATCATGGCCCGGCTGCATCAGCCGCCCACTTCCCTGGCCGATTGGGAGGAAGCCATTCAGCTTTGGCGCAGCGACCCCGATGAAAAGGGCTTCATTGTCCTTTGCGACGAGCAGCCCATCGGTTGGTTTGCGATCAACAGTCTTCTCTCGCCGGAGCGCCTCCCTTACATCAAAATGGCCGTTCTGCTGCCGGAATACCAGAACCAGGGTATCGGCCGGCGTGTTCTCGTCCGGCTGTGCGAAATCCTGCATGCTGAAGGTTACCCCGCCGTCCGCCTCTATACAGATCAGGATAATCTGATGGCCCAGCGCTGCTACCGGCAAAGCGGCTTCCGCATCATCAACGCGATGGAAGAACCCTGGCCGGATGGCTCCACCCTGCTGCGCTATGAAATGGCGAAAGAATTATGATCACTATTACATAGGCAGCGTATGAATGAAAAGCGAGCCCCGCCATCGGCAGGGCTCGTTTTTTGTTGATCATTACAGGTACTTCAACAGCTCATCCCGCACGGCGTCCAGGCGCTGGTCGGTCAGGCCGAAGTCCATAGCCTTGTAGCTCCACAGGGCGCGGGCAATGCCATGCTTCTCCAGCACGGCGTTGATGGTCTTCATCCACTTCACGTTGTCCCCGGCGTTCACCACGTCGATCACGCCGTATTCGCCGCAATAGAGCACGGTGTTGTGACTCTTTGCCTTCTCGATGGCGGAAGCAAACAGATTCTCGAAGTACTCTTCGGTGGCGCCGCTCTCCTCAAAGGGAACGCGGGCGTTAACGTCAAAGTTCTCCACCCACGGCGCGCCCTGATGGGTGAAAGCCAGGGGCTCGTAGCAGTGGAAGTTGTAGAGCACCTTGTCGTCATAGGGGGCATCCAGATCCTTGACAGAGGAGGCGCTGTTGTTCCAGTAGCTGCCCACCAGAACGATCATCTCCGGCGTGATGGCACGGATGCGGCGGATGGTCTCGTTGGCGACGCGGTTCCACACATCGATGAAGCGGGGCTCGGTCACCTCGTTGAGAAGCTCAAAGACCAGCAGGTCGGTCATGTGGCCGTAGCGGCGGGCGATGTCCTCCCACAGGGCATAGAAGCGCTCCTGATAGCTTTCGCTGTCGAAGAAGCCCGTCTCCGCCTCGCCCTTGTCAAAGGAGAAGCCTGCCGTCTTGTGCAGGTCCAGCACCATCTTCAGGCCGTACTTGCGGCACATTTCCACCGCCCAATCCAGCTTCTGATAGCCCCGTCCGTCGTCCAGCACGTTGTAGTCCACAGGAATGCGCACATGATCCAGCTTCCAGGACGCGATGCGGGCGAAATCCTCTTCCCTGATGAACTCGTTGAGCCGCTCATCGCTATAATCGCACTGGGAGAGCCAGCCGCCCAGATTCACGCCGCGATAGATACCCATTTTCTTCAGCATGGTTACTCCTCCTGATGTGTCAGTAGTTGATTGAGTTGTTCCATCTGTTCCTTCGTGGGCTCCGGCAGATGACCGAAGGCGAAGGGAATGCTCATTTGATCGTACTTCACCTGGCAGAGCTTGCGGAAAGGCAGCAGCTCCACCTTGTCCACACAGGGATGGGCCGCGGCGATCTCCCGCAGGGCCAGCACGTTCTCCCGGCTGTCATTCAGCGTGGGGATGATCACCTGCCGCAGCGTGACGGGTAGACGCTGCGCATCCAAGTAATCCAGGAACGCCATGGGCGCAGCCATGCCGCAGCCCACGTAGCGGCGATAATCCGCGTCGTTCGTGTACTTGATGTCCAGCAGCACCCGGTCGGTTTCCGCCAGCAGGGCGCGGACGTTATCGTTCATGATGGATCCGGAGGTGTCCAGGCAGGTGTTGATCCCCGCGCCGTGGCACAGGCGGAACAGCTCCGTTACGAATTCCGCCTGCAAAAGCGGCTCCCCGCCGGAAACGGTGATCCCCCCCGCCGCGCCGAAATACTCCCTGAAGCGGACGGCGCGCTTCAGCACGTCCTCCGGGGTATATTCCGTGCCGCCGCAATCCCAGGTATCCGGGTTATGGCAGCAGCCGCAGCGCAGGTTGCACCCCTGCATGAACACCACGAACCGCACACCCGGGCCGTCCAGTGTGCCCAGGCTCTGGAAGGAATGAACACGGCCGGTCATGCTCATACGCACTCGTGGAAGGTGCGGCTGATGACCTCGCGCTGCTGCTCGCGGGAGAGCTTGTTGAAGTTCACCGCGTAGCCGGAGACACGGATGGTCAGGTTGGGATAGTCCTCGGGGTTCTCATAGGCCTTGAGCAGCGTCTCCCGGTTCATCACGTTCACGTTGATGTGATGCGCGCCCTTGGCAAAGTAGCCATCCAGGATGGTCATCATGTTGCCGATGCGCTCCTCCTCGCTGCGGCCCAGGGCCTGGGGCGTGATGGAGAAGGTGTTGGAAATACCGTCACGGCAATCATTGTAATCCAGCTTGGCCACGGAGTTCAGGGCCGCCAGGGCGCCGTTTTCCTCGCGGTTGTGCATGGGATTTGCGCCGGGGGCAAAGGGCGCGGAGGCCTTGCGGCCGTCGGGGGTGGCGCCGGTATGCTTGCCATAGGCCACGTTGGAGGTGATGGTCAGCACGGAAAGGGTATGCTCCGCATGGCGGTAGGTGGGGGTCTTGCGCAGCTCGGTGATGACGCGGTGCGTCATATCCTTGGCGATGGAGTCCACCCGGTCGTCATCATTGCCGTACTTGGGGAAATCGCCCACGGTCTCAAAATCGGTGATGAAGCCGTCGGCGCCCTTCACCGGACGGACGCTGGCGTATTTGATGGCGCTGAGGCTGTCAGCCACCACGCTCAGGCCGGCAATGCCGAAGGCCATGAAGCGGTGCACGTCGGTATCGTGCAGGGCCATCTGGATCTTTTCGTAGGCGTACTTGTCATGCATATAGTGGATGATGTTCATGGTGTTGACATACAGGTGGGCAAGCCACGCGATGTACATGTCAAACCGCTCCATCACCGCGTCAAAGCTGAGAGTGTCTCCCTCCAGCACGGGCATCTGAGGGCCGATGTGCATACCGCTGGTGTGGTCATAGCCGCCGTTGATGGCGATCAGCAGCAGCTTGGCCAGGTTGCAGCGCGCGCCAAAGAACTGCATCTGCTTGCCCACCTTCATGGCGGAAACGCAGCAGGCAATGGCATAGTCGTCGCCATAGATGGGGCGCATCAGGTCGTCGTTTTCATACTGGATGGAATCCGTATCGGCAGACACCTTGGCGCAGAACTTCTTGAAGCTTTCCGGCAGGGCGGTGGACCAGAGCACCGTCAGGTTGGGCTCGGGAGAGGAGCCCAGGGTGTACAGGGTGTTCAGCACGCGGTAGCTGGATTTGGTCACCAGCGTGCGGCCGTCCTCGCCCATGCCGCCCACGGCCTCGGTGATCCACATGGGATCGCCGCCGAAGAGCTCGTTGTATTCGGGGGTGCGCAGATGGCGGGCCATGCGCAGCTTCATGACGAAATCGTCCATCAGCTCCTGGGCGCCCTCCTCGGTAAGGGTACCGTTGCGCAGGTCACGCTCGATGTAGATATCAAAGAAGGTGCTCACGCGGCCCAGGGACATGGCGGCGCCGTTCTGCTCCTTGATGGCGCCCAGGTAAGCGAAATACGTCCACTGGATGGCCTCGCGGGCAGTGGTGGCAGGCTGGCTGATATCATAGCCGTACATGGCGGCCATTTCCTTCAGGTAACCCAGGAAGGCGATCTGCTGGTACAGCTCCTCATCCAGGCGGATATGCTCGGTATCGAAGGCGCCGCTGGACAGGCTGGCCTTGTCCTTCTTCTTTTCCTCGATCAGCTTATCCACGCCATAGAGCGCCACACGGCGATAATCGCCGATGATGCGGCCGCGGCCGTAGGCGTCCGGCAGGCCGGTGATGACGTGGCACTTGCGGGCGGCACGCATCTCCTCGGTATAGGCGCGGAAAACGCCGTCGTTATGGGTGGTACGGAAGCGGAACTCCTCCTCCACCTTGCGGGAGAGCTTGTAGCCATAGGCTTCACAGGCCTGGCGCACCATGCGCATACCGCCGAAGGGGTTCACGCCGCGCTTGAGGGGGCGGTTGGTCTGCAAACCCACGATGAGCTCATTCTCCTTGTCCAGATAGCCGGGAGAAAAGCTGGTCAACGAGGACACGGTAGCCGTGTCGATGTCCAGCACGCCGCCAAACTGACGCTCCAGCTTGAACATCCCCTGCAGGCGATCCATCAGGGCCTGGGTACGGGGCGTGGCGCCCGCCAGGAAGGCGGCGTCGCCGGTATATTCGGTATAGTTGCGCTGGATGAAATCCCGCACGTTGATCTCATTCTGCCAGGCGCCGGCGGTAAATCCGTTCCATTGCTTGAAATCCATAATCTTCCTCCTGCGTAAAAACAAAACTGGACAATCCAGCTCTGCACTGAATTGCCCAGACGGTCGGCATTTGTTTCTTCCACACTTCCCCGCGGTCGTCCGCGAAAATCCGTCAGTCATGCAGAAGCATCTTTATTGTAGCCAAGAACAGGTGTTTTGTCAAGCCGGGAAGGGCTGTTATGCAGGGAATATTCCATCCTCACATCACGCAAAAACCCGGCATGATACACCATCATGCCGGGGAAAAAACATATCAGTACCGAACCTTTTTGGTGGGCAGCAGCATACGCAGCACCTCCCGCAGGGAGCCGTTATCAGCGGCGGTTTTTTCCATCGCGGGCACCAGCAGCATCGTGAAGCCAAAGCGCAGCACCACGGAAAGAAGGATCAGCACCTTATAGCGGTCAAAGAAGCCCAGGAACCAGCCGGCGCCGTCCCACCACTCCAGCAACCAGCCGCCTGCCATGGTACCCAGCGCCGCGCCCAGCAGCGCCGTGATGCAGGAAAAAATGGCAATGTAGGTGGGTCTGCTCTCGTCCGGAGAGGTGGAAAGCTGCATATTATTGGCAGCCAGGTTGCTGCCGCACCAGAAGAACGCGCCCACCAAGTTGTGCAGCAGCGTGGGCAGCACATCGCCAGGGGTGGAGATCAGGTAGAAAAGGGGCGTCAGCGAAGCGCCGATGCAGCCCAGCAGCATCACGTTCCGGGCGCCGAACTGATCCAGCGCACGGCCCCACCGGGGGACGATGAACACCGTGGCGATGGAGGAGGCCACCGTACCGAACACGGTGATCTGCATAAAGTTCAGCCCCATGCTGTTCATGGCGTAGGGCGTCAGGTATGCGCCGGAAAGGTTGGCGGTGAAGTTCCAGGCCGTCCACATGATGGTCAGCTGCCGGAAAGGCTTGTTCCGCAGCGCTTCCACCAGCGTCTTGCCCATCTGGATCTTTCTGGTGACACTGGGCTTCACCTCCGGCGAGAAAGCGAAGCAGAGCATATCCATCACGCCCAGCGCGCCGCCGATCAGGAAGATCACGATGTACTTGCTGTCGATAGGCAATATATCCAGCATCAAGGCTACAAGCAAACCAAAGAGCAGGCTGCCCACCGCCAGGATACTGTCGCGAAAGGAGAGCCACCGCCCTCGTATACGCAGGGGACACATATCCGAAAACCACGGGAACCAGCACACGTTGATCACCGCGCCGCAGACCGAGGAAATGCCCAGCAGTGTGATCAGCGTATACAGCTTGAGGGCGTTTGCTTCCATGCCGCCCAGCAGGGGCAGGAAACCGAACATCATCCACAGCACACGGGAGAACAGACCAATGGTCAGAAGCCATATCTTGCGCTTCTGGGTTTTGTTCACCAGCATGGAGAAGGGCAGCTGCATCAGCGCGGCGATCTGCGGCAGCGCCACCAGCAGGCCGAATTCCATATCGCCTGCGCCCATTGCGCCCGCCAGACCTACCATGGCCGCCGTGCCGCCGCCGCAGATAATGCCGTGAAGCGTGCCAAACATATTGCCGCCCATGACCCAGTTCAGGCCGCGGCGAATGGGCTTTTCCAGGTGTGCCTCGTCATACAGTACGCCCAGAGGATTGTTGCTCAACCCTTTGCCGATCTTTTTCCTCAGCGATGAGAGATCCATCTTGCACTCTCCTTCAGGTATCAATTACCCATACAGGGTAAAACATTCGGGGCAGGGCAGACAAATCCTGCTCAAATCTAAATTGTTTTCAATGCAAAAAAGTCCCCGGCGTTAAACCGGGGAAATCGATCAACAATTCTTCAAATATGTGTCCAGCAGGAAGGCCTCCAGGCCGCTCATCTCCCAGCGCTGAGGAGCCGCACTATCGCCAAAGACCATCCAGGCGGGCTCATCCGTGCGCAGTTCGGGCCACAGGGGCAGCGTGTTGCCCTGGCTGTCCGTTCCATTGGGATCACCGGTGCGGATGAAATTCACCCAGTAATCGCACATCTGGCGGGCCAGGTCGTAATGCTTGCCGGTAAAGGGCCGCCAGCACTTGGCCAGCGTTTCGAAGAAGAACCACAAATCCACCGAGTGGAAGGTGCCGGGATGATCCCAGCCGGGGATCTCCGCATCGAAATTGTAGGCATACAGCGGCTGCT
The DNA here is from genome assembly GCA_015056415.1 of Clostridiales bacterium. GTDB lineage: Bacteria > Bacillota > Clostridia > Christensenellales > Aristaeellaceae > UBA11524. Next base: position 61,971 of record SVGJ01000007.1, read on the forward strand.
GGATACCCATTTCTTCCTTTTTGCGGGCCGCGGCGCGAATGGCGAAGCCGATGGAATGCTGCATGCCTTCCCGGGCAATGCTCTCCTCGGTCGCCGGGCGGGTAAAGAAGGACAGCAGCTTTTCAGCATCCTCGCCGCACAGCTCCCTGGCCATGGCCTGAAGCTCCTCATCCGTTTTTGCCATGGGCGCGGCAGTGAACTCGGTGCTGGTCTGCCCCAGCATCACAGGGCACTGGACACGGTTCTCGTGCAGGTACCATTCGCCGCTGCGATAGGTATTGAACACACCGTCCACCGCCTCACCCCAGCAGCCCCAGGGCCAGGAAAGAGAAAGGTCCTCGATGGTACGGGCATCGATCTTTCGCGCTTCCTCCAGGGTCTTCACACCCAGTGCCTCAAAGAAACGCACACCCTGTGCTTCGGCCTCCGCCATGGTTTTTGGGAAAAGGCCCAGTTTCATACCGTAGGGCGGAGCGAAGGCGCCGCTTTCCACAATCGCCCGCTGGAACAGTCCCTTGTTCTGCTCGCAGCTCATCTGGGCACAGACGCTCATGCCGCCGGCGGACTGACCGCCGATGGTGATGTTCTCCGGATCGCCGCCAAAGGCCGCGATATTGCGCTTCACCCACCGGGTGGCGCACTGCTGGTCCAGGAAGCCGAAGTTGGCCGGCGCCTCGGGCTGCTGAGCGGTGATCTCCGGGTGGCACAGGAAGCCGAACGCATTCAGCCGGTAGCCCACCGTCACCACCACAATGCCCCTGCGGGCCAGACGTTCACCGTCGAACTCCATTTCGGTCGTGTTGCCCACCTGCAAGCCGCCGCCGAAGTACCACACATATACCGGCATATCCTTGCGACCGTCAGCGGGAGCCCACACATTCAGATACAGGCAGTCCTCGCTCATGGGCAGCTCTGCGTCCACAGCCCACTCACGGGCATAGATGTCCTTGGCCGGGTCGCCCGCGCAGTTGGCCTGCATGGCGATCGGGCCGAACTCCGCCGCAAACAGCTCCCCTTCCCAGTCCGGGCAGGGCTGGGGGGCACGCCAGCGGTTTTCTCCAATGGGTTTGGCCGCGAAGGGGATCCCCTTGTAGCTGGTGATCCGCGGGTCAGCCGCGGGAATACCACGAACCCAGCCGTTTTCAACCTTCACTCGACGAATCATTTCAATCACTCCGTTCAAAAAAAAGCGGAATGCAGCTCAAGGCCACCGCCCCGATTCCGCATTCCGCATTCCGCATTCTGAATTCCGAATTAGCCCTTAACGCCGCCCAGCACCATGCCGGTCACAAAGTAGCGCTGCAGGAAGGGGTACACCACCAGGATGGGCGCAGCGGACACAACCGTAATAGCGCAGCGGACCGTCACAGGGGTGGACTTGGTCGCGTTAACCAGTGCGTCAACGGAGGTGTTGGCCGCATTGGCGCTCTGCATGGAGGTCGCCAGCTTCATCTTCAGCAGGTACTGCAGGGTATAGAGGTTCTTCTTGCTGCCATTGTACAGCTGGGTGTCGAACCACTGGTTCCAGCTGCCCACAGCCACGAACAGGGCCACCGTGGCCAGCACGGGGGTGCACAGCGGGAGGATGATCTGCCAGAAGATACGCATATCGTTGGCGCCGTCGATACGGGCAGATTCCGCCAGTGCCTCGGGCAGGCCCTGGATGTAGGTGCGGATCACGATCATGTTGAAGCAGCTGAACATGGTGGGGATGATGTATACCCAGAAGGTCTTGGTCAGCTTCAGCGTTTTGGCGATCAGCAGATAGTTGGGGATCAGACCGGCGTTCACATACATGGTCATGACCACCACCAGGGTGATGAACTTACGCAGCACATACTCCTTGCGGCTCAGAGCGAAGGCCAGCATAGAGGTGAACAGCAGGTTCAGGAGTGTGGTCAGCACCGTACGGGCCACAGAAATGCCGAAGGCATTGTAGGTCAGCTTGTCGCTGAGCAGGTTGCTGTAAGCGTCAACGCTGAACTTACGGGGCCAGATGCCGATGCCGCCGCGAACTGCGTCGATACCGTCGTTGAACGAGATCGCCACAGTATTGAGCACAGGGAACAGGGTAACAAACATCAAAATGCAAAGGATAATGCCATTGACAATGGGGAAAACCATATCCCGCTGCATCGGATGCTTGACCTTCTTTTGAGTTTGCACAGCAGTCACAGAAATCCCTCCTTCTTACAGCAGAGTATCTTCGTCCAGCTTCTTGGCAACGAAGTTTGCGCCAAAGAGCAGGATGATACCCACGATACTCTTGAACATACCGGCGGCAATGGCACGCCCGTAGTTACCACTGGAAATACCATATTTCATGACGAACACGTCGATCGTCTGCGAGAAGTCGATAACCTGCTCGTTGCCCAGCAGATACTGAATTTCGAAGCCAGCCTCCATCAGGTGGCCGATGTTCATGATCAGCAGCACCACGAAGGTGGACTTGATGCCGGGCAGCGTAACGTGAAGGATACGCTTGAAACGGCCTGCGCCGTCAATGGATGCGGCCTCATACAGGGTGGGATCAATGGAGGTCATGGTGGAAATGTAGATGATGGAGTTCCAGCCGACTTCCTTCCACACATTGATGATGGCCACGAGGATCCAGAAGTACTTGCCTTCGCCCAGCCAGAAGACCGGCTTGTCGATCAGTCTGGAGGCGATCAGCATATTGTTGATGGGGCCGTCGGTCAGGAACATATTCTGCGCCATGCCGACAACGATTACCATACTCAGGAAGTGAGGCAGATAGGTGACCGTCTGCACCGTACGCTTGAAGCCACGGTTGCGGACTTCGTTCAGCAGGATTGCCAGAAGGATAGAGGCCAGCGTGCCAACGATCAGGTTGATCACGCTCATGGCAAGGGTGTTGCGGATACTGTTCAGGAAGTCTTCACGGCCGAACAGCCACTCAAAGTTGCCAAGGCCAAACCATTCCGCGCCCTTCTTGAAGTTGTTCAAGTCAAGGTTCTGGAAGGCATACCGCCATCCCCAAAGAGGATAGTAGTTAAAGAAAAGAACATACAAAAGGACGGGAACAGACATAAGCATTAAAAGCTTCTGATCCCACAGAATTTTAAAGATACTCTTTTTTTTCTTTTTTGTCAGAAGCGGCGTGTTATTAACTGCTCCAGTCATCGTTTGTTTCCCCTTTCTCAAAAAGCTACGGGGAGAGAGACCTCTCTCCCCGTAGCGGCAAAGGTTAAGATTAGTTGGTAGCCTGTTCCACGAGCTTCAGAACTTCAGCCTGCATGAACTCAGTCTTGATCTGAGCATAGGGAGCGATCTCAGCAACGAAAGCTTCCCAGTTGGCGTCCAGCTCTTCGGCGGTGGCGCTCATGATGACCTTGGGCAGCCACTGATCCTGAACAGCCAGGAAGTCCTGGTTGGCGTCAGCGATGGGAGCGGTGTCGATCTGCCAAGCCTCGCCATAGGGAGCCAGTTCGCAGGGAGCGTTGAAGAAATCAGCGGGCTTCTGATAGCCATAGGCGGTCAGGAAGGCCTTGTCGTACTCGCTCATCAGGGCGAAGTAGTTCTCGGGCTGATCGCTGTGGGCCCAAGCGTTGCCGTCGTCCTGGGTGCCCTGCTTCTTGGGAGCGGATTCCCAGATAGCCACAGCAGTGTTAGCCATCTTCCAGGTAGCGTCCTGACGGTTGTTGTACTGTTCCTGGGTCATGAGCATACGGCCGTTCTCGACATAGTAGTCTTCGCCCTCGATGCCCCACTGCAGGATCTTCTGCCATTCGTCGGACAGCAGGTTCTCGAACAGGTTGATCATGCGCTCGGGATACTCGCAGGAAACGGAGATGCCGAAGCCGCGGTCCTTGTTGGGCACAGCGCCGTTCAGGTACTGCTCTTCGATGACGCCGAAGCCATAGGACTCGTCGTACACCAGGGGCAGAGCGATGTAGGTGTTCTCATACATGCCGGCGGTCTCCAGGGCGGCGGTAGCGGTACCGAAGTCCCAGGTCTGGTCGAACATGCCAACGACCTTGCCGCTGGACAGCTTGGCGATGTACTGGTCATAGGTCATAACGAAGGTATCGGGATTGATCAGGCCCTTGTTGTACACTTCGTTCAGCTTAGCATAGTAGGGCTTAGCATAGTCCTTGTCGATGAAGGTCTCGGTCTCGAAGTTGCCGGAGGTCACGTTGATGATCACTTCACCGTCGTTGGGGCGGCCCATCAGGTGCTGCACGGGGTTGATCAGGCAGAAGTGACGCCAGTCTTCGCACAGGATGGCGAAGCCTTCATAGCCCTCGTCGGGATGAGCAGCCACAAAGCGCTCGATCAGGTCGAAGTACTCATTCAGGGTCTTGATCTGGGGATAGTTGTCCCAGGCCAGAACCTGCTTCTGGATGAAGAAGGCGGGGCCGTTGCAGGCGTTCTGGATCTGAGCGTTGTAGTTGATGCCGTAGTTGGGGATGATGAACAGTTCGCCGTTCTCATTCACCAGCTGGGGCAGCAGATCCTTGATGTGGTTGTACAGGTTGGGGGTCTTCTCCTCGGAGATGTAGTCCAGCAGGTTGATCAGAGCGCCGGCGTTGATCAGCTTCTCAGCAGAGTTGCCGCCGTCGAACAGATCGGGGTAGTCTTCATTCACCAGCTTGGTGCCCAGGGTCTCGTCCAGGTCGCCAGCCAGGAACTCGATCTCGAACTTGATGCCGAATTCTTCTTCGATCATCTTGTAGATCTTGTTGTCGTCGGTGGGCTGATCGCCGGGATCGCCGCGGAACACGGTCACGGTAATGGGTTCGTCAGCTGCGACAGCAAAGCTGCACAGGGACAAAACCATCGCCAGGGCCAGAATGCCAGCAAGCAGTTTCTTCATGGTTTCCATCCTCCTAATTATCATTTTGGGAATAACTTTCCCGTTTGACACAATTATAGGCGCGTCCAATTCACTCCGCAATGCCTTTGCGTATTTCTTTATGGACAAATGTATCCTTTCTCTTTACTCATGGATACTTTTCATGTACACTAATGATGAAGTAAATTTTGTCCCATCGTTTCTGCAAACGTTTTCAATGTTTCAGCGTCCTGTCGCAGCGTCTTCCCGGATACGACGCGTCCACCCTTTATTCTTGTATATTCTCCACCGCGCCTGCGCTTTTGCATAAACATGGAGAATATCATCTTTTCTATCACAGAAAAGATCTTTATGGCACACCTCGCCCTACGGTTCCACTATTTTTGTCGCCCTGTGGCTGCAAATATATGAAAGGAGGCGTCCCGCCTTGTCCAGTGTTTTTTATGAGCAGAGATCAGAAAACAAGTTTGTCGGCATCATCTGCGACCATCCCTTCCCCGCTCACGTGCATGATCCCGTAGAGATTGTTTGTCCCATTTCAGGTACACTGAGCATGACGATCTCCGGACAGCAATATCACCTCCTCCCGGGGGACATTGCTGTCGTTTTCCCGGCTGTTCCCCACAGCTACGACATCGTTTCTGAGGACGTGGACGGCCTGACCCTGATCTTCCTGCCGGACACCATTTCCGAATTCAGCCGCACCTTCCGCACCATGGTACCGGAAAACCCCGTGCTGAACAGGCGTGACAAGGCGCCGGAGCTGAACGTGGTCATCCGCAACCTGATCAAGCTTTCCGCCCAGGAATCCAGCCCGCTGCAGCTGGGATACCTGCACCTTTTCCTGGCGTATCTGTTCACCTGCCTGCAGCTGCAGCCCATCGAGAAGCACGTGCAGTCCAACCTGAGCTATCAGGTGCTGCACTACATCTCCGAGCATTTCACCGAGCCGCTCTCGCTGGAAAACACCGCCCACGCGCTGGGTATCAGCCGCATCCACCTGAGCCACATTTTCTCCCAGCAGCTGCACATCAACTTCCGGCAGTACATCAATACCCTGCGTATCGACCGTGCCTGCTCCCTCCTGCGGGATCCAAGCTATTCCATCTCGCAGATCGCCTACCTGTGCGGCTACGGCAACCCCCGCACCTTCCACCGGGCTTTCCTGGCCCAGTGCGGCATGCCGCCAAACCAGTACCGCGCCAAGCTCTCCATCCACAATCCCCTGGATGACGAGGAACAAGCCTGACCCCGGAGGTAGCCTATGCGTAAGCTGACTGTTCGCGGCCGTTACCTTGCATGGGATGACGGCGCCCCCTTCTTCTATCTTGGCGATACCGCCTGGGAGCTGTTCCACCGGCTGGACCGGGACGATATGGAGCACTACTTCGCCCTGCGCGCAGCCCAGGGCTTTACCGCCGTGCAGGCTGTGGCGTTGGCGGAGTTCGAGGGCGTCACCGTGCCCAATGCGTACGGCCGCCTTCCCCTGCGCTTCACGGATGGCCTGCCTGACCCCGCCCGCCCGGATGACGGGGAGTGTTATTCCTACTGGGCGCATGTGGATTATGCCATCCAAACCGCTGCCCGGCACGGCCTGTTCATCACCCTGCTGCCCACCTGGGGCGATAAGTTCAACCTGTGCTGGGGCAAGGGCCCGGTGATCTTCGACCCGGAGAATGCTTACGTTTATGGCAGGTGGATCGCCGCCCGCTACGCCGGATGCGAGAATATCATCTGGATGCTGGGCGGCGACAGAGTGCTGGAGCCCCAGCACCGCGCCATCATCGACGCCATGGCCCGGGGCATCCGCGAGGCCGACCCCCATCACCTGATCACCTTCCACCCGCCGGGCGCCAGCACCTCGGCCATTCAGCTGTCCGACGCCGATTACATCGATTTTCATACCGCGCAGACCGGCCACTCCGTCGACCAGTGCTACGAGACCGACCGGATCATGCTGGAGATGGCCGCCGCATCCCCCAAGCCCTATATGGATTCCGAGCCCCGGTATGAGGATCATCCCGCCTGCTTCAACGACCGGCTGGGCTGGTTCTGGAACGCTGATGATGTGCGCCAGAACGCTTACTGGAACCTGATGTGCGGTGTGTGCGGTCACACCTATGGCAATCACGCCGTCTGGAGCATGACCGGCGAGCCCACCAGCTATTTCCCCTACACCTGGCGTGAAGCGCTGCCCCACCCCGGCGCTGATCAGATGCGCCACCTGAAGGCCCTGCGCCTGAGCCATGATTATTTCTCCCTGCGCCACGCGCCGGAGCTGCTGGCTGGCAATCATGCCGGCATGGGGCACATGACCACCTGCCTGGGCAAGGACTATGGCTATGCCTATTCGCCCCTGGGGCTGCCCTTCACCGTGAACCTGGCTGTGTTCGCCGGGGCGGAACGGCTCCGCGCCAGCTGGTTCGATCCCCGCACCGGGGCCAGCGAGATCTTCTGCATTCTGCCCGCCAGGGGGCAGACAGTCCTCGTCCCGCCCACCCAGGGCAAAGGCTGCGATTGGGTGCTGATCCTGGAGGTCGTCTGACGGACAGGCCCGCATAAGAAAAAGCGTCGCTTCTCAGCGACGCTTTTTTGTCAGCGCATCAATGCACCAGCAGCCCGAATACTCTTCGTGCCCAGCCAAGCCACGCGGGTACGTTCTGGTCGAGCCATTCCAGCATCAGCGGTACATCCGCCGTTTCGAACGTTCCGATATGGCCGTACACGCTGCCTTCCGCCGCCGTTTTGCCCACGGCGATCATCGCCCGTGCCTCATCGCCAACCGCAGCGTAATGACCGATGGCCAGCGCACCCACCGAGAAGCCGCCCACCGACAGCGCGCCCATAGAGACAACGCCCACGCTGATGGCGCCCGCCGCGATGATCCCCAGCGCGATCGCGCCCGCGGCCATAAGGCCCACCGTCAGCGTTCCGGCGGAGAACACGCCCAGGGAAAGCACACCCAGCGAGAATACACCCAGCGACAGCAGGCCCAGCGAGCACACGCCCCTCGACACAAGCCCCACGGAAATAACGCCCTTCGCCCTGAGACCAATGGCAATGAAGCCCCGGGCGTTGCGCCCCACATGATAAAGCGGCATGCCCAGGAGCATCCTTTCGCTCCTGCGCTCACGCAGGAGCTTCCCGCACCAGTCCCGGATGGTTTCCCGCTTCACTGGCTGATGCTCCTGTTTTTCGGTGACCTCCTCCTTCAGCAGATAATCCATCGAACAGCCGAACAGCTTGCCCAGCTCGATCAGCTTGGCCGTTTCGGGGTAAGCGATATTGGACTCCCACTTGCTGATGGACTGGCGGGACACACCCAGCAAGTCGGCCAGCTGCTCCTGCGTATAATTGTTTTCTCTCCTCAGTTTTGCGATTTTTTCACCAGTTGTCATTCTTACAGCTCCTTCACGATCGTCTGACGCAGCGTCCTCCCGATTCTATCGCCCCGGGCCGCAAAAGCCCACCAATCCGGCGTTTCCAAATGTAAACTTCCGGTTGCATTTCACGTTACCTGCCGATTATAGCACAAAAAAGCGCTCCTTTCCATCCGGTCTTCCGGCACGAAAAAAGCCCCTCCGCATGAATACTCTTCATGCGGAGGGGCTGAACAGTCCGGGCTTATCCTTCCTGCTTCACGCAGCGCAGCCAGCACAGACGCGCGTCGCCGGAGATCTTCAGCGTCATATCCACAGAGCCGCTCAGATCGCCCAGCGCCAGGGGGATCTCCACATTGGCGTAGATAGGCTTCTGCAGGGCGACGCGGGCAGGCTCATCCGCCCGGTTTTTGTTATCCTGCAGCTTGAAGGGCCGGGGATTGTAATCCACGGTGCTCCCCTGCCACGCGCCGGCGCTCCTGCCGTTCAGCAGCACCTCCACCCGGCAGCCCGCGGCGCTCATCAGGTGGCACACCAGCTTGTCCGTCAGGGTGGCGGCATCCACATCACGGTAGATCAGGCAGCCTTCACCGTCACCGGCCGGAGCGGCGGCGGTAAAGCCATACTGGCCCTCGGTGAGGAGCATATTCCCGTAATCGTCATAGCACTCGGCGGGGATGCGCTCCTGCGCGTTGCGCAGGCCGGTGGTTTCGCCGGGGATCCCGATCTGCACGGTCAGGGGCAGCGTGCCGCTGGAGGGGCCAGCCGCCAGGGTGTAGCAGCCTGCCTCCACCATCAGCCGGCGGCTGATCACATCGTAGAAGCGCAATTCGTCCACCGGCACATCAATGCGCACCTGCCGGGTCTCGCCGGGAGCCACAGCCTTGAGCCGTTCAAAGCCCACCAGCTGCTTCAGGGGCTTTTTCACCCTGGAGGCGGGCGCCGTAGCGTAGAGCTGCGCCACCTCGTCGCTGATGACAGCGCCGGTGTTGGTCACATTGAAGCTGACCCGGATCGTCGCCTGATCCACCAGTTCCGCCTGCAGATCGCCGTAGGCGAAGGCAGTGTAGGTCAGGCCGTGGCCGAAGGGGTATTGCACCGGCCCGTCAAAATAGCGGTAGGTACGCTTGCCCTTGATGATATCGTAATCGTCTATATCCGGGAGCTGATCATCGCTCTGATACCAGGTCATGTTCAGACGGCCTGCGGGGGCATTGCGGCCCAGCAGGGTTTCTGCCATGGCGGCGCCCATATCCTGCGCGCCGGTAGCGCTCCACACCACCGCGCGGGCATCGGTATGGAAGGCATAGGGATAGTTGCTGAACAGCACCATGACCGTGTTGGCATTGGCGGCGGTAACAGCGTCCATCAGCTCCTGCTGGACGGGCGGCAGCATGATGGTTTCGCGGTCGTGCTCCTCCTTGGCGTTCACCATGGACTGGCAGCCAAGGGCCAGCACCACCAGCTTCTTTTCCCGGGCCAGCGCCGCGGCGGCTTCCGCGCCGCGCTGCACCACCTGCATGGTAAAGGCAGTGGGCTCCATGCCCTCAGCCGTCACCAGAAGATCGTTTTCGTCCATGGCGAGAGGCGTATCAAACCGGCTCCTCAGCGCCAGGGTGCCATCCGGCCGGGCCTGCATACGGAACAGCTCGGCGATGTGCCAGCTGAACACCTCCCTGGCCGTGGCCGTCACAGGAGACGTACCCACCGCCAGCGCCTCGGGATCGATGGTGAGATACTTGCCATTGCTGGTGCTGCGGAAGTTGAAGCTTCCCTCGCCCCAGTCCTCCTTGATGAACACCTCCGGCGTATCGCCAAGGCGGACATTTCCCTGTTCATCAAGGCACAGAGCCTTTCCATCCGCGTGGAAGGTCACCCGGTCGTGGCCATCGCAGCAGGCCACCCCACCCAGCAGCTGCTCCATGCCCTGCTTCAGCGTGGTGCGGAAGGTCGCCGCGCCACCGTACCAATCCTGATGCCAGGCGTCGGCCAGCGGGCCGATGAGGGCGATGTCCTCCGCCTGCGCGTCCGCCAGGGGTAGCATACCGTCGTTCTCCAGCAGCACAACGGCCTCGCGGGACACCTGATGGCAGATCGCCTGATGCTTTTCGCAGCCCAGATCGTCCTCCGTCACCCGGTCGTAGGGGTTAAGTCCCTCCGCGTCATACACGCCCAGGCGCAGCTTGGTGTACAGCACATTACGCAGGGCGGTATCCACATCCGCCTCCGTCAGCAGGCCCAGCTCATAGGCCTCCTTCGCCGCGGGGTACACCAGCTCAAGCGGGTCAGACATGCTGTCCACGCCGGCCTTGACGGCATTTGCCACCGTCTCGGCGTGCATGCCATAGGTGTGGGCGTGGGTCACCACCAGGCCCATGGCGCCGCCATCACCCACGGCGTGGGTCAGGCCATATTGCTTCTTCAGGATGTCCAGCACCTCGCGGTTGAGGATGCCCGGAACGCCGTTGATGCGGTTGTAGGCGGTCATGACGGCCTCGGCACCGCCCTTCCGTATCACCCGGCGGAAGGGCTCCAGATACAATTCGTACTTATTTCGGGGATCCACCGAGGAGTTCTTCCACACGCGGCCCCGTTCGGTATTGTTGGCATAGAAATGCTTCAGCGTGGCGGCCACGCGGATGTAGCGCGGATCATCGCCCCGCATGCCGCGCACAAAGCCGGAGGCCATCTCGCCGGTGAGGAAGGGATCCTCGCCATAGGCTTCCTCGTTGCGGCCCCAGCGGGGATCACGCTCGATATCCACCGTGGGCGCCCAGCGGCACAGGCCACGGCCATGATGCCGATGATGCAGCACACGGGCCTCGATACCCGTGACCATACCGGCTTGACGCAGGATTTCCGGATCCCAGGTGGCGCTCATGCCAATGGGCTGGGGGAAGGAAGTGGTGGGCTCCGGAGCGCGGCGCATGGAGGGCGGGCCCTGATCGTTGCGGGCCTGCACACCGTGAGCCGCCTCGCCGCCCACGCCAACGCCGGGAATCCCCAGACGCTCCAGGTCGGCCCGGCCGCCGCCGGAAAGCCACATGAGCTTTTCGTCCATGGTCATGGCCTTCAGCAGCCAGCTGATACGCTCTTCATCCGTGCGGGAAGCATCCCAAAAAGGCGTGGTTCTGTCAATTTTGAAAGTCATGGTGTTTTCTCCTTGAACGTACGATTTCGTTACCAGAAGCATAGCATATTTCCCCTTGGAAAGATAGTCCCGCGCCGTAATTTTTTCATTCAATTCGCAGCGTTTTGATCAGTTTCCCTTCCCTGTCCGTCACCAGGCGCACCCCGCAGGGGGACTGCAGCCGCTGCCGGCCGTTTATCATTACACGGGCGTTTGCGCCGTCGCTCTCGATGCGGTATGTCATATCCCCCCAGACCTGCTCATAGGTGTAGCGACAGCCGCTGCCCAGGCTGAACCACATCTCCCCCATCTGCATGGTCACGCCCCAGATATGGGCAATGTACTCCAGCACCGAAAGCAGAGTGGGGCCATAGCTGTCCTGCACGGGATCGCCGCTGCCGGGCAGCATGGGCTCCTTGGTAATGGCGGACACCCGACTGGGCGCCCCGGTGAAGGGATCGAACTGCTGGGTGAACACATACCCGCCCCGGATCACCGCGCCGATCAGCTTCTTCCCCAGGGCAGTTACCAGCTTCTCATAACCGTAGCGCTCCAGCGCCAGAATCGCCCGTTGATAGGTCAGGCCCTCGCACTGACCGCTCCAGTTGTTTTCCGGCGCGTTGCGGAAGGCGGGATCGTTCACCGCCACCGAGGGCAGGGGCAGCTCCGTCCAGAATTCCGCCGGGTCAGTCAGATGCTCCCGCACGAACCTGTCGGCCATCGCCTGTGAAAAGGAGCCCCAGTACATACACCGCAGATTGTTGTGGGTCAGGATGGGCATGGTGTTGCCGTACCTGTCCCGGTCGTAGCAGGCGCCCTTTTCCTCATCCCACAGGCAGGCCTTCAGCGCGGCGGCCACCGCCTCTGCGGCAGCGCGCCAACGGCTTTCCTGTCCATCGTTCCGGATGCGGCTGATGGTGGCCAGCGTATCCCGGGCAGCATAGGAGAACGACATGACGTCCATGGAGGCCATGGGTACCACGTTGCTGCACTCGGGCGGGGCGTCAGTAACGCAGTAGTTGGGAGCGTCGCCGTAGCGGACAGCATTGTCCTCGCCGGTATCATACACGCAGAAGGATTCCAGGCAGCCGTCGCCATCGGAATCCCTGGTACGCCAGAGATAAGCGTCGAATTTTTCCAGCGCGGCGGCCAATTCATCCAGATAACCCCTGTCCTCCCCAGCCCAGTAATACATATTCAGCGCCGGCCAGGGGAAGCAGAAGCCCTGGAATTTGTTGAACTGCGGCTCCACCGTTCCATCCGGCAACGCCTGGATGGAGCCAGCCAGCCGCCCGTCCTCCCGCTGGGTGCGGATGAACAGCAGCTGGTTGTTCATGGCGGCGGTCATGTTGCGCTTGGCGTACATCTCGCCGCCCATGGGCTGGGTCTCCAGCCAGATCTTCTCATACCCGCCGCCCTCCACCAGCACCTGCCGGTCGCCGAACATCTGCAGGTTGCTCAGGCACCTGGCGCAGGCCACGTCATAAAGGCGCTGCAGGGCAGGATCCTCCGCATGGAAGGCCACGCCCGTCCGGGGATAGCTCATGCCGCTTCCTCCTTCTCCCTTTGGCGGATCATTCGTATCACGGGGATCGCCATCAAGATAGCGGTCACGCCGGTCATCACGTTGGAGATCATCATGGTCAGACCCACCGCCTCCACCCCCAGGCTGGTGAAGCGCTGAAACGCCCACAGCACCGGCACCCGATACAGGAATACCCGCGAGGCATTCAGCGCCATGGTGCGCTTGGTATACCCATAGCCCATGAGCAGCGCCATGGTGGCAGAGTTGACGCCCAGGGTGATGTACCCCAGCATTTCCCAGCGGTGGATGCTGACGATCATCGCCTGGAAGTCCGGGTCGAAATGGCTCTGGGATCGGGCGAATATCCCCGCCAGCCACGGCAGGCACAGCGAGGCGGCGGCCAGCCCCAGCACGCCGATGCACACATTCACGCCGATCAGCAGGAAGTAAAACTGCAGCGTGCGGCGATGCTGCCCCGCGCCCCTGTTCTGGCTGATGAGAGGCGCCGTGCCATCGGTCAGGCCCTGATGCCACGAGGTGGTCAGTCCGCCAATGTTGTTGGAAATCCCCAGCGCACCCACCGTCAGCGCGCCGTACATACCGGACATGGCGTTGACGATCACCTTGCCCGCCGCGAAGAGCATCTTTTCTGCCGAGACGGGATAGGCCAGGTTCACCATCGGGCCCACGGTGTCACGCTTCAGTCGCACCTCCCGCAGGGAGAACCGGAAAGCGCCCGCATCCCGGGGCATGGTGCACAGGGCATAGGCCAGCACCAGCGTCTGTCCCACCAGCGTAGCCGCCGCGATCAGGATCAGCCCGCCCTTCACCACATAGACAAACAGGGCAGAAAGCGCCAGCTTCACCAGGATCACCGCCAGATTCAGCAGAAGGATCTTTCTGGCGTGGCCCCGGCTGCGCTCAATGGCGATGTACACCGTATTGAAGAAGCCCACCACCAGCGAAAGTATCTCCACCCGGAAGTACCCGCTCCCCGTGGCAATAAGGCTATCCGGCGTGCGCAGCAGCCGCAGGAAGGGCTCGGCAAAGGGGATCAGCGTCAGGGCGATGACCCCGGCCACCAGCACCGCCATGGCGTATACCGTGGAGACCCGGCGGCACACCAGCCGGTCATCCCCCTGCCCGTATGCCTCGGCGATCTTGATGCTGCCGCCCACCGCAAGGCCTGTGCCCAGCGCGTTGACCATCAGCGTAATCTGGCTCAGGCAGGCCACCGCCGATACCGCGTCCGACCCGATGTGGGAGGCCATCAGCGCGTCCAGCACCTTGAAGATGGACTGCAGCGCCTGATACAGCGCCAGCGGAGCCGAGACCGTCAGCAGCACCCGCAGGGGCGGTGCGCTGAGGGCGTAGGCACGGAATGTTTCGTCTTTCCTGGAAAACCCAGCCATGCTTTTCCTCCGAAAAAAGCGCGCACTCCTCACAAGGGAATGCGCGGCTTGTTGGTATGATGGGATCAGATGACCTGCTCGGTCTCGGCGTCGAAGAGGTACACGCTCTCCACAGGAATGGAGAAGACCACTTCGCTGTCCATTGCGGGGATCTCGTGGGGGGTGACCTTCAGGATGGCCTTGTCGCTGTCCACATCCACATAGACGTTGGCGTTGTCGCCCAGCATCTCAGTCAGCTCCACCATGCCGGAAACAGTATAGGCGTCAGCCTGCCCGCCCAGGACGACTGCCTCGGGCCGGAAGCCAAAGACGATGTCCTTGCCCTCGTACTCGGCGATACGTTCACCCAGCTTCTTGCTCAGGTCGATGCAGTGGCTGCCCACATGAATGCAGCCCTTTTCCACCCTGCGGCGGATGAAGTTCATGGGCGGCTCGCCGATGAAGCCGGCCACAAACATATTCGCAGGGTTGAAGTAGACCTCCTTGGGGGTACCCACCTGCTGCACATAGCCATCCTTCATCACCACGATACGGTCCGCCATGGTCATGGCCTCGGTCTGGTCGTGGGTGACGTAGATGGTGGTGGCGCCGGTCTCGCGGTGGATCTGGGTGATCTCGGAGCGCATGGTCACGCGCTGCTTGGCGTCCAGGTTGGAAAGGGGCTCATCCATCAGGAAGATGCCCACCTTGCGGATGATGGAGCGGCCCACGGCCACGCGCTGGCGCTGGCCGCCGGAAAGGGCGCGGGGCATACGGTCCAGGTAATCCGTCAGGCCAAGGATCTTGGCGGTCTTCTGCACCCGCTCCTCGATGACGTCCTCGTCCACACCCTGCAGGTTCAACCCGAAGGCCAGGTTGTCATACACGGTCATGTTGGGATAAAGCGCATAGCTCTGGAACACCATGGCGACCTCGCGCTCGCGGGGGGCCCAGTTGTTGGCCAGCTCGCCGTCGATCAGGAACTCGCCCTTGCTGATGTCCTCCAGGCCGGCGATCATGCGCAGCGTGGTGGACTTGCCGCAGCCGGAGGGACCGACAAACACGATGAACTCACCCCGCTCAGCCTCCATATTGAAGTCGTGTACGGCATGGAAACCGTTGGGGTAGATCTTGTTGATGTTCTTCAGCGTAAGGTATGCCATAGCGATTTGCTCCTTTACTTGGCGGTTTGCGGTAATTTCCTCCCCGGGATAGACAAAACCGACTTATTTTGGTACAATACCAAAAAGGATGATCCTTCGAGGTGACATGATGAACGACATTATCTTCGCCGGCAAGCACGTGCTTACCTACAATGTGAGCCGGCACAAGCATAAGAACTGGGAGCTGATCTATTGCACAGGGGATTCGGGCAGATTCGTCTTCAGCGATCTTGAGCTCCCCTATGCCGAGGGCGACATCGTGGTGATCCCGCCGGACATCCCCCACGAGAACGTGAGCAGCGCCGGCTTTACCAACATCCACCTGAACATCGACAACGCCACCCTGGCCTTCCGCCAGCCCACCGTGGTGCGGGACGATGTGAACCAATCCCTCCGCCACCTGTTTGCCGACGCCTATTACCTCTTCTGCGGTGATCCGGAGCGCCGGGCAGCGCTGCTTTCCTCCTATGGCAATCTGATCGTGCGGCACATCAGCCTGAGCCGCGCCTCCCACCCGAAGAACCGGGTCGTGGAGGAGATCGAGCAAAGCATCGTGCAGAACTACGCCAACCCGAATTACGAGCTGGACGAGGTCCTCGCCTCCATGCCCTACTGCTATGATTACCTGTGCAGGCTTTTCCGGCAGGAGGTGTGTACCACGCCCCACAAATACCTGACCAACCTGCGCCTGCAGGTGGCGGCGGATATGCTCCTCTCCGGTTATGCAGAGGGCGGCATTGCCGAGATCGCCCATATGTGCGGCTTCCGGGATCCGTTGTATTTCTCCCGCCTGTTCAAAAAGCGCTACGAGGTCTCCCCCAGCGTGTACTGCCGGCAGAAGATGCAGGAGCAGTTGGCGGAAGCGGATTCCGACAGCCAGAAGATCACGCTTTCGGAATGATGCGGCGGACCTCCGTATAGGCCAGCACCAGCGGCGCCACGCCCTTGGCGTCGTTGTTCACCACCGGCTCGGAGATGTAATACGCGTAGGTGCCGTCCCTGCGGCGGTTGTTTTCCGGGCCAAGGCCCGCCACCAGGCAGATGCCGCCCAGATCGATCCCCTCATCATGGAAAGCAAGATATTTTGCCACAATGCCGTCGAAGGTCTTCTGACCCTTGGCGGCATATTCTTTGGGCAGGATACCCAGCCGCGCGCCCTTGAGCATGGCGTAGGCCATCATGCTGCTGCCGCTGGTCTCCAGGTAATTGCCCGGGCGGCCCGGATGATCCACCACCTGCCAGTACATACCGGTGGCCTCGTCCGCATAGGGCAGAAGGCCCGCCATCATTTCCAGCAGCAGCGCGGCGACCTCGCTACGCTCGCTGCCCTGGGGCAGGGTTTCCGCCAGATCCACCAGCGCGATGGCAAACCACCCCATGGCCCGGAGCCAGAAGCTCTGGGAAAGGCCGGTTTCCTTATCCGCCCAGAAGGCTGTGCGGCTGGCGTCATAGCCGTGGCAGTACAGACGCTTCTGCTCATCGAACATATGCCGGCGAACAACGCGCAGCTGCTTCACCACATCGGAATAATCGCTCTGGCCGAAGTGCTTCTCGTACATGGCGGCGAAAACCTGCGCCATGTAGATGCCGTCCAGCCACACCTGATTGGGATAGATCGCCTTGTGCCACCAGCTGCCCTCGTGGGTACGGGGCTGCTCCAGCAGGGCCCGGTGCAGCTTATCGGCCGCCAGGCGGTACTTTTCCTTTCCCGTCATCTGATACAGGGGGAAGAGCACCCTGCCCTCGTTGATATCGTCCAGGGTCTGCTTGTCTCTTTCCCAGGTGCGGATGGAGCCATCCTCGCCAATGAAGCTGTCCACGAATGTCTCCACAAAATCGGAATACCGCCTGTCCTCCAGGATCCGGGCCATTTCCAGCAACGCAGTCAGCATACAGCCGTCGATGTAGTTCCACGAGGCCGCCTTGCCCTGGCGCATCCGCTCGATATTCCAGGCAGTCCTTTCAGGAGAAGACTGTTCAATGAGATGCAGCACGTAACTGTCGATCTTTTTGTACATCCGCATCCCTCCAATCTGTTATTTCCGTTTCGCGTCGGCCAGGATCCTCAGGAAGGTGTTCCTGATGGCCACGCACAGCGTATCCACGCCCGTGGTGAAAAGGCCGAACAGCACCGGTTCCACGCTGAGGAGCCTGGAATTCGCGTCCCCGCCGGTGATGGCGTAAATGCCGCTGTTGATCGTGTTGTACACCGTGACCACCAGGAACATCAGCAGGAAGCCGTACATCAGGTTCATCAGGAATCCTACCGCGCCCCTGCGCGTCACCATGATCCACCGGGCACTGCCGCCGGGAAGTTTTTCGGTAAAGCGGAGGAAGTGGTTGATCAGCAGGTCAGTCACCATGCCCAGAACAATGGCGGCGATGAAGAGCATATCCAGCTGATTGCCCACATACATCCCCAGCCCCATGAACACGAAGAAGCACACCGCGCCATAGAACCAGAACTTGATCAGGATCACCTTGAGCCACTCAGGCATGCGCCACTTGACCTTGCCGGAGCGGTACTTTTCCAGCTCCTCCCGGGAATATCGGGGGGTGTTTTCCTTATCGGCGGAAACGAGCTCCTCCACGGCCTCGGTGTGCAGGTCGTAATAGGAGGCCGGCTTCTTTTCAGGCTGATCCGGAGTGTTTTTCTTCATGGGCTCACGCTTCCTCGCTCAGGAGGATGGCGTCCATATTACCCATCTCCTCCACCGGCAGCGAGGTATCGATGCGGCGGAACAGCTTGCGCAGCACGGGCACCAGGGCCGTCAGCAGCGCGCCCACGATGATGATGATGCAGTGCACACCCAGCATATCATAGGTCTGGCTGATATACTTGGTGCTGTCCGTCACGACGATGGGGTTCGTTTCGCGGGTCAGCGCAGCGTCGATGCAGCCCATGTAGTAGATATCGCAGTAGATCAGGATGCCCAGCATGAGGAACATCAGCACCAGCATGGGGATATTGGTCTTTTTGCGATGGGGATAGGCATTCAGGAAACATACAAGAGACAGCATGGAGAACAGCATCGTGCAGAAACCGCTCAGGCCCATGCCGCTCAGCTGCAGCTTGGCCGTGGTGTCGGACACATGGGTCAGGTTCAGCGAATAATAGAGGAAGCCCAGCACCAGCACCAGCATGGGGATGGTTTGCGGCTTGCGCTTGAGGGAAACGATCGTCTTGCGGCACATTTCCTTCAGGCCGCGGCGCTGCTTCTTGCCGTGATTGGCCATGGTTATTCCTCCTCCCTGATGGCGTTGGTGGTTTCCTTATCGAAGAAGTGGCACTTCTTGAACTGCACGCTCACATGATCGCCGGGCTTGTAATCGCACCAGCCACGGAGCTTGCAGGTGATCTGCGCCTCCTGGGTATTGGAGCCGCACAGGCGGCCGTGCACCAGGGTGCTCATGCCCAGGTTCTCGTTGGAGAAGACCTGCACGTCAATGTCGCCGCCGGTCTCGATATCCTCGGGGCGGACGCCCAGCACGATCTCCTTGCCGACGTATGCCGCCAGCAGGCTCTTCTGCTCTCCGCTGAGCTTATAGCGGAAGAAGCTGCCCTCCAGCGCGTCCTGTCCCACAGTCACATTGAAGAAATTCATGGGCGGCAGGCCGATGAAGCTGGCCACAAAGAGGTTCGCGGGCGTATCATAGAGCTCCAGGGGGGTGCCCACCTGCTGCACATGGCCCATGGACATACACACGATGCGGTCGGCCAGGGTCAGGGCCTCGGTCTGATCGTGGGTCACATAGAGCATGGTGGCGTTCATGCGCTTGTGCAGCAGCAGGATCTCACGGCGGGTGGCGCCGCGGAGCTTGGCGTCCAGGTTGGAGAGAGGCTCGTCAAACAGGAACACCTTAGGGTTGCGCACGATGGCGCGGCCCATGGCCACGCGCTGGCGCTGGCCGCCGGAAAGCTGCTTGGGCTTTTTGTTCAGCTGATCCGTCAGGCCCAGGATCTCCGCCGCCGCCAGCACCTTCTTGTGTATCACATTGGGATCCTCCTTGCGCAGCGTCAGGGAGAAGGCCATGTTTTCATACACGGTCATGTGGCCATAGAGGGCATAATTCTGGAACACCATGGCCATGTCGCGATCCTTGGCGGGAGCGGTGGTGATGTCCTTGCCGTCCAGCAGGAGCGTGCCGGCGGAGATGTCCTCCAGGCCGGCCACCATGCGCAGCGTGGTGGACTTGCCGCAGCCGGAGGGACCCACCAGCACGATGAACTCGCCGTCCTGCACTTCCAGATTGAAGTCGAACACGGCCTGCACTTTGTTGTCATAAATCTTGTCCAGATGCTGTAAGCTGATGTTTGCCATAGGGCATCTCCTTTAAGGTTACTTTACGCCTTCCCGATCAGGGAAGCATTGTAGGCAGCCAGCTTGTGGCTGCGCTGCACGGCGACGATGCCCGCAACGATGCTGCAAGCGGCGGACAGGCACAGGTAAACGATCACCAGAATGAACTGACCGGCCTCCATCACCGGGACCTCCACAGCCTGCTTTTCGATGACGCGCTTGGTCATGGCGGAGTGGGCCATCAGGGGCAGAATGAAGATGCGGACGATCTGCCCGGCGCCCAGCACCAGCAGCGCGATGCCATAGCCGAGCTTATAGTTCTTCACGCCCTCGGAGGCCAGGAAGGAGATCAGCATGAACACCAGGTTGTACACGATGGAAATGCCGATCAGCCAGGTGTAGTACCAGTTGCCCACGTCAGACTCGTAAATATTCACGAAGTAGAGCACATCGAAGAGGATCGCCAGATAGACCATGCGGGAGGAGAAGGTGTTCTTTGTATAACGCATCCGGTCCATCTGGATGGCTTTCTGTTCGTTTAGGCTGAGGGTCATTACGCGGTCACTCCCTTTCCTTCATCGATCAGTTTCTTTTCGGCCTTCATCAGGTGAAGCTTCCACACATAATTGGCAACCAGCGCCAGGCACACCAGGATCATCACGGCGATGACCAGGTAATGAATATCGAACCAGAAGGTGGAATCGATGTAATTCTTCCTGCGGCGGCTGGCATACTTTTCGTAGGTTTCGAAATCGATCCGCAAGAACTCAGCCTTGTAATGCTCGATCTGCGTATGGGCCCACACGCTCAGCGCGATGCCCGCGCCGGCGAAGGTAAAGGTGGAGATCGCGTTGCCGATATAATAGCGGCGGCGGTTGTGGGTGCTGGTGATAAACAGCAGGCAGGCCAGCAGCAGCAGGCCGATGGAGCCGTTCAGCAGGGCCCGGTTGAACGGCTGGATGTGGTAGTAGACCTCGGCGCCGGGCACATTGACCTTGGCCGTTTCCAGCTTGGCCTCCTCCGGCAGGGCGTAGAACAGGCCGTCATACAGGTCGGTGGACAGGCCCAGCGAATACAGGAACACAAGGCCGCAGGCCACCAGCGCTGCAAAGCAAAGGATCTTCTGCCACGTCAGTTGCTTTTTGTACATACAAACCTCCTGTAAGAAACGCGAACCGGCTGAACGCTGGTGCGGAAATATCCTCATGGGCTCCCATCAGCCTCTTTCTTCAAGGGGCTGATGGGAGCCCATGACGGGGCTTGCGCCCCGCCATGGTGAATGGAATTACTTGTTGTAGTACTCGATCAGGCGATCGTAGGCTTCCTGCTTCAGGAACAGGTAGTCAGCGCCGTTCAGGCTCTCGGCCACGGTGTTCACAGCTTCGTCAGCGGAGAACATGCCCTCGGCGGCAAAGCCGGAAACGATGATGTCAACAAAGGCGTTGGCGCCGCCCTTGGCGGAGTTGAACTTCTCAGACAGCTGAGAGTACTCCTTCAGGGTCTCGTTCTCGGTCTTGGTGTTGGGCAGCACGGTGGGCACGGAGGTGTACCAGGCATTCTCGGTCACAGCCAGCTCGGGGTGCTTGATGGTGCCCAGGCCGATGGCGGTGGAGATGTAGCCGGCGCCTTCCTTGCCAACCTCGTGCGTGCACTGATACTCGAAGGCCTGGCTCTTGGCGAAGGACAGGGTGGAGCCCAGGTACATACGGGCATAGTTGGTGTAGTTGCCGGAGGCCTTCTCCCACAGCTCAGCGTAGGTGGCGTCGGCGATCACGGGCATCTCGGTACCGTTGAAGTTGAAGGTCACATAGGAGCCGTCGTCATTGGTCTTGATGAAGGCGTCGGGGCCGTAGCTCATCAGGATCTGGCCTTCGGTGCTGTAGGCGTAGTCGATCAGCTTCAGGGCAGCGTACAGCTTATCCTGGTTGCCGGCAACGCCAGCCACGGAGATGCCCCAGCCATCGGTCTTCACAGAACGCCAGGACTCGGTAAAGCGCATATAGACGCCTTCCTCGTTGGTGCCGTCGAACCAGCGGGCCACGGGAACCATCACAGCCATGTACTTCTCGCCGTCCTGCAGGGCGGTCTCGTTGTAAACGGTCTGGGTCTGGTTGTAGTCATAGTGCATGAAGCCCAGGTCGTTCTCCAGGTAGGTCTTGGTGGATTCCTCGGCGGTCTCCACGAAAGCCTTGGAGATCAGGCCTTCCTGAACCAGGGTGTTCATCTTGGCCATGGCTTCGTAGGCGTCCAGCTCCTGGCGGGCGTCACGCAGGTAGCCATCAGCGTCGATCCACAGGAAATCCTGACGGGATTCCAGGCCGCGCACGCCGAACAGGGTGCCGGCAAAGCGGAACATATCCACACGACGCTGGTTGTTGTTGTCCTCGCGGGAGAACAGGCCCTGCACGGTTTCGGTGCCATTCAGGGTCTGGGGGTTGGCGACCACGCAGCGCAGCAGGGCGACGAGCTCGTCAGCGTCCCAGGCAGCGTTCTGGCCGATGAACAGGTTGGAACGGGTGGTGCCGTAGTAGCCGTTGTAGGCTTCGTCGATGTAGGTACGCAGCATATTGACGGCGGCAACGCCATCCAGCTCGCCGGCGTTGTTCATCTTCTCGACGATGTTGCCGGCCACGTCATAGTTCTTGGTGACCTTTTCCACAGCGGTGCCTTCCAGGTTGACAACGTCAACTTCCACAGCGCCGGCAGTGGGCATGTAGGGGGTGTACACGGCGGCGGCCAGCTTGTTGGAGGCTTCAGCGGTGAATTCGCCTTCGCCGTCCAGCAGCTTCTGCACCCAGTCAACGCGCATCAGAGGCATACGCTCGATGTCGTTCACGCCGTCAAAATAGGGGGAGAAGTAGATGGCGCCGGTATCGGTGTTGCCGGTGAT
>SVGJ01000041.1 GCA_015056415.1 Clostridiales bacterium
GGCATACGCTCGATGTCGTTCACGCCGTCAAAATAGGGGGAGAAGTAGATGGCGCCGGTATCGGTGTTGCCGGTGATGGACAGGCGCACGATGGGGTTGGCTTCCAGGTAGGCCTTGAAGTTGGGCATCATGTCCAGATACTCGGCGATGTTCACGATGGAGCCAGCCTCGCCATACTCAGACAGCTTGGCGGCGGTACCGCTGAGCATATCGACTTCGTCCAGGCGATCCTTCCAGAAGTCAAACTCGTTGGAGGCGCTGTTGCCCTGGTACTGGTTCTCGAACTTCACGCCCAGGACAGACTCGACCTGGACCCAGGTGGGCTTCAGGTCGCCGGTCAGATAGGTCTTGCCGTCGGCCAGGGTGACGCCTTCGCCAGCGGTTTCGGCATCGAAGAACAGGCCGGTCTTGGCATTGTTGTAGCCGGTGGCCATGCGGAGCACGGTGCCCTCGGCGCAGGTCAGGTCAGCCCCTTCAGCAGCGGCCGCGCCGACGAGCATGGTCATGATCATGGCCAGCACCATCAGCAGAGAGAAAGTACGCTTCATGTTTGGTTCCTCCTTTTTTTGTCACCGATTTACCCTCGGTGCAATAGACAATTTATGTTAACCGGTCTCTATCCGGCAACATACCTTCGCGGAAAGCGAACGCGGGCATTCGCCCTTTCATTTACTCCTTCACGCCGCCGGCGTTGACGCCCTTGGCGAAGTACTTCTGGATAAAGGGATAGATGATCAGGATCGGCACGATGGAGCACACGATCAGCGCGTAGATCACCGAATCGGAAGAGAAGACCTCGTTCCAGCCGGCCATCTGCTCGGGGTCGGTGTATTCCTCCAGGCGCAGGCGGATGAACACCTGCAGGGGATGCTCGTTGGAATTGGAGATCATCTGGCGGGCCCAGAAGTAGCCGTTCCAGCGGGAGATGGCAAAGAACAGCGTCACCGTGGCGATGGTGGACTTGCACATGGGGATGTACACCCGGCGCAGCACCTGGAATTCCGTTGCGCCGTCCACGATGGCGGCCTCCTCGATCTCGCTGGGCACGCCCTCGAAGGCATTGCGCAGCAGGATGATGTTCATGGCCGCCATGCCCATGGCGATGACCACCAGCCACTTATCATCGGTGATGCCAACGGAGTTGAACACATCCTTGGTGGCCAGGTAATTCAGGTACTGGGGCACCAGACCCGCGGAGAAGAGCATCGTGAACACCAGGAAGAAATTGAAGAACCGGCGGAAGAGCAGGCGCTTCTTGGAAAGAGCGTAGGCGCCGAGGATGGCCACCACCAGCGCCCAAACGGTGCCGTAGAACGTCAGGAACAGGGTGTTGGAATAAGAATTCCAGAACATATTATCGTTGAACATACGGGCGAAGGCGTCGAACTGGATATCCTTGGGAAAAAGCACCACTTCGCAGTAGTCCACCGCATGAGCGCCGCTGATGGAGGCCGAAACCGCATACACAAAGGGATACAGGCACGCCAGCGCGAAAATGCACAGCAGCGTATAGCTGATGATCTTGAAGATCAGCTCGGAGGTTTCAAGCTTTCTTTTCATCTTCCTTCTCCCCCCTTAATACAGCGATGTGTCGGAGGCCTTGCGGGCGATGGTGTTGGCGCTGATGACCAGCAGCATGCTGATGACGTTGTTCATCATTTCAGCCGCGGCGGCCAGGCCCTTCTGGGCGCCCAGCAGGCCCTTGCGCTGCGCGAAGGTGGAGACCACGTCAGCCGTCACATAAGTGGTGGGGTTGTACAGCAGCAGCACCTTTTCGTAGCCGATGTTCAGCAGCGCGCCGATACGGGTGATCAGCATGATGACCACCGTGGACAGGATGCCCGGCAGCACCACATAGCGCATCTGGGCCATCTTGCCGGCGCCGTCGATCTGCGCGGCCTCGTAGCTGGTGGGCGAAATGGCGATGATCGCGGCGAAGTACACGATGCTGTCATAGCCGGCGCCCTCCCAGATGCCGGAGATCTGGTAGATGGCGCGGAAGAAATCGGGGTTGTTCAGCAGGCCGGCGGTCGCCACTTCCTTGCTGATGAGGCCCAGGGACTCCAGCGCCTGGCTGACGATGCCGTAGCCGGAGGTAAGCGCACCCTGCTTGACCAGCATCGTCACCAGAGAGGTCATGACGACGGTGGACATGAACTTGGGCAGGTAGGTGAGCACCTGGCAGGTGCTGCGCACCAGGTTGGAGCGGATCTCGTTGAAGAACAGGGCCAGAATGATGGGCATCGGGAAGCCGAAGCACAGGCCATAGAAGCTCAGCAGGAAGGTGTTGCGCAGCGCACGCCAGAAATCAGGCGCGTCGGCACCCACCAGCAGGCTCTTGAAATACGAGAAGCCGGAGAAATACTGGTCCGCCACGGGGAGCACCTCATCCGGCACCTTGAAGCAGCCCAGCAGCTCGTACATGGGCAGGTAGCGCCAGAACAGGAACACCAGCAGCATGGGCACCAGCATCAGGTACAGCCGCCAGTCCTTGAAGATCGTCAGGGCCACATGGCGCCACGCGTGCTTCTCCACATCGTCGCGCACCAACTGTTCCGGGTTTTCACGGTAAACACCGGCCGCCTTGTCATAGACAAGAAAGTCCGCTGCTTTCGCTGCCATAACCCTTACCTCCTTAAATTGCTCATTGCTCAAAGTCGAAGCCCTGAGCCGTTCGTTCCTTTTCCATTTCATCCGCAACGCGTTTGAGGTAATGCTTCTGCTCCTCCAGTACACCATCCAGCCTGCGGGTGATCCACACGATCAGCACCGCGAAGAGGACCGACAGCGTATCCGTGGTGATGAACCCCACGCACAGGCCCAGGCTGTTGCCCATCACCAGCGCGATGAGGAACCTTCCCAGCTGCATCAGCACTGCCGTCAGCAGGCCGTAGAGCAGGGCAAGAAGCACGTTTTCGTGTAAGCGCTTCCATCTCATCCGATAAAGAGCCTGTGTCAGCACAAGCGCCGCCAGATTGCCGACACAGTAGATGATGTATTGTGAAAGCGTAGCCCCTGAAACGAGGCAGAACACGAATGCCCCAAGAACTGCGGGAATCGCGGCAAAGCCGCCCCAGCGAACCATCACGATAGCCGTCACCGCCGGCGTGATGGAGAGCGTGTAGGGCTCTCCGGTGAACCAGCGTGTCGCCCCCAGGGTAATCAGCGCCTCGCACAGGCACAAAAGGGCGTTGAACATGATCAGATCCATCGCGCGGTACTGCCGGAAGGTGATCTGCTGTTTCATTTCAGTTCCTCCCAAGGAAGTGAGAAAGTAGCATCTCCGACAGATTCTTTGCAATTCATGCGGCCCGGAGGCGAACCAACCTGGTACGATCCGAACCTTATCCAACCTTATTCTACATTTCCTTCCGGGCCAAGTACATAACCAAAACGAATTTTTTTATGTACAAATTCGACATTTGGGTCATTTCCGACCAGATCAAGGCCAAAAAAACAATGCGAAAACACCCCCTCGGAGTCCGTGGGGGTGTAAAAGGTTACATACCGTTTTTCAGCTTACCAGAGATTCTTTTTCAGGCTCTCCGCGCAGGCAAAGGGGCCGGGCATGGCGGTCACGCCACGGGTGTTGCCATAGTAATCCCGGTCGAAAACAATCGCGGAGCCATCGTTGTTCTCGAAGCGCTGCTCCGGCTCAAAGGCGCAGCCCAGGATGTCGCTGTTGACGATGCCGCCCCGGAAATCGCCGATCAGGTCATACACATTGGTCTGCAGGCTGTAATGGCCTCCCTCCTCCACCAGCTCCACCTTGGGCAGGTTTTCATCCAGAAGGAGGTGCTTTTCGTGCTTCCAGGCCTTGGCACCACCCAGATACACGTTACCGTCCGCCCACACAGGCAGGTGCTGCATATGGAACTTGCCCAGCTTACCCATATCGGGGCGCTTCACGTCCAGGTCGAACCAGGAGAGCCACTCCTCGTAGGTGGGGTACTCGTCAAAGGGCCAGGTGCCCACCACCCGCTCGTTCTCCTCGCAGCCGCCGGAGCGCACAGGCGCATCCGCAGGACGGCCCTGGATGAAGATATTATTATAGAAGCGATCATCGCCGTGCAGGATGGTCATGAAGCCGGCCACCTCCGTGCGGTGACGGATGTGATAGGGGGTGTAGCGGTCGCCGGTGCCGCCGCCCACGAAGGTCAGCGGACCCATGATCAGATTATGCACCATGGCCACGCCCTCGGTGGCGATGCGCACCGAGCAATCGGAGAGCATGATGTTGTTATCGATCAGCGTGGGGCCGTGACCCACCTCCACAAAGATGTCCTGGCTGCCCATGCCGCCCTCGGCCCAGGTGCAGCCCTCGGGACGCTCGTTGTGATGGAGCAGGTTCTGGCTGATGCGGGTGCCCTGGGGTTCCCAGTCGCACCAGACGCCCATGGTGCAGTGGTGGATGTGGTTGCGGCGGATGGTCACATCGATGGCGGCATGGATCTTGATGCCGGCGATCTCCGCGCCGCCCAGCTGCTGCATATTATTGATGTGGTGGATGTGGTTGTTCTCGATCAGGGAGAACACCGCGCCCATGCGGCCCACGATGCCCGTCTGCTCGCAGTGGTGGATGTGGCAGCGGCGCACGATGTGGCTGCCCACCTTCTCCTTCAGCCAGCCGTGATACTGGCCGCGGCACACCGCGTCACGCTCCATCTGGGTGGGGGACTTCAGGTGCTTGGTGGTGAAGTAGTGGTCGTTCTCCGGGTCATAGTACTTGCCCAGGGAGATGCCGCAGCACTTGCTGTTGGAGATATCGCAGTCCTCGATGATCCAGCCCTTGGACCAGTGGGGGCCCACCATGCCATCCTGGAAGGCGGCGGGCGGCGCCCAGGTGGTGGCCGCCTTCTCTACCTTGAAGCCGGAGAAGGTGATGTAGCCCCGGCCAGTCTCCTCGGGGAAGAAGCACCGGCGGCGCACATTGATCTCGATCTTTTCCTGATTGGGATCCTTGTCCTGGAAGTTGGCGTAGAGCACCGTCTCGTTGCCTTCCTGCACGCTGAACCACTTGTAGATGGAGTACTCCGGCTCCCAGGAGGGGGTGTAGACCTCGCCGGCCAGACATTCCTCCAGGCTCTCGGTCTCATACAGGGCACGGTCGTTCATGTAAACGCAGCCGGCATGGCGCACGGAAGGCGCGAAGTACCAGTCTCCGTAGACCTCCACCACGTAGGGATTAAAGCTCCCGAAAACGCCGTTGTTGACGCGGACCGTCCACACATTGCCCTGGTAGCGCTGCCAGCCGTTCACTTCCTCGGCGCCGGTGATCACCGCGCCCAGAGGCTCCACCGAGCGGTACACGATGCGCTGCTCCTCGGTGCCGCCGCGCTTGGGGCTGACGTTCTCGCGATACACGCCGGGATACACCAGCACCTCGTCGCCGGGCATGGCCAGGGCGGCCGCCTCGCTGATGCTGCGGAAGGGCCGGGCCTGGGAACCGTCACCTTCGCGGGGCGCGGCTTGATTCACGTAATAAATCATGGTCTTCCTCCTTATATACTTTTTATATTTCGAAACGGGATCATCTGCTCTGATTATACAGGAGGAGGTCCGTCCGTGTCTATGACAATCTGATAAAAAAAGGTGACAAAAACTTTTTTCGCCCAAAAGGGTTGACAAAGCATGGGCATCGTGTTATGATGCTATCAGTTCATCGCGCTAAAGCGGTGAATCAGTAAAGAGAGTGAACAAATAAAAGGAGGATACTCATATGAAAAAGATTCTCGTTATGCTGCTGGCTCTGGTCATGACCTTCGCCATGCTGACCGCTTCCGCCGAGGACGCCAGCGACAAGCAGTACGTCATCGACAAAGGCACCCTGGTGGTTGGCATCACCGATTTCGCCCCCATGGACTACAAGGACGCCGATGGCAACTGGATCGGCTTCGACGCCGACGTGGCCAAGGCCTTCGCTGCCGAGCTGGGCGTGACCGTCGAGTTTGTCGAGATCGACTGGGACAACAAGATCCTGGAGCTGGACGCCAAGACCGTGGACTGCATCTGGAACGGCATGACCCTGACCGACGCCGTGAAGGCCGCCATGGAAACCTCCAACGCTTATATGAACAACGCCCAGGTGGTGGTGGTTCCCGCCGATAAGGCCGACCAGTACCAGACTGTGGAGAGCCTGGCCGGCCTGACCTTCGCCGTGGAAGCCGGCTCCGCCGGCGAGGCGGAAGTCGCCGCCCTGAACCTCAGCGCCAACCCCGTGCTGGCCCAGGCCGACGCCCTGATGGAAGTAGCCGCCGGCACCTCCGACGCCGCTGTGATCGACGCCCTGATGGCTGCCGCCATGGTGGGTGAAGGCACCAACTATGCCAACCTGACCTACACCATCGGCCTGAACAGCGAGGAGTACGGCGTGGGCTTCCGCAAGGGCTCCGACCTGGCCGCCGAGCTGAACACCTTCCTGGTGAAGTACTATGCCGACGGCGAGCTGCAGAAGGTTGCCGAGACCTACAAGGTGCAGGCCGCGCTGATCCCCCAGGAATAATCCCTGAACTCGCAAAGGGGAAACCGTTTCACCGGCGGTTTCCCCTATTTCCGCTTTATATGAAAGTTGGTTTGTTATGCAAGAGCTGCTGCAACAGATAGCCGTACAGATGCCCATCGTCATCCGATCCCTGAACCAGGGCTTCGGACAGACGCTGCGCCTGTTCTTCGTTACCCTGGCGGGAGCGCTGCCCCTGGGCCTGGTGATCTCCTTCGGCTCCATGAGCCGCTTCAAGCCCCTGAAATGGCTCACCCGGCTCTTCGTGGGTCTCATCCGCGGCACGCCGCTGATGATCCAGCTGCTGATCTTCTTCTACTTCCCCGGTCTGGTGCTGGGGCGGAACATCTGGGGCAGCGGCGAGGCCGGCCGTTTCACCGCCGCCGCCATCGCCTTCATCATCAACTATGCCTGTTATTTCTCCGAGATCTACCGCGGCGGCATTCAGGGCATCCCGGTGGGCCAGGAGGAGGCCGGCCTGGTGCTGGGCATGACGCCCTCGCAGATCTTCTTCAAGGTCAAGCTGATGCAGATGATCAAGCGCATCGTGCCGCCCATCTCCAACGAGATCATCACCCTGGTAAAGGATACCTCTCTTGCCCGCATCATCTCCCTGCAGGAGATCATCTGGGCGGGTCAGGCCTTCATGAAGGGCAGCCAGGGCATTTCCGGCGCCATCTGGCCGCTGTTCTTTACCGGCGTTTATTACCTGGTGTGGAACGGTGTGCTTTCCTTCCTGCTTGGCTTGCTGGAAAAGAAGCTGGACTATTTCAAATGAGGGGGTGAAGCAGATGGCATTTCTTCAGGTAGAGAACATTCAGAAAAGCTTTGGCGAGACCAACGTGCTCAAGGACATCAGCTTCACCATGGATCAGGGTGAAGTGCTGAGTATCATCGGCTCCTCGGGCAGCGGCAAGACGACGCTCCTGCGCTGCCTGAACTTCCTGGAGCGCCCCGATGGCGGCCGGATCCTCATGGGCGACGAGGTACTCTTCGACGCCATTGACGCCGCCACCCGCCGGGAGAAGGAGATCCGCAAAAAACGGCTGCATTTTGGCCTGGTATTTCAGAATTTCAACCTTTTCCCCCAGTACACCGCGCTGCAAAACGTGATGCTGGCCCGCGAACTGCTGGCAAAGGAACAGCCGGATTTCAAGGCAAACAAGTATCTCATCCGCAGAGAGATCGAAGAGCAGGCACAGGCGCTGCTGATCCAGATGGGCCTCAAGGACAAGATGCAGCACTACCCGCACCAGCTTTCCGGCGGTCAGTGCCAGCGCGTAGCCATCGCCCGGGCGCTGAACCTGCACCCGGATATCCTCTGCTTTGACGAGCCCACCTCCGCCCTGGACCCGGAGCTCACCGGCGAAGTGCTGAAGGTCATCCGCGAGCTGGCGGACAAGAACACCAGCATGATCATCGTCACCCACGAAATGAGCTTCGCCCGGGACGTGGCCAGCAAGGTGATCTTCATGGACGACGGCAACATCTGCGAGATGGGCACGCCCCAGGAGGTCTTCGAGAACCCTGCGCAGGAGCGTACCAAACAGTTCCTGACGAATTACACCGGCAACAATCTGTAAAGCGATCCCCCAAGGCGCGTACCGCCCTGGGGGTTCTTTTGTCACAAGCGATCGCCTATCGTGCGCACTTCTCAAACTTCCATCTTGTGCGTCGCCTTCACTTGATGTACAATAGTGCAGGCATTACAAAAGATGGGAAGGATCGCCATGAATACCATTCTCGATCGCAACGCCTTCCGCAAGGAGCGCGGCGTCAAGCTGTTTCTGCTGTCTGTCCTGATCACCGGTCTCTCCAGCGGCCTGTACAACGGCGTGCTGAACAACTTCCTTTCCGAGGTCGTCGGCATGGACGAGCCCGCCCGCGGCGTGACCGAGTTCTTCCGCGAGCTGCCGGGCATCATGGTGGTATTCATCCTGGCGGCTTTCTATATGCTCTCCGCCGAAACCATGTACAAGGCCGGCGCGGTGATCATGCTGGCAGGCATGACCATGATGCCCTCCCTCCCCACCACCCAGGTATGGATGACGCTGGCCATCTGCGTGTATTCCCTGGGTGAGCATATCCAGATGGGCATGAAGAGTACCATCGCCCTGAAATACGCCTCCCCAGGCAAGGGCGGCATCGCTCTGGGCATACAGAACGCCAGCGGACAGATCGGCACGCTGATCGGTTATCTGACGGTAGTGGTCGCCTTCAGCCTGCTGGCGAAGGATCAACCTTATGCGCTGTTCTTTGTGCTGGCAGCCGTGCTGGCCGGCCTGAGCGCAGCGTTCTCCTTCGGCATTTCCGGCAAAAGCCAGACAGACAGCACCAAGCGCCGCTTCTACTTCCACAAGAAGTACATCAAGTACTATATGCTGGAGGTGTTCTATGGCGCCCGCAAGCAGGTGTTCATCACCTTCGGCCCCTACGTGCTGATCCGCCTCTACGGGGCCTCCACCCCTACCATCAGCCTGCTGTTCGCCCTCTCGGCCATCGCGTGCTTCTTCGCCTCGCCCATCACCGGCCGCATCATCGACAAGCTGGGCTATAAGATCGTCATGGTGGTGGATACGCTGCTGCTGGTGGTCGTATGCTTCTTCTACGGCTTTTCCCACCATATTTTCCCCATGCACATTGCCTTCATCGTCTGCTGCGTGAACTATGTGCTGGACGCGATCATCTCGCTGGCGTCCATGGCTTCCAATCTGTATGTGCAGGATCTTTCCGACAACAACGACGAAGTGAAGGCCACCCTGACCACCGGTGTATCCATCAACCATGTGATCACCATTTTCATCGCGCTGTTCGGCGGCTGGATCTGGCAGGCGCTGGGCATTGAGCTGCTGTTCATCATCTCGGCAATACTGGGCCTGCTCAACAGTGCCTACGCCGCCACCATCAAAACGAAAAAAGTGGCCTGACACACATCAAAAGCCCGTACGCAGCAGCGTACGGGCTTTTGTCACTCCTTCAATTATTGCGGCGGCTCCTCACTGAGGAACTCTGCCACCATACGGCCTCGCTGGCCGCCCACCTCTACCTGGGCCCAGCCATTGGGATTTTTGATCAGCTGCACCGGCGTACCCGGCTCCAGCTTGGTCACAACCCAGTTCTCGCCATATCGGCTATCCAGCCGCAGGTGTACGGGCGCATCGTTGTTCACATAATAAATCGTATAGGGCAACGGCTCCACAGCGGTGCTGATCTGCTTTTTCAGGCCATAACCAATATACCCCGGCACGGCCAGGTGATACATATCGCCTTCCTCGCCCAGCATCAGCACCAGACGCCCCTTGGCAAGCTTGCACAGTCCCTTTGATTTGCCGCTGGCTTCCTCCCGCAGGGTCATGCGACCAAACATCAGATTCGTAGGTGACACATCCACCTCACCCAGGCGGGTAGGCTGCCCCTCCAGGATGTCAAAGGCGATATCCGTCAGCGGGATGTATCCCGGCGTATCACCCGCAATCGCCTCGCAATAGGAGCTTCCCAGGGCCGTGATGGTCAGCACATCGCCCTTTTCCAGGATAAGCACCGGATCCTCGCCGTCAAGGGGCAGGGGCAGCAGGGCGCTCTCCTGCGCAGACACCGTGGCCGTGAGCACAAGCTCCCCCTCCGCCGCACCGAGGCACGGAAGCAGCAGACATATAAGGATCAACCAACGCTTCATTTTTTTCACCTCATCCGTAACGCCTCGATCAAAAAACAACCGTTTTTCATATTATAGCATCGGTTCCCGAGGGTTACAACGGCGAGTGTGTTACAGAATGTAAATCTTGCGCGTCACGGCTTTTCCTTCATTTCGGCAAAGTGCATCATGCGGTCGTCGGTCACACCGGCGTACAGTTTATCATCGTGCCGCCCCGTGGAGACGTAGTGCTCCATCATCAACCTGGCCGAGAAGGGCATCTCCAGGGCCAGCACCTCATCCAGGGCGACCCACCGCAGCTCGCCTTCATTGGAGGAAAGAGGCACATCCTCCTTCAGCTCCGCGAAGAAATAGTAATTCTGGCGGATCTCCTCCCCTACCCGGCGCAGGGTGACATAGCGCAGGCTCAGCCCGCGCAGCTTCTCCGGCGCGAGGCTCAGCTCCTCCCGCAGCTCCCGCAGCACGCAGGCGACGGGGTTTTTCATTTCATGCTCCTCAAAGTGTCCCCCGGCGGAGGCCACCCACAGTCCGTCCACCACCCTGGAGCCCTGTCGGTGGAGCATCAGGATTTTCTCTCCCCGCAAAAGATAAATGCCCGTCATGGGACGCAAGGTGAACATAGCGCTTCTCCTTTCAACAGGAAAAAGGGAACCGCATCGCTGCGATTCCCTTTTTGTTTATGCCATTAGGCCTGAGCCATCTTGGCGATTTCTTCGGCCAGGTTGTCCTGACGCTTCTCGATGCCCTCGCCGCGCTCGAAGCGGGTGAAGCGCACGATGTCCAGCTCAGCGCCGGTGGCCTTGGCAACATCAGCCATGTAGGCCTTGATGTTCTTGTCGCCGTCCTTGACGAAGGCCTGGTCGATCAGGCACACTTCCTTGTAGTACTTCTCGATACGGCCCTCAACCATCTTGTCGACGATCTTCTCGGGCTTGCCCTCGTTCAGGGCCTGGGCGCGCAGGATCTCCTTTTCCTTCTCCAGCTTGGAGGAGTCGACTTCCTCGCGACGGACAGCCTCGGGCTTGGCGGCAGCGATCTGCAGGGCCAGGTCGTGGGCGAATTCCTTCACGGCTTCGTTGTCCTTGTGGGCCTCGTCGCAAGCGACTTCCACCAGCACGCCGACCTTGCCACCCATGTGGATGTAGGTGGAAACGACGCCTTCGGTCTTGTAGCGGGCGAAGCGGCGGACGGAGATCTTCTCGCCGATGGCGACGGTGGCGTCGCTGATCAGGTCGGAGATGGTCTTGGTCTCGTCGTCAACGAACTTCTGCTCCATCATCTCTTCGACGGTAGCGGGGTTGGCCTTGGCGATGTGCTTGGCCACGTTGTTGGCGAAGTTCTTGAAGTTATCGGTCTTGGCAACGAAGTCGGTCTCGCAGTTGACCTCGACGATCACGCCGGTGCAGCCGCAGGGAGCGACGTACTGGGCCACAACGCCTTCAGCGGCGATACGGCTGGCCTTCTTGGCGGCCTGGGCCAGGCCCTTCTCGCGCAGCCACTCGATGGCCTTTTCCATGTCGCCATCGGTAGCCATCAGGGCCTTCTTGCAATCCATCATGCCAGCGGCGGTGCGCTCGCGCAGTTCCTTAACCATAGCAGAAGTAATAGCTGCCATTGGAATCAACCTCCTATGATGTAGTTGAGTTTCAGGCTTGCGCCCGGGGAATTATTCCTCGACCTTGGCGGTCTCTTCGACCACTTCGGACTGCTCGCCCTGCTTGCCTTCCAGCACGGCGTCGGCCATCTTGCCGGCGATCAGCTTCACGGCGCGGATGGCGTCGTCGTTGCCGGGGATGACGTAGTCGATCTCGTCGGGATCGCAGTTGGTATCAACGATGCCCACGATCGGGATGTTCAGGATGCGGGCCTCGGTCACGGCGATGTGCTCCTTGCGGGGGTCGACCACGAACAGGGCGCCGGGGAGCTTCTTCATCTCGCGGATGCCGCCCAGGTTGGCCTCCAGCTTTTCACGCTCGGCCTTCAGCTGGATGACTTCCTTCTTGGGCAGCACGTCGAACTGGCCGTTCTGCTCCATGCGGTCGATCTCGTTCAGGCGCTTGATGCGGGTCTGGATGGTGCGGAAGTTGGTCAGCATGCCGCCCAGCCAACGGTTGTTGACATAGAACATGTTGCAGCGCTTGGCCTCGGACTCGATGGACTCCTGGGCCTGCTTCTTGGTGCCCACGAACAGGATGGACTTGCCTTCCATCGCCACGTCGCGGATGAAGGCGTAAGCTTCGTCCACCTTCTTCACGGTCTTCTGCAGGTCGATGATGTAGATGCCGTTGCGCTCAGTGAAGATGTACTGAGCCATCTTGGGGTTCCAGCGGCGGGTCTGGTGACCGAAGTGCACGCCCGCTTCCAGGAGCTGCTTCATGGAAATGACTGCCATTTGGGTATTCCTCCTTGTTTTTCCACCCTCTGACCCTGCGCGACCAGCCACCGCCTTGTGGCGGCACAAGCAATCGCGGGACAAAGGTGCGTAATCGAATAGATTATAGCATGGTGCACAACGGATTGCAAGCCCTATTTTGCATGGTTCTTCCGCATTTTTCTCCCCTGTAACAGCTTTTCTTCCGCCCTTGCCTTTCGGGCTGATCTGTCGTATACTAACAACTGGATATTTGGAGAGGGATATACGCGCATGAAACATAACATCAAGCGTACCATCGGGCTGATCGTGCTGGCCGCGCTGGTCATCGCCGCCGCGATCCTCGGCGTGCGGGTAGCCGGGCTGGTGGAGCTGACCCGGATCGAAATGAACACCACCCCCACCCCCGTTCCGCCCACCCGCAACGTGATGCAGGTGACCATCGACCCCAGCGCCCCCACACCCCAGCCCGTGCTGCGCAGCGGCTCCCAGGGCGAGGAGGTCCGGCAGCTGCAGGAGCGGCTGCAGCAGCTGGGCTACTATACCTCCGCAGTAGACGGACAATTCGGCCCCGGCACCCGGAACGCCGTGATCGCCTTCCAGAGCCAGCATGGCCTGGCCGCCGACGGCATCGTGGGCGAGGGCACCAAGGCCGTGCTTTATTCCGACGCAGCCCAGCCCAAGCCCACCGCGCCGCCTACGCAGGTTCCCACCGCCGTGCCGGAGATCGCGCCTGCCTGGGTGCGGAGCGACGGTATGCCCCTGCTGGTCAACCGGGATAACCCCATGCCTCAGGGATACCAGCACATGGAGCTGGTGGATATGTCCAGCTATTGCCCCGGCAGCATCGTGAAGATCAAGTACAGCGGCACCCAGGCCGAACGCGTGGCCGTGGACGCCCTGATATCCATGCTGAAGGCCGCCCATA
The DNA here is from genome assembly GCA_015056415.1 of Clostridiales bacterium. Lineage (GTDB taxonomy): Bacteria > Bacillota > Clostridia > Christensenellales > Aristaeellaceae > UBA11524. The sequence goes on from SVGJ01000041.1 coordinate 13,454, forward strand.
CCCAGGGCGTCACGGTATGGCAGGTCAGCGCCGCCTACCGGGGCGAGAGCTACCAGCAGCAGCTGTTTGACCAGCAGGTGCAGGAGTACATCGACAACAATGGTCTGAGCTACGCCAACGCTGTCAGCGCCACCCGGAAAACGGTGCTTGAACCTGGTTACAGCGAGCATCACACCGGCCTGGCCTTCGATATCACCGTGCCCGGCGTGGCCTTCAAGGGCACCGAGCAGGCCGAATGGCTGGCGGCGAATTGCTGGGATTACGGCTTCATCATCCGCTATACGGAAGACAAGCAGGAAGTTACCGGCATCCTGCCCGAGCCCTGGCATATCCGCTATGTGGGCGTGGAGCACTCCATCCCCATGCACCGGCAGAACCTGTGCCTTGAGGAATACATCGCCGTTTACGGAAGCAATTGATAAGGAGCGACCCGAATGATCCAATACGCCATCGCGTGGCAGCCCCATTCCGATAACCTGGGCGACGACCTGCGCACCTACGCCGCCATGCAGCTTCTGCCCCGCATCGACCGGGTGCTGGACGCGGATAATCTCGATGCCCCCCTGACCGGCCTGGCCGATGGGGACAGGGTGATCGCGCTGCTCTCGGGCAACGTGGTGCGGGAAAATACCCACTGGCTGCCCGAAAGGCACATCGCCCCGGTATGCGTGGGCGTGCATTTTTCCCAGGAGGACGTGTGGGGCATACCCTTCGCCCTGACGGAGGGCGCAGGCAAGGATTATCTGGCGGCCTGCGCGCCCATCGGCTGCCGTGACGAGCGTACCGTGAAGCTCATGGAGCGCACCGGCGTACCCTATCAGCTCACCGGCTGCCTCACCCTGACGCTCAAGCGTCCCCAACTGCGCACCCAATCCTATGTGTGCTGCGTGGACGCTCCCCGTGAAGTGGTGCAGACCCTGCGCACCTACGCCGCCGGCGCCGAGGTGCAGGAGCTCTCCCACCAGCTGATCGACCCCAGCGCCGATTTCAACACCCGCATGGACAATGTGAAGCAGATGCTGCGCATTTACGCAGGGGCCCGCTTCGTGATCACCCGCCGCCTTCACTGCGCTATGGCCTGCCTGGCCATGGGGACGCCGGTGCTGCTGCTCTACAACAGCGATTACGAGGACGTTTCCCGCTTCGCGCCCATGGATCAGATGGTACGCACCATGCCGGTGGAATCCTTCCTGCAGCAGCTGCGTGCCTCCGGTATGCCGGAAACCTGGACCAACCCCATGGGGCTGGAAAGCTGGCAGGAAAAGCTGACCTCCGCCGTGGCCCAGGGTCTCAAGGCCGCCGAGACCATACCCCTGCCCCTCATTCCCGACGCCGCGGCCCAGCAGTGGCGGCTGCAGCAGCTGCGCCAGCTGGCCGTGATCAGCGCCGGGAAGATCCGCCGCCTGGAGCAGCAGCAGCTCACCGCCCTGCACGAAAAGTTCTCCTTCATCCTGCGGGAGGACAGCGCCAAGAGCATCATCACCTCCATGCTGAACGAGCCGGAGATTCGCTTGGCCCTGCAAAAGGCCGCCAGGCGCAAGCTGCTGCGGAGTTATCCCCTGCGCCAACGACTCTCCGCGTGGCTGCAGCTGAAGCAGGGCAAGCTGATCCCCGAGGACTGGTACGCCCAGGTCATGGAGCAGCTTCAGCTGCTGGGCTGGCCGGAAAGCAACGAATAAATCATCCGCAAAAGAAAACCCGGCAGACATCGCTCTGCCGGGTTGATTTTATTATCTTCTTCCGCCTGGGCCGCCCATCCCGCCGCGGCCGCCACGACCGCCGGGGCCACCCATCCCGCCACGACCGCCGGGGCCGCCATGAACGCCACCGGTGCGGAACATCCCGCCGGGACGCTCACTGTGCTGGCGGTGCATCGGCTGAGGTGCCGGACGCGGGGGAGCCTCCCGCCGGGGCTGCGGCCTTGCCGGAGCCTGCTGCCGGAAGGTACGCTGCACCGCAGGACGCTGCACGATGGAGCGCTGCACCACATTGCGCTGGTGATTGTTACGCATCAGCGCGCCCGCCACCGTGGCCACCGTGCCCAGAATGCCGCCCAGACCAATGCCCTGGCTTTCCTCTTCCGCCACGGCGCTCCCGGTCACCGTCCAGGCGGCGGGAGCGGTCTCGCCGGTATACTTGCGATAGACCTGATTGTGATAATCCACCAGGAACCGGGCCAGCCGGGCGTCCTCTTCGGTGGTGATGCTGAAGGTCAGCCCCGTGCCGATGCTCAGCGTGCCGGGGTTCTGCTTGCTGCTTCCATCGCTGAAGGCGATGGCTCCCGTGACGAAGGCCTCCCACGAGCGCTTGCCGCTCTCACCATCGTGGCGGTAATACAATCCGCCGTCCGTCAGGGCCAGGCCCTCCTCCACAGACCAGAAGATCGTGGAACGATCCATCACCAGGTAGACCTTTTCCCTGTCCGGGATCTCCATGGCGGATCGGGCCGTACCGGCCTCGCGGATGGGATTACCGAAGCAGTTGTCCGCCACGGCGGCCAGGTTCTCGCCCTCGCCCATGGCGATCAGGGTCTCGATACACAGCGCCTGAAGATCCACAGTAGGCACGGCACTGCCCGCACCCTGCTCATAATGGGCGTTGGGCACGGTGGTCTCGCAATATTCGCAGGTGAGGAACGGCTGGGTGTTGTTGGGCGTCAGGGTGGCGCCGCAACTGGAACAGATCAGCTTCTCCATCAAAATCAGCTCCTTCTGGAGGGATTCATTCGCGCAAAGATTCTCTGTATATTATATGGGCCCGCAGGAAAAAAGTCAATCGCCGCAGGCATTGCGCCCGCCCCTGAGCTGTGCTATGATGATAGCAGTTCAATGAGAAAAGGAGCATACGCCATGCGCATCGTTTTTGTCCGCCACGGACACCCCGATTATGTCCATGACTGCCTGACCGACCTGGGCCGCAGGCATGCCGCAGCCGCCGCGCAGCGCCTGAAGGACGAGGGCATCCGCCAGATCTTCTCCTCCACCTGCGGCCGCGCTTACGAGACTGCCGGGCAAACGGCGGAGCTCCTGGGCCTGCCCATCGTGAAATGCGACTTCATGCGCGAGATCACCTGGGGCTCCGCCGACGGTCAGCCCCTGTTGGCCGATGGCCACCCCTGGTCCATTGCCGATCACATGGTAGCCCGCGGCGAAAGCCTGCCGGATCCCGCCTGGAAAAGCAACCAGTATTTTGCCCGCAACACGCTGGTGCCCTGTGTGGAGCGCATCGCCAGCGCCACCGATGACTGGCTCCGTCAGCTGGGCTACACCCGCGAGGGGCTGTACTACCGCGTCACCGGCGATACCCACACCACCGTGGCTGCCTTTGGCCACGGCGGCGCCTCCACCGCTATCCTGAGCCACCTGTTCAACCTGCCTTTCCCCTTTGTTACCACCGTCATGGGCCCGGATTACACCGGCGTCACCATCGTTTCCCTGCCGGACGAGCCTGGGCAGCTGGTCTCACCCCGATTCGAGCTGATGAACGACGCCCGTCACATCCAGGGCATGAAAATCGAAAACTACTTCGGCAACTGATCCCCCCACAGACCATCCCTCTTCAGGAGGTATCGACCATGCAGATGCACCAGCTTGACCTACGTGCCCGCAAGATGATCCAGACGCTTGAGGAAATGCGCGTCCGGCATTCTACGCCCGTGGAGGGCATTCTGGCCGGCGTCCGCGGCGCCGCGGACATGACCCCGTTCCCCAACGGCGGCTCCTGGGGCGAGACTCCGGAGACCAACTGGATGGACTTTCGCTTCAGCGTCACCATCCCCGCAGACTTTCGGGGCAAGCCGGTCGTTTCGCTGATCACCGGCCGCGAGGGCCAGTGGGAGGCGGTGAACCCCCAGTTCGTGGTGTGGGTGAACGGTCGCATCGAGCAGGCCTTTGATACCCGGCACACCACCCTGACCCTGGCTGAGAAGGCCGTTCCCGGCACAGTTTACGAGGTCCTCCTGCAGGGCTACGCCAACTGCGAGTGGCCCAACCACGGCCCCCGCAGCCTGACGCCACCCCGCCTGGGTCTGCACCTGGACGACGTGTGCGCCGATGTGGAGCAGCTTATTTACGATCTTGACGTGATCTATCAGGCGCTGCTGCTGGAGCCGGAGGGCTGCCGCAGCCGTGAAACGGCCCTTTACACCCTGTCCGAGTCCTTGAATCTGCTGGATCTGCGCAACCCCCACAGCGAGGCCTTCCATGCCTCGGTGGCATCGGCGCGGGAATACCTCCGGGTGAATTACTACCAGCCTCTGGCCAACATGAAGCCCGAGGCCTGGGCAGATGTCATCGGCCACACCCACATCGACGTGGCGTGGCTGTGGGATCTGTATCAGACGCGGCACAAGGCTGTGCGCTCCTTCGCCACCATGCTTCACCTGATGGAGCGCTACCCGGAGTTCAGGTTCATGTCCTCCCAGCCGCAGCTGTACCAATTCGTCAAGGAGGATCAGCCGGAGCTGTTCGAGCGCATCCGTCAGGCGGTGAAGGAAGGCCGCTGGGAGCCCGAGGGCGGCATGTGGGTGGAGGCGGACTGCAACGTTACCGGCGGCGAATCGCTGGTGCGCCAGCTGCTCTACGGCAACGAGTTCTTTGTGAAGGAGTTCGGCCGCCGCTCCAGGATCCTGTGGCTGCCGGACGTGTTCGGCTACAGTGCCGCCCTGCCCCAGATCCTCAAAAAAAGCGGCATCGATTACTTCTTCACCAGCAAGCTCTCCTGGAGCGAATACAACCTTGCCCCCTACGACACCTTCCGCTGGAAGGGCATCGACGGCAGCGAGGTGCTGACCCACTTCACCCCCGCCAGGGATTACGCCGGCGGCGGCACCTACGAAAAGCATGAGGATCTTGCCTTCTTCACCACCTACAACGCCATGATCAACCCCCTGCAGATCAAGGGCGGCTGGCAGCGGTTCCAGCAGAAGGGCGTGGACGACCACTTCCTGGTCAGCTACGGCTATGGCGATGGCGGCGGCGGCCCCACCGACTGGATGCTGGAAAACGCCCGCCGTATGGAGCATCCCGTGCAGGGACTCCCGGCGGTGAGGCAAGTCTTCCCCACCCAGTTCTTTGAGCAGCTGGAAAAGCGCGTGGGCTCAAACAAACGTCTGCCCAAGTGGTCGGGAGAACTGTACCTGGAGTACCACCGGGGCACCTACACCGCCATGGCCCGCAACAAGCGCAGCAACCGCCTCACCGAGATCGCCCTGCGGGAGGTGGAGCTGTGGCGTGAGTACGCCCGCCGTGCTTCCGGCCTGCCCTATCCCAACGATCAGCTGCGCGATATCTGGCGGCGGATGCTGACGCTGCAGTTCCACGATATTCTGCCCGGCTCCTCTATCAAAAAGGTGTATGACGATTCCAAGGCGATCTATGCCCAGCTGGACAGCGAGCTGACCCAGCTCAAGCACGAAGCTTTTGCCGCCCTGGGCGCCGAGCTGGCCGGCGATATGCTGCTGTACAACTCCCTGCCCCGCCGCCGGGATGACCTGGTCTGGTTTGACGCGCCTGCGGAGGTCACCGCGCTGCGGGACGCGCAGGGAAACGTCTTCCCCGTGCAGCACGTGGGTGGCCGCGCCTGCGCCTTCGTCCGTGGCATGGCGCCCATGAGCGCCACACCGGTGTGGTTCGTGCGCGGACAGGCCGAAGGCTCCGCCATGCAGGTAACCACCTCCGCCTTCGATACGCCCTTCTTCTCCGGCGAGTTCGACCAGGCCATGCGCATCACCTCCCTCATCAGCAAGCGCACCGGCCGCCAGCTGGCCAGGGCCGGCCAGGCGCTGAACCGCATCGTCTGCTATGAGAACCGACCCCACAACTACGACGCCTGGGATATAAACATCTACTACGATGAACACTCCTGGGAGGTGGATGATCTCGTTTCCGCGCAGGTGGTGGCCAGCGGCCCGGTGCTTACGAAGCTCCGCTGCGAATACCGGGCGAACCGCTCCGTCATCGTGCAGCATATCGTGTTCTACCACGACATCGACCGCATCGACTTTGAAACCTGGGTGGACTGGAAAGAGCAGCACTACCTGCTCAAGGCGCACTTCCCGGTGGACGTGTTCTATCAGGAGGCTACCTACGATATCCAGTACGGCAACGTTCGCCGCGCCACCCACAGCAACACCTCCTGGGATGCGGCCCGCTTCGAGGTCTGCGCTCACAAGTGGATGGATGTCTCCGAGGGCGACTTCGGCTTCAGCCTGATGAATGACTGCAAGTACGGCCACAGCGCCGATGAAAATGGCATCGCCCTGACGCTGCTCAAGAGTTCCACCTCTCCCAACCCGGAGGCCGACCAGGAGGAGCATGTGTTCACCTACGCCATCATGCCCCACCAGGGCGACTGGCGTGACGCGCATACGCCGGACATGGCCTACCGGCTCAACATACCCGTCACCGCCGTTCCCGGCGCGCAGGGCAACAGCACCCTTGCCGCCTTCGCCCATGTGGATTGCGAGAACGTGATGATCGAATCCGTCAAGCGCGCCCTGGACGGCGAAGAAACCGTCCTGCGCCTGTACGAGAACTTCGGCCAGCGCGCCCGTGTCCGCCTGACGCTGGGCTTCCCCGCCGCCCAGGCCTGGAAAGCCTCCATGATGGAGGACAAGCAGGAGGAACTGCCCGTGGAGGGCGGCATTATCCAGCTGGATGTGCGGCCCTATGAGATCGTCACGCTGATGATCCGGTGAGCAACATAAAAGACCCGCTGCGCAGTGAGTATGATGTAAAGGAAGGTTTTATCCTTCCAATAACATCATGGCTGCGGCTCGTTTGTGGTGAATGGTAGCGGTTGTGACGAAAGGAAAAACCTTCGTCATAACCGCTATTTTCATTGCGAAAGGAGCTGCCAACATGAAACACGGATCCGACCTGACCATCTCCTATACAAAAATCGGAGACTACTACTTTCCCAACATTGCCCTACCGCCGGATGCCGGAGACATTGGCATCTGGGGAAGGCGGCGCAAAGAGTTCCTGCGGAAGCATCGCCCTATCCTATTCAACGAGCTGCTGTTGACCGGCGAGTTGTCCAGGTATCTCGTTCAAGTCAATCAGGAAGCCACTGAGCGTCTGGAAAACCTCATTGAAGGTATGAAGGCTGCACAAGGTATCACTGAAGACCTCAAAGCACGTGACCCAATGGCATGGGTGGGTGCCATGAACAACATCCGCGCCTGTGCTGAAGAAATCATCTATGCAGAGCTGGTGTATGTGTGATGAACGATCAGATCAAAACGCTGAACACATATTTCTGGAATGTGGGCAATGACATCGCTGACATCCGTCTGCTTGCTGAAGGTGCGCTGGCGCTGTATGAAGGGGACGCTTCGCCGCTTCATCCGTTGGGCATGCGAAACCATGAAGAGGTCGCTGCCTCAGCCTTCGATACCATCGGTACAGCACTGTACGATCTGCGAAAGCGTATTGCGGAGATGCAGGAGAGCCATCTGGGCGTAACGATCAGGCAAACCGCAGACGCGAAAAGTGAATAGCATCCATCCAGCCCGGCAGATCAGCTCTGCCGGGCTTTTCTTGTATAGCCCTTTATTCCCACAAATCCTGTCGCTATCTGACTACTTCTGCCGAAAACATAGACACATACCAAAGCTGCCGTTCAGCACTATATTTCTCAGACCGCTATCACCCAGCAGATTCATGCCTTGGAGGAAACCATCGGCGCAAAGCTCTTTGATCGCAACAGCCGTCCGGTTTCATTGACTCCTGCGGGCAAAGTTTTTTTGAAGGAAGCTCGGGAAATCATGAGCAAGATGGATTTTGCCCTGCAGCGTACCCGGGAGGCTTCCACCGGTTTGGAAGGAGA
>SVGJ01000008.1 GCA_015056415.1 Clostridiales bacterium
CCAAGGTCATCGCCGAGCCCAGCGGCATGCTGCTAGGCCCCATGGGCAAGGAGCGCGTGGGCGACGTGAGCAACGTGGTCTTCGCCAATGGCGCCATCGCCGATGAGGACGGCAAGATCTACATCTACTACGCCTCCTCCGACACCCGTATGCACGTGGCCGAGACCGACGTTGACCGCCTGTGCGACTACCTGCTGAACACCCCCGCCGATCCCCTGCGCAGCCCCGATTGCGTCAAGCAGCGCTGCGAGCTGATCGAAAAGAATCTGAAATTCCTGGGGAGGTAAGCCTATGCTGAAGCTCGCGCCCCTTTTCGGCAACGGCGCTGTGCTGTGCCGGGGCAAGGAGATCCGCATCTTTGGCGAAGCCGATGAAGGCCGCACCGTCACCGTGACGCTGGATGGCGATACCGCCTCCTGCGTCGCCCGGGGCGGCCGCTTCCTGGCCCGTCTCGCTCCCCGCAGGGCCGCCACCGGCTGCACCCTCACCGTGACCGACGGCGCCCAGACCATCACCTCCACCGACGTCGCCATTGGCGAGGTCTATCTGGCCGGCGGCCAGAGCAACATGGAGCTGGAGCTGCAGAACGCCGATGAGGGCCAGCAGCTCATCCAGACCCACAACGATCCTGACCTGCGGTACTTCAACGTGCCCAAGAAGTCCGTCTGGAACGAGGACGCCCTCCGGGCCAACGCCTGGAGCCACTGGGAGAAGGTCAGCCCCGGCAATGCGAAGGATATGTCCGCCGTGGCCTACTTCTTCGCCCGCAGGCTCCGCGAGAAACTGAACGTGCCCGTAGGCGTCATCGATTGCTACTGGGGCGGCACCTCCATCACCTGCTGGATGGACGAGGAAGCCCTCGCCGCCACCGCCGAAGGCCGGCGCTACATGGAGGACTATGCCGCCCGGTCCGCCGGCAAAACCATGGCGCAGTGGCAGCAGGAAGAGGACGCCTTCCAGGCCGAGATGACTGTGTGGAACAACAAGGTCGCCGAGCTCAAGCGGGAAAACCCCGCCATCGAATGGCCGGAGATCAACGAAAAGGCCGGCCTGTGCCCGTGGCATCCGCCCGTGGGGCCCGGCTCGCCCTACCGCCCCGCCGGCCTCGCCCGCACCATGATGGAGCGGATCGTTCCCGCCACGCTCACCGGCGTGATCTTCTACCAGGGCGAGGAGGATTCCGGCCGCACCACCCGCTACGACGTGCTGATGGATTCCCTCATCCGCACCTGGCGCGCCTGGTTCCGGGATGAGGAGCTGCCCTTCCTGTTTGTGCAGCTGCCCGTGTGGATCGCCGCCGGCGAGACCGATCCCCGTTCCTGGCCTGTGCTGCGTCACGCCCAGGAGCTGGCCTGGCGGCGCACCCGCCATACCGGCATGGCCTGCGTCATCGACTGCGGCGAGTTCGACAACATCCACCCCACCGACAAGCGCACCGTGGGCGAGCGTCTCTTTGAGCAGGCCCGCACGGTGGTCTACGGCGAGGTTGGTGAATGCTCCCCCCGGGCCGTGTGCAAGCATACCCAGGGCAACACTCTGGTGGTAAGTCTCACCGCGCCGGTGTCCGTCCGCGGCGAAGGGCCCGCCCGGTTCCTGGAGATCGCCGGCGAGGATGGCGTGTACCACGAGGCAGACGCCTCCATTGAGGGCAATACCCTGCGCCTGACCTGCGACGCTGTGGCGAACCCCGTTGCCGTCCGCTACGCCCACTGGAACTGGTGCGTGGTGAACCTCTTTGGCGGAAACGGGCTCCCCCTGGCGCCCTTCATCCTGGAATAACGCATAAAAGACAAGGCTGTTCGCCTTGTCTTTTTGCTTGCGCTGTGTTATCCTTTATCAGAACGAATGTTTCGTTTGGAGTGATGCGCTTGCTGCTTTCAAAAATCTTTCCGTTGAATACCTTCCCCGCCCACAAGTATGTGGTGACCTTTGCGCGCTACCGCGGCCAATGGCTGTTTTCCCGCCACCGCAGCCGCACCACCTGGGAAACCCAAGGCGGCCACATCGAGGAAGGCGAAACACCGCTGGACGCCGCCCGCCGGGAGCTCTATGAAGAAAGCGGCGCAACAGAATTCACCATCACCCCATTGTTCGATTATTGGGCCGGAAGCCGCACCGGCTGCGGCGTAGGCGTGGTCTTTCTGGCAGATATCACCGCCCTGGGGCCCATCCCGGAAGGCGAGATGGCCGAAGTTCACACCTTTGATGATCTGCCGGAGGATCTCACCTATCCGGATATCACACCCTTTTTGTTTGCGGCCATTGCAAAAGGCTGTCCATAACGGACAGCCTTTTTGCTTACGCCTTGTCCGGCATGGTTTTCAATCTCTTCAACACGCCGCGAACCACCAGCCACGCCAGCACAAAGGCAAAGGAGTCCGCCACGGGCTGGGCGCACTGGATGCCCAACAGGCCCAGCACATGGGGCAGGATCAGCAGCGCGGGGATCAGGAACAGACCCTGCCGGGCAACGGAGATCACCGTCGCGCTGAAGCCGTACCCGATGGACTGGGTGAACATATTGCTCATCACGATGAAGCCCCACAGCGGCACGGTGATCAGCTGCAGCCGCAGCGCCAGGGTGCCGATGTTGATCACGTCACTATCGTTGCGGCGGAATACGGTAACGACGGGCTCGGCAAAGATCAGCGCCAGCACGCCCAGCACCACCAGGATGCAGGTGGTCACCTTCACGCAGTACCAGAAGGCCTCCCGAACACGGGTATACCGCCCCGCGCCGTAAGAAAACGCGCACACCGGCTGGAAGCCCTGGCCGAAGCCGATCACCGAAGAATTGATAAACATCACGCAGCGTCCCACGATGGACATAGCCGCGATAGCCGCATCGCCATGCACGCCGGCGGTGATGTTCAGCAGAATGTTCGAAACGCTGGCAATGCCCTGCCGTCCCAGGGAGGGCAGGCCAGTGTAGAGGATCCTGCCGTACATCCGCAGCGTGGGCCTGAAGTTCTTCAGCCTGATGGAGATAGCGTCAGACCGGTGGTTGGTCATGTACAGCAGGATGCAGAAGCTGACCACCTGGCTGATGGCCGTGGCAACAGCCGCGCCGGCCGTCCCCATGCCGCAGCCGAAGATCAGGATGGGATCCAGGATCATGTTCAGCACGCCGCCCACCACCATGCCGATCATGCCGTAGGTCGCCATGCCCTCAAAGCGCAGGAAGTTGTTCAACACAAAGGAGCACATCTGGAAGGGCGTGGCGTAGAAGATGTAGGTGGCGTAGTCCCTGGCATAGGGGGCGATGGTATCGGTAGCGCCAAGGAAGCGCACCAGCGGATCGATGCAGCTCAGGCCCAGCACGGCGATCACAATACCCACACCAAAGGCCGTGAAGAAGCCCACCGATACATACCTGCGGCCTTCTTCCTCCTGCCCGGCGCCCAGGCAGCGGCTCAGGTTGGCGCCGCTGCCCATGCCGATGGTGAAGGCAATCGCCTGGATGATCGACATGGCCGAAAAAATAACGCCCACCGCACCGGAGGCCGACGTGCCGATCTGGCTGACGAAGAAGGTATCCGCCATATTATAGATGGTGGTGATCAGCATGGTGAAGATGGTGGGGATGGCCAGGCGGGGGATGGCCTTGTTCACAGGCTGATTGAGCAGCATATCATTGCGCTGCTCGCGGGAAACAGTTTTCACGATCAAGGACCTCGGTTCTTTTTTCATCCATAAGGGATTCGACAGGCGGGAAGGTTTTCCCTGCATGCAAAAGGCCGGAGCTTTCGCCCCGGCCCAGCAGGTCATTCAATGTGAGCTACCGTTGTTCCCTTCAGCTGGTCGTCCAATTCATTCAGGCGGATCATATCGTCGTACATCTTCTCGTACAGGCGCAGGATCTGCTGGTTGGTGGTCTCGCGGCTCTGCACAATGCCGACAAGGGCATTTGCCTTGGCCTCTCCCATCACATTGCCGGGAGAATTCATCTCACCGCTGTCGCCATCGCCCATGGCTGCCAGGGATTCGCAAGCCGCGGTAATATACCCCGTCTGGTTGATGATGTTGTTGATGCGCTGCAGGATATCCGCCACAGTAATATCGCCGAAGATTTTCATCGTATTGCTCATGTGTTTGTCCTCCATTTCATGTTCTGGCGGACACGCTAAGCAAATTCTGTTTTCGTTGACGAAGCGCGCCCGGCCATGTTTCACAAGACCTTTCGCCCGCTTAGGCCAGGTCGGTTCATACACGTTACCCGCTTCATCGACAACTTCAATGTTTTTTTCCATGGGTGTCATCCCCCGTTGTCTTGCTGAACGCTGTTTTTTGCAATGGGTGCCGTCCCCCTGTTCCTGCTTATCATAGCACAGGTGCGGGAAAATCGCAATCTTTTCCCACGCGATGCAATTTATTCCATGCCTGATTCGTCTGATATGGCAGGAGGAGATGCTGATGAAGAGAATCATTTTGCTTGCAGCGCTCTCGCTGCTTGTCCTGACGCTGGCAGGCTGCGCCGCCCCGGAGGATCAGACTGGCGCAGCGGATCAGGCCGCCGCCACCGCCACCCGGGCCGCTATTCAGGAATACGATTTTGATCCGGCACAGGTAGGCACGCTGCAATCCGCCACGCTGACCTGGACGCATGCATCCGACCGCAGCGTCATCCACACCGCCGCGCTGACCGACCCCAACAAGCTGCGCACGCTGGAGGGTATCCTCGCCGGGGCGAAGCAGGTGGAGAACGTCCCCATGTGCTTTGACGGGCCCGCAAAGCACGAGCTGACCCTGGTGCGGGCAGATGGTTCCGTCATGACGGTGCTGGTATCCCTGGACGAATGCGCCTACCTGCGGGAGGGCGATGTGTGCTTCAACTATGAGCGCGCCGCCACTCAGCTCACCGGCAAGGATAACAACACCGCCATTTATGATCTGTTTGACGCGGCAATACGATAACCGCAGTCCTCATTCACGCAAAAGCCCCGCAGTCGCATCGGACTGCGGGGCATTGCTTTTACATTGGATAAGGTTTACTCAACGGTAACGCCAACGGCTTCCAGAGCGGCCTTGGCATCATCGGAATAGGTCACCTCGGCCTCGGCGATCCAGGCATCCATGGTGGAGGTGAACAGCTCGCCTTCCTTCTCGCTCAGGGCAGCCTCGTGCAGGGCCAGCTGCACGTCGGCGGTGTATTCCACGGGGCCGGCGGGCACGTCGCGGGTGTACTGCACGATGTGCACGCCATAGCTGCCCACCACGGGCTCGGCGATGTCGCCCACGTTGTCCACAGAGAAAGCGGCCTGCACAAAGGCGGGATCCCAGATGATGGAATCCATATGCACGCTGTAGCCCTCAGTCTTGGCGGGCTCCTGCTCCATGCCCGGGTCGGTGCCGTATTCCACGATCAGATCGGCGAAGGGCACGCCCTCGGCCAGCTTCCTGTTGATCTCGTCAATGGTGGGCTGCACAGAGGCGATCACAGCCTGATAAGCAGCGTCCACGTCGGCCTGGGTCGCGGGCAGCTCGGTGGCGGTGGCCACGTCAGTAGCGGTGGCGACGTCGGTAACGGTAGCCACGTCGGTAGCGGTAGCGGCATCGCCGGTCTCGGCAGCCTGCTCCTGCTCCTCCACTTCGGCAGCCAGGGCCTGATATTCGCCCAGCAGCGTCTCATCCACCTCCAGCAGGATGTGGGTCACGCCGCGGTATCCTTCGGGCACATAATAGACCTGCTGGCCGTAGTACTGGGTCATGAACTCATACTGAGCCACATCTTCCTTGTAGGTAGCCTCGTCCTGCTTGACATACTCGTCAAAGGTAGCCTTGATCTCCTCGTCGGTCACTTCGGCGCCCTCGATCATGTAGGCCTCCACACGGTCCAGCTTGGCGGTGTTCAAGGCGTCCTCCAGCATGATGGCCTCGGTATAGCCCATGGCTTCCAGCAGGGCCAGCACGTTCACGCGGGCAGCGGCGGCTTCCTCCTCGGTAGACTCTTCAGTCAGGCCGCCGTAGTAGCTCACGTACATATCGACGATCTCGCTCCAGGAGGCAGCGTTCTCCTCCTCGATGGCCTTCTTCTCCTCCTCGGTGAACTGATCGAAGCCCAGCTCAACAGCCTTCTGCTCCATCAGCTCCAGCTGCACGGCGTATTCCACCGCGTAGGCGTTCACAGCAGTCGCAAAGGATTCATCGGTGGTGTCGTAGCCATACTGAGCATAGGTAGCCATCAGGTTGGTGGCGATCAGCTCCACCTCGTCACGGTTTACCTCCACGCCGTTGACGGTCAGCATCACCTCGGCAGCGGGCTCCTGCACGTCGGCGGTGGGTTCGGCGGTCTCGGCGGTGGGCTGGGGCACTTCGTCAGTGGTGGCGGGCTCGGCGGTGGGTTCGCTGGCGGGATCCAGCGTGACCACGGCGGGGATATCGCCAGAAACGGCCTGATCCTTGGCGCCATTGCCAAACAGCACGACTGCGGCAACGATCAGCGCAACAACCAGCACCGCGGCAACGATCCATTTCAGATGCTTGTTCATAAGGGTACCTCCTTCTTTTCAGCCGGCCCGGAGGCGCAGCCTTTGTCTATTATGACACGATTTTGCCCATAACGCAACTGTGAATTCACAAAAGTTACACTCTGTTCATGTAGGCTTCACCCGCTCATCACACAAGGCGGCGTCCGGCCAGAGTCAGCCTTTCCTGCAAGCGGAAGAGAAACTCCTTGTTGGTGGGTTTTCCCTTTTCAGGATCCACCGAATGTCCGAAGAACCGCTCCAGCGCCGCCAGTTCTCCCCTGCTCCAGGTGGATTCCACCAGGGTGCGCAGGCTGCGCTCCACCGCCGCGGGCGTCATGCCGTGCCGCCGCGCCACCAGCGGATACAGCCTGCCCCGCAGATCCTCCAGCAGCGGCGGATGCACCACCGTCAGGGCCGCCATATCCGCCAGGAAGCCCCACGCCCGCAGCCGGGGCTCCACCGTCAGCGCCCGCAGCAACGCGCGGCTCAGGCAGGTGACCTGCTCCAGCCGCAGCAGCGCTCCCACGGGGAGCCCCTGCGGCAGTTCCTCCCCCGCCCGGGCCACCCAGGGCGCGGCCAGCGGCGGACGCTCCAGCAGCCGCTGCGCCAGCGACTCCGCCTCGGGGCAGGGGCAAAGCAGGCACACCTCGTGGTATGTCTCGCACAGAGCGCGATAGGCGTCCTCCGCCCGCAGGAACACCTGTCCCTGCCACTCCTCGCCCCGGTTTTCCATTTCCGCCAGCCAGCGCCGCCCCTGCGCAGGGGTTAAGGCCAGGATCACACACCGCATACGCCGCCTCCTCTGTATCAGCAAGGGATTCGCCGCGGCCCGCCGCCTGCCCTTTGGCGGAATCTGTCTTCCTTTGCCGAGTCTTGCCAAGCGGGGGATTATTTGCTACAATTTTCCCTGTGCTTTCACTCAACAGGAGGAATACCATGCAGGCCAATGATTTTTCCACCGGCTCGGTACGCCGGCAGATCATCGCGCAGGCCGCGCCGCTGACCATGGCCCAGCTGGTGCAGCTGCTCTATAATATCGTAGACCGCATCTATATCGGCCACCTGCCCGAGGTGGGCAGCATTGCCCTGACGGGACTGGGCATCACCTTTCCGGTGATCGTGCTCATCGCCGCCTTCACCAGCCTGTTCGGGCAGGGCGGCACGCCGCTGTTTTCCATCGCCCGGGGCAGGAGGGACGAGCAGGAGGCAGAGGCCATCCTGGGCAATGTGTTCACGCTGCTGGCCGTTTTCTCGGCGATCCTGTTCGTGGTGTGCTATACCCTGCGCCGACCGCTGCTGTTCCTCTTCGGCGCCAGCGAGGCCTCGTATCTCTATGCGGATCAATACCTGCAGATCTACCTGCTGGGCACGTTTTTCTCCATGATCACCACCGGCCTGAACGGCTTCATCAACGCCCAGGGCTTCCCCAAATTCGGCATGATGACCACGGTGCTGGGCGCGGCGATCAACATCGCGCTGGATCCGCTGTTCATCTTCGTCTTCAATATGGGCGTACGGGGCGCGGCGCTGGCCACGGTGATCAGTCAGGCCGTCTCCGCGCTGTGGGTGCTGCGGTTCCTCACCGGCAAAAGGGCCATCCTGCGGCTGAAGCGCCGGCACCTGCGGGTCCAGCCGGCCCGCACCCGGCGGATCGTCTCGCTGGGCACCAGCGGCTTTGTGATGCAGGGCACCAACTGCCTGGTGCAGATCGTGTGCAACAACCAGCTGCAGCTCCACGGCGGCGACCTGTACGTGGGCATCATGACGGTGCTCAACTCCGTGCGGGAGATCCTCTCGCTGCCGGTGGGCGGCCTGAGCAGCGGTGCGCAGCCGGTCATGGGCTACAACTACGGCGCCGGCCGCAACGACCGTGTGAAGGAAAGCGTGCGCTTCACCGCCCTGCTGGGCTTTGCCTATACCCTGGCCGCCTGGATCCTGGTGATGCTCCTGCCCCGGCAGCTGATGGGCGTCTTCGCCAGCGACGCGGCCACCATCGATCACGGCATGGAGGCCATGTTCATCTACTTCTTCGGCTTTGTGTTCATGACGTTCCAGTTTGTCGGCCAGAACACCTTCCTGGCGCTGGGACGATCAAAGCAGGCGATCTTCTTTTCGCTTTTGCGCAAGGCCTTCATCGTTGTGCCGCTGACGCTGCTGCTGCCCGGCATGGGGCTGGGCGTGAACGGCGTTTTCCTGGCGGAGCCCATCTCCAACGCGGTGGGCGGCCTGGCGGCGTTCATCACCATGTGGTTCACGGTGTACCGCAAGCTGTAACGCAAAAGCAGCCGGACGAACGTCCGGCTGCTTTTCTTATTCGGCTTTTTCCTCCCGCTTGAATTCCAGGATGTCCCCCGGCTGGCAGTCCAGCACGTCGCATATGGCCTCCAGGGTGGAGAAGCGGATGGCGCTGACGTGGCCGTTCTTCAGCTTGGAAAGGTTCACGTTGGCCACGCCCACCCGCTCCGAGAGCTCGTTCAGGGACATTTTCCGGTCCGCCATCACACGGTCGAGTCGCAGAATGATCGGCATATCGGCACCTCCTTACAGGGTCTCGTCGGAAAGCCGCTGGAGCTGCGCGCCGTAGCGGAAGACATAGGACAGCAGGAAGAACACCACCGGAATGATCAGCACCGTGAGATCAAAGCTGGGGTTGATCTCCACACGGGTCACCTTCTCGCTGATGAGCAGCGTGGTGATATGCTGGGCGACAGTCATGTTATACAGGACGACGATCTCCATGATCTGCACCAGCACGCCCATGCCCAGGCTGAGCCACCCCAGCTTGCGGAAATTGCCGCTGATGCTCTCGTGGAAGGGCTGGCCCTCCTTCATCGGCGCGAGGATCTTGCGGATGGTCTTCACGCATACAAAGGCCAGAACACACACACCGCCGGCCAGGATAAGGCATGGGATCATCAGGACCAGCACGTCCTTCAGGGCAGGCACATGTTCCTGCGCAACGTGGAAGGTAAACGATCCGACCGACAGCTGGCCGTCAACACTGCCGATCATCTCCGTGGGCAGCTTGAAGATCAGCCCCACGCCAATGATACCCAGGCACACCAGGCAGATCACAAATCCGATCTTGAGCATGATATCGGCCACCTTGAACACGATATCGATCTTTCGGGCAGTAGAAGTCAGTTTCTCCATCAGTCGTTCCTCCTTTGATCTGATGGCTGTATCATACCACCGCATAAATACGTTTGTCAATACTTTTTTAACGAAAAACATTAAATATTTTATTTGAGAATAAAAATCGCTCCTGCATCTCGTACAGGAGCGATTTCATCTGTTACGTTTACCGCAGCACCACGCTGGTCTGGCCGCCGATGGTCAGCACCGTGCCCTCCAGAAAGGCCTGACCTCCGCCCGCCACAGCTGCCAGGGTATCAAAGCCGATATCCGTGGCCTGGCTCAGATCGACTGTCTTATCGCTCCCGGTGGTGTTGTGCAGCACCGCCACGGTACTGCCGTTCCATGTGCAGGTAAAGCCGCCCACCTTGGTGTTCGTGAAGGCCAGGGCCTTATATTCGCCCCGGGCGATCTCCGGGTTGGCCTTGCGGATCATGATCAGCTGCTTGTAGTGATTCAGCAGGCTGTCGCTCATGCGGGAAAGATCCTTCACCGTATAGGTGGACTGCTTGGTGTAGGTGGAGCCCTCCGGATCCCGCACGGTATCGCCGTCGCCCCAGAGCATGGCCAGGCGGCGGTTGGCGTCGGTATTGGCGCCGCCCCGGGAGCCGCGCAGGCCGATCTCCTCGCCATAATAGATGAAGGGCGAGCCGGGAGAGAGCAGATACAGGCTGGCAGCCACCTTCATGCGGCCGCTGGCCATGGTCAGATAGCCGGCGGCTCTGTCCATATCATGATTGGAGATGAACAGCGTGCCAAGCGCGTTGTCGCTGATGGCGTCCACGCCGCTGAGATAGGACTCAACATACTTCGTAAAGCGGTTCACATCGCCCCCGCCGGCGGTCTCGGCGATGATGCCCGCCGTCTGGCTGGCGGTGAAGTTGAAGCAGCTGGTCACCGGCAGATAGTTGTCGATCACGCCGTCGCCGTCCCAGACCTCCGCCACGGTGTACACATCGGGCTTCACTTCGCGCAATTTGCCGATGTACCAATCCCAGAACTCCACGCTGCTCTCATGATTGCCATAATAGATGTACTTAGCCGCGTCAAAGCGGAAGCCGTCCACGCCCAGCTCCAGGTAGAACTTTGCCACGTCCAGCATGGCATAGCATACGGCCCCATTATCGAAATTCAGCTCGGGCATCGTCTCGGAGAAATTCGCCTCATAGCGCAGATCGCGTCCGGCGACTTTCGCGTAGGTACGGCCCGCGGGCGCCTGCTCCTCCGGATCCAGCCACTTGTAATAATCGTAATAGATATTGTCGGGGTTTTGTGTCAGATGGGCGCTGCTGAACTGCCTGAACCAGTTATGACCGGTGCTGGTATGGTTGATCACCAGATCCAGGATGATCTTCACATCCCGCTCATGGCACAATTCGATGAGCTCCTTGAGATCCTCCATGGTGCCGAACTGGGGATCGATCTGGTAGTAATCCGCCACATCATACTTATGATAGGAAGGCGAAAGGAAGATGGGCGTCAGCCAGATGCCCTCCACGCCCAGACTCAGGCCGGAGGTTGGATCGCCGTCGTTGAGGTAATCCATACGGTTGATGATGCCCCGCAGGTCGCCCACGCCGTCGCCGTTGGAATCGGAAAAGGAGCCCACGAAGATCTCGTAGAAAACGCGGTTATTATCGTCCGCCTGCTGCCAGCCGTCGACAAAGGTCACATCGTTGATGATGGCCTCGCCGCTTTCGGAGAGGGGATACTGTTTGATATACAGGTCAAACTCCGCCATTGCCGTACCGCATACAAGCAGCATGGCCAGCAGCGCACACACGAAACGCTTCATGAAAACGACCTCTTTCATTTTTGTGGTAGCAATAATATCGCATGAATCCCCTTGCTTGTCAAGGCCGGAAAAACGTGCTATAATCCAGGCACAGAAAGGACTGAACCCTATATGAAACGCCTTTACACACCCGAGACGGCACGCCATTGGAAACGCCGTTCCACCTTCACCCTGGCTTTTTCCCTGGGGCTGGTGGCGCTGGCGCTGATCGTGTGTGTCTGCCTGTGCGCGCAGGTCAGCACCGCCAACGCGCAGACGCTGCTTATCACCTGCATCATTCTGTTCACGCTGGCGGGCTGGGCCTGTATTTTGCTGCTTTATTTTGCCTACGTTCCCGCCAGGGCTCAGGCCACGCACATCGCCGGGATGTTCTCTGCTGAAGTGGAAACCTTCGAGGGTGTGCTGACCATCCACAAGGAGGGCTTCCACATTCCCAAAAGCGTCACCGTCCGCAAGGCCACCCTGCTGACAGCCGAAGGCCCCCTGTCCCTGAACATCAGCGCGGGGCTGGCGCATCAGCTGCCGGCCAATGGCTCCAGCGTTCGGGTGTCCACCGTGCGCAGGTACATCACCGGTTATGAGGTGATCGCATGAGAAAGATAAAGCGCTTTTTCGACGTCGTGCCCGCCATGCTGATGTGGCTGATGCTGAGCATCTTCCTGTGGGGCTTCGTGTTCAACATCCTCACAGACGTCCCCGCTGCGGAAAAGGTGGTGCTCTTCATCGATGCGCCCCTGACGCAGGAAACCCATCTGGCCGTGACCCTGGAGGAAGCCGCCGGCGAGACCATCAAAATGGTGCAGGTGCGCCCCTTCTCCTATGCCATGATGGGCAGCGATGCGATCGAGGCCGCCGACCTGTACATCGTGGGCGAATCCTCGGTGGAGACCTACCGCGATTGGTTCGCTCCCCTGCCCCGGGAGCTGCAGACCGGCACGCTGCTGGAGCTGGACGGCCGGCCCCTGGGCGTCAGGGTCTACGACGCGGCCACCAGCGAAGGCATCGCCGCCGAGTACATCGGCTATACCCATCCCGGCAAGACAGCCGAGGATCACTACCTGTTCATCGGCGTGAATTCCCTGCACGTGAAGGATCATGACAACGCCGTGGACAACCAGGCCGTGACCTGCGCGCTCGCGCTACTGAATCAATAAGGAGGCTTACCCATGAAGACCCTGTGCCTGCTGCTGGCGCTGGCGCTCATCGCCGCGCTGCCCATGACCGCCCTGGCGGAGGAAAGCTCCCTCTACGTCAAAAAGGTGGAGAACCTGCCCGAGGATTTCATCTTCGGCATGGACGCCTCCTGCGTGCCCGCCCTGGAACAGAGCGGCGTGAAGTACTACGATTTCAACGGCGAGGAGACCGATGTCTACAAGGTGCTGGCGGATAACGGCGTCAACTACATCCGCGTTCGCATCTGGAATGACCCCTTCAACAGCGACGGCAAGGGCTATGGCGGCGGCAACTGCGATATCGGCAACGCCGTCGCCATCGGCCGGCGCGCCACCCAATATGGCATGAAGCTGCTGGTGAACTTCCACTACTCCGATTTCTGGGCCGACCCCGCCAAGCAGATGGTGCCCAAGGCTTGGGTTGGCATGGACATCGAGCAGAAGACCGAGGCCGTATACCAGTTCACCCTGGATTGCCTGCAGCAGCTGAAGGACGCAGGCGTGGATGTGGGCATGGTGCAGATCGGCAACGAGACCAACAACTATATGTGCGGCGAGAAGACCTGGTTCAACATCCAGTATCTGATGCAGGCCGGCGCCAGGGCAACCCGCGAGATCTTCCCCGAGGCGCTGGTGGCTCTGCACTTCGCCAACCCCGAGAAGACCGGCAGCTATGATAACTACGCCAAGAAGATGGACTACTATCAGGTGGATTACGACGTGTTCGCCTCCTCCTACTATCCCTATTGGCACGGCAGCCTGGATAACCTGACCGACACGCTCTCCTCCATCGCCCGAACCTACGGCAAGAAGGTCATGGTCATGGAGACCTCCTATGCCTATACCGGCGCGGATACCGATTTCAACGGCAACACCATCGGCGATGGCGGCGCCATCATCAAGGATTATCCCTTCACCGTGCAGGGCCAGGCCAACCACCTGCGCTCCCTGACCGACGCCATCGTCAACAATACGGAGAACGGCATCGGCGTGGTGTACTGGGAAGGCACATGGATCTCCGTGGGCGGCGAAAGCTGGGAGGAAAACCATGCGCTGTGGGAGCAGTACGGCTCCGGCTGGGCCTCCAGCTATGCCGCCGCCTATGACGCCGCCGACGCAGGACGCTACTACGGTGGCTGCGCCGTGGATAACCAGGCCCTGTTCGACGAGCATGGCAAGCCCCTGGAAAGCCTTAAGGTGTTCCGCCTCATGCGGGAGGGCAACGAGATCGCCCCCGTGGCCGACGCCCTGGAGGACGTGACCATCATCTGCGACCTGAACGCTCCCCTCGCCCTGCCGGAGACCGTCAACGCCGTCATGACCGACGACAGCAAGCAGGCCATCCCTGTTCAGTGGAACTTCACCGAGGAAATGGACTCGCAGATGCACTCCTCCGGCGTGGCCCAGTACACCATCACCGGTCAGGCCGGAGGCATGGAGGCCCGGTGCTACGTCTCCATGGTGGAATACAACTACCTGCGGGACTACAGCTTCGAGGAGAATTCCACCGCCTGGCAGATCACCGACCTGTGCAAGGCCGATGAGCTTTACATCGAGGACAAGAAGACCGATTCCCTCACCGGCACCAGGCATATGCACTTCTGGTCCGCCGCGCAGAACAGCGTGGAGTTCACCGTTGAGCAGCAGGCGCTGAACCTCCCCGGCGGCAAGTACAGGTTCACCGTGTCCATCATGGGCGGCGACGCCGGGGCCACCGACATCTACGCCTATGCGAAGGTGAACGGCGAAACCGTGGCCACCGCTCCCATGGGCATCACCGGATACGGCAACTGGGATACCGCCGTGACCCCGGAATTCACCTGTGCCGATGGTGATACCGTGGTGGTGGGCGTCTACGTCAAGTGCCAGGGCGCAGGCAACGGCGCCTGGGGCAAGATCGATGACGCGCTGCTCAATTCCGTCAAATAATCCTCTTCACAGGACGATCCGGCAAAGAGCCTGTTGATCGTCCTGTTTTTTCAAAAAATTTTACGGAAACGTTTCCAAAAACCATATTGACAAATTGGTCGGATAATTATAGAATAATGACATCAAGAGTGTCAGGAATGATAAAAGCTGGTTCAAGGGCGTTTTTCGCCTGCGGATAGATGCGTTTTTTTCCAACGCTCCATTTTAAGAAAGGAAGGATCCCCCCATGAAGAAGTTCCTTGCTCTCATGCTCGCCGCGATCATGGTTTTCTCCATGTTCGCTACCGCCAGCGCTTCCAGCCTGGCCGGCACCTATGACATCACCGTCTGGGTTGCTGATGCTATCGTGGATCTGACGAAGGCTCAGATCGAGAAGTTCAACCAGACCAACGAGCTGGGTATCGTGTTCAACGCTACCGTTGAAGCCGTGGGCGAAGGCGACGCCGCCACCCAGATGGTGACCGACGTTGAAGCCGGCGGCGACCTGTTCTGCTTTGCTCAGGACCAGTTCGCCCGTCTGGTGCAGGCCGGCGCCCTGGCCAAGCTGGGCGTGAAGGCTGCCGAGACCGTGCAGACCACCAGCGACGCTGGCGCTATCGCCGCCGCTACCGTTGGCGATACCCTGTATGCCTATCCCCTGTCCGCCGACAACGGCTACTTCATGTATTACGACAAGAGCGTCATTCCCGAGGAGCACATCGATTCTCTGGAAGCTCTGATCGCTGACTGCGAAGCCAACCAGAAGTACTTTGCTTTCGAAATGCAGACCTCTGCCTGGTACCTGGCTTCCTTCTTCTTCGGCACCGGCTGCGTCTCCGAGTGGACCACCGATGACGAGGGCAACTTCATTTCCGTGCACGACACCTTCAACAGCCCCGAAGGCCTGATCGCCGCCAAGGGCATGCAGAAGCTGGTCACCTCTCCCTTCCACCTGAGCGCTGCTGGCGCTGATCAGTTCGCCAATGGCGCCGCCATCCTGGTGAGCGGCACCTGGGACTCCGTCAAGGCCAAGGAAATCCTGGGCGAAAACCTGGGCGTGGCTGATCTGCCCTCCTTCGAGGTTGATGGCCAGAGCTATCACCTGGGTTCCTTCTTCGGCTTCAAGCTGATGGGCGTGAAGCCCCAGGTTGATGCCGCCAAGGCTGCTGCCCTGCATCAGCTGGCCCAGTACCTGACCGGCTACGAGTGCTCCATGGAGCGCCACGCCCAGAATGGCTGGGGCCCCGCCAATCTGGAAGCCCAGGCTACCGAAGCCGTGCAGAACGACCCCATCCTGGCCGCCGTGCGCACCCAGCGTGAATACTCCGTGGTGCAGAGCGCTATCCAGGGTATGTGGTGGGATATCGCCAAGGTTATCGGCGATGACGTGAAGGCTGCTACCGATGACGCCGCCCTGCAGGCCGCCCTGGACAGCTACAGTGCCAAGATCAACGACGTGTTCGGCATCGACACCTCCATCCTGCTGTTTGTTGGCGCCTGGAATAACTGGAACAACGGCGACGAGGCTGATACCTATCACCTGAAGGACGGCTCCGTGACCCTGGACGTCCCCGAGAGCGATTACATGGGCGGCCGTATCGTGAACCTCACCACCTGGGACACCAACAAGGGCTTTGCTCAGGTTGTTTCCGGCGCTGAGTACATCAAGGATCTGGGCGCTGACAACCCCGACAACAACATCGTCTTCGCCGAGCCTGGCAACTACACCGTGACCCTGAATGGTGCGGAGATCACCATCGTGAAGAACTAATCAGTCATTGTCACGGGGCTGCCGCAAGGCAGCTCCGTGAAGGAACTGATCCTTCACTCATTTGGCCGGAGCCAATTTGATTGGTTCCGGCCGTTTCCATAAAGGAGCGAACAGCAGGCATGACGAAATACAGCGATCTTGAATACCTGAAACTCTCCAAGGGTGAAAAGCTTCTTTACAAGATCACCCAATTCTTCTGCGCCATTCCGCGGAAGATCCTTGGTCTCTTTGTAGCCCTGTGGAACCTGATCAAGAAAACCGGGTCCGCCATCGGTCGCGAGGCAAAGGACATCATCTTCACCTTCATCCATGGCGACTGGAAAACCAAGATTTCCTTCTTTGTGATGGGCTTTGGCAACCTGGCCCGCGGCCAGATCCTGCGCGGCCTTCTCTTCCTTTTCTTCCAGATCATTTTCATTGGCTATATGATCCTTGCCGGCGGCTACTGGCTCTCCATGCTGCCCAGCCTGGGCAAGGTTGGCCCCGTCGAAGAATATGATTATATCTTCGACGCCTATGTTACTACCTACAACGATAACTCCTTCAAGATCCTGCTCTACGGTGTGCTGACGATCTTCTTCGTCATCGCCTTCATCTACACCTGGCGCGTGAACGTCCGCCAGAACAAGCTGGCCGAGCAGATCCTGAAGTCCGGCAAGAAGCTCAAATCCGGCAAGGATGACCTGCGCTCCATGGTGGACGACCATTTCCACACCACGCTGCTGGCCCTGCCTATGACCGGCATCCTGATCTTCACGGTGCTGCCCATCGTGTTCATGATCCTGGTCGCCTTCACCAACTATGACGGCGCCCACGATGGCTATTACAGCAACCTGTTCACCTGGGTGGGCCTGGATAACTTCAACACCATGCTGAACTGGAGCGTTTCCACCAGCGGCGGTTCGCAGAGCTATGCGGCCACCTTCGGCGAGATCCTTTCCTGGACGCTGATGTGGGCTTTCTTCGCCACCTTTACCAACTACTTCCTGGGCATGTTCGTGGCCATGGCCATCAACAAAAAGGGCATCAGGCTCAAGAAGCTGTGGCGTACCGTGCTGGTGATGACCATTGCCATCCCCCAGTTCATTTCGCTGCTGTATGTCTCGAAGATGTTCGCCAAGAACGGCATCATCAACGGCTTCCTGATGAACATGGGCTGGATCACCGAGGCGCTTCCCTTCTGGGAGGATCCCACCTGGGCGCGTATCACGGTCATCCTCACCAACGTATGGATCGGCATCCCCTACCTGATGCTCATCACCACCGGTATTCTGATGAACATCCCCGCCGACCTGTACGAATCCGCCCGCATCGACGGCGCCAACCCCTGGCAGCAGTATACCAAGATCACCCTGCCCTATATGCTGTTTGTCACCGGCCCCTACCTGCTGACCAGCTTTACCGGCAACATGAACAACTTCAACGTGATCTACCTGCTCACCGGCGGCGCGCCCACCAACTCAGCCGCCTCCTCGGCAGCGGGCTCCGTAGGCTACACAGACCTGCTGATCACCTGGCTGTTCAAGATCACCCAGGGCGCGGAGAGCCAGTATTACCTGGCCTCGGTGGTGGGCATTCTGGTGTTCGTGGTGGTCGCATTGATCTCCCTGGTGGTGTACAATGTATTGCCCTCCATTAAGAACGAGGAGGATTTCCAGTAATGAGCGAAAAGATATTGTTGGAACAGAATGCCTCCCCCATCCAGAAGCGTCACATGGGTCTGAAGGCCACCCGCGCCCTGAGCAACACCGCTATCTACGCGCTGCTGATCGCCATCAGCATCATCTGGCTGGTGCCCTTTGTGTGCATCCTGCTGCAGTCCTTCCGCGTGGAAAGCACCTGGCAGGTGGGCTACGTCATTCCCCAGAAGTGGGGCTTTGACAACTACGTCAACCTTTTCCAGACGGATTTCCCCCGCTGGTATACCAACACCTTCATCGCCGCACTGGTGACGGCTGTACTGCAGACGGTCATCGTGCTGTGCATGAGCTATACCCTGTCCCGTTTCCGCTTCAAGATGCGCAAGCCCCTGATGCAGTTCATGCTGATCCTGGGTATGTTCCCCGGTATGCTGACGATGATCATCCTCTACCGCGTGCTGAAGGATCTGGGCATGACGCAGGCCAACGCCGTACCCGGCCTGATCCTGGTGTACATCGCCTCCTCCGGCATGGGCTACTATGTGTCCAAGGGCTTTTTTGACACGATCCCGAAGTCCCTGGATGAGGCCGCCCGCGTGGACGGCGCCACCCGCTTCCAGGTGCTGAAGAAGATCATCCTGCCGCTTTCCAAGCCCATCGTGATCTACACCATCCTGACTGCCTTCATGGGCCCCTGGGGCGATTACGTCTTCGCCCAGTACATCTCCTTTGGTACCTCCTCGGGCATGAACGTGGCCGTGGGCCTGTACCGCTGGCTGAACAAGGACCAGATCGCGAACTGCTATACCATGTTCTGCGCAGGCGGCGTGCTGGTGGCCATCCCCGTTACGGTGCTGTTCATGTGCCTGCAGAAGTACTATGTCGAGGGCGTGACCGGCGGCGCCGTGAAGGGCTAAGCCGATGGCTTCACACTGATGGAAATTGAGTAAAGGAGACACAGAGTATGGCAAGCGTTAAACTGACTGACGTCAAGAAAATATACGATAATAATGTGACCGCCGTCCACGATTTCAACCTGGAGATCGCGGATAAGGAATTCGTGGTGTTCGTTGGTCCCTCCGGCTGCGGCAAGTCCACCACCCTGCGCATGATCGCCGGCCTGGAGGATATCTCCGCCGGCACGGTGGAGATCGACGGCGTGGTCGTCAACGACCTGCAGCCCAAGGATCGCGACATCGCCATGGTGTTCCAGAACTACGCGCTCTATCCCCACATGACCGTGTATGACAACATCGCCTTCTCCCTGCGGCTGAAGAAGATGCCTGAGGACCAGGTGTATGAAAAGGTCACCAGCGCTGCGGAGATCCTGGGTATCACCGAATACCTGACGCGCAAGCCCCGCGCCCTGTCCGGCGGCCAGCGCCAGCGCGTGGCCATCGGCCGCGCCATGGTTCGCGACTCCAAGGTGTTCCTGATGGACGAGCCCCTCTCCAACCTGGACGCCAAGCTGCGTAACCAGATGCGCGCCGAGATCATCCTCCTGCGCCAGAAGCTGGATACCACCTTCGTCTACGTCACCCATGACCAGACCGAGGCCATGACCCTGGGCGACCGCATTGTCATCATGCGCGACGGCATCATCGAGCAGGTGGGCACCCCCACGGAAGTGTTCGAGAAGCCCCGCAATCTCTTCGTGGCCGAGTTCATCGGCGCGCCCAAGATGAACCTGATCAGCACCCGGCTGGAGAAGGGCGCTGACGGCAGCTTCCACGTCACCCCCTTCGGCGCCCACATCAAGGTGGACGGCGAAAAGGGCCAGGAGCTCAAGCACGCCGGAGCCAAGCCCCAGGAGATCGTGCTGGGTGTCCGCCCCGAGCACATCGTGCTGTCTAACGCCAACAACGCGGCAGCTATCCCCTGCACGCTGGAGGTCAACGAAATGATGGGCAGCGAGCTGCACCTGCACGTGTACACCGAGGACGGCACCCGCCTGATCGTCCGCGTGCCCACCATCAACCTGACCCTGCAGGAGCGCAGCGAGCTGGTCTACGGCAAGAAGCTGTACATCACCTTCGAGGGCAAGGTCATGCACTTCTTTGACAAGGAATCCGGCGTGAACCTGATCTACAACTAAGGCAAACAACAGCAAAGGAGCAGTCCAGCGATGGACTGCTCCTTTCATATTGACCGCTTACCTTTCCCTGGCGTACCATTCCTTCACGACCCGCTCCGCCTTTTTTCCCACGATGGAGAAGCCCATCTCCGGCTGGCGCTGGGGCAGGCGGGTATACCAATCCCACCAGAAATACCCGGCGAACCAGGGCTCGTTCCACATGGAGCGGAAGCTGGACTCGTAGAAATTGGCCTGTTCCTCCTCGTCATAGGGGAACTCGCGGTGGGTGAAGTCATAGGGCATCATGGCGCAGCCCCGGGCGCTGCGGCAACCGATCTCCATAAAGATGATCTGCTTACCCCCATTGGCCCGGGAAAGCTCCGCCAGGCGTTCCTTCCGGGCATCCCAGCGGGCGATCATGTTCTCCATGCTTTCGCCGGGCTCGTCAGCCACGCGGTAGTAGGCGGAGGTGCCAATGTAATCCACCGCGTCCCACCACTTCACGCCGAATTCCTTGCCGTGGTTGGTGTTGTACACCAGCGGCCCGTGGTACACCCTGCGCACCGCCTCGATGGCCTTGCGCCAGAATTCCTCCTTGTGCTCGGTGCCCAGCATCTCGCAGCCCACGCAGAACATCTCACAGCCGGTCTCCTCGGCGATCTCCGCGTAGTGGCAGAGGAAGGCGGTGTAGTTATCGAACCATTCCTTCCAGTAGTCCTGATCGCCCCAGTCCTTCTCCGGGAAGCCGATGTGGGCGCGCCACACACCGTCCGCGCTGTTGACGATGGGCTTCATGCACACCTTCAGCCCCAGGGCATGGAGCTTATTGGCGGCGGTGGTCACATCCTTATCCGTAACGGTATAGCGGTAGTCGGGGCGGATCTGCGTGGAATAGAAATGATCCTGCCGGATCACAAAGGCCAGGGCCGCCCAGTCGCCTCCCAGGCCTGCCAGGCGCTCCATGGAGGCCGCTGCCTCCTCTGTCTGATATGCGCCCCGGCGGCCGTCAAAGCCATAGGTAAATCCCTTGATAAACATGGATATACATCCTTTCCAGCGGCATGCCGCCAGATGATTTGCTGTGTATATTCCATGCATCCAGCGTGAATTCCTACTTGTCCGCTTGCTTATTGCCCAAAAAGCGGTATAATAAATGTAGTATGTTACCGGAAATCTGCGCGCATCTGTCGGGAAGGAGGCAAGCATATGTATCAGGTATTTGTCGTGGAGGACGAGCTGCTCATCCGCCAGAGCATCCGCAACGTGATCGAAAGCATGCCCGGCCCCTTCGCCTTCTGCGGCGAGGCCTCCGATGGCGAGATGGCCCTTTCCATGATGCAGGACCTGATGCCGGACATCGTGATCACCGACATCCGCATGCCCTTCCTGGACGGCTTTGAGCTGATCCGCCACGCCAAGGCCATGATGCCCTGGCTGAAGATCATCATCCTCAGCGGCTATGGGGATTTTGAATCCGCGCAGAAGGCCATTTCTCTGGGCGTGGACCAGTATCTGCTCAAACCCATCCGTTCAGCGGAGCTGACCAGGGTCATCCAGGATATGGCCCACCAGATCGACGAAGGTAAAACAAAAAGCACCCTGCCCCGGGGCTACGACCAGGACGAGGTGCAGCACGCCCTGCGCCAGCACTTCATGCAGCAGCTGCTCTTTGGCGGGCTGAACACCGCCACCCTGCTGGAGCGCGCCCGCGCGCTGGAGCTGGATATCGTCAGGCCCTATTATCAGCTGGTGCTGTTCAGCTTCAGCCAGGAGGAATTTGATTATCAGACCTCCCGCTTCGCCATCCAGAACCTCCTGCAGGAGCTGAATATGCCCCTGTATTACTTCAACGAATCCAACCAGCTCACCGTGCTGTGCGACGGCCAGGATACCGACAGCCTGAGCGAGAAGGTCTATCAGTTCATCAATATTCTCCGGCATGAACTGAAAGAGCTGTGCCCCACCATCACCACGGTGGTGGCCGGCGTGGTGCAGCGGCTCAGCGGCGTGTGCGGCGCCTATAATACCGCCGCCGACCTGCTCAAGAAGGTCTACGGCGTCTCGGTGGGACAGGTAGTGGACGTGAACGACACCGCCCAGATCGCCGCCGAAATGATCGAGCTGGACGATCCCTTCGGCGAGGAATTCCAGCAGCGGCTGCAGTACGCCTCCGCCAAGGACGTACCCGAGCTGGTGGACAGCGTGCTGGCCAGCCCCGAGGGCAGCAGGTTCAACAGTATGCTCATGCGCTACTACGCGCTGATCGATATCCTCAGGATCGCCAGCCAGCAGATCGCCCGGGCAACCCCCGGCGTGGACGCCAAGGACATCGCCACCCGGCTCAGCAGCCAGCACAACATCTTCGCCGCCTCCGGCAGGCTGGACAGCTTCCGCCAGACGGCGGTGGAGCTTTTGCAGCAGGCGACCAGCATGAAGCAGGAAAATCCCGCCAACATCAAATACAGCCACGTCATCAGCAGGGCTGAAAAATACGTGGCTGAGAATTATTGCGATCCAAATATCTCCCTGATCAGCGTGGCGAAATACGTGGGGCTCAGCTCGGCGCATTTCAGCACCGTTTTCTCGCAGACGCTGGGGCGCTCCTTCATCAACTACCTCACCGCCATGCGCATCGAGCGGGCCAAGGAGCTGCTCGCCACCACCAACCTGAAGCTCTCCACCATTGCCATGGAGATCGGCTACAACGAGCCGAATTACTTCAGCCACGTCTTCCGCAAGCTGGAGGGCATCACCCCCAAGGAATACCGCAACCGCATGTCACTCAATGCCGATCAGTAACCCCGGCCGTCCATGATCTCACGGGTGATGGTGGCAGCGTCGAAGGCGCTTTCCTCCACATAGGTGAGCTTGGGCGGCTTGCCCCCGGCCTCAAGCTTTTCGATGATAGCCTGCACCCGGGGGCCATGGAGGGGATTGCACTCCACATCGTAGCTGATTTCCCCCTGCATGACCATCTCCAGCGCGGCACGGCTGGCGTCAAAGGAAATGATCGTCACGTCCCTGCCGGGGACCAGGCCCGCGTTCTTCAGGGCGTCAATGGCGCCGTAGGCCATGTTGTCGTTTTCGGAATAAATCACATCAAATCCGATTTTCCGGGCCAGGAGAGCTTCCACGAGCTCCTGGCCTTTTGCCTGCGTAAAATCCCCGGTGTTCCGGTAGACCAGCTTCCACGCGGGATGCTCGTCAAGGCCCGCGTCCAGCCCCTGGGTGCGCCCCAGCTGGGCAGAGGAACCAATGTTGCCCTGCAGGTGTACGATGCGGATGGGCTCATCGCCAAAGTGCCGGCTCATCCAGCGCACCGCGTTGTCGCCCTCCTTGCGGAAGTCGGATCCGATCCAGCAGGTGAACAGGCTGTCGTCCTCCACCTCGATCATCCTGTCCACAATGATCACCGGCACGCCCGCGGCCTTGGCTTCCGCCAGCACGGTATCCCAGCCTTTTTCGGTGGTGGGGGCCAGGACGATGTAGTCCACGCCCTGGTGGATGAAATTGCGGATGGCCGTGATCTGCCGCTCTTGCTTCTGCTGCGCGTCGTCGATGATAAGACGGTAGCCATTCGCCTCCGAAAGGGCTTGCTGCATGCTGCGGGTGTTGGCATTGCGCCAGTCGCTCTCCGCGCCCACCTGCGAGAAGCCTACCACGATCATATCTTCATAGGTCTCCACATCCGCCGCCGGCGTAGGCGCACAGCCGGTGAGCAGCAGCGCCGCAAGGATGCAGAGAAGGATCATCATTCGTTTCACGGTGCAGTGTTCTCCTTTCCGGTGGTGCGGGTCTGGGGCAGGCGGATGGACACGGTGGATCCCTTGCCCACGCTGCTTTCAAAGAACAGGCCATAGGGCTCGCCGCAGTACAGGCGGATGCGCTTGTGCACGTTCACCAGGCCCAGGCCTGTGTGGCGGTCCTCATAGATGCCGGCCTGCAGGACGCGCACCTGCTCCTCATCCATGCCCGCGCCGTTATCGGTGACCTTTAAGAGCAAATCATTGCCGTCAGCCTCGCCGGTGACGGTGATGGTGCCCATGCCCCGGCGGTTCTTGATGCCGTGGTAGAGGGCGTTTTCCACCAGGGGCTGAAGGATCAGCTTAGGTACCCTGCAGTCCAGCAGTTCCTCGGGAATGCGGATCTCATAGCGCAGAATGTCGCTGTAGCGGATCTGCTGGATCTCCAGATAGCTGGCGACCTGGGTACGCTCCGCGTCCAGGGAAATAATGTCCTCGCCCTTGTTCAACGAATTCCGGAAGAAGGTGGAAAGGCTGGTCACCATGGTCACCACGTCCTCCTCGCGCTGGCTCTCGGCCAGGATGGCGATGGAGTCCAGCGTATTATAGAGGAAGTGCGGGTTGATCTGCGCCTGCAGAAGCTCCAGCTCCGCCCGGTGCAGCGAGCGCTGATCCTCGATCTGCTTGGCCATGAGCGCGTCTACCCGGCGGGCCATTTCGTTAAAGCCGCTGTCCAGCGTCTGCAGCTCGGTGATGTGGGTCTCCAGGGGCCGGCTGGTAAAGTCACCCTCGCCAAACTGCTGCGCCTTGCGGGAAAGCGCGCCGATAGGCCCGGTGATCCGCTTGGTCACGCGAACGGAATACCACGCCATGGCCAGCGTCAGCACGACCACGCCCGCCGTCACCACGATGATCACCGCCGTCACCTGCGCGCTGATCGACCCCTGCAGCCTGGCCAGCTCACGCACCTCATCATCGATGAAATCGTGCATATAGGTCTCGATCAGCTTGGTCAGGCCGGTCTCGCCGCGGATATTGCGCTCCAGCAGCTCCATGCGCAGATCGTAGGATTCCTCCAGGGCGATCTCCTTCATATAAGTGCGAAGGTTTTCGCACATATCCAGCATACTCTGTACACGCCAGCGGTTATCGCGCAGGGTGGTGGTGTTTTCCAGGCGGCGGAGCACCGCCTCGGCGTCGTCCAGGACCGCCATGGGCAGATCCTCCACCGAAGCGTCGCCGCGGGGCCGGATCACATGATTGTACATCCCCGAATCCAGCTGCGTTTTGAATTCCTGGTTGAAGTCCGCAGCGATATTGGCGCTTTGCAGCACGCCGGTATACTGATTATTGATGGAAAGCAGCATGACGATCAGCACCACAATGATGGCGCCCATCACCGGCAAAACCGTCAGCAGCAGCCGCTTGATCTGCTGCTCGATGCTGCGACCGGGCTGGATTCTCTTCATGGCATACACCTCTGAAAGATATTATATCATGGTTTGGCGGCTATGGGCGCAATGCCGAAAAAATGTATCATCAATCGAAAGTATTTTTCATTTTTTGCCTTTGGAAGGAAAAACGTCCAAAAATGTTTCTAATAACTTTGAAAAAATTTGAATGTAACCGGAAGTGTTTTCATATACAATAACAGTAACAGGTCCATCCGATTGGACAAAGAGAAAAAACAGGAGGAATGAACCATGAAGAAGTTTGCCGCCCTGCTGCTTGCGATGCTGCTGGTGCTGACCATGACCATTGGCTCCGCCATGGCCGAGATCACCGTTGGTATCGTGAACAACCCCCCGTCCGAGTCCGGCTACCGTGAAGCCAACGTGAAGGACTTCGAGGCTGTGTTCTCCGCCGAGAACGGCTACACCGCCAAGACCTACTACTCCCTGAAGAACGACGAGCAGCTGTCCGCCGCTCAGCAGTTCATCACCGATGGCGTTGACTACCTGCTGATCTCCGCTGCCGAGACCACCGGTTGGGACGCCGTGCTGGCCTCCGCCCAGGAGAACGGCATCCCCGTGTTCCTGTTCGACCGTATGATCGATTGCGACGAGAGCCTGTATGAGGCCGCCGTCGTTTCCGACATGGCGAACCAGGGCAAGCTGGCCGTGGAATGGCTGATCGCCCAGAACCTGGAAGCTTACAACATCATCCACATTCAGGGTGCCATGGGCTCCGACGCTCAGATCGGCCGCACCGGCGCTCTGGACGAGCAGGTCAAGGGCAACGACAACTGGAAGCTCGTTGTGCAGCAGACCGCTACCTGGGACGAAGCTGAAGCCAAGAAGATCACCGAGTCCGTGATCAACTCCAAGGAAGCCTTCAACATCATCTACGCCGAGAACGACGGCATGGCCAAGGGCGCTGTGGCTGCCCTGGACGACGCTGGCATCTCCCACGGCGTGGGCAAGGACGTCATCGTGATGGGCTTCGACTGCAACCGTTGGGCTCTTCGCGAACTGCTGGCCGGCAACTGGAACTACGACGGTCAGTGCTCTCCCTTCCAGGCTCAGGTCATCAGCGATCTGATCCAGAAGCTGGAAGCCGGCGAAGACCTGGCCCTGGAGTCCAAGAAGATCATCTCTGAGGAGAAGGGCTTCGACGCCACCACCATCACCCAGGAAGACATCGACACCTACGGCCTGGGCGAGTAATCATCGCTTAAAGATGTAACCAACAAGTAAAACCCTGCGCGGTGCGGTCTGTGTGGAGTGATCCGCAAGCCGCACCGCGCTTCTCGGCTTATTCCGGAAGGCCCAGCATGGAAGGAGGAACGTGTATGCAAAACGAGGTCGTTTTGTCTATGCGTGGTATCGGCAAATCATTCCCGGGCGTAAGAGCCCTGCACAACGTGGATTTCACCCTCCGCAAGGGCGAGGTCCACGCGCTCATGGGCGAAAACGGCGCGGGTAAATCCACCCTGATCAAGGTGCTCACCGGCGTTTACACCAAGGACGCCGGTACCATCCATCTGGACGGCGTGGAGGGCGAGGTCTCCATCCGCTCCCCCCAGGACGCCCAGAGAGCCGGCATCAGCACCGTGTATCAGGAGATCACGCTTTGCCCCAACCTGACCGTGGCGGAGAATATGTTCATCGGCCGCAGCAGGAACCCCTTCGTCAGCCGCCGCAATATGGAGAAGCGCGCCGGCAAGCTCCTTCAAAGCCTGGGCATTCCCGCCCGGCCCAAGCAGCAGCTGGGCAGCTGCTCTCTGGCCGTGCAGCAGATGGTCGCCATCGCCCGCGCGGTGGACATGCAGTGCAAGGTGCTCATCCTGGACGAGCCTACCTCCTCCCTGGATGACCAGGAGGTGGAGATGCTCTTCGGCCTCATGCGCGACCTGAAGTCCCGCGGCGTGGGCATCATCTTCGTGACCCACTTCCTGGAGCAGGTCTATGCCGTCAGCGACCGTATCACCGTGCTGCGCAATGGCGAGCTGGTGGGCGAGTATGAGGTGGAAAACCTGCCCCAGGTGGAGCTGGTCTCCAAGATGATGGGCAAGGAACTGGAGGGCCTGAGCGATCTGGTGCGGGATGATACGCCCGTGGCAGACGACTCCACCCCCGTGTACGAATCCGCCCGCCTTTCCAGCGCCGCAGGCGTGAATCCCTTTGATTTTGCCATCCGTAAAGGCGAGGTCAACGGCTTCACGGGCCTGCTTGGCTCCGGCCGCAGCGAAAGCGTGCGCGCCATCTTTGGCGCCGACCGCGTCACCGGCGGCAAGGTCTGGATCGATGGCAAGAAGGTGAAGATCCACAAGCCCATCAACGCCATGAAGCATGGCATCGGCTACCTGCCCGAGGACCGCAAGGACGACGGCATCATCGCCGACCTTTCCGTGCGTGATAACATCATCCTGGCGCTGCAGGTGCAGAAGGGCTTCTTCCATCCCTTCTCCAAGGCGGAGGCAGAGGCCTTTGCCGATGAATACATCAAGGCGCTGGAGATCAAGACCGCTTCCTCCGATACGCCCATCAAATCCCTTTCCGGCGGCAACCAGCAAAAGGTCATCCTGGCCCGGTGGCTGCTCACCCACCCCAAGTACCTGATCCTGGACGAGCCCACCCGCGGCATCGACGTGGGCACCAAAACGGAGATCCAGCGTCTGGTGCGCAAGCTGGCCGAAGAGGGCATGAGTGTGACCTTCATTTCCTCGGAGATCGAGGAGATGCTGCGCACCTGCTCCCGCCTGATCGTCATGCGCGACAGGCACATCGTGGGTGAGCTGCGCGGCACCGGACTGACCCAGGACAACGTGATGCGGACGATCGCAGGAGGTGCAGACTGATGGCAGACCAGGTGAAAAAATCCTCCGGGTTCTGGAGTAAATATTCGCAGCTGCTTGTGCCGCTGCTCTCCATTCTGATCATTCTCGCATTCAACTTTTTCCGCTGCCTCATCATTGGTGATTTCACCTTCTTCTCCATTACCATCACCAACAATAACATCGGCAACAAGGTGCTCACCGGCAACCTGATCTCCATCCTCAACGGCGCCAGCGAGCTGGCCATCCTGGCCATGGGCATGACGCTGGTTACCGCAGCCTGCGGCGGACAGGACATCTCCGTGGGCGCGCTGGCAGCCATCGCGGGCAGCATGTTCGTGAAGGTACTGCGCTCCGGCGAGATCACCATCCTCACGATCCTGGCCGGCTTTGTCGCCTGCTGCGCCGTAGCGATTCTCTTCGGCGCCTTCAACGGCACGCTGGTCTCCGTTTTCAAGATTCAGCCCATGATCGCCACACTGGTGCTGTTCACCTGCGGCCGCTCCGTGGCCTACTGGATCAACGGCGGCGCCACCCCCACCGTGGAAAGCCCGCTGATCACCGCCATCGGCAGCTTCATTCCGGGCATTCCGGTGCCCACCCCGATCCTGATCGTTGTCCTTACGGGCGTCATTCTGGCGCTGGTGTTCCGCTTCACCACCCTGGGCCTGTATACCCAGGCGGTTGGCATCAACCAGCGCGCCGCCCGCCTCAACGGCATCAACACCACCTGGATCAAGCTGCTCAGCTTCATGATCCTGGGCGTATGCTGCGCCATTTCCGGCGTGATCGCCGTGAGCCGCCTGAGCCTCATCAACCATGAAACCCTGCTGTTGGACGTGGAAATGGACGCCATTCTGGCTGTGGCCATCGGCGGCAACGCCCTGGGCGGCGGCAAGTTCAAGATTTCCGGCTCCGTGCTGGGCGCCTATGCCATCCAGGCCCTGACCATCACCCTCTACGCCATGAAGGTCCCCTCCACGGACGTGAAGGCCTACAAGGCCATCGTGATCATCCTGATCGTGATCGCCGGCTCGCCCGTGGTGAAGGCCAAGCTCAGTCAGCTGTGGAAGAAGATCGCCGCGGGCAAGGTACGAAAGGAGGCGGCAGCAGGATGACGCGCAACAATGAACTCAGGCGTCGGGAGCCGCTGACCGATACCCAGCTGCTCCTGACGATCACCATCGGCATTTTCTTCACCATGTATTTTGCCGCCATGCTGATCTGGGGCGGCGGCTTCCTGCGCTGGCAGCAGGTCTTCGACATGCTGAACAACAACGCAGCCCTGATCATCGTGGCCTGCGGCCTGACCATCGTGATGATCGGCGGCGGCATCGATATCTCCGTAGGCGGCGTCACGGCCCTGGTGGTCATGAGCTGCATCGTCCACATGAACAACGGCGGAAGCATCTTCACCGCAGCGCTGCTGGCGCTGGGCATCGGCCTTTGCTTCGGCCTGGCCCATGGCTTCCTGATCTCCTACCTGGAGATCCAGCCCTTCATCATCACCCTGGCGGGCATGTTCTTTGCAAGAGGCATGACCACCATCGTCTCTCTGGAGCCCCAGAAAATCGCCCATGAAGGCTTCAAGCAGCTGATGGACACCAAGATCGAGATCCCCTGGCTGGGCTATATAGCCAAAAAGGGCAACCTGATCCCCGCCCGTATGGAGATCGGCGTGGTGATTGCCCTGGTCCTCGTGCTGGTGGTATTCCTGGTACTGCGGTTCACCCGCCTGGGCCGCAATTTCTACGCCATGGGCGGCAACAGCCAATCTGCCCTGATGCTGGGCGTGAACGTAAAACGCACCCGCTTCTATTCCTACCTGATCAGCGGCGTGCTTTCCGGCATCGCGGGCTTCGTGTTCATGATGCACACCGGCGCGGGCAACGCGACCAATGCCGCCGGCGCAGAAATGAACGCCATCGCCTCGGCCATCATTGGCGGCACGCTGCTCTCCGGCGGCGTGGGCAACGTGATCGGCACGCTGTTCGGCACCCTCACGCTGACCACCATCAAGGCCATCGTGACCACCTCCGGCCTGCGCGATCCCTGGTGGCAATCCATCACCACCGGCGCGATGCTGTGCTTCTTCATCCTGCTGCAGAGCCTGGTGCTCTCCATCCGCAGCAAGCGCCGCGTGAAAAAGACGTCCCCCCAGCCGGCGCCGGCCGAGAATACGCAATGATCCACTGTATGACCCCACAGGGCTGTCGCAGAAGAGCGGCGGCCCTGTTTCATTGCCGGGCGGATCACCTCTATGCTGCAAATCGTCCCAAAAAAGCTATGAAATGACGCTTGTCCGCCCCGCCGGCGCGATTGACTCCCTTTTCTCCCCAATGTATAATAAAGGCATCAGTG
Source organism: Clostridiales bacterium (assembly GCA_015056415.1). Lineage (GTDB taxonomy): Bacteria > Bacillota > Clostridia > Christensenellales > Aristaeellaceae > UBA11524. The sequence continues at coordinate 30,343 of SVGJ01000008.1, forward strand.
GTGTTGACCCGGATCGTTCACAACGCAACAGAAGAGGTGTCTGATGATGAAAAAGGCCAAGCTTACCCTCCATCCCACCTATCAGATCGGCGATATTTCCAAGCGACTGTTCGGCGCCTTTCTGGAGCCCATCGGCTCCATGGTCAACGGCAGCATGTACAACCCCAAGCACCCCACCGCGGACGAACAGGGCTTCCGGCAGGATTTCATCCAGGGGCTGAAGGAGGCCGAGCTGCCCTGCGTGCGTATGCCCGGCGGCAACTTTGTTTCCGGCTGGAGCTGGAAGGACTCCATCGGCCCCATGGCCCAGCGCAAGGCCCGGCTGGATCCGGCCTGGTTCCAGTACATCCCCAACGATGTGGGCCACGATGAGTACCTGCAGTGGGCCGAAAAGTGCGGCGCTGAAGCCCTGTATACCATCAACCTGGGCACTGGTACCATCCAGGACGCCATGGATATTGTGGAATACACCAATTTTGAGGGCGGCACCTACTGGTCTGACCTGCGCAAGCAAAACGGCCACGAAAAGCCCTACGGCGTGAAGACCTGGTACCTGGGCAACGAAATGGACGGCCCCTGGCAGATCGCCTCCTACGAGCGGGATCCCAAGGCCTATGGCGTCCTGGCCCACGAGGTCTCCAAGGTGATGAAGTGGATCGACCCCACCATCGAGACCGTGGCCTGCGTGTCCTCCTCCCCCTTCCTGAACCACTACCCCGATTGGGATCAGCAGGTGCTGCAGGAGTGCTATGAAACCGTGGACTACATCTCGCTGCACCACTATCACTCCGCGCCTCCCGGCAATGTGCCGGCGCTGATGGCCGGCTCCCAGGCCTTTGAGGATTACATCAACACCGAGATCGCCCTGTGCGACCTGATCAAGACCCGCCAGCGCGTCAAGAAAACCATGATGCTCTCGCTGGATGAGTACGCCTGCTCCTACCGGCCCGCCAACGGCGCGCGCCTGGGCACGGGCGGCCGCCAGCCCGCCATGGGCTTCCTGGGGTTGGATCCCAACCGCAAGTACATCCGCCACGACCCGGACGATTGGTCCACCCGCCGCGCCTTCCCCAAGGCTGGCGAAATGCCCCGGACGCTGGCCAGCGCCTCGGTGATGCTCACCATGCTGCGCCATGCCGACCGCATCAAGATCGGCTGCGCCACCAGCGGCCTTGCTCAGCTGTGCGCCACCGACAGGGAACATGCCTGGAAGAGCGCCGCCTACTACCCCTTCACCCAATTGATCCGCTACGCCCGGGGCGTGTCCCTGCGGCCGGTGGTGGAATGCGAGACCTTCGATGTGGAGGGCTACGCCATCGACGATATGAACCAGTACGGCGGCTTTGAGAACGTGCCCTACATCCAGGCCGCCGCCGCCCTGAATGAAGCATCGGGCGAAATGACCGTGTTCGTCATCAACGCCGATGAGCACGACCAGCACGAGCTGGAGCTGGATGTTCAGGGCTTTGCCGGCTGGCGCTTCGCGGAGCACGTGACCATGTTCACCGAGGATCCCGAGGCCTTTAACGACCATGAGCACCCCGACGCCATCATACCCGCCAGGGTCGAAGGCACCACCTGCCAGGAGGGCGTCCTTCGCGCCGCGCTGCAGCCGCTTTCCTGGAATATGTTCCGCTTTGTGGCCAACGCCGAATAAGGAGAGATCATCATGGGCATGAAAGAATTCCCCATCATCACAACCATCGGCGGCGTCCGGTGCTGGAGCCACGCCTTTGATTCCTTCCGGGTCAAGGTGATCGTCCCCCAGGGCGCGCCGCTGGCGGATATCGTGAATTTCGGCTTCAACGCGCCGTATCTGCTCATCTTTGAGGAGCAGGAGCTGTCCCTGCAGGAGGCCGCAGCCTACGCCGACGCGAAGGGTTTCACCGGCATCGCGGCAGAATACTCCGGCAGCGTGGTCTTTGTCCATCCCACCTGCCATGGCGGCTGGGACGAGGCCGACGAGACCCTCTTCACCGACCTGATCGCCGAATCCCGCATCCATCAGTATCACCGGGACGGCGTGGTCACCAGTAAGGATCGCTTTACCGGCCAGTGGGGCGATTGCTTCATCCGGGGCGCGATCTTCCGCACCCACCTGTTCGGCCGGGGCAAGGCCGCCGATTACATCGCCCGTCATTGCCTGAAGACCCTGAACGGACTGTATCTGTGGGGCCCTGGCGAGATCACCCCCACCACCGCCACGCTGGAGAACCTCTCTGTGGCTCCCGATGTGCAGCGCCGGGATATCCCCATCGTTTCCGTTGGCAACAGCGCCGAGATCAACACTTCCCTGCGCAGCGCCTGCGACCACCTGCTGGTGCAGGAATCGCCGGACGTTCCCGCCGCCTTCCATGGCTTCCTGCGGGGCTGCAAGCGCTGGTGCGGCGTCCTCTCCATCGAGCCCACCATGGCCGAGCAGGGCATGGTAGAGGAGCCTGCCTGCGCCGTTGTGCCCGTATCGCCCGATAACCGCGGCGACGACAAGGATGAAACGGAGCACCGCATCGGCTACATCGCCTATTACAAAAAAGGCCTGCTGGACAACGGCCCCGTGCCGCTGGTGCTGGTCTTCCACGGCGGCGGCGATTCCGCGCTGCACATGGCCCATGTGTCCGGCTGGTATCGTGTGGCCCAGCGCAACGGCTTCCTGCTGGTGTGCCTGGAGAACCACCTGAACAGCACCGCCACCGAGACCATCGCCCTGATCGAAAGGCTGAAGGAAAAGTACCCCATCGATGAGAAGCGCATCTACGCCAGCGGCTTCTCCATGGGCGGCATCAAGACCTGGGATATGTATCAGGAATACCCGCAGGTATTCGCTGCCCTGGCTCCCATGGGCGCGACGGTGGAGGTCGGCTCCAACGTGTATTTCCACCCGGTGGACAAGGAGATCAACCGCGCCACGCCTGTGCCGCTGTTCTACTCCGGCGGCGAGATCACCCCTCTGCCGGAACTGCCCTTCCAGGCTGAAAAGTGCTGCGACCGCATGCGCTATGTGTTTGAGGTCAACCAGCTCAAAACGCCCTATGACGCGGATTTTGCCAACAAAGACGCCTGGCCCGAGCCCATCTGGGGCCTCAGCGGCGACCGGGTGGAGCGCCTGAACGATCCCTCCCGGGGCAGCGTGCTGACCATCAACTACTTCACCAGCGCCGATGGCGTGGAGCGCACCGCCTTTGCCAGCGTCAGCGGCCAGGGCCACGAGTGCCGCGAACACACCTGCGAGCACGCATGGCGCTTCATGTCCCGCTTCACACGGTAACAGCAAAGAACGGCTTCCCTGATGGGGAGATTCTTAAGGAACAATTTATCCGGTAACAAGCAAACGAGCATCCGAACGCCGGATGCTCGTTTGCTTATGTGCTTATGTGAACGCAATGCACCGGAACGGTGCGTATAATTGCGCCCTCCTGAGAGGGAGGGAATCCGTTTTCGTTTGCTAAATAAATTGGAATTTATCACGCCATAAAACTGAAAGTTTTTGTTCCTACCAATCACACTTCATGATAGCGTGTACAGTACTTCTTTTAATCCTTTTCCATAATGCTGTCAACCATATATTTTTCTTTCCTGCTGTGAGTAAACTCATACGCGACTTTCATATTGGTAATCAGCTGCCGGCACTCTTCAAGACTTTCTCCGTTTGCAAGTTCCTCTCTGAAAAGCCAAATGACCGTTTCAATATACAAACAGCGCAATAAAATCTCACAAGGAATACCTACACCGTCACCAAGCTTTTGTACGAAATCAATTATGGCCTCCTTTGGCTCTGAGGTCAAATCATCTCTGAACTCATCAAGTATAAATCTCGATAAATCAAATACAGGGTCGCCTATTACTCCCTTAGGGTCAGTAACCGTATAACCTCCATTTCCGTTCTTAAGTATATTCTCATGGTGTAAATCACCGTGCAGCAGAAGATTGCGAGAATACTTTTTGCATATATCTGTAAGCATTCGCTCTGCACTGTCAAGATACCGATACAGTTCTTCACAATCCTCACGATTTTTCGTGCCTTCTTTACCAGCTTCAAACCATTCGGTGTATGTAGGGAATGTACCATCGGGCAAGTCAGTCTTGTGCAGTCCTTTGAATATTCCGCCTGCAATCTTAATACGTTCGTTTCGGGGAGCACTTTCATATAAAGTATGGGCAGGTACAATTCGTTCCATTATGTATGCCTCATCTTCAAATGAATACTCATAAAGTTTGCAGAAATTCTCACCTTGAAACAATTTCAATGCCAGTATTTCATTATCAAAACCATTGTCAATACGTATTTTGAGGATAACCTTACCGTATCGTTTTGAAACCGCATAGAAAATCAGGTTGTTATTGGAAAGCTCCGACTTAAATTCTATTTCAGACAGTTCCCATTGCTTTTTGTATCTCTCTACAATACTGATTCGTTCGTTATAGCTTTCTGTTCCCAACTTTTTTATAAATCGTTCCGCTTGAATATCGGTCAACAATTTGAATCAACCTCTCTATAGTTTGTCAAATTCCAGTTGATCGCTTTCATTCTATCACAGCAGCACAAGAAACAGCAAGCTCTGGCGGGAAGCCGTTCTTTGCTTTGCAGGCGAAACCATTGCCCGTCCGGAAAAACAGAAGCGCGGGGATCGCCTGTGCGCGATTGACTCCGCTTCCATCCCCCTGTATAATATGCTCAGGATGATTTCGTCACAGCAACGCAGAAAAGCATACGAATCAATACAGCCGATCAAATCCGAATGAGGTGTAACGCTATGCCTGTATGGTATCACGAGAATCCGGCGATGCTCCACGTGGGCGTTGAGTCCAGGAGAAACGAGTATACTCCCTTCGCGCCCGGGCAGGATCCCTTCGCGCTGAAGGATGAATCCTCCCGGCGGATCCTGCTGAACGGCGTCTGGGACTTCGATGGCTATGCCAGCCTGGAGGATCTGCCGGAAAACTGGCTCGCCATCAGACCCCGGGGCAGTATGCCCGTGCCCGGCAACTGGGAGCTGAACGGCTTCGGCAAGCCGGTATACGTCAACGTCCGCTATCCCATCCCCTATGATCCGCCCTATGTGCCGGTGGCGAATCCCGCGGGCGTATACCGCCGCACCTTCCAGGCGGATCTTTCCTCCGGAATGCGTTGGCTGCTGAACTTCGAGGGTGTGGACAGCTGCTTTTATGTGTATATCAACGGGCAGTTTCTGGGCTACAGCCAGGTGACCCACAATTCCAGCGAGTTCGACGCCACGCCCCTTCTGCGTCAGGGCGAAAACGAGATCATGCTGCTTGTGCTCAAGTGGTGCGACGGCACCTACCTGGAGGATCAGGACAAATGGCGTATGTCCGGCGTCATCCGCGATGTGTTTTTCCTGCTGCGGCCGGAAAAGCGGATCGACCGCTACACCGTGACCACGGTCCCTGCCGGCAAAGGCATGGACGTCCATGTGCGCCTGGAGGCGACCGCACCCGTGACCCTCCGTCTCTTCGCGCCGGACGGTACCCCCCTGCCCGAAAAAACAGACGCCCGGGGCGAAAGCTTCTTCCATGTGGAGGAGCCCCTGATGTGGAGCGCGGAAAAGCCCCATCTCTACCGGCTGGTCATGGAAACCGACCAGGAGCGCATCGGCGAAAAGGTGGGACTGCGCACCGTCTGCATCCGCGAGGGCGTGCTGCTGGTGAACGGCGTGCCGGTGAAGCTCCGCGGCGTGAACCGCCACGAGAGCGATCCCGTGACCGGCGCGTGCATCTCCCGTGAGCAGGCCCTGAAGGAGCTGCTGCTCATGAAGCAGCACAACATCAACGCCATCCGCACCTCCCACTATCCGCCCGCGCCTGAGTTCCTGCGCCTGTGCGACGAGGTGGGCTTCTACGTCATTGACGAGGCGGATAACGAATCCCACGGCAGCGTGGACGCATCTCTCACCACGGACAACAATTTCGATTATTCCGGCATTTCCCTGTTGTGCAACCGCCCCGATTATGAGGCGGCCATTGATGACCGTATCCACGGCATGGTGGACAGGGATATCAACCGCCCCTGCGTGCTCTTCTGGTCCATGGGTAACGAGAGCGGCTACAGCGTGGCCTTTGAGCGATCCATCCGCAAGCTCCGTGCCAAGGATCCCACCCGGCTCATCCACTACGAGAGCATCCACCTGCTCAAGGGCGCTCCCATTCCCAATGACAGCGCCGACACCCTGGACATGGTCTCCCGGATGTACCCCGGTCTGGAGGAGATCCGCGCGTATCTGAAGCGCCCCTATGAGACCCGGCCCTTCTTCCTGTGCGAATACTGCCACGCCATGGGCAATGGTCCCGGCGACCTGGAAGCCTATTGGCAGCTCATCTACAGCGAACCCCGGCTCATGGGCGGCTGCATCTGGGAGTGGTGCGACCACGGCATACAGATCGGCCTCACAGACAGCGGCGAGCCCATGTATGCCTACGGCGGCGATTTTGACGAGCCGGATCACGACGGCAACTTCTGCGTGGACGGCCTGGTGTTCCCGGATCGCACGCCCCATGGCGGACTGAAGGAGGCCAAGCAGGTCTACCGCCCCGTGCGGGTGGAGCAGACCGGGCAGGACACCTTTGTGCTGCGCAATACCCGCGCCTTTACCGCCGCGCAGGAGGATCTTTTCTGCCGGTACGAGGTGACCGCCAACGGACAGACCGTGCTCACAGGCGAGGTAGCGCTGTGCCTGCCTCCCCTGGGCGAGCAGGCCATCACGCTGCCTGATCTGGCAGCCTTGACAGGCGAAAACCTGTTCATCCGCTTTATCTTCACCGCCAGACAGGACACGCCGTGGTGCAGCGCAGGCGATGTGGTCTGCTTTGATCAGCTGCCGCTTTCCCCCAGCTTGACCCTCCCTGCCGAGCCGGAACACCTGCCCGGCCCGCTGACCGTTGAGCAGACCCGCAAGGGGATCACCATCGCCGGCGAGGGCTTCTGCCATACCATCGATCCCTATACCGGCCTGCCCGCCGGTATGCGCTTCGGCCAGGAGCAGCTGCTGGACGCAGGCATGGAATACAACGTCTGGCGCGCCCCCACCGATAACGACGCCGGCTTCCGCCGCAGCTGGGAGCGTTTCCACCTGCAGGAGGTTGCGCCCCGGGTGTATGATATGGCCGTCACCAGGGATGACCGCAGCGTTACGGTGACCTCCCATGCCTCGCTGGCATGGCTGATCCACCACCCCCTGCTGCGCATGACCACCACCGTGACCGTATATGCCAATGGCGCGGTCGCCATCAGCATCGATGGGCAGGTCACGCCTCAGCGGCCCGCACTGCCCCGCTTCGGCCTGCGGCTGATGCTGCCCGAGACCTTCCGCCGGGCGGAGTACACAGGCTATGGCCCCGGCGACAGCTATGCGGACAAGCGCCGCGCCAGCTGGTGGGGCGCCTTCGCCGAGGAGATCGACCAGGCCAGGGAAAATCACATCAAGCCCCAGGAAAGCGGCTCCCACACCGGGTGCGTCGCGCTGCAGGTAATGAATGACCACACCGCCGTAAGGATCCACGCCAACGCACCCTTCAGCTTCAATTTCTCCCGCTATACCCAGGAGGAGCTGACCCGCAAGCGTCACCACTGGGAGCTGCGGCCCTCCGGCCACGCTGTGCTGTGCCTGGACGCCAGGCACGCGGGCATCGGCTCCAACAGCTGCGGCCCCGCGCTGGACGCCGCCTATCAGCTCACCGACCAGGAATGGCACGCGCGGTTCTGCTTCGAGCCCATCCGTCTGAAAGAGGTGTAAGCATGACTCAACTGGATCATCGGCTGATTCAGGTTGTTCCCTCCCCGCGCCAGCTGGCGCTGCAGCAGCTGGAGTTCTATGCCTTTGTTCACTTCACCGTGAATACCTTCACCGATAAAGAATGGGGCGATGGCACCGAAAGCCCTGCCATCTTCGACCCCGTCAAATTCGACGCCCGTCAGTGGGTGGAAGCCATCAAGGCCGCGGGGATGCGTGGGCTGATCCTCACCTGCAAGCATCACGACGGCTTCTGCCTGTGGCCCAGCAGGCACACGGCGCACACCGTTGCCGCCAGCCCCTTCCGAGGTGGCAGGGGCGATATTGTGGGCGAGGTAGCCGCCGCCTGCCGCGAGGGCGGGATCCGCTTCGGCGTGTACCTTTCCCCCTGGGACCGCAACCATCCCCTCTATGGCACCGGCAAACCCTATGATGATTACTTCATCGCCCAATTGACGGAGCTGCTGACCACCTATGGCGACGTGTGCTCCGTATGGTTCGACGGCGCCTGCGGCGAAGGCCCCAACGGCAAGAAGCAGTACTACGACTGGGATCGCTACTACGGAACCATCCGCGCCCTGCAGCCGCAGGCCTGCATCCACGTATGCGGCCCGGACGTCCGCTGGTGCGGCAACGAGGCCGGCGATACCCGTCAGGCCGAGTGGAGCGTTGTCCCCCGCCGCACAGCGGACACGGAAAAAGTAGCCTCGGCCAGCCAGCAGGCTGACGACGGGGAATTCCGCCAGCGCACCATCCGCGCCCAGGATCGTGACCTGGGCAGCCGCGCCATCCTGGCCGGCGAGACAGACCTGATCTGGTACCCGGCGGAGGTGAACACCTCCATCCGGCCCGGCTGGTTCTGGCATGCCGGCGAAAACGATCAGGTGCGCCCGTTGGAGAAGCTCATCGACATTTACGAAAAGTCCGTAGGCGGCAATGCCACGTTCCTGCTGAACATCCCCCCGACCAACGAGGGACTGTTCCACGAAAATGACGTGCAGCGCCTGCGCCAGCTGGGGGCGTACATCCGGACAAGCTACGCCCGCAACCTGCTGGATACAGCCACGCTGACCGCCTCCACCGCCGCCGCCGGGCATGACATTGCCTGCGTCCGCGCCGATGACGACGCCTGCTACATCCCCGCAGCGGAAGATGGCACGGCTGTCATCACCATCGCCTGGGGGCAGGCGCAGACCATTCATCGCGTGGTGCTCAAGGAACAGATCCGGCTCAGCCAGCGCGTGGAGAGCTTCGCCATCGACGTCATGGCAAACGGCGGATGGCGGCAGGCCGCCAGCGGCACGGTGATCGGCCACAAGCGCATCGTGGTGCTTGATCCTGTGGAGACCACCGCCCTGCGCCTGCGCATCCTGGACGCCCGGGTAGCGCCCACCATCAAGTTCATTGGCGTGTATGCCTGACGTGGCGCCGCTGCCGAACACAGCTCCAGACACATGATATGCTGGCTCGGGATCATCGCCAGCGTGACAGGTGCATTCGCAATATTCTCAACCTCAGTTGCCGGGGGCATTGTTCTCCTTGCCGCCGGTTCGCTGTCTTCCTGGCTGGGGGAGCTTCTTCGCCTACGGTTTGGGAGAGTTGATCGAACGAACGATTTCAATTGATCAGAAACTTGGCGGTTCCTTCGAACCAGAAGCACGCCCATCAAAGGCACAAAAAAAGGTTCCTTCTTTTGCACCTCGTGTCAAAATCAAGGAACCTTCTTCCAACTATGATAAATGGCTTTCAAATTCATTATCCGTAGGCGCCGTCCCGCCTCCAAAGCAGACCAGAAAATCGAGGAACTAAACTGAACATCCGCATCACTGAGCAGCGGGGGTATATCCCGCTGCTTTTCTGCTGCTTTCACCCGTCCACACACCATACCCCTGCGCGGAGGCTGACACCACCACGCAGGGGTATCGATGATACCGATTCCCGTTCAGCAGCGGAGGCCGGGATCCCTGTGTACCCATATGACAGAAGCGCCCTTGCCGCTCACATGACCGCCGCCAGCACCGCGAACAGCGCGATACTCACCACCGTCAGCGCGGACAGGGCGGAGGACACGTCCGTCCTCTCCTCCTCCACATCCGCGAAAACAGGCAGCACATAGGGCGGAGGAAGGATAAAAAGCAGCAGCGCCGCGCCCAGGTGCATCATGCCGCCGAAAACAAAGCGATCCACAAGCAGGGCGACTGCCAGCGCGGCGCCAGAGACGCCCAGGCGCAGGAGCAGCAGCCGGGAGATCTTCTTCCATTTGATCTGCGCAGGCGCCAGGTCATAGCCAATGGCCAGGAGGATCAGCGCGCTGGTGGGCGCGGCGATGAAATCCGCCGTTGCGTCGATCACACCGCTGATGCCGCTGGGCTGCAGGGCCCTGTACAAGCCCGTGACGCCAAACAACAGTCCGGCCACGATCGCCCACACCGTGGTGGAAGACGCCGCTTCTTTCAGGGCGCCCTTCAGGCCATCCTTGCGGGCCAGCAGCACCTTGTATACCGTGAAGACAAACAGCACCTGGCCCAGATCCACCATAGCAAAGGAGGCTTCCTCGCCAGGGAAAAGAATGGCGAAAAGGGAATAGCCCAGCATGCCTGCCTCAAAGCCGGCGGAAAGGAACGGGGACAGCCGCCCGGGGATCTTCATCCACCGGCAAAGCGCCATGCCCGCATATAGTGAAAGAATGCAAAGCAGGAAGATCATCAGCGGCACACAGATGCTGCGCGCAGTGTACTCCGCATCCGCGAAGGCGGAAAACATCACCGCGGGCAGGGCAATGTTGACGGCCACATTCTTCAGCGCATTAACGCCCTCGCGGGTAAGTAACTGCTTTGTGCGGCAAAGCACACCCAGCCCCAGCAGCACAAAAACAGGCAGCACCTTCTCGAGCAGTTGAACAACAGCATTCATTTGGAGATCCCTCCCATGGGTTCTTCTGTGAGCATCATAACAGATACACATGCTGTTTGACAAGTGGGAAAGCCCTGTGGTATGCTGAATAAAATCCAAAGGAGGCACAGATCGATGAAGAACCAGAATACCCACGCCCTTCTGCTGACGCTGGTGGGCGGATATATCCTCTACATTGCATATCAGCTGTTGGACGGCCTGCTGGCGGGCAAGGATGAAATGCCCCTGGCAGCTGCCATCGCGGCGATCGCTGTTTTTGTCATTGGCGGTATCGGCGTGCTGATCTATGCCTGGAAGCTGTGGCGGGATGCCGGGAAACAGGATGAAACCGAACCCGAGGATGAAACGACGCTGAAATGACAAGATATTTTTTGCTGTACTTTCTGGAAGGATTGACAGTGTATTTTTTACAAAAGGGATTTACAAAACAGGCGCGATTGTGTATAATTAGGTCAGAACTTTTCCAGAAAATAAAAACAGTAAGGAGTTGAATCATCATGAAAAAGTTCGTATCCCTGCTTTTGGCTCTGGTGATGGTCCTGAGCGTGTTCGCCGTGGCGACTGCCGAGGCCCCCAAGAAGGTCGGTATCTCCATGCCCACCCAGTCCCTGGAGCGCTGGAATCGTGACGGTTCCTACCTGAAGGCCGAGTTCGAGAAGGCCGGCTACGAAGCTATCCTGACCTATTCCGACAACGACGCTGGCCGTCAGGTCAACGACATCCAGAACATGCTGGCCGAGAACGTTGACGTGCTGGTTATCTCCGCCATCGACGCCGAAGCCCTGAACACTGTTATGGACGAAGCCGCCAACGCTGGTGTGGCCGTGATCGCCTATGACCGTCTGATCCTGAACGACGCTGTGACCTACTATGTGTCCTTCGACAACTACACCGTGGGCAAGCTGCAGGGCCAGTACGTTGAGACCGCCCTGGATCTGGCCAACGCCGGTGACAAGGTCTACAACATCGAGTTCACCGCCGGCGATCCCGCCGACACCAACGCCACCTACTTCTTCAACGGTGCCTTCGACACCCTGAAGCCCTACATCGACGCCGGCACCCTGAACGTCGTTTCCGGCCAGACTGAGTTCCAGCAGGTCGCTACCGCTCAGTGGAACACCGACACCGCCCTGAACCGTGCTCAGACCGTGCTGTCCTCCTTCTATGCCGACGGCACCGTGCTGGACGTGTGGCTCTGCTCCAACGACTCCACCGCTCTGGGCGTTGCTCAGGCCATCGAGTCTGACTATGCTGGCACCAACCCCATCATCGTGACCGGCCAGGACGGCGACGTCGCCAACCTCGCCAACATCGTTGATGGCAAGCAGACCATGACCGTTTACAAGAACGTTATGGACGAAGCCGTTGTTACCCTGTCCCTGGTTCAGGCCATGTTCGCCGGCGAAGTGGACGGCGCCGCTCTGGTCGATACCTTCGGCGTGGCTTGCGCTTTCGACACCGAGTCCTACGAGAAGACCCCTGGCAACAAGGTTGACTCCTTCCTGCTGGTGCCCTCCGTTGTGACCAAGGACAACCTGAACTACCTGGTTGACATCGGCCTGTACGAGATGGGCGATGACGGCTACCTGACCGCTAAGTAATCTAACGACATCACGCAGGTCCGCAAGGGCTGCTGATGAAAACAGTTACGCTGTTTGGGCGGGGCATATCGCCCCGCCTTTTTCTTGAAAACAGCGTATGGGAAAGGGGAAAAGTAACTTGGCAGACATCATTTTGGAGATGAAGTCGATCACCAAGGAATTTCCTGGCGTCAAAGCGCTGGATAACGTCAATCTGGTTGTTGAGCGTGGCGAGATCCACGCGCTGATTGGCGAAAACGGCGCTGGTAAATCTACACTGATGAATGTGCTGAGTGGTATCTACCCTTACGGCACTTATGAGGGCGAGATCTACTACAACGGCAAACTCTGCCAGTTCAAAACGCTGAAAGATTCCGAGGCTGAAAATATCGTGATCATCCACCAGGAGCTGGCTTTGATCCCGCTGCTTACCATCGGCGAGAATATGTTCCTGGGCAATGAATTCAAAAAGAGAGGCGTCATCGACTGGGACAAAACTTATTCCGAGGCTGAAAGGCACATGGCTCAGGTGGGCCTGAAGGAATCTGCCCATTCACTCATCAAGGACATCGGCACCGGCAAGCAGCAGCTGGTGGAGATCGCCAAGGCATTCTCCAAGAATGTGAAGCTGCTGATCCTGGACGAGCCTACCTCCTCCCTGAACGACGAGGACGCCAAGATGCTCCTGGACCTGCTGATCGAGTTCAAGAAGCAGGGCCTGACGTCCATTATTATCACCCACAAGCTCAACGAGATCATCTACTGCGCCGACAAGGCCACCATCCTGCGCGACGGCGCCACCATCGAGACCCTGGTCAAGGGCGTGGACGACCTGAGCGAAGATCGCATCATCAAGGGCATGGTGGGCCGCTCCATGGAGGATCGCTATCCGGCCCGCGAACACAACATCCTGCCCGAAGTGAGCATGGAGGTCACGGATTGGACAGTGCATCACCCCCTGTATCCCGAGAAGGTGGTCGTGGACAACGTTTCCTTCAAGGTTCACAAGGGCGAGGTCATCGGCTTCTCCGGCCTGCAGGGCGCCGGCCGCACCGAGCTGGCCATGTCCATCTTCGGCCGGAGCTACGGCACGAATATTTCCGGTCATGTGATGATCAACGGCAAAGAGGTCTCCCTGAGGACCCCCGGTGACGCCATCCATGCCGGATTGTCCTATGTAACGGAGGACCGCAAGACCAACGGCCTGCTGCTCAACGAAAGCATCCGCATGAATACCACCCTGGCCCGCCTGGACAAGGTGAGCGCCAAGGGCATCATCGACCGCGAGAAGGAACGCATCGACGCCGAAAAGATGAAGGAGGAAATGGGTACCAAGACCCCCTCCATCGAACAGAGGGTGGGCAACCTTTCTGGCGGCAACCAGCAGAAGGCGCTGCTGGGCAAGTGGATGTTTACCGAGCCAGACATCCTGATCCTCGACGAGCCTACCCGCGGCATCGACGTGGGCGCCAAGTACGACATCTACTGCCTGATCAATCAGATGGTGGAGAAGGGCAAATCGGTCATCATGATCTCTTCGGAGATGCCTGAACTGCTGGGCATGAGCGACCGCATCTACGTCATGAACGAAGGTAAGCTGCTGGCTGAGCTGGAGACGGCGCAGGCCACGCAGGAGCTTATCATGGGATACATACTGCGGGACAGCAAGTGATAATTTGGAAAAGGAGTGACTCCTTATGAAGTTCCTTAAGTTTCTAACAAAGAACTCCATGACCATCGCTCTGGTAGTGGTGTTCATCCTGTTCTACTTCCTTACCGATGGCCGTTTGCTGTATGCCCAGAACATGTCCAACCTGCTTCTGCAAAACGGCTATGTGCTGGTCATGGCCTGCGGCATGCTGATGTGCATCCTCACCGGCGGTAACATCGACCTGTCCGTTGGCTCGGTGATCTGCCTTACCGGCGGCCTGGCTGCAGTGCTCATCGGCAACTTCGGCTGGAACACCTACATGACCATCGGCCTGTGCCTGCTGATCGGCCTGGGTGTGGGTTTGTGGCAGGGCTACTTGATCGGCTATGTGCGCATCCCGCCCTTCATCACCACGCTGGCTGGCATGTTCATCTTCCGCGGCATCGGCCGTCTGGTGCTGGACAGCAAGACCGTGGCCATTCAGGACACTGCGTTCAAGAACCTCTTCACCTCCTACATCACCATTCCAGGGCTGGATGGCTCCCTGGTCACCGAGGTGAACAACAAGGGCGTGGAAGTCACCAAGTGGGTGTACAACAACGTTGAAACCGCCTTTGGCACCTTCAAGGCGTTCTCTCCGCTGATCATCGGCGCACTGGCTGTGGTTGTTATCCTGGTGATGACCATCCGTTCCCGCGCCAACAAGGCGAAGCATGGCTACCGCCAGAACAGCGCCCTGATCGACTTCGGCAAGACCGCCATCATCGGCGTGATCATCATGTGGTATTGCACCATGCTGGCCCAGTACAAGGGCATCTCCGTGATGCTGATCTGGGTGCTGGCCATTTGCCTGATCTACCACTTCATCACCTCCAAGACCGCATTTGGCCGCTATTTCTACGCGGTGGGCGGCAACGAGAAGGCAACCCGCCTCTCCGGCATCAACACCAACAGGGTGTACTTCCTGGCCTATGCCAACATGGGCCTGCTGGCTGGCCTGTGCGGCCTGCTGTGCCTTGCCCGCGTAGGCTCTGTTTCCGGCCAGACGGGTACCTCCTTTGAGATGGACGCCATCGGCTCCTGCTTCATTGGCGGCGCTTCCGCTTACGGCGGCAGCGGCACCATCGGCGGCGTGGTCATCGGCGCTCTGCTGCTGGGCGTGATCAACATGGGCATGTCCATCATGGGCATCACCGACTCCTGGCAGTATGTGGTCAAGGGCGGCGTGCTGCTGGTGGCCGTTATTTTCGACGTGGTTTCCAGCCGCAAGTCCAGCCGGTAATCTGCCACCCAACATATCAAAGAGGCGCAGGGCTCACGCTCCGCGCCTCTTTGTTCAGGAGGAACCTGTTATGGATCACACCCTCGCCCTACGGTCTCTCATTGACGAATATTTGTGCCAGGTGGATCAGCTTCTTCGTGATGCCAAGCCCAGTGATGGCCTGCTGGGCATGGGCAAAGCGCCCCAGCATGACCCCTGCCACGAGGCCTTCGATCAACAGGTGGAAGCCTGCCTGTCATCCGCCGCTGCTCAGGAGCTTTCATCCTCCGAAGCCTCTAATCTGGCAGAAATCCTTCTTTTCAGCGAAAAGCTGCGCGATGTTCCCCTCTGCGCCGGCTGGATGCTGATCGCCGTTCACAGGCATTGTCTGCTGCTTGTTCCACTTCTTACCGCACAAGCAGCTGCCGACCTTTATGAACGTTATCGCAAAGCCTACCCCATCCACCGCCGTTTGCCTGTGCAGAGAGAGCTGCTCAAAGCCCTGCAACAGCGCATAAAGCTCGCGGGTGACTGAGAACAGCAAGCATTGCCATGTCGCGTCGGATCAAATCGCGCCTGCCTCCCCCGGCGTCCAATCAATATACAAGTTGAATGTGTATCTGCGATATTCAAAAAGCGGGACTGTCAATTGCATGACAGTCCCGCAATTATGTTATGCCTTTCTGCGCTTCAGTAGCAGCATCAGCATGGTAACAGATGCACCCATCAGCGTCATCCACAGAGTCAGCGACGCTTTGTCGCCAGTCTGCGGGATCTTTGCGTTGGTGATGGTACCGCCGTTGTCAGCATACTCGGCAGAGGTGCCGTCTGCCAGCTCGTAGCTGGTTTCGTAGCCCTCAACAGGGATCTCCTTCACCGTGTAAACAGCAGGCATTCCGTCCACTTCGCCGGGCAGATCGTAGTACTTGTACCAGCCGTTGCGGTCAGGCTCCGGAGTCTTGTACTCCGTTGCCACGCCGTTGCAGTACAGCACCAGCTCGATCGTGGGAGCCGTCTCGTCCTCGGCCAGACCGCTCCATTCCTTCTTCACAGCGAAGTCTGCCTTCACGATGGCTTTGTTGATGATCGTGCCGCCGTCGTAGATCGCATTTGTTTCGTCCGCGTAAGGAGCCACGTTGCTGTAGATGGTCAGGAAGCCGTCAACGTACCTCTCCTCGGCGGAGTACACGATGATCTGATCCTGTTCATCATACATGGGCAGGTCGGCATACACGTACACGTTCTCGTCACGGCTGTACGCGGGCTGAGGCTCGACCTTCTCGCCGTTGGCATACAGCGTCAGCTCAATGGCGCCGCCACCGCCGCCTTGCCAGCTCTTTTTCACCATGAACATGGTGGTCTTGAACTTATTCACAAAGCTGACTTCATTGGCGTTTTCGGACAGCGTTCCCTCAATGCTGTTGCCAGCGTTGCCGTTCACCATGGTATCAAAGGCCGCAGCGGCTGCTTCTGTCACAGAGTACTTCATGCCGGGCAGCAGTCCGGTGATGGTAACGCTCTGGCCGTGGGCAAGCACAATGTCGTCACCGCTCCTGATCTCGCCTTCCGCATCGCCAGTGTAGACATACCCGCCAGCAGCTTCGGTACCGTCAGCATGGTACAGCTTCACCGTGAAGGGGAAGGTTTCGGCCGTCTCCACGCCTTCCACCGTCTTGCTGATGGTCAGCGGTGCGTACAGGGTGTTGGCAAAGCTGATCTCCTCGACGATCTCACCGCTCTTGGTAATGACAGGCTTCACATCCAGCGTGCCGTCCTTGTTGTCAGTCACGGTCACATCCACCGTGTAGATGCTTTGATCTTTGGCCAGCAGTTCGGTAGACGCTGCGGTTTCCTGCACCGTGTAGGTGTAGGTCTTGCCTGCATCCGTCTGATCGTAGAACAGCGTGCCGAAAGAAATCTTGCCCTTTTCATTCTCGGCCAGTATGACATTGCCGTCCTGATCGGTCAGAGCAAACTCATACACCTGATCCTCGCGAGGTTCAATGCCATTCACGGTCTTGATCGCCTCTGGCTTCCACTCGCCTTGCGCCTTATACGCATTATCGAAGGTGATAGCTTCTTTGCTTTCTCCATCACTACTGATAGCTTTTGTCACCTTCAACGTGCCGTCGCCGTTATCGGCCACCCACACCGCCACAGCATACACCGTATTGTCAAGGGTATAGCCGGCCATAGCCTCTTGCTTCTCCTGCACCTTATACAAGAAGCTCTTGCCAATGTCCGCCTCGGTGTACGCTATCTCATTGAAGGCAATTTCACCCAGAGTGTTCTGCGTTGTTTGCAGCACGTTATCCGCGGCATCCAGCAGTTCAAAGGTGAACACCTGATCCTCACGAGGCTCAGCAGCATTCACGGTCTTGGCAGCAGAAAGACTCAACGCGCCGGAAGCCTTATATGTGTAGGTGTTGCTCAGCGCGATCGTCACAGTCTCGTCCTTCACGATGGTCGCGCTGCCCTCCGTCACGCTTTCAGCAGCCAGCGTGTAGTTGGCGATCAGCGTATCAGCATTGGTCTCCGTGACGGTGTACTCCGTTCCCACGGGGATATCCCTGATGATGTACGCGCCATCGGTGAAGTCCGCATAGGTCACGATCGTATCCTTCGTGCCATCGTTGATCGTGAAGCTCAGTCCGCTCAGATCAGCATCGGCAGGCTGACCGGAGAAGGTCTTCGTGATCCTCAGGCTACCAACATCCTGCGTGTAGGTGTTGCTCAGCGCGATCGTCACAGTCTCGTCCTTCACGATGCTCGCGCTGCCCTCCGTCACGCTTTCAGCAGCCAGCGTGTAATTGGCGATCAGCGTATCAGCATTGGTCTCCGTGACGGTGTACTCCGTTCCCACGGGGATATCCCTGATGATGTACGCGCCATCGGTGAAGTCCGCATAGGTCACGATCGTATCCTTCGTGCCATCGTTGATCGTGAAGCTCAGTCCGCTCAGATCAGCATCGGCAGGCTGACCGGAGAAGGTCTTCGTGATCCTCAGGCTACCAACATCCTGCGTGTAGGTGTTGCTCAGCGCGATCGTCACAGTCTCGTCCTTCACGATGCTCGCGCTGCCCTCCGTCACGCTTTCAGCAGCCAGCGTGTAATTGGCGATCAGCGTATCAGCATTGGTCTCCGTGACGGTGTACTCCGTTCCCACGGGGATATCCCTGATGATGTACGCGCCATCGGTGAAGTCCGCATAGGTCACGATCGTATCCTTCGTGCCATCGTTGATCGTGAAGCTCAGTCCGCTCAGATCAGCATCGGCAGGCTGACCGGAGAAGGTCTTCGTGATCCTCAGGCTGCCGCTGTCCTGCGTGTTGGTGATCATTCCACCGTCCTCCACAGGATCGGCCGGCGTGGCGGTGTAGCCTGTATGGCCTTCGGTCTCCGCCACGGTATATGTGATCTTGATCCACTCTCCCTCGTCATTGACTTTTCCATAGCTCGGCAACCCGACGAACGAGACCTTCCAGGGTTCGCTCTCATAACCACCGACATAGTTGTATTCCGCCGGCGCATCATCCGCCTCGCCATCCAGCACAACGTGGTATTCGGTGGCCGTTGCTTCGCCTTCTCCCAGCTGCTGGAACAGCGTCAGCGTTACCTTCGCGTTCTCCGGAGGCGTTGTTGTGCCATCGATGTTCAGCCATTCCTTTTCCGCCGTGATGCCAATACGTTTGCGGTTGTTGAATACAATGCCGCTCGGCTGGGGATCAAGCCGGTTGTCATTTTCATCCGCAAACCACATGTTCAGATCCGGGCGGAAGTCGTTATCACCATCAGGCAACACGTCAACATGCAGGTAATACTTGGTATCATCCTGCGCATACAGCCAGTGATATCTTTCCCTGTCGCTGTCATCTGTCATGATGTTATACAGCTCCTTGATCTCAAACAGGAACGATTGTCCAATGGCCTCCTCATAGAAGCTGAAATCCAGTTCGATCTTCTCGCCCTTGTTCATGGTGTGGCCTGTACCACTCGCGTAACCATCCGCCTGGTTATATCCCTCGGGCATTTTAACCAGACTGGTACCAAAGCCAAAAACTTCGTCCTCGCGGGCGGGAACGCCGTTGATCGTCTTCCTGGCATCAAGCACGATATGCAACGTAGTATCAAACTTGTTCGTCAATACTCCGTTTTCCGGATCATATTCCGGCAAGTAGCCAGGATAGCGCTCCGTTTCATCAAAGAAGTAGTAAATCGGCTCGAAGGTCGTTATGCCTTCTTCCAGGTACACTTCTTTGTATACAGGCAAATTCGGCACCGTCGCGACCCAGGGCGCGCTTTCATAACCGCCGCTGGCCGGTTTTTCATCAGCAACGCCGTCCAACCGGATCACATACGGCAGCTGCTCGCCATCCGCATACAGAACGAGTTCAACTTCTGCATCCTCGGGTGGATCTGTTGTTCCATCACCGTTCAGCCATCTCTTTTCAACGGAGATATCCGCCATTTCCGGACGATTGGTAATGGTGCCGCCGTCAGCCACAGGATCGGTGGGATCGGCAGCGTAACCGACGCAATCAGCCGTTTCCGCGACGGTATAGACAATGTCCTCACCAGTGGCGGAATCGGTCTTGGGCAGGTTCACGAAGGTCGCCTGCCACGCTTCGCTCTCATAGCCGCCGGCAGTGGGAGCGTTGTCCGCCGTGCCATCCAGGACCACGGTATAGTCGGTGGCAGTTCCATCCGCAAGCAGCGTAAACACGACCGCCGCGCCTGCAGGGGCGGTGGTGGTACCGTCGGCGTTCTCCCATGCCTTGTTTGCCGTAACGGAAATATTCTCAGGAACAGGCCTGTTGGCGATCGTCAAATAGGCGCCGTCAGTACTGATGGACAGATCATTATATATCTGTTCTGTTTTGATGTTGCCATTTTCGTCCAGCGTGAACTCCCAGGGGCTTTCCGCCGATTGCACATAACCGTTGGGAGCCGTATCTTCGCTCAGCGTGTAGCTCCCCGTTGTCAATTGCGTAAACTTCCATTCACCGGGCACATTGTGATGACTGTCCGGATCGATCGTAATGCCATTGGCATTTTTCAGCACCAGGGTGGCGCCATCCAGAAGGTTGCCCGTTTCATCCACCTTGCGCACAGTAAATGATATGGGATCATTGGTGATGGAATCTTCCACATAGCTGCCCGCGGGGATCGTTGTAACATCACAGCCGACCGCTGCTTTCAGCTCTGCCATTTCCACATCAGAGAAATCTCCCCCGGCGGGCAGCAGCGCATAGCACCACTTCCAGGGCGCAGTACCCAGCCGATAGCCATCCGGCGCCTTGGTTTCTTCGATCACAAGGATCGTTACAGCCTCGATCTTCTTCTTGATCTCAATAACGCCGTTTGCATTGGCCGTCTTTTTCTCAGACTCGCCAGGTTTGTAATCCGATTCCAGCGTCGTTACAGTAAACTCCGCACCGGAAAGGAAGGTGGGAGAATCGCTATCCGCCCCTTCGCTGCTGATTTTCACCAGACGGATACCCGCTTCATCCGGACGGACGGAGAAGGAGCCGCTCTGATAGGAGGAGCTGACGTCAAAGGTGATGCTTTCCGCCTGAGGCTTCCGTCCTGCCAGGGAGGCATTATTCACCAGCGTAACATCCTTGGTGCCCACCGGCTGTGTGGTCTTCACCTGGTAGGTGAGCTTCATGGGCGTGTTATCCGGCACATCCAGCTTGAAGCTCTTGCCGTCTTCCGCCATCGTAAGCACATAGGTTGTAGCGGAGGCAACGGAGGAAGCGCTCATCTGCGCCCCGGTTTCCAGATTTGTCACCTTGAAAGAGGAAGCAACATAGGCAAAAACATCTTTACCATCGCCCATACTATCTTCCAGCAGGATCACATCGCTGTCTTTTGCCAGGTCAAGACCAAGGGGATTCATTTCGATGGTGTAATTCACCTTGCTGCCGCTGGACTCGAGGAACTTGCCCGTCTTGTCCATCATGGAGGCGTCGAAGCTCTTGGAGCCCGTGCTGATGGGCAGGGTATAGCTTTCGCCATTCCAGCCGATGGTGGCGGTATTGCTGTAATCCAGCACAATGGTGGAATCAGCAACGGATGCGGCATCCAGCGCATCCTGAATGGCCTCCGGCTTCAGAACGGTGTGGTAGGTGATGTATACGTCTTTACTGACATCCTTGTTTCCGCCGGCCCAGCCGCCGCCGGGAACGGTAAAGGTAAGGGTAAAGGTGCTGCCGTTCAGCACAACGCTGTCCGGAAGAATGATGTAGCCCGGCTTATCCTCTGCCTCGATCAGGAACAGCTCTTTCAGGGATTTCCCCGGATAGGAGGGGAACATCTGATTATCGGAAAGGGTGTCCGTCACGGTCACGGTGATCGGATCGGGGTCGTTTCCAAATTCCCGCGCGCCGATGAAGATCTTCCACAGAATCTCCTCGTTGCCATCACCATTGGCAGGGTTATCGTCATAGCCGCCGCTGAAGGCCTGCGCGCTGTTGCCATTAACAGTGCAAACAGTAAAGTTCCTGCCCGCCGTGGGATCATAATAGTCACCGTAAGCCGGCGCTTCCTTGCGCTTGGTGGCAAAGCCGCGATCGTAGTAGGCATTGATGCCATCCATCAATGCCACGCCCTGATTGGTATAGTTCAGCCAGCCATCATTCTTGATTCGATAATTCTGGCCGGGGGCATGGGTTTCATTGTTCAGATAGCACTGCACGTCGATGCTCTGGAAATAAACGGAATTCTGTTCCGCCAATACCGCGGCGACTGCTTCCATGTTCAGGTCAACAGCGAAACCATATTTGCCGTCTTCACCGAAATCGAAACCCTCCAGCTGCTTGACGATATTGTAGTGGATACCCTCTGCAAGCTGGATCGTTTTGTTATTTTCGCAAAGCATTTCCACCGTAATGGGCCAGTCATCGCTGTAGTGGATGGTCACTTCGCCGATGGGGGTCTGCCCGCGGGGAACAAGATCCACAATATCCAGATTATCAAGCCTGGTAAAGGGGATCTTGTTCTGGGTGTTGGAGCAGGTGATCTTCCACTGGGTCAGACTGTCGGTGCGCTCGATCACATGCTTTTTGCTCACATACAGGCGGCCGTTGCTGGTCAGATTGGGCTCAACCTCTCCGCGGATAGGGCCCGTGCCGAAGCCATCGCCGCTGGGCGTAGTGTGGGTAATAACATAGTTGTTCTTCAGCCCCGTGTTCACGTAGCCCAGTTCGTTATCTGCATCCAGGGGCGTGGAGAAATACACCAGCTTATACAGCTTCACAGGGCTGCCGTCGGCGTTCGTATCAAGGTTTGCGTTGGTGAAGCTGAAGCCTTCTCCGTCCGCGTTGAAGTCCAGATAAGAAGTATCACTCACAGACGTAAGGGAGGCAAGACGTTCCTTGTGGTGGTTTTGGTCGGTAAAGCTGTGGATCTCGAAGGGATATTCCGAATTGACAAGCAATTCCATGCCCGCAAGGGTATCCACAAAGGTGGTCTTGTCGTAAAAATCCCAGCCAAACCAAACATCCCAGCGGATGACGGGTTTCCCGTTATAGAACAGCAGTTCACCGGTCTGGGTATTCACTTCATAGCCGCCGTCCTTGCGGGGCTCTGTACGGTTGGGAATGGCCTGCTTGAATTCCTTGCTCTCGCCGGTGGGGCGACCATCAACAGAGGTCAGGTAGGCAGTATTGGAATAGCTTTGCGGATAGCTGTTCTGCAGGGTAGTGTCCACAGCGCTGGTCACATCCGCAGGCACACGCAGATGATAAGCGCCCGGCTGCAGCATTTGCCCATCAGGAGCGGTGATGGTAACCACGTTTTCCCCCGAAGCATTGATCGCGCTGGTAACGGTAGCGTTGGCCGTGGTCAGCACGGCAGTGCTGATGTCGTTGTTCCAGTAATCGGCGGATGTATCCACGCCTTCCAGCGAAGGGGCGGCCGGCGCAGTGCGGAAAGAGAGAGAATAATTGGGATGATCGGTAACGGTAAAGGTGGAAACAGGTTCCCGGATGTAGACTACCACACGGAAATCAATGTAGTAATTGTCGGAATCCTCATCCAAATAAACGCCCTTGAAATCCGGTGCTTTTTCGGTGAAAGCATTCTTATCGATCTTGAACTGGTTCTCGGTCACCTCATCCCACGCCATGGTGGCCGTGGCCGTAAGCGGGATCTTCAGGGAGGCACCGTTCTCTTTCAGTTCGACTGTATTGGTCTTCTGGACATCGGTGTAGCCTGTCAGTTTGGCCGAAGCAGCTTCAGGCTTGACCTTCATTTTATATACAAAAGTATAAGAGCCCTTTTGCAGCATCTGATCCGAACTGGAAATAGTGAGCGTGTTTTCTGTTCCGCTATTTACCTTTGTAACAGCAACGTTTTCTCCCTCGGGTGAAACAACAGTGATCACGTCCAGGATCTCGCCCTGCAGCGCCCCGTCTGCTTCCACCGTATCCACAAGGGTAAGGGCTGCACAATACTTATCGCTTTCCGCCGTAGCAGAAAGCTTCATGTTCTGGTCCAGCGTCAGTGTCACCGAATAATCCACCAAATAGGAGGAAGCATCCGTGCTGTAGTAAGGAACACTCGCCGATTTGGCAAGCTCATAGCCCGTCTTCATCTGGAGGGGGAAGGCTTCGCCGGCCGCATTGAACACGACCCTGCCGTCGCTGCCCTTATCCACCACATTCAGCGTGCCATCAAAGCCCAGCGACACATTTTCCATCACGGTATTGCTGCCGGCCTTGTCGATCCAGTTTTGATCGAACCGAATGCGGATCACATCGTTGGTTTCATCAATCCACCAGCGGAACAGCGGTTCATTATCCACAAGAGCAACATTATCAAAATCCTCCGGATTGATCTCCGCAGGATAATTGCCGTCTATGTGGCCGGTGAAGTCCAGAGGAATGGTAAAGTCCGCCTCCGGATTGCTTTTCAGGTATGTCACCAGCTTCTGGCTGTCAAAACCGCTGATTTGCAGGTCAAAGAACAGCTTCTGCCCGTTTTCAACATATTGGGGCAGTTCAGTTCCTTCCTTATTGACTTTCAGCGTGGCATGAACAGACGCTGCATAGTCTTTCAGCGGCACCTCCGCCTGAGCATAGGCCACCCCGCCCATGCTCAACAGCAATAAAAGGCACAGCAACCATGCTGCCCCCTTACGCCAAACGGTTTTCAATGCCATCTTCCGTGCCATCACGCAATTCCTCCCGGCATAATCTATCTAAAACATTGACAACACAAATAGTGCAAAGGTACAATTTGCCAATTTCTATTATCATACAACATTTTGTGTTTGTCAATAGTATTGATACCTTATACCGTGCCTCCGTGTTGAGGCAATGCAAAAATATGCAGATTCACCATACATTCAAAAGCGCAACGCGCAAATTGATACCATGAGAGGCGATATGCAACACTCTGAAGGGGAAGCACAACGTTCTTTATTCTCTGATTTGTTCACTCTCCCCCAGCACCCAGTCAATATAGACCCCGTATCCCTGATCGGGACTGGAAATGAATACATGGGTATGTCGGTGATACCTATTTATTCTTCATATCTTGCAAGCGACAATAACGTTTGAAGAAAGATTCAGCCAACTCCGCTTTTCCGTGTTCTGTATAATAAGTGATCGCCATATCGCAGATATCTTCTGCCAACACGAATTCCCTACGCTTCTCATAGATTATCGCTAATCGTGAAAAAGCAGGGATTCTTCCAATGAACATACTTGTCAGCCTGTTATTTGCATAAGCTGCATCGAGTTCATGAAGGTGTTCAATATCCTCCAAACAAAAGTGAATGCATCTGTCTACATAGTCTTCGCTTATGGAACGATACATATAATAAAAATCTTGAAGCTCAATACAAACAAAGTGTCGCTTCGAAGCATCCTTTTCCAGTGTATATTTCTTTAACAATTGTTTTTCCTGACGCGCATCAAACTGCAAGGGTTTAGAAATTCGCGTTTTTTCTCAATTTCGACAGCAACGATTTCCCCTGCTTGTCTACGCTTCCTGAGCTCTATCTTTAGCTCTTCATGCGTTTTTTCAAGTATTTCTCGAATTACGTCTTTTAGTGGCTTATAGCTCAACAAAAAAGGAATATCAATCCATCTTGAATTAAGCGAAACATTAGCATAAACTGCTATGCTTTGCTTTTGTAGATCACCCCATTGGTTAGAAGTGAAAAAATCACTTATGAACAGAGAGGTAATTCCGTACAATACTTTCATTTGGTTCTCAAGGGTTGATATGAATTCTGTTGGGTAGTTCTTTATGTAATTCAATTTTCGGAAATCAACATCTTTTGCCATACGAACCAAATCTGCTGGCACAAGAGGCAATCCAAGTAGGAACTTACAGATTGCGTAAAGATTACAAGAAAACTGATACTCATAGTCTTTTTCTATTGAGCACATGAATTGCTGAAGCAAATCAAGTCTTTGATGTGACAGGATGCTAATAACAAGCGCATGTGCGGAATACAGTTGAAATGATGAGTTATCATAGACTTTTCTCAATGTCAAAATAACCTTCACAGCTGCCTCGAGGTCTCCTTCTACGAGGTGCCGTTCTAGCCCATAATAAAGCAAGAAAACATAGCCGATCCTTGCATCTCCCTCATAGGGATTTTGCAAAAACGCCCAATAGGCTCCCCTTTGTTTTGCAGTCAAATCAGAATACTTAGGATAGTATGGCGGTTCTTTCATATTTGGTTCATCGCTTTCAAAGGATACTGCATCATTCACAGACATTACACTGGGTTCATCATTCCCAGGCTGTGAAATCCAAGCAACCACCACACCATCTTGACAAATCGCCTCTTGGCGGCATTTTTTTGAATAGTTTTTCTCTGGGCCATCGTTCCACCATAACAACTTCTTCAAATCTTCATGAGCAACATACTCCAATCTACTCATTATCATCTCCTCCAGCGATCTTATGTTTTCTCAGTAGTATGATTATACCATATCACGAACAGAAAAAACAGAGGCTAAATAGCCCCTGCTTACACTTGTCCCGCCTCCTGAATCATCCAATCAATGTACAATCCATACCCTTGCTGGGGATCCCCCACAAATACGTGCGTCACGGCCCCGATGAGCCGCCCGTCCTGGATGATCGGGCTGCCGCTCATGCCCTGCACGATGCCGCCGGTGGCCGCCAGAAGGCGCTCATCGGTCACTTTGATGACCATGCTCTTGGGAGCAGGCGCGCTTTGCTGGTTCACCCGGGTGATCTCGATGGTGAATTCCTGCACACCCGTGCCGTCTACCGTGGAGAGGATCGTCGCCGGGCCCTCGTGTACGCCGGAGCGCAGGCCGATGGGCAGGCCTTCGGGATACAGGGCGCAGGCGGGGGCCTGCGTCATCCGGCCGTAGATGCCCAGCGTGTTGTTCTTTTGAATGTCCCCCAGCGTTTGGGGATCCATCAGAAAGCTGCCCTTCAATTCCCCCGGGGCGCCCTTCTGGCCGCGCTGCACCGCCACCACGTCCGCCCGGAGGATCTGGCCCTGGCTCACCGTGAGCACCTGCCCGGTATCGCCATCGGTGATGGCGTGGCCCAGCGCGGCGTAGCTGCTGGTTTCCGGGTCATAGAAGCTCAGGGTGCCCACGCCGGCGGTGCTGTCCCGCACCCAGGCGCCGATGCGTACGGTGCCAGTGGTGCTGTCCATTTGGGGCGTCATGGTGGTGGTGAAAACAGCGCCTTCCCGGGCATACTCCACAGGCAGGGGCTTTTCACCCAGCTGGGCGATCAGCTCCGTCAGCTGCTGGGCGCTGATGATCCTCACGCCGTTCACGCTGCGCAGTACGTCGCCGGGCCGGATGCCGCACAGCGAGGCAGGACTGGCGCCCTCGGTCAGGTCGCTGGTGCCTACCACCAGCACGCCATCGGTACGCATGGCCACGCCGATGGCCGCGCCGCCGGGGATCAGCCGTTTTTCCGGGCTGACCTGAACCTCCACCCTCTTCAGCGGCAGAACGCCCATCAGGCTCAGCATCAGTTCGCTGGTTCCGGCGGTCTCGCTGACCAGCTCCACCTGCCCCAGGGTCTCATCCTGTGTGGCGGAAACCGCCGTTTCGCCCTTGTGTGCCACCAGCCGCAGCTGCGGGCCAAGGTTCAGCGTCTGCACCTGTCCCTGGGTGAGGGCAAGGGTATCGGGCAGGGTGCGCAGCGTCTTCTGCAGAGGCGAAAAATACCCCAGCGCAAGAAACATCGCCAGCACCACGCCAGTGGCACGCTTTAATCGTGAAGCTCTTTTCATGGACAGCCCTCGCTTTCTTTCTCCAGCAGTTTGCCGGGGAAAAACGGGGGCCATACTGGAAGATAAAAAGCGCCGCACCGGATTTCTCCAGCACGGCGTCGTTGGATCATTCTGTTTTTCTCGCAGACGCGCCCACACGCCTGTCGGCATTGAGCAGCGCAAACCGACAGGAAAGACGGCAGTCGGAATTAGGAAAACGCTGATAGAACCCCCGCTTGATGCGCTCCATGATCATCTGACCCTGGGCCTCGCTGGCCATGGGCAGCAGCATGGCGATCTGGTTCACATTCTGGCGGGTCACGGTATCGCCGCGGCGCAGGTTGGAGCGCATCACGTCGATCAGGCCCGTCATGGTACGGTCCAGCTGCAGGGGCTGATCCTCCATACCGGATACCATCACCACACCCAGCAGGATATCCGCGCCCAGGCGCTCCAGGCAGCGCTTCTGCAGGTGATACATTTCGCGGAAAATATGACTGTCGCACACCAGCGCGCCGGCGGTGTCCACATCGCTGACAAGGCCGTTGTAAAGCTCGTCCAGCGTATCGTTGATGGTCTGCTCGCTGCGCATGAGCTGGGCGTAATACTCGCGCACGTTGGCGTCGTAGCTTTCACGGTTCAAGCCGCTGGTCAGGTTGCTGGCGTGCTGATACTGGCGCAGCGCCTCCTGATCGCGCCGGGCGGTCATCAGCGCCTCGGTCAGGCGCAGGTGAAGGCCATCGTTGAAGGGCTGTGCATCCAGCGCGGTGCGGCACACGCTGATCATCTCCTGCGCGTCGCCCTCCTGCTCCAGCAATCGCAGATAGTCCTCCACCAGGGTCAGATAGGTCAGGCGGACTTTGTCTGCCTTGGGTTTTGCCCATGCGGGGCATTCCTGATCCTGCAGAAGCTCGCCGACAAACAGCTGCAGCACGCTCCGGTACAGGTGACGCGCCTCGCCGGTAAGCTCCTCCGTGTTCTCCAGCTGCGCGGCAAGCCGATCAAATTCCTCCAGATCTACGCTGACGCCGGGCCGGCTCTCCCAGCGGTAACCACCGCGGGCAGTAATCAGGCAGCCCGTCAGGGTGGGATGGATCTGCGTAAGGATCGTGCGCAGGCGGCTGATCAGCGTTTTCAGCGCGCCCTCGGGACTGGCGGAGGACTCGTTGGGCCACATGATCTCCATCAGCCGGCGTGCCGGAACGCTCTCGCCCGGGTGCAGCATCAGGTACTGCAAAAGCAAGATGCCCTTGGGAGACTTGCCCAGCATACCGTCTGCCGAGCGTCCGTCCACATCCACATGGAAACCGCCGAGCATTTTAATGTGGATCATGCTATTTCCCTCCGCCGTGTAACAAGTTACATCAAGTATACCATATATGGCATGAAAATGAAACCTGTTCTTTGCATCTCTTCCAAAAAGAAATCCGCTGCCTGGCGGGGGCAAGCAGCGGTGTGAAATAACAGATGCTTATGTCTTGAGCTTCCTGAAGAACCGCGTCTCCATAATAGCCATGGCAACAAGGCCCAGCAGCATGGCGGAGTAGATGGCCAGGATGGGCCATTCCGTCTTGTCCAGGGCGAACTCCACGCCCACGAACAGCCCGGCGCAGACCACGCAGATCACGATGGGCATCCAGCGCGTCCTGCAGGGGTGCATCCAGCGCATATACAGCAGCATGATCGCCGCCATGGTGATCATGCTCAGCAGCTGCTCCACGCGGACGAACAGCCAGCTGATGCTGTCGCTGTGCAGGCTTTCGCAGATGATCTGCGGCAGGCACAGATAGAACACCGTGCGCACAAAGCGCCTTGTCTTGAAGCAGCGCAGCGAAAGCGCCATCACCACCAGCGCGCACAGGCCCTCCAGCATGAAAACGGCCAGGTAGTGCTCATCCCACTCGTTGACCACCGTCAGGGGGAAGAAGCACAGCGCGGGCTCCTCCATATACTCGCCCAGGCCGATCATATCGCCGCGCAGGAAATAACCGCTGAAGCGGGCCAGCGCCACCATCAGCGCGCCGGCGGGAGCAAAGGCGTCCAGGGCAGCGGAGGGCTTTACACGAAGCACCCTGGCCGCCAGGAAGGCGCCCAGCGCCACGCCGATGGCGCCGCCAAAGAAGCACCACTCCGCCGGGTCGGGATTCACCAGCGACTGCAGCCAGCCGTTAGCGATCATGAAATCGATCTGCGTCAGGTAATACACCAGCTTGGCAAACACCGTGCCCAGCGCCGCGCCCAGCGCCAGCGTCAGCAGGGCCAGGGCCACGCTGTGTTTGAGCTTCCGGGCCAGCACGGCATACAGCGCCGTGCACACCAGCGCGCTGAGCAGCATCCAGAGATAATAGCTGTTCATCGCTTACTCCTCCGGCTGATAGGCGCTGGCAAAGTAAACGATGTCCGTTACCTCGCGGGCGCTGCGGGTTGGCTTGTTGATCAGCGCGCCCATGAAGACCATCTGAGAGGACTCGCCGCCGTCCAGCAGGTAGGCGACCTCCACGTTATCGCACAGCTCGTAGACCAGCTCCACCATCTCCTGCGCGGTGCAGCCCACCATGCGCACACAGATGGCCATGTACTCCAGCGGGCCGGTCTGCACGATGCACATACGCTGGCAGCGGCTTTCGGGGGCGCTCATAACGGGGCTGCTGGATTCCACCAGCACCGTCTGATTATCCACGATCAGCGCGGGGCCGAAGGAGAAGGCATTGATGACCTTCTTGCCGTTGATGGTGGTCTTGTCGATCTCGGCGGGATTGTCCGCCGCCAGCAGGACGTGGAAATCGCCGGCCTCGTCGATGAGCAGGATATCCTGGTTGGGGCCCACCTTGTCGCGGTAGACCACACCCTGGCGCAGCACATAGCTTTCGGAGCGGGCGCCGTAGAAATCGCCGTTGATGGCCAGCACGGCGTTGGTGCGCTTGGCCATGACCTGCGCCTTGGCGCGGTTGCCGCGGTCAAAGCCGTTCACGGCCGCGGTGCGCAGCTGGGTAGCATTGGCGATCTTGATCCTGGCGTAGTAGTAAATGCAGTTGAAGTGGGTATCGCCATTCTCCACCTTGTTCCATTCCACGCGGATGGAAGGATCCTCGTAGACCATCACATCGCTCTTATACTCACCCTGAAAGGGCAGACCGGCGGAGGTATCGATGGGCAGTTCCAGCACCTCGGCCAGGGAGACAGCAGGCAGCAGGCACAGCGCCATAGCGCAGGCCAGCAGGCAGGTCAGCAGTTTCATCTTGCGCATAAATCAGAGTTCCTTCCCTTTATCTCTTGGTGATCATTTCCGCCAGTCTTCCGGAATGGGGTCATCCCAGCCGATGTATTCACCGCCATTGAAAATATAGAAGATCGTATCATACCGGGGATGGTGACGCCAGCTGGTACCGGGGAACTGAACCAGCTCGCCGCCGCGTTTTTCCATCTGGTTGCCGGTAGCGCCGTAGCTGTAGGTCACGATCTCGCAGTCCGGCTGATGCTCCCGCAGCCTGTCGACCTCCTCCTGCTTAAGATCCGGGTTCTGCATGAGCCACACCCGCTCCAGGTCGGGCAGGTCGTACAGGGGCGAAAGGTCGGTGATCCTGTTGTAGGCCAGGTTCACATCCTTGAGCCTGGTCATGCCGGCCAGGGGGGAGATATCCGTGATATTGTTGAGGAACAGCTCCAGGTATTCCACATCCGTCTGGGTCTCCAGGGCGGAAATATCCTTAAGGCCCGTGTCCGCCAGGATCAGTACCTTCAGCTTGGGGCAATCCCGCAGGAAGGAGATGTCCTGTACCAGGCAGTGGCCTATATCCAACGCCAGCAGGTTGGGGCAGAAGGTGAAATTCACCGTGTGGCCCTTGGTCAGCAGCGGCTGCTTGCCCAGCGTGGAAAAGGAAGTCGCGTCCGTACGGAGCCGGTGGGCGGAATTCAGATGGATGTCCCAGCCAAAGAACACCCCGGGGTACCTTTCGTGCAGGTCGATCTTTTCCTGCCGGTTCAGGTTGGCGTCCCACATATAGACGCTCTTCACCTCCGGCAGCTGATCCAGCCCGGCGCACAACTCACTCAGCCTGACCTTCTTCACGCCGCTGAGATCGACCTCCTGCGCGTCCGCCGGAACAGACACGCCGCAAACATCGACCGTCGCCTCCTCCGCCAGTGCCAGGCCGGCCACCAGCAGCATCAGGGCCAGGAAAAGGCCCACAAACCCTTTGCGCACGGGACAAACCTCCCCATTTTCTGTAGCATACAGATTATACCGCAGAATCCCGCAAAACACAAGGTGGATTTGCTTTCAGCCTTCCAGGATCCCATGCAATGTTTTTTTCTGTGATCTGTTACAGGTAAGGGTTTCTTTTTCCGGCAATCGGTACTATAATAGAAAGGTATTTCTTCTCCCGAAAGGAGCGCCAATGATGAAGAACCTGCTGCGGAGCCTCGCCTTCGCGCTGATCATTTGCCTGATGGCCCCCACGGCGCTGGCCGCCAAGAGCAAGGCCACCCCCACCCCCGCCCCGGTGGCGGTCACCCACACCGTGCAGCAGCCCCCGGAGGAGATCCGCCAGGTGCTGGATCTCGCCTACAGCGAGTGGGAGGCCCTGGCCGGCAAGACCCTTAAAAACGTGAATAAATACACCGAGTGGCGCGGCAAAGGCATCGGCTTCGGCTGGTGCGGCGGCTACATCACCTGGTGCATGCTGCAGAACGAGATCCTCATGGAGGAGCTGCAGAAGATGGAGGAAGGGCCCGTGGAGGGCGTCGTTCATGTGAAGGAGGCCAGCGTGGGCAAGCTCCTGCGCGGCTATCAGATGATGAACCGCTCCACCAACATCCCCCAGCCCGGCTTCCTGCTGGTATACGGCTGCTCCTACAACAAAACCATCCACGTGGGCCTGGTGTATGATGTGGAGGAGCTGGGCGGCGGCAGGTTCCGCATCACCACGCTGGAGGGCAATATGTCCAAACGGGTGAAGATGTATATCCACGATTACGATATGAATGCCCAGGTCAACACCAAGGACAGGAAATCCACCAATCTGACCGAGATCCCCGAGAGCGAGCGCACCCTGGAGGCAAGCGACCACATGGATTATTCCATCCCCGCCTCCAAGCCCTCCGACAGCGACAGCAAGAAGTACGCCTATTATGTGAATTGCTTCCTGATGCCCTGGATCCCCGAGGATATGGCCACCACTGAAAATACGCCGGAGGTGTCTGAATGAAGCTGATCATTCCCAAGGATTATAACCCGGTGCTGGACCTGCGTGATACCGAGATCGCCATCAAGCTGGTCAAGGACTTCTTCGAAACCGAGCTTTCCCGCCAGCTGAACCTGACCCGTGTATCCGCCCCCATCATGGTCACCCCCGAAAGCGGCCTGAACGATAACCTCAACGGCGTGGAGCGTCCCGTTTCCTTCGATGTGCTGGAAACCGGCCAGACGGTGGAGATCGTCCACTCCCTGGCCAAGTGGAAGCGCCAGGCTCTCAAAACCTATGGCTTCAAGCCCGGCGAAGGCCTGTATACCGACATGAACGCCATCCGCCGCGATGAGGAGACCGACAACATCCACTCCATCTTCGTCGACCAGTGGGACTGGGAGCGCATCATCACCGAGGAGGAACGCAACGAGGCCTTCCTGCGCAAGATCGTGGAGAAGATCTATCTCACCCTCCGCAAGACCGAGGGCTACGTCTGCGCCCACTATCCCCACATCCGGCCGGAGCTGCCGGATCACATCACCTTCGTCACCAGCCAGGAGCTGGAGGACCGCTATCCCGACAAGACCGGCAAGGAGCGCGAGTACCTGGCCGCCAAGGAATACGGCGCGGTGTTCCTGATGTGCGTGGGCGGCGCGCTGAAGAGCGGCCAGATCCACGATGGCCGCGCCCCCGACTATGACGACTGGTCGCTCAACGGCGACATCCTGCTCTACGACCCCATCCTGGACATCAGCCTGGAGGTCTCCTCCATGGGCATCCGCGTGAATCCGGAGGTGCTGAAAAAGCAGCTTGCCATCCGCGGCTGCGAGGATCGTGCCGGGCTGCCCTTCCAGAAGGCGCTGCTGAGCGGCGAGCTGCCCCAGACCATCGGCGGCGGCATCGGGCAGAGCCGTATGTGCGTATATCTGCTGCGCAAGGCCCACGTGGGCGAGGTACAAGCCAGCCTCTGGCCCGATGATGTGGTGGAAGCCTGCCACAAGGCCAATATCCAGCTGCTGTAACAAACGCCTCCGCACGGGTGCTTCGGAAGCCAACGGCGTCAGCCAATATCCGCAACGAAAGAAAGGACCGGCCATATGATCCGTTTTCTGGTGTTCGGTGATCTGCATCTGGAGGATTGCGCCGACGGGCAGGAGCGGCTGGAAACGATCCTGCGCCATGCCCGGGAGGAACAGGTGGATTTCATCGTCTCCCTGGGTGACCTGTGCTTTCCTACCGAACAATTTGCGCATGTCATGGCTATGCTGAACTCCTGCGGCATTCCTGTCCATCACACCATCGGCAACCATGACGTGCAGGAGTGGGATATCGCCCATTCGCTCCGCTTTCTGGGGAAGGAGCGCCCGTATGAAGCCTTCGAGGCGGGAGAATACAAGTTCATCATTCTGGATACCTGCTATTGGAAGAGCGAACAGGGCGAGTATCACTTCCCCAACCGGAACAGAGTGCCCTCGGCTTATCCGGTACTGCCGGAGGAACAGTTGACCTGGCTGGAGGAGCAGCTGTCCGATGGGAAGAAATATATCGTTTTCTCTCACATGAGCCTGGTAAACCCCTTCGCCCACCGGGGCATTGCCAATAAGGAAGCTGTGCAGCGCCTGTTTGCGGGGAAGAATGTGCTGCTTTGCATGAACGGCCATGACCACGGCAGCGACCTGAAATGGATCAACGGCGTGCCTTACTGCACCGTCAGCTCGGCCTCGCAGTTTTGCTGGTGGGGCGGCAACCCGCCTGAAGTGAAAAATCTCTTTTACAGGGATCCTCTGCACGTCATTGTGGAAGTGGATGAAAACGAGATCCGTATCCATGGGATGGAAAGCGAGTTTGCCGGCCTGAAGCCGGAGGATGTTGGCGTAACGGACTACCGCTGGAACGGCGTGGACGTTCATCCCCGCGCCCAGTCCCACATCCTCAGCCGCCATGAATAAGCAGGCCGTGTGCCTGCATCAAAAAACGCAGCGTACCGCATAGGGTACGCTGCGTTTTTGTATTTACCACTTGTTCGCCACGGGCACCAGCCGCTCGGTGGAGGTGGCAATATTCTCGGCATGGTCGCCGATGCGCTCCAGGTTGGTGAGGATATCCAGGTAGAGCATGCCGTTCTTGGCGGAGCACTTCTTGTTCTTCAGGCGCTCCACATGATGCACGCGCAGGGCCTCGGTGAGATCGTCGATCTGCTCCTCGGCGTCCTCCACGGCCCTGAAGGCCTCGGGGTCGCTGCTCTGGGTCTGGAAGAGCTCCATGGCGGTATTCAGCTGGCTCATCACCATGCCGGAGAGCTTCTCGATCTCCGCCACTGCCTTGCCGGAGAACTTGATCTCCTCCGTCTTGCGGATGCGGGCGGCGTCCAGCACGTTAACGGCATGGTCGCCCACGCGCTCCCAGTCGTTCACCACATGGAAGAGGGTGCCCACCATATGGGAGTCCTTCTCGTTCAGGTCAAGGCCGCGGACCTCCACCAGGCAGGAGGTAATCTCCTTGTTGAGGTAATCCAGCACCTCTTCGTTGGCGGTGATCTCCTCCACACGGGCCTCGTCCCACTGTTCAAAGCAGGCAAGAGCGCCGGTCAGGTTGTTCAGGGCGATATCACCCATACGCTGCACTTCCTTGAACAGCTGGGCAGCGGCAATGGGGGGCGTCTTCAGCAGACGCGCGTCGAAATACTGCAGGCGCATGGGCTCGGCTTCCACAGGAGAGGCGAATTTCTCGCGCACCAGCAGGCAGGCAATCTTCTCCAGCAGCTTGGCCAGGGGCAGCAGCAGGAAGGTGGTGACCACGTTGAAAATGATATGGATGAAGGCGATCTGCAGGCGCAGGTTATCGGGCGTCAGGCTGATGATCCACTGGTCCACAGGCAGCATCACCGTCAGCACGGTGAACAGCACAGCGCCGATGAGATTAAACAGCAGGTGCACCACGGCGGCACGCTTGGCATTGGTATTGGTGCCGGAGCAGGCGATCAGCGCGGTGATGCAGGTGCCGATGTTCTGACCAAACAGGATGAACATGGACGCCCGCAGGCTGATGAGCCCCTCGCCGGCCAATGCCTGCAGGATACCAACGCTGGCAGAGGAGGACTGGAGCACCGCCGTGATAAGGGTACCCACCAGCACACCCAGAATGGGATGATCCACGCTGGCCATGGCGTTTTTGAAGACGTCCCACGTCTGCAGGGGCTTCATGGCAGAGGACATGGTGTTCATGCCCACAAACAGGATGCCCAGGCCCAGGCAGATGTCGCCGAACTGGCGGGCCGTGTTGTATTTCTTGGGCAGCATGGTCAGCAGCAGACCCAGGCAGGCGAACACGGCGGCAAAGTCGATCTTCACCGACAAGAGCAGCGAGGTCACCGTGGTACCGATGTTGGCGCCCATGATCACGCCCACTGCCTGACCCAGGCTGAGCAGGCTGGCGTTCACAAAGCCCACCACCATGACCGTCGTGGCCGAGGAGGACTGGATCACCGCGGTGATGACCACGCCGGCCAGCATAGCCAGGAAACGGTTGTGGGTCACATAACCCAGGATCTTCTTCAGTCGGTTGCCGGCAGCCTTCTCAAGGCCGTCGCCCATGATCTTCATGCCGAAGAGGAAAAGGCCCAGGCCCCCCAGCAGCGATAAAACATTCATGAAATTCATTCTTGCGTTCCCTCCGCAATTCTCATTCTTTCTTTTTCTGTACGGCATAACTTTATCACACATTCGGGGCTTAGTAAATGCCAAAAAATGAAGACAAAATCACCATTTTCGCCACCTTACCTTGCCGTAGATTCCACCCGGCGCATTGAAATCTGCCGCGTATCTGCTATAATAGAAAAAAAACAACGCAACGGAGGTCGTTCCATGGCTGAGCTTGTCAATCCCCTGCTTCCCGGCTTTTATCCGGATCCCTCCATCTGCCGCGTGGAGGATGATTTCTATATGGTCACCTCCACCTTCAGCTACTTTCCCGGCGTACCCGTGTTCCACAGCCGCGACCTGCGCTACTGGGAGCAGATCGGCCACGTGCTGGACCGGCCGGAACAGCTGCCGCTGGACTGGCAATATATCTCCGGCGGCGTCTACGCCCCCACCATCCGCTGGCACGATGGGCTGTTCTATATGATCACCACCAACGTCAGCCACGGCGGGAACTTCTTCTGCACGGCGAAGGATCCCGCTGGCCCCTGGTCCGATCCCAGCTATGTAAAGGGCGCCCCGGGCATCGATCCCACCCTCTTCTGGGATGACGACGGCGAGTGCTACATGATGGGCACCACCGACTGGCAGGAGCAGAAGCCAGGTGTGTGGATCGGCAAAATCGACCTGGAAAACAGCTGCATCGTTGGCGAGCGCCAGTTGGTGTGGACGGGCGCGCTGGTGAACGCCTGGGCCCCCGAGGCACCCCATGTGTACAAGAAGGACGGCTGGTACTACCTGATGATCGCCGAGGGCGGCACCGAGCACTACCATGCCGTGACCATTGCCCGCAGCCGGAACATCCTCGGCCCCTACGAGGGCTACCGCGGCAACCCCATCCTGACCCACCGCCATCTGGGCGAGGATTATCCCATCTGCAACGTGGGCCATGCCGACCTGGTACAGCTCAGGGACGGCAACTGGTACATGGTGGCGCTGGCCTCCCGCATCTATGGCGGCTACCACAAAAACCTGGGCCGCGAGACCTTCATCGCCCCGGTGGACTGGACCGGCGAATGGCCTGTAGTCAGCCCGGGCACCGGCCGTGTGGAATGGTCTTATCCCGCTCCCAACCTGCCCGACTCACCCGTGCCGGAGCAGGATCACAACCGCTTCGACGCCCTCGTGTGGAACACGCTGGGCACGCCCAATGACAAAGACCTGCGCATCGACGGCAATACGCTTCGCCTGCGCTGTCAGGCCAAAAAGCCCCTGCCCGAGGACGAGCCGGATCACCGCCGGCCCAACGGTATGCTGGGCTTTTACGGCCGCCGCCAGCAGCACATGAGCTTCTCCGCCGCCGTAAACGCCACCCTCCCCGATGTGGAAAACGCCGCCTGCGGTCTCATGGTGCTGCAGAACAATTTTGCCCAGCTGCGCATCGAGCTTTCGCGCACCGCGTCCGGCGTCTCCCTGCGCGCGGTGAAGGCCTGGCATGATGATGCCGGCAACCACACCGAGCTGCTGGGCGAAACCACCCACACCGGCCTTTCCGCCCGGCTGGGGATCACCGCCGAAGGCCAACGGTACCGCCTGCTTTGCGATGGCAAAACCATCGGCGAGGCGCTGGGCGGCTTCCTGGGCAGCGAAAGCTGCGGCGGCTTCGTAGGCGCCTATGTGGGCCCCTTCGCCACCGGCAACGGCACCGACATGGCACAGGAAGCCACATTCACAAACTTCCATTACCAAGCAAATGATTGAACAACCGGGGAGCGCTCCCAACGGAAGCGCTCCCCTTTTTTGTATGCATTGCCGAAGCCAGCGGACGAACGCAGCAATCCAAGCTTCCGGGAAGGGAGCGCCTTGATCAATGATCCGCTTCTTACTTCTTGATACTCATTGAATGTCTGATTACTTTTCTATTTTTTGCTGCATGTGGAATAAACTGTATTGAAAATCTGCTGCCGGCAAGCTATAATAATTGGTAATTCCGAACCATTTGTATGTCGCCTCAGCGCTTCGAACCATCCGCCTCATAATCAAGCGAATCCCGTAACGATTGCACTTGGTCATCTTGCCTGATTATTTAGTCCATCGGAGGAGAAACAGATCATGCACCGCACCAATAAAATCCTGTTCGTTATCTTCCTATTTGCCATCATGCTGAGCTTCACCAGCATTGCAAATGCCGCATCGGGAACGGTTGTTTATAACAACGTCACCATGGCAGATGCGCTGTATGTGGATGCCGGCAAGACGCTTACCATGCAGCTGCAAGGCGAAAATAAATTCAACAGGGGTATCTATGTTCCAAAGGGATCAACGCTGATCATTGAAGGCGATGGCAGCATGGTCGCTCAGGGCGTTGGTTTCTGGGGTATAGGCATTGGTGCGGAAAATTGCGGAACGATCATCGTCAATGGAGGCAATATCACCTCCACCGGCGGAACATATGGCTATGCCTTTGGCGGCGACAACTTTGAAAAGATCATTGTCAACGGCGGCACCATCGTCGCCAACGGTTCCAACAGAAGCGTCACCTTCGGCGGTGAAAATTCAAGCGGTGGCTATATTGAGATCAACGGCGGCAGTATCACGGTAAAATCCGCGAATTCTGATGGTATCTATTGTGGCAACAATGGTACAATCGTTATCAACGGCGGAACTGTCAATGTAAGTGGCTCCTTCCCGGTTGCGGGTATCGGCGGCGGTGCAAACAGCCAGACGATCATCAACGACGGCTACGTTACATCTCAAGGATCCGCCAACGAGGGCGCTGCCATCGGCGGTGGCAGCGGCTCCTCCGTTACGATCAACAACGGAACCGTGATCGCCCAGTGCGCAACAGTCATGGGCAGCGGCGGCGCGGCTATCGGCGGCGGACAAAACCATACCGTCACCATCAACGGCGGCACGGTTTCCACGCGGGCGGGCTATTTCGGCGCTTCTATTGGCGGCAATGCTGGAGTCGCCGGTGGAACGATCAATATCAACGGTGGTGAAATTACCGTTGTCGGCAGCGCAAACGACGGCGCCGCCATCGGCGGTGGACAAAATGCTGACGGCGGCAAAGTTACCATAACGGGCGGAACGCTTACGGCGAAATGGGAAACACGATACGGAACCTATTATCCCGCTTTGATTGGCAAGGGATATGGCGGTAGTTCTGATGGTACGCTGACCATCTCACCGAAAGCCTTCACTCGTCTCTCGGTGAAAACCGGATCAAACTCATCAAACGTCACTGAGATTGCCGACTCGCCCTTTATTAACAGTACATCTGAAGAGACCAAGTATGAACTTGCTCCCTCTGTGATCAACAGCGCCACCTATCTCACGATCAGCCCGGCTGATATCTATGTTCCCAGAGTAGTCGCGTATGCCGAGGCAGGAAAAGTCGCAATTCTTGACGGTGAGGAACTCAGCATCCTGCTGCAGCTGCTGGTCAATGACGTTCTCAGCACGCCTCAGGAGGGTTATTCTGTCTCTATTTCCGATCCCGCAGTGCTGAAGTTATCGAAAACGCAGAAGAACGAGGATAACTATATTTTCACGTTTACCGGTCTTCAACAAGGAACGACAGGTATCACTTTTACTGAAAATGCAACCGGTGAATCCATTGAACTGATTTATGAAGTGATCGATTCCTGCAATTATTATACATGCGAACATTTTTTGAGAACAAAAGGCTTTAACGGCTTTGAAATTGTTGGTGAAAAACTATATATTACTGGGTTTCAATGTTCAGTTGATGAGGACAACAATCATCACGTCTCTTTCTATGCATTTAATCGTTCGCATTCGTATGGCCTTGTTGGTGTTCGTGACAAAGATGGGAATTTATCCCAAGCTGAACCAATAAAACCCTGGGCTTCCTATGGCTCGGGTTTGGAAGTGATATATAATGGAATCATCTATGTAAAAATTCTGTTTAATGACGATCCATGGTGGCAGAAGTATTCTGAGATGACCAGAATACAACTAACAATACCCGAAGACTCTGAAATGATCATTTCCCTTGACGGTATAGATGGCCAAGTTGGCCCATACATAACCATGTATACCTGGGTAGACTATATACTTCGATTCGCTTTTGATTTTGTGGATGCAGCCACTTTTGATCCCTATGTCACAGAACTTGTTGTTAAGGACATCATCAAAAGTATTGGAGTTTCCCACCTGAAAGATTTTTCAAATGCTATTTCCAAAATTGTGATAAACGACGTAAATCAAGATACAATAACCGATGTATATCCATCGCTATGTACTATATTTGATGAAATTGCTAAAGAAATGCATATGGAAAGCATGGATGATTATCTTGTGCAGGCACTTCCTAAACATGGCATTGGAGTTCTCGAGACTGCACTTACCATCTGGATCCCTGTCTTAAAACTTCCACTTATGTTACCAAATCTTATGGAAGCAAAGGCTCAGAGCGACGATTATCGTTGTTTACTGCTATCACCCAATCTGGAGATTGATGTAAGAGAACACACTCGTTTCAAAGATGCACTTATCGACCACTCTGTCATTGTCAGCCAAGACGAATACTTCGGTATTGAAACAGTTCTGGACGCGTATCTTGTTATCGAAAGCGAGGAATTGTTGCAATTCCCCTCGTCGCTCACTGCCGACATGCTGACACACTGCATCTACAGCATCACGCTCCGCGAAAACGGAAAAGAGATCCAGCCCTCGGGTGAACTGACCATCAGGATTCCTATTCCCAAGGATGCAAATGGCGAATATTGCGTCGTCTATCGGCTGGAGGAAGACAATACCCGTACTAATATGAATGCGACAGTCGATGGTGAATACATGGTCTTTACCACATCCCATCTGAGTTACTATATGATCGGCGAACCGCTGAACAAATATCGTGTATCCATCGATCAGGAGATTGAAAACGGCACGGTAACAGCTGATGCTGAAACGACCATTGCCGGCAAAAAGATTTTTGTTACTGCCGAAGCCGCTGCCGGACACTATCTGGATCGCATCGTTGTTACTGATGAAAATGGCACACTGGTTTCGACCATGCAGCAGAATGGCCAAACTACG
The DNA here is from genome assembly GCA_015056415.1 of Clostridiales bacterium. GTDB lineage: Bacteria > Bacillota > Clostridia > Christensenellales > Aristaeellaceae > UBA11524. The sequence continues at coordinate 71,604 of SVGJ01000008.1, forward strand.
TTTGAAATGCCTGCCAGTAATGTAACGATAAGTGCGCAGTTCACACCCTATAGCTATACTGTCCTGTGGCAAAATGAGGATGGAACTGAACTGGAGAAGGATCAGAACGTGGCCTACGGCTCAACGCCCACCTACGATGGTGCAGAGCCCTCCAAGCCAGCAGATGCACAGTACTCCTATTCCTTCAAGGGATGGAGCCCTGCTGTTTCTGCTGTGACGGGTGATGTAACCTATACCGCAACCTTCTCCAACAACACCAATGTATATACTGTTTCCTATGATGCGAATGGCGGCACAGGTGAGATGGCAGTTGTCCGCATTCCTTCCGGCTTGTATACACTGCCTCCCTGCGACTTTACTGCCCCCGCCGGACATCAGTTTATGGCATGGAACATAGATGGAAGCGAATATGCAGAAGGAAGCACTATCAATGTGACAACAGATCTGACAGTTCTTGCTGTATGGGAAAGCATTCCCGTTTTGAGCAAAGAGCCCGTGATCACCTGGCCTACGACCCCGCAAACTGTATCCATTTGTGAGGGGCAACAAGGTACCATGACGATTACAGCTATCGATGCCAACCGCTATCAGTGGTATGTCAATCGCTATGACGGAATGGGATATGTGCTGATCGAGGGGGCGACCGACCCCGAATATACCACCAGCGCCGTAGATCTGAACAACGACGGGTTTACCTATTACTGCGTTGTAAGCAACGCAAACGGTGAAACCGAAAGTCCGGTGTTCATGCTTGAAGTGGTGGAAAAGAACGATATCCCCCAGACGGGTGATAACTCCAGCAATGTCCTATGGTTCGCAACAATGCTTATTAGCATCGTCAGTCTAACGGTCATGGTTCTTGTCAGACACAAGAGTAAAGCAATCTGATAATGCAAAAAGACACGCAATGAAGCAACTGAAACCTGGCTTCATTGCGTGTTCTTCTTTTTGCGTTCAACTTCTGCCGTATAGCCTCGCGAACCAACTGATGAATTTGAAGAAGCTATCCACCTGCCGGGTTGTCAGGGCAGCGCCCTTAGGCGGATGTCCAGGGGGCAGCGTCCCCTTTAGCGGATCATGTCCTGGGTTTTGGTCCAGCCGGCGTCGATGGCGTTCTGGTGGCTGGTGGCATAGGGACCGATGGACGCCACCTGGGCCGCCGTGCGCGGGAAGTGGATGCACAGGTGACCATCGAAGTTGTTATCCGTGCGGTGCTGGGGATCGTGGGGCATGGAGTGGGTGGACGCCATGTAGATGCTGCCATCTCCAAAGACGACCCACACTGCCTTTGGCGTCCAGGTATTGCCGCCGAAGGCCTTCTCCAGCTTGGCGGTATCCGCCGCGGTGAGGGGCTCGGCATCGGCATGGGCGCCGAGGGAGAACATATGCACCTGCCAGCTGATGCCGCTGGAGAAATCATATACCGTGGCGTAGGGGTACTTCTTCGCCTGGGCCTTGATGCTGGTGTACCAGTTGAGATACTGCACCCTGGAGGCCGAGTACTGCGTGGACACGCTGGCCGAGGGCGTGGTGACCGTGGTGCCGGAGCCGGTGCTGCTGCCGCTGCCGCCGGCGGAAATGGCATTGGCGCTGTTCAGAGCAGCCAGGGTCTTGGCGCCGGCGATGCCATCAGCGTCCAGCTTATTGCTCTTCTGGAAGGAGACCAGCGCGCGATAGGTCTGCACGCCGAAGTCGCCGTCCGCATTGCCGGAAAGATAGCCCAGCTTGATCAGCCGCTCCTGCATTTCCTTCACGGCGCTGTTGGCGTCACCCTTGCGAAGGGTAGTGGTGGCAGGGGCCGGGGTGGCGGTAGCCTGAGCCTGGGCGGTGGTGGCGGAATAGAGCTTGCTCAGCGTGGCCGCGCCCGCCACACCATCGCGGGAGAGACCGTTGGCCTTCTGGAATGCGTACACGGCCTCAAAGGTCTGGCGGCCATAGTTGCCGTCCGCCTTGCCGGAGAGGTAGCCCAGTTCGATGAGGCGCTCCTGCATCTCCTTCACTTCATTGCTCACGTCGCCCTTGCGCAGGGTGGTGAAGGAATCCACCGTGCCGCCGGCAATGGCGCCGGTGCTGGTCAGGGCGGTGACACTGTAGAGCTTCACCTGCGTATTATAGCCTGCCACGCCATCGGCGGTGAGGCCGTTCTTCTTCTGGAAAACCTTGATGGCCGCCACGTCATCGGCCTTGCACTTGCCGTCCACGTTGGCATTGTAGTAGCCCAGCTCGGTCAGGCGGGTCTGCAAGCGGGACACCGCGTCGCCGGTAACGCCCAGCTTCACGGTGACCACATTATCCCTGGTGATGGGCGCGTAGGTAGTGGTGGGAGCGGCGGTTGTCTGCGCCGTGGGCGCGGGCGTGGCCAACTGGTCAGCCGCCAGCGCGCCGGTGCTGAAGAGCACCTTGCAGGTGGCGGTACCTGCCTCGCCATCGGCAGTCAGGCCGTTACGGCTCTGGAAGGTCTTCAGGGCCGTCACGCTGATGACGCCGAACTCGCCATCCACCTTGCCGGTCAGGTAGCCCAGGTCCTTCAGGCGCTGCTGCACCAGCTTAGCGTCCGCGCCGGAAGAGCCCTTGCGCACCGTCTTTTCAGGCACCTGGAAGGTAGGCGCGGGGGTGGGGGTAGCGGTGGGAGCGGGCGTGGCGGTGGCCGTGGCGGAAACAGCGCTGCCGCTGAGCAGCATGGTCTGGGTCTGGGAGCCGCAGACGCCGTCAGCCTTCAGGTCGTTCTTCTTCTGGAAGGCTTTCACGGCCGCCTGGGTTGCCTTGTCATAGGTACCGGAGATCTCGCCGGCATAGTACCCCAGCTCCTGCAGGCGGGTCTGCACGGTCTCGACCAACTCGCCCTTGTTGTTCAGGCGGATGATCACGCCGGACACAGGCGCGAGCGTCTTGATGGTGGTCTTGGTACCCTTGGCGTTCTTGGGCTTGCCGCTGTACAGGAAGGCCTGCAGGTTGGCGTCCACCACGCCGGTATCCGGATATTCGTTCTTCTGCTGGAAGGCGATCACTGCCTTCTCCGTACCGGCGCCGAACACGCCGTCAGCCTTGCCGGAAAGGAAGTCCAGCTCGATCAGGGCCTCCTGCAGGGCGGTCACGTGGCTGCCGGTGGAGCCCTTCTGCAGCACCACATAGCTGGAGGCGTTCTCCTGAGGGGAGAGGGTCTCCACAGGCTTTGGGGTGGCAGTGGCCTTCACGATCTTCTTCAGGTTGATGTAATCCTTCTGGCAATAGCCCTCTTCGCCCTTGTATTCCACCTTGGCGAATTTGCCGGAAACGCTCTTCACCGTGATGGTAGCGCCCTCGGGAATGGACGCCAGCTTCTGGCTGTAAACAGAGGCCTTGGCCCGCAGGTTCACCTGGTCGCTGGTGGTGGTCTCATAGGGGTAGCCCGTGGCGGTGGGCTCGGCCGTGGGGGCGGGCGTGGTGATGGCGTCCGCATCGGTGACCACATACTTTTTGATGACGTAGCCGGTGCGGCCGTTATAGGTGACCTTATAATAATTGCCCTGCCGGCCCTCCACAGTCAGGCTGCTCCCCTCCGGGATACTGGCAAGGATCGCCGAGGTGGACGAGGCATTGCGCCGCAGGTTCACCTGATCGTTGGTCACAGTGGAAAAGGGATAGCTCTGCGCAGCCAGCGCGGCAGAGCACACCGCTGCCAGCAGCAGCGCCAGCGCCACCATCGTGATTCCCTTGACCCGTACGCTCTTCCGCATCAGAAATTCCTCCGATATCGATCATGCAAGATGGACTTGCGTCCATGAACAGATTTTGTATAGGTTACCATGTTTTATTGTAAGGCGGGCGAGGCGAAATGTCAACAGGAATTTTCATATTTTTGTAACACATTTTATATTATCGTCAAATTTCTTGTCAAATCGGATGCGGCTCCGTATTGACGCAGCCCGCAGGATATGCTATAACCAAAGCAGCTGCCACCGGGTAGCAAAGATGCTGAGGCATTCGTTTGCGCGTCGTTAGGTCTTAGGAGACGCGCAAAGGGGTGCCGTTTTTTATCGCGGGGGATGACTGATGCTGAACGAATTCCGTGACCTGACCCCAGGCGAGCGCCGGCTGTGGCTGTTCTCCATGGCGGTGATCGTCGCTTCCTTCGCGCTTTCCGGCGCCGGGGACTGGCTTTCCGCCATCGCCTCCCTGATCGACGTCACGGCGCTGATCTTCGTGGCCAAGGGCTATGTGCTGGGCCAGGTGCTGACGGTGGTGTTCGCCGCCTTCTACGGGGTGATCTCTTTTTTCTTCCGCTATTACGGGGAAATGATCACCTATATGTGCATGACGGCCCCCATCGCGGTGATGGCCGTGGTCTCCTGGCTGCGCCACCCCTACAAGGGTAGCCGCGAGGTGACCGTGCAGGATGTGAACAGACGACAGGTCGTCACCCTGACGCTGTGGGCCGTGGTGACGACGGCTGCTTTCTACTTCATTCTCAGGGCGCTGGGCACGGCGAATCTGGTGGTCAGCACCATATCCGTCGCCACGAGCTTTGTCGCCTCCTACCTGACGTTTCTGCGCAGCCCCTATTACGCCCTGGCCTATGCCGCCAACGATGTAGTGCTCATCATCCTGTGGGTGCTGGCGGCTATAACGGAGCTTTCCTGCCTGCCCATGGTGCTGTGCTTTGTGATGTTCCTGATCAACGACCTGTACGGCTTCATCAACTGGCAGCGGATGCGGGCCCGTCAGCGGGCATAAAAAAGCAGCTTGCACAAGCAAGCTGCTTTTTGATCGCTTATCAATACTCAAACACCGTGACCACCGCGCCCATGTTGTCCAGGTTGGATACATAGGTACCGGCCTTGGTGTTGATCTCCACCTCAACGGGGTTCACCTCGTCGCCCACATAACGGCGGACGATCTCATAGCGCAGGGTGCCGTCCTCAAACACGGCGATGTGGGGGTGCTCCTGCAGGTACTCCACATACTCCTCCAGGCACAGATCCAGGTGGTGCATCACCGCGGCGTGAGCCTTGCCCACATAACGGTAGCAGTCCAGCGAAACGGCAACGCCCGTCTTGTAGCTCTTGTCCTGGGTGCCCTTGACGGGGTAATCCGCCTTGGGGAAGCGGAACACCAGACCGTACCTCCAGCAGTTCTCGTTCATCCACTTGCCGGCTTCGGTCTCAACGTAAGTGGAGCTGTTCACAGCGGAATCGCCGCTCTTGTACAGGCGCAGGGTGAAGGCCAGGCCGGAGTTGAACTCGCTGGTGCCGGGGTAGTTCACGTCGCGCTTGGTGCGCTCAATGAGCTCGTTGCCGGAGTAGCGGCTGCTGTACTGCTCCATGTACTTGTTGAACAGGGTGTTCTGGGTCTCCCAGGAGCGGTAGGCCTCGTCCACCATGTAATTCTCGTGACCGGCGGCCTTGGCGTCTGCCAGGGCCTCCTTCAGGGCGTCGATGGCCACGGGGAACAGCTGCAGGTTATAGTTCTTCACCGGGATGTCGCCACTGGAATGATTACCGATGGAGACCAGTGCCTCCTCGCTGAAATCATCGGGGCGGGAATGCCACTGGTTTACCAGCAGCATACCGTTGTTCATGATGTCGGCACGGTTCAGGGTGATCATGCTGGGGCTTTCCAGGGGATAGGTGGTCAGGTCCACCACGTCCCAGCCCTCAGCATTGGGGGCGGGCCACGCCAGATTGGCGCCCGACTGGGTGGAAGCCTCGAACTCCGCCATGGCCTTGGCGTATTCCTGATCCCGCTGGGTGTTGATCTCCTTGACTTCTTCCTGCATATTGGCCAGCAGATTGGTGCGGTAGTCCCTGATGACGTTGCCCAGGAGGAGCGCGCCGGCAGCCAGAACGGCCAGAACGATCGTCCAGATCAGCATCACCTTGATGGGGTCGCGTCGTTTCTGATTCTTCATATGGATTGAAGCACCTGCCTTCCGCGAGGTTCTTGATTTGGTTCTCACACAGGAAACGGATATCCGCGCCTTTTTCTTCCAGCGATAGAGCGCAAAAATCCTATTTCTTCATACAAACATTCTCCACAGCCGAGAAAAGTTCCTTCTTTTCATTTCAAAAAAGTTACGATTCATGAATGGATTTGAACAGACAGGCGCACAATATCCGCGATCAACACTCTCCGAAAGGATGAACAAGTATGCGGAATATTGCGAAGATCCTCCTTTGCCTGCTGCTGGTCTGCGCCCTGTCCGGGTGCGCGGCCAGCGCCGACGAGCGCACCGGCGAGGCCCAGGGCTACGGCGGCACGCTGAAGGTTCGCGTCACCATGGATGGCGAGAAGCTCGGCCGGGTGGAGGTCACCCAGCACAACGAGACTCAGGGCGTCGGCACCCGGGCCATCGACGCCCTGCCTGACGCCATGGCGTCCGCCGGCACCTGGGATGTGGACGCCGTCAGCGGCGCCACCGTGACCAGCAACGCCCTGAGGGAAGCCGTTCGCATGGCCCTGGGCGAGGAACCCACGCAGACCTCCCCCGCCGCCAGCCAACAGCCCTCACAGACCCAGCAGCCTGACACGTCCGCATCTACGGGTGCGATGAGCGGTGTGGGCATGACGGCCACCGGCCGCATCGGCCCCGGCACGGACGATACCGGCGCGCAGGTGTATTCCTTCAACGTTGTTTTCGCCCACGGCACGTTTGACGATTCGGGCCGGGTGATGAGCCTGGACGTGGATCAGCTGGAGGTGGCTACGCCCAACTACGACGGCGCCTCCATGCCCCACTTCAGCGGCTTTCCCGGTCAGGGCGGCTACGCCCTGTGGGATGATGCCCAGGGCAAGGTCTCCGGCAAGACCGAAGATACTGACGAAGCCTTTCTTGAGGAGGTCTCCGGCTGGGTCAGCAAGCGCCAGCGGGGCGATGACTACAAGCTGAATACCGGCACATGGCAGCAGCAGATGGACGTGTATGAGCAGCTTTTCACCGGCAAAACGGTGGATGAGATCGAATCCTGGTTCGGCAAGTTCTGCTCCGACGAGACCGGCCGCCCCCTGAAGGAGGACGCCAGCAGCGAAGCCGATCAGACCAAATACGCCGCCCTCTCCGATGAAGAGAAGGCCCAGCTCACCGACGTGACCTCCTCCGCCACCATGTCCCTGCGCGACAGCCACGGCGACATCCTCTCCGCCATCCGCCGCGCCTGGGAGGCCGCAAGAGGCTCTGCCTCTTGACCCCACTTAAGGGCTCTGCCCTTTGGCAATCCTGCCAGAGGCTCTGCCTCTGGACTCCGCTTAAGGGCTCTGCCCTTAAGAATCCCGCGAAGGACCTTCGGCCCTCTCGACTCCCGTTTTGAGGTGTGTTGCATGGATGCGTGATCGTTGGGGTCACGGTGCGCGGAGAGCGCACCGCGACGCGGGAGAGTAGCTTTTTGCGGGAAGTGGATTCCCTTATGAAACGGGGGTGATCTGATGGACAGGCCCAAGGGGTGGTTTCTGCTGGCTTTGGTTGTGGTGACGCTGATGGTCATGGCAGCTGAAGCCCATCCTGCGGCAGTGTGGGCCATGACGGCGGCGGGAGCGTTCCTGGCTGCGCTGCCGGGACGGATCCGGCGCAGGAAGGAACCCCGGCTGCGCTCCACTTGGCAGGGTTGTTTGGTGTGTTTCGCGGCGGGGCTTGTGATGGTGCTGGCAGCAGGATTGGGGCGTATGAATGGACGGCTGTTGATGGGGCTGATGCAGGGCAGCGTCAGCGCCTTTGCCTTTGGGGCAGCAGCGTGGCTGGCAGCGCTTATCGCCGCCCGCGTCAAGGAAAGGAGGCGGCGCACGTGAAGGAGCTGATGCTGGGTGGCGTTGCCGGACTGGCGCTGGGCATTGCGCTGCAGCGGCTTGGGCTCCACCGCCGTGCGGAGCTGCGCTGCGCCGTGGGCTTGCTGGCCCCGGAGCATCTGCGCTGCCTGCTGCTGGCCGTGGGCGCCGGTGGGATCCTCTCCGCCCTGATGATGTGGCTGGCGGTGATCGATGTGGATACCATCGTCGTACCGCCCCTGGACGGAGGGACGCTGCTGGGCGGTGCGATCTTTGGCGCGGCGCTGGGCTGGTCGGGGCTGACGCCCGCCACCGCGGGCGCGGTGCTGGGAGCCGACCGATTCCTCGAGGGGCTTTGCGCCGTGGCCGGATGCGTGGCAGGGGCTTTCCTTCTGCCCTATGCGGAGCGTGCCTTTCCCACCCTGCGCAGCTGGCTGGAGGCAGACGGGCGCACCTGGTTCCAAGTCACGCTGGATGAGCCCTTCCTGTTCGCCGGCGGATTCCTGGGGCTGGGCTGCCTGGGACTGTTCATCATCGCCGCGGCGCTGTTTATCCGCCGCGCCCATGAAACTCCTCCCCCGCCGGAGGAGCCCGCACCCATGCCTGTCAGCGACGAACCGCAGGCCGTACAGGAGGACGCGTTTATCGTCACCCTTCCCGGCGAGGAGCCCGTTGTGGTGGATACCGGCGAGGAGAACGATCCGCAGGAGCCTGCCCCGCCTGATGAAAGCAGCGGCTGATCCGTTTCCGCAGATCAGCCGCTGAATTGTGTTCATTCCGTTTGCTTTTTTTATTTGACGTAGTCCCGTACATACAGGTCTGTGGAGGTGGCCACCGCAGACAGGCCGAGCATCTCGCTGACGGTGACGAACTCATATCCCTGCTCCTTGAGCTGCGGCAGCAGCTGCTGCAGGCACCGGTAATCCGCCACCATGGTGTGGAACAGAAGGATGGAGCCGTTCTGCACGTCATGGATGCACTTGTCCGGATCCGTCTGGCTCACGTCCCAGAGCACAGCATGGTTATATCCCGCCGATTCAATGGCGCTGAGCACATAGCCCACAGAGGTGTCCGAATCGTAAAGCGTGCCATAGGGCGGGCGCATCACCTGCATGGGATAATGGTAGCCCAGTACCTCGTCCAGCCGCTCCTGGTTGCGCAGCAGCAGGTTACGGATGCCCCACCTGTCCTGAGCGGCCAGACTGTTGTGCCAGTAGCAGTGATTGCCGATCTCGCAATCGGATTCCGCCACCATCCGCCACAGCTCCCTGTCCTCGTCCAGGAGCACATAGCCCAGGGTGAAGAAGGTGATGGGAACGTCCAGCTCCTGTCCCAGCTCAAAGATGTCCCGCAGCACCCTGGTATCCTTGCAGTCATCCACGGTGATGCAGATGCGCTTGTCATTCCGGTCGCCATGGCGCACGGTAAAGCCCTCCTCCACAGCGAAGGCGCGGGAGCAGAGCATCATCAGGCAAAGGCACAGCGCAAGGATGCGTTTCATCATAACAAACCTCCGGCGGAACAGGTGTATGCTTCATCTTACTCACAATAGCTTCACTTGTCAAGCAATTGAAGGCGTGGTATAATAACCAGAAGAGCATGATCGGCCGATCAATTGCGAGGAACGGAGGCAGCCTATGAAAGTACTGGTTACCGGCAGCGCGGGACAGCTGGGCTATGACGTGATGAAACGCCTGGCCGCATTGAACATCGAAGCCAAGGGCGTGGATTATCAGGATTTCGACCTGACCGACGGCGAGGCCGTTATGGCCGCCGTATGCGGCTACGCGCCCGACGCTATCATCCATTGTGCCGCCTACACCGCCGTGGACCGTGCCGAGCAGGAGCCGGAAAAGTGCGCCGCCGTCAACGGCATGGGCACGCTGAATCTGGTACGCGCCGCCCTGGCGGTGAACGCCAAGCTGCTGTATGTCTCCACGGATTACATCTTCAACGGTGAGGGCGAGACGCCCTTTGAGGTCAATGACCCCTATGGCGCGAAGAACGTCTACGGCTTGACCAAGGCACAGGGCGAGGAGGCCGTCCGCAGCCTGATGACCCGTTTCTTCATCGTGCGCATCGCCTGGGTGTTCGGCCAGGGCGGCAACAATTTTGTCAAAACCATGCTGCGCTTGGGCGCCGAGCGGCCCGAGGTCCGCGTTGTGGCCGACCAGTACGGCAGCCCCACCTACACCCACGACCTGTCCCGTCTGCTCTGCGACATGATCCAGACCAATAAGTTCGGCGTATACCACGCCACCAACGAAGGCTTCTGCTCCTGGGCTGAGTTCGCCGCGGAGATCATGCGTCAGGCCGACCTCAAATGCCGTGTCACGCCCATCCCCACCAGCCAGTACCCTACGCCCGCCAAGCGCCCGGCCAACTCCCGCCTGAGCAAATCCTGTCTGGACGTCGCCGGCTTCGACCGCCTGCCCCCGTGGCAGGACGCCCTGGCACGCTACATCAACGAGCTGAAAACCTCCGAACTTTATTGATCCCTGTAACCGTAAGGCTCGCTTTCCAACACGGAAAGCGAGCCTTTTCATATCCTCTTCCGGCCCAAAGGAAACCCGCCGGAGGATTCACTCCGGCGGGTCGATGTGTTGGGGTTATGCCTTTCTGCGGCGGAGCAGCGCCAGCAGCATCAGCGCGGATGCGCCCGTCAGCGTCAGCCACAGGGCCAGGG